>NZ_DAMBVN010000008.1:0-188898 GCF_032052965.1 Kosakonia sp.
CCGGCAGCGTTTTGCCGCCGAAAACAAGCTGCATCTCCAGCAGGTGCCCGGTGCCGTAACGCAGGTACTGCATCTGCCGCCCGTCCGGGTACGTGGTCGCACTCAGGTTGCTTAACGCATCGTACTGGTGTTCATATTTGCCGGACGCGTTCTCTTCACTGACCAGGTCACCGAGCTTGTTACGCGTCAGGATGATGACGTCACTGCTCTGCGGCTCGCGCATATCGATAACCGACTGCCGCCACTCGCTGTAGGCATAACGGCGGATTTCTGTTGCCAGCGCGCTGAAGCGGTACTCGGTGCGGTGCTGGTCGGTTTCCCGCGCCACCATGCGCCCGAGCGCGTCGTATTCGTAATTCACCACCTGCGGCGGCAGCGCACTGCCGCGGGCTGGGTGACGGATCATCGTCGCCACTTGCTGCGCGGCGTTGTACTGGTACTCGGTCTGCCGCCCGGCGTAATCCTGCTGGCGGGTCAACAGCCCGGTGGCGGTGTAATCAAAACGCCACTGCTGGTTATTGGCATTGGTGAGTGTGACCAGCCGACCCGCGCGGTTAAAGGCAAAACGGGTGACCTGCCCGGCGGAATCGATCGCTTCAGTGACCTGGCCGCGCGCATTCAGCTTGACTTTGCGATCCAGCATGCCGTCTATGTTCTGCCCGCACAGTAGCCCGGCTTTGTTGTACTTAAACAGCGTCTCGCGGCCATCGGCGCGCACAAAGGTCTGCAGGCGCGACGCCGCGCTCCAGCGGTAACGCTCGGTATTGCCCAGCGGATCGGTCACAGACGTAAGCCGGCCTGCGGTGTCGTACTGGCGGCGGCTCTGGTAACCCGAGCAATCCTCTTCGCGGATCAATTGCCCCAGTTCGTCCCACCAGAAACGGTAACTGTTCTCCAGCGCATCGATACGGCGGACTAAATCGCCCTGATCGTTCCACTCAAAGCGGGTTATGCCGCCTTCCGGATCGGTCAGTGCCACCACATCCCCTGCCAGGTTGTACTCATAGCGCCAGGTCGCGCCGTCGGGTAACACTTCAATGGCCGGGAAATCGTACAGCGGGTGCCAGGTGGTCATACGCGCGCGATGCAGCGGGTCGCGCTCCAGCGTCAGATTGCCGCGCTCATCCCAGGTATATTCCCAGCGCCCGCCGTCCGGCTGAATGGCAGAACGCAACTGTTCGGAACTGCCCACCCAGTTGAATTGCCAGTGGCCGCCGTGCACATCGGTGTAGTCCGTCACACGGTACATCGCATCCCAATGATGTTCGCTGACTACGCCTTCGTCGTTGCTGACGCGGGCGTAACGTTTTTGCTCGTCGGCGTCGATACGCCAGTTCTCCAGTACCGCGCCCTGCTCGTCATGCACCTGGTAACCGCTCACGCGCCAGTGCTCTGAGCCTGCCTCTGGCCGCCACTGGTAGTGCACCGTTAAGCCGGTTGAGAAGCTATGCCAGGCCAGCATATCGCTGGCACGATCCCAGCCAAACTGGCGGGTGACAACGCCATCGGCGTCCGTCACGGCAATCAGTTGCCCCTGGGCGTTATAACCATAAGTGACCAGCAGACGACGTTCGCCCGCGCAAATCTGGTACACCGCAGCCAGTCGCCCGAAGCGGGTTTCGTATGCCAGTTCCACGTCCAGCGCTTCGTTATCACTGGAGATGCGCGTCAACTGGCCCTGTTCGTTCCAGCTGTAATAGTGGGCGTTTTCATGGCGATCGTAGATGCGCTGGATGCGCCACTCACCCGGTCGGGTGGGGTCTGGCTCATAGATATGGTGCTCACCTTCGCCGGTTTGCATGGCGATGATCCCGTTCGGGCTGGCAAAAATCCGCATGCCATCTTCCGGGTAGGAGATCATGTCGCCAACCCGGACTTCGCCCAGTCCCAGTTCACGCCCGCTCATATCGCGGAAGATCATCTGGTTATCCGCCAGGCGCAGGAGACGGGTTTCAAACGGCATCATCCAGCCGGTTCCAAGCATGCCGGTGGCACGGTTGCGGCTGTGGTAGATGCGCTGCCAGTAGAGCGGCATGCGATCCGGCAACACAAAATCAAGATCTTCTTCTTTGGCGAGCACTTTGCTGCCAAGCGGAATATGAACAGGAAAGGCAGTCTGGATGGCGCTTACCACCATGCCTGAAAGTACCATCTCACCGGTCATGCCGCCTAATACGCAGACAAACTGTTTTAATGCCCCGCGCAGTAACTGGCGTTCGCAGGCGAGCTTTGCCAGGCGAGACAGCGCACCGAGCCCCGCACTCCCTATCAGGTTGCCCAGCAGGTAAGCCAGCTGGTTTTTGCCGCTGTGAATATCACGCACCGTAATCGTGTCGCCCCCAATGCGCACACGCGGGTTCTCGCTGACTTTGATTTCGGCTTCGCAGGTGCTTTTTTCACCGTTGCGGGCAGCGGGCTGGTTGTTAATGAGGACTTTTTTCGACCCCTGCGCCACAAAGTTGCTGCTGGTGACCATATGGCCTTTTGTACAGTCAACGGTGTCTTCCGGCATTGGCGTCGCGTTGGGGTTCGCGCTTTCCACCATCGGCTGGGTGAGGGTGTCCCAAAAGTTGGAGCCCCATTTTTTAAGGTCGTCGAGGGTGATGTCTTTGGCGCGTTCGGCAATGGCCATTACCACACCGCCAGGCGTGAGGATCGTTTTTGCCGCTGTGGCCGCAACGGCAAGCGCGATCATACCTACCGCGGCCCAGTCGATGCTTTCATCGGCGGTGGGGTTGTTCAGGTAATCACGATCCACCGTTCCGGCTGCCCGGGCGGCTTTTTTGCCCATGATCTGGACGTTTTCCGAGCCAGAAGCAATGTGCGCGTCCGGTGGCCCATGATCGAAGAGCGCATCCACCATTTTGCCTGCGGTATTGCCGATCTCCTCCAGCTTGCCGCTAAAGATAAGCGCCGCCAGGCCCGCAAGCGCGGCCCCGGCAAACAGAGTACCGACACCGGAGCTGGCAAAAGCAATGACCCCACAGACGATCGCCCCTTCTACCAGACCGCCAACGAAGTCCGCCAGCACGGAACTGTGGATCAACGGATCCTCAATACGGGCAGCGATATAATCTGTCATTCTTACGCCCCCAACTGTAAACCCGTTCTGATCGACGCCCAGAATGCCTCGGCGTCGGCATCAAACGGCGCAGTCCGGCTGAGCGTCAGCACGACCAGGTGGTCTTCCACCCGGGTTACAGCCAGTTTTTCATACACCATCGAGCTCTGGTTTAAGAAACGCAGCGCCACCTCACGGGCCGGTTGCCCGGCGACAGTGCTGTCTGTCACTTCACCCATCGTGACTTTTTTCATGCTGCGCTGCACTTTCGCCAGTTGCTGCTTGATGAAATCCTCTTCTTTGCCGGGTTGCACATCCCATGCGCGGGTAACCACCAGCGTTGCGTCATGCTGCTTAAACTTCAGGATGTTGATGCTTCTGTCCTGGTGCGCGTCCGGCAGGTTGAGTACGCCTTCGGAAAGCACAAACTGCGATGTCGCCATTATTTATCCGTCCCTTGATTAAATGCTTTTTTCACCGCCGCCTGGATTTCCGTCGGGGTGGGCGACGCCTGGGTCGCAGGTTTCGCTTCGGCGAGATTCAGATCCAGCAGGCCGCCAGTGTTAATGACCCCATGGTCGCCTGCTTCAATAAGGAAGTTGTTGCACTTGAGTTCCACCGTGCCGTTGGCGTTCAGCGTTAGCGACGAGTAGCCGCTCACCAGGGTGATACTGCTGTCCGACGCCTGCACGATCTTGCCCTGAACAAGCTGATTAAACCCGCCGCCGATCAGCTCGTCATGCTTAAGCTGGGTCGCCTGGGTGTGTTTTCCCGCCACCGAACCGGTGTAGTCCTGGGCGACACTGACCGTACGCGACCCGCCGACGCTGTGGGATTCATCTTTTTTGACGTTGGTGTCCAGGTTACGCTCAGCCTGGATCCATACCTGTTCTTCCCCCGCTTTGTCTTCAAAACGCAGGGCGTTGGCGTTATCGACAGAGCCATCTTTTGAACGGCTGAGGAAGCCCATTTGCGTAGCAGCGGCGGGTAATGCCCACGGCGGCATGCTGGCTTCGTTGTACACGCGCCCGGTGATGATGGGTCTGTCCGGATCGCCGTTGATAAAGTCGATCACCACTTCATCGCCCACGCGTGGCACCTGCACCCCGCCAAAACCCTGCCCGGCCCAGGCACTGGAAACGCGCACCCAGCAAGAGCTGGTGTCGTCGCCTTTTGCCAGCCGGTCCCAGTGAAACTTCACTTTTACCCGCCCGTAACGGTCTGTCCAGATACTCTCGCCCTGCGGCCCCACCACTTTCGCAGTCTGCGGGCCATAGGTGCGTGGCCACGCGGTCTGCTGCGGCGGACGGTACACGACGGAAGACGGGATCACACTGAAATCAACGCGATGGATGGTTTCGCTGTCTGCGCCGCTGGCGTAGCGGTTCTCTTCAAAGTTGTAGTAAGCCGAGGTCACCAGATACTCGCCGTTGTCATTAAAGAAAGCGGCATTGGTCAACTGGAACGTGCTGCCCGGCACGATGCCCACAGCGGTGGCAGTGCCTTCAATTTGCTGATGCTCCACCTGCCAGCGCTCCTGACGGATGCGGGCGTAAAACTCACCGTGACCGTGCTCCACAAAACGGCCTGGCCAGTCGTACACGTCGATGGCACCTGGCGAAGGGGAGTTCGGGTTTTGCCGCGCCTGGAACAGCCACGCGTTCGGCTTGCGGAAGTCGTAGTCGTCGAGGCTGTACAGCCCCGGCGTAACGCTGTCTTCCAGCGCCCACTGGCTAATACCTTCTTCATCGGTGCTGCCGCCAGACGGCGTCTGATGGTAAGGGATGGTTTCATAGCCGCTGAACGGTTGATGCTGGGTAGCCGCATCGGTCAGAACCAGCGTGTGCTTATCGGCTTCATGGCGGAAGTGGTAAGTAATGCCCTCCAGCTCCATCAAGCGGCTGATAAAGTCAAAGCTGCTCTCCTGGTACTGGACGCAGTAATCCCACGTGCGGTAGCTGCCGGTCAGTTTGTCTTCAATATTGACCTGGTATTCGCCGAGCAGCGTTTTGACGATTTGCGGTACCGTCTGCCCCTGGAAGATACGCAGGTTACGGTCGCGCTTCATCGGCCAGAGATCCGACTCCACAGTTAATTGATAAACAGCATAGCGCGTGCCGCTCAGCTCAACCGCACTCACCGCCACGCGGGTGATTTTGCCATTGAGATAGCGCGAGCCAGATAATGCCTGTGTAGGAATGGTCACAGTGACCGACTTGCCGAGTAACTGACTGCGATCCATTCTCGCGTCTGTGCCGAGCAGTTGCAGGTTAAATGCAAATGACTCAGACAACGCTTCCCGGCCAGAAACCTTCCAAAAGAGCAGTCCTTCGGCAGGTAATTGAACAGTAATACGATTGAGCATAAATCGGATCCTGACATAAAGACGGATTCCACTCCGGGTTCCGTTCTTGCGTTTAGTATTGCGGTATTCAGATAAAGCTACCGCATGAATTCTGTAAATGAAAAGATCTATATTGTCTGATTTCTCGCCTTAATAAATGCCAGGAATAATCCTAATCAAGCTGTATAAACCTGAAAAAAATTCAGTTTTTTATGGGGTTAAACGCCAGAGTTCGCTGGCAAGATGGCATAAGCTAAATTTTAGACAATTTCTGTGTTTTCTGTCAGCGCGCGGTTAACCCCGAAACCGCACTCTCTAAAGGTACAGCCTCCTGTTTGCGATACTTATCGCAGTTTCATACGGTCTGTTAGACGGTGCACCGGAAAAGGGTTATAAAATATTCATGGCACGTTACCAATTATTATTCCCTTACGTTAACTACCGTTATTATTTTTATTGTATCAGACCGCCGGAAAGTTAATCTCTGTTAAATTTTATTTAAGCTGTATTAACCGGGTAATAGACAGGAGGGGGTTATGGATAAATTCAACGCCTATGGTCAACGTCTGGGCCAGCCGCTTCCGGAGTGGGCACCACGAGCGTTACCGGAGAAGATCAACCTGCATGGCCAATATTGCAACGTTATTCCATTAGCGATTGATCATGCCGAAGATCTTTTCCCCGAATGGCATAGCATCGAAGATGATCGCGACTGGACATGGCTCGAAGATAATCGCCCGAAGGATAAATCTGCCTGTTACGCTTATTTAAGAGACCTGATTGCACATAAAGACAGATTATATTTTTCTGTGCAGGATAAAAGTGACGATCAAATAAAAGGCATTTTCTATATTGGGAAAATAGACCCGGATAATGGTTCTTTCGATATGGCAGAAGTCAACTGGACACCCTTAATGAAAAGAACCCGCGTCAGCACCGAAAGCCTTTATCTGGTGCTGTCTTATTTTTTCGACACCCTGAAGTACAGGCGATGTGAATGGAGAACAAGCACGTATAACATTGAGGGTATCCGTGCTGCAGAGAGAATAGGCTTTGTTAAAGAGGGTATCCTGCGCGATAAGAAAGTACGCAAGGGGTATTCTGTCGATATTGCCGTCTTCGCCATCACCCGCAAAGAGTGGCCCGCCATTGTCTCAATGATGACCGCCTGGCTACGCGAAGAGAACTTCGACGGGCTGGGTCATCAACGGCAGAAGCTCACCGCGTTTCGTCGTTATTAGCCCGCGCCTGCGTTGAGTCGGTTTCCCGTCAATGCAGGCGGGTGATTTACGTTCCGCCAGGCGCGGGTTGCCCCTTCGGGGCATACCCTTTTCACGTCGTGCTAGTCGCCACAGTTACAGTTATGCGTAAAAGGTTACTCTTTTGTAATCATATAGTTAAATAAAGAGCCGGAAATTATTAGCTTTATTTATCTATTTTTAACGCGCATGCGTTAAAGAAGACGGGTTCCTGCGTCGATAACCTGAAGGTCGTAGAGAATTTATTCCGTGATGCATTCTGCAAGTTGTCCTGTTTCAACGCATTGCCCTGTTGAAACACTGCAAACGCTCCCTCGAAGACAACAATATTCCCGATCCTGACTGGACAAAGAGCCGGCGGAACCATTCACATATTGGATGAATAGCAGATGCAAAAACCCGTTTTTCGTAAAACGCCACTGTCGCTGGCCGTTATCGCTGCGCAACTGTTGCTGGCGCAACAGGCGCTGGCCGCTGAAGCCAATTTGATCAGCAGTGATCAGAGTAACGGCATTCAGATCGTTGAAGCGCATAGCACCTATGATGTGCTGCAGAACGTTATCGTCAGGGGAACATCGGAAGATATGGCTGGCATTTATGCCGGCACGGCAATTGGCACGTTTACCAACGCCGGCACCATTACCTCCGTGCGTGATAATGGCCCCTTCAGGGTGCTGGGCCTGAACGTACAGAACCATATCAATACGCTGATTAATACGGGTGCCATCACCGCAGAAAACGTAGCCAATGCGGCAGCCGTGTTTAACGGCGGCACCATCGATAGCCTGCAAAACAGCGGTTATATCTATTCTGAAACTGGCCTGCGTAACCTGCGCAATATCGGCGCGCTGACCAACAACGGGACGATCTCTGGCGCTCTGTATGGCATTAATAGCGATAATTTCGCTTACGGTGCCAACACGGTGATAGGTGATATTACTAACAACGGCCTGATCAGCGGCAATACTGCCATTAACAGTAACGCGCCGATGACCACGGTGAATAACAACGGCGCCATCAGCGGCGCACTGGCGGCAATCAACAGTAGCGGCGCGATTGGTACCCTTAATAACAGCGGAAGCATTGTCGGGGATATTCTCTATACCAGCTCTTCCTCCATGACTCTGAACGGATCCGCTCAGGGCGGCGCGCTGTTCGGCGTCTTCACCGGTCAGAACGGAGTGATGGGCACGCTTGCCAGCCAGAACGCCGATCTCTATATGGGGAGCGGGCATATATGGATGAACGACAACATCGATGTGGGCAGCCACAAACTGATTAACCAGGCTGCAGTGCTGCGTCTCAACCAGCCGACCGCGATAACCGGTAACTATCTGCAGAAAGCAGATGCCACGCTCGAAATCGGTGTCAATGACAATGCGGTGATCAACACCTTTACCGGTGATTCTGGTTATGGCCGCCTTAATGTGTCGGGCATCGCCACGTTTGAGCCAGGTTCGAATGTGGTGCTGGCGAGAAACGGTGCCAGCTACAATTTTGCCGCCGGGCAGCGTTATCTGGTGGCGCTGGCCAACATGAACGGCACCAATTACAACGAGTCTTCGTTGCACTACGCGGTTGAAAATTTCAATGGCAAAGCGGTCGGCGGGACTTACATGGATATGGACAGCGGCCAGCGTGGGCTGGTGGTGGTCCTGCGCGCGGCCGACCCGGTGCTGCCGGGCGACTCAACCGTGATTACACCCCCCGATACATCGCTGGCACCGCAGCCGACAAAAGGTTTAGCCACCACGCGCAATGCTGCGTCGTCCCTGAAAGGGCTTTCTGGCTATAGCGGTTTCGCTGACGGACTGCTTGATCTCTATAACGCCTCTCTGGCGATCAGCAGCCGCGAAGAAGCCAACAAAGCGGGCGAGCAGCTCTCTCCGGTGCAGAATATCGCCGCGGGCAGCACCGCATCGGCCGCATCGCTGAATGCGCTGTCTGTGGTAAGCAACCATGTCGACAGCGTGCGCCTGGCGCGTAACGGCAGCGTACAGCGCGGTATTGCCACCGGTGATGATCCGCTGGACTGGGCTGTCTGGGGCCAGCCATTTTATGGCAACGTTCGCCAGGGAATGATCGATAACGTCAGTGGTTACACGGCACACTACGGTGGGCTGGTACTGGGGGCGGACCGCCAGATCGCGGAGGCCTGGCGCGCAGGTGGGGCAATGACTTACTCGCACGCGTCCGTTCGCGGCAGCGACAACTTAACAGGCAACCACACCGATGTGGATGCGTGGGGCGGCGTGGCGTATGCCAGCTGGAGCGGTAACCCGTGGTACGTCAACCTCTCGGCCAGCGTCACCCGCCAGCAGTTTGACAGCCAGCGTGTGATTGCGTTTGACGGCTTCTCTGGCCAGGCGAAGGGTAAGTTCAACGGCCTGCAAACCGTGACGAAAGCTGAAGCGGGTTACCCGATCCTGTTTGGCGAAGGGACGACGCTGACCCCTCTGGCCGCCATGAGCTATAGCTATTTGCACCAGAAAGGTTACCGGGAGCACAGCGACAGCGGTGCCGCACTCAACGTAGACAGCAGCCACAGCCAGTCTGTCCGCCACAGCGTGGGCGGCAAACTGGAGCACAGCTGGAGCACGCCAGCCGGGGATTTAGTACCGTTCGCACAGGTCATGTGGAGCCATGAGTACGACCGCAGCCGCACCGCAACCGGTGCCAGCTATGTGGCCGATTCCGTGGGGGAAACCCGCTTCACCAGCCTCGGCGCTACACCGGTGGCAGATACGGCGGATATCAGCGCGGGCGTTACGCTGGTGCAGGGCGATGATCTGAGCATTAGCGCACGCTACGACCTCTCTACCGCACCGCATTTTGATGCGCAGACGGTCAGCCTGCGCCTGCGTAAGTTGTTCTAAAACAATCACCCAGGGCCGCTCCCGTAGCGCAGCGGCCTTTCTGGGTTATTCGGCCGTCAGCGCCTGCGCGCAAGCCCAGGCGCTGGACCACGCCCACTGAAAGTTATACCCGCCGAGCCAGCCAGTGACGTCCATCACCTCGCCAATAAAATACAATCCAGGCACCTTACGGGCCTCCATGGTGCGCGAAGAGAGTTCATGGGTATCCACACCGCCAAGCGTTACTTCCGCCGTGCGATAGCCTTCGGTGCCATTCGGCTGCACCCGCCATTGCGTCAGCGTCATAACCAGATAGTCCTGCTCGCGGCTGTTCAGTTGCTTGAGGGTCACATCCGGGAGTTGCCCCAGTTGCTGCAGGCACTCCACCAACCGTTTCGGTAACTGCATGGCGAGCGTGTTTTTCAGGCTTTGATTCGGGTGCGCATCGCGCTGCTGATTGAGGAAAGTGTCCAGATCGCATTCGGGCAGCAGATTAATGGTGACAAATTCCCCTGGCTGCCAGTAACTGGAAATTTGCAGAACAGCCGGCCCTGAGAGCCCACGGTGGGTAAACAGCAAGTTTTCGCGAAACACAGTGCCATCTTCGGCGGTAATGATCGACGGTACAGAAACCCCGGAAAGGGTTTGCATCTGCTCCAGCAGCGGCTTGTGCAACGTAAACGGCACCAATCCTGCGCGGGTGGGCAGTACCTTTAAACCAAACTGTTCGGCGATTTTATAACCAAACGGCGAGGCTCCCAGGCCCGGCATCGATAACCCCCCCGAAGCGATCACCAGTTTTGCAGCCTGGACGCCGGCGCCATTCAGTTGCAGTGTAAAGCCCTCTTCGTTGCGCTCAACACTCAGCACTTCGCTGCGCAGGCGCTGCGTGACGTTGCCTTTTTCACACTCGGCAACCAGCATGTCGACAATCTGCTGGGCGGAGTCATCGCAGAAGAGCTGACCCAGCGTTTTTTCATGCCAGGCAATACCGTGTTTGCCCACCAGATCGATGAAATCCCACTGGGTATAGCGCGCAAGGGCAGATTTGCAAAAATGCGGGTTCTGACTCAAATAAGCTGCCGGCTCAACATAAAGGTTAGTAAAGTTGCAGCGGCCGCCGCCGGACATCAGGATCTTGCGGCCCGGTTTTTTGCCGTTATCCAGCAGCAATACCCGGCAGCCCGCCTGCCCGGCCAGCGCCGCACAGAACATTCCCGCCGCACCGGCGCCGATAACGATGGCATCAAACCTTTCCACAGCAGTTTCCTCATTTGAAAAACGTGGCGGATTGTAAAGAGTTCATGCTGGTCGCACCAGAGAGAATGCGCGCTCACAGAACATGATATTGAAAAATAAAAGATAATTTCCAAAATACCGGCCTTTGTAAGAAATAATGTCAAAAAAAATACATATTTCACTTTGCCCGCACACGCAATGTCCCTGATAATGCGCCGCGTTCATGTCCTCAAAATGGCGTAACGACTTATGTTACATTTGTTTGCCGGCCTGGATCTTCATACCGGGCTATTACTCTTGCTTGCTTTGGTTTTTGTTCTGTTTTACGAAGCGATTAATGGCTTCCATGACACTGCAAACGCCGTTGCAACAGTGATTTATACGCGCGCTATGCGCTCTCAGCTGGCGGTAGTAATGGCGGCGGTGTTTAACTTTTTCGGCGTGTTGCTGGGCGGGTTAAGCGTTGCATATGCGATTGTGCATATGTTGCCAACCGATCTACTCCTCAATGTCAGTTCTGCTCACGGTCTGGCGATGGTCTTCTCCATGCTGCTGGCCGCGATTATCTGGAACCTCGGCACCTGGTATTTTGGTCTGCCGGCGTCCAGCTCCCATACCCTGATTGGCGCGATTATCGGCATTGGTTTAACCAATGCGTTGATGACCGGTACCTCAGTGGTTGATGCGTTAAACATCCCGAAAGTGCTGAATATCTTCGCGTCGCTGATCGTCTCACCGATTGTCGGCCTGGTGTTCGCTGGTGGGCTGGTATTTATACTGCGTCGCTACTGGAGCAATACCAAAAAACGCGCCCGTATCCATATGACACCGGCGGAACGCGAGAAAATCGACGGCAAAAGAAAGCCGCCGTTCTGGACGCGCATAGCGCTGATCCTCTCCGCGATTGGCGTGAGTTTTTCACACGGCGCGAATGACGGCCAGAAAGGCATCGGCCTGATTATGCTGGTGTTGATCGGTGTTGCGCCAGCCGGATTCGTGGTGAATATGAACGCTTCCGGCTATGACATCACCCGTACCCGTGATGCCGTAAACAACGTGGAAACGTACTTCCAGCAACATCCGGCGCTGCTGCAAAAAGCAACGGGTGTGGATCCGCTGATCCCAACGCCGGAAGAAGTGACCACGCAGCCGGGTGAGTTCCATTGCCATCCTGGCCGCGCCATCATTGCGCTGGACCGCGCTAAAGCGATGCTGACAAACGTTGAAAGCTACGACAAACTGCCGGTTGAGCAGCGTAGCCAGCTGCGTCGCATTATGCTTTGCCTCTCCGATATTACCGATAAAGTAGCGAAGCAGCCGGAAGTCAGCGCTGACGACCAGCGTCTGCTGAAGAAACTGAAAGGCGATATGCTGAGCACCATCGAGTATGCGCCTGTCTGGATCATTATGGCGGTGGCGCTGGCGCTGGGCCTCGGCACAATGATCGGCTGGCGTCGTGTGGCAACGACCATCGGCGAGAAAATCGGTAAGAAAGGCATGACCTACGCGCAGGGGATGTCTGCACAAATGACCGCCGCGGTGTCCATCGGTCTGGCGAGTTATACCGGTATGCCGGTATCCACGACTCACGTGCTCTCCTCTTCCGTTGCCGGGACGATGATTGTCGATGGCGGTGGCCTGCAACGCAAAACGGTCACCAGCATTCTGATGGCCTGGGTATTTACCCTGCCAGCCTCGATTATTCTGTCTGGCGGGTTGTACTGGATTGCACTGCACCTGATTTAACGGTTTGCACGCATGACAAGAACGGGTCAGGAAACTGGCCCGTTTTTTTGGCTCCTACAACGGCAGAGCGGCGCGTTTACCGCCCTGCGGCGCAGCGGCTTAATGCCAAATCATCAACGCAATCAAACTCACCACTACGAGACCGCACAGCGAACTGGTCAGGATGAACTGCCGACGTACCCTTTCGCAGCGGCGAATGAATTCGTCGTCATGGTGATCGCGATAGCGCTGGGCGTAAATGTACCACACCAGCCGCATCTGCTTGCCCGGTTGACCGTGGGACGTGAAAAATCCGCCGCCATCCACGTATTGATAGAGTAAGGGGTCACAACCTCGAAGTACCACTAACAGTGCGCGCAACGATGAGTAATAACGCACCATGTTAACCACACAGACGACACACAAGGCCCAAAACAGCGCTACAGTGCTGATCACCATATCCCCTCCCCTGGCGATCCCCCCACGAAGACAAACTCCGCGACGACCGCTCCTGGATACTCAACCAAGTCAGACAATGAAGAGTGTTACCAACGCCGGACGGGGCGACAGCGCAGGCGGTGTCCCGCAATTGACCTTGGCTTCCTGCCCGAACAATTGTGGGACACCGTCTGTTTTCCGTACGGTTTATTAATAGTGTAGGAGAAAGGGATCTTTTTTTGCCACTCGCTTTATCATCTACCCTGCATCTGGCTGTAAATATCCCTTAAGTGAATCGTGATCCAGGTTGATTGACGGTGATATAAGAGAGTTATAAGGTAGAAATATCTTCACAAAGAGATCCTTAAGGCCGGGCGCTACCCGCTCACGTGAAACGCAGGACGCGGGCGCAGTGCACACACATCAGGGGCACTCCCCGATGGTCATCGACAACTTATGGAAGGAGTAACACTATGGCTTACAAACACATCCTCATCGCAGTTGATCTCTCCCCTGAAAGCAAATTGCTGGTTGAGAAAGCAGTATCCATGGCGCGTCCTTATAACGCGAAGATTTCCCTGATTCATGTCGATGTAAACTACTCCGATCTTTACACTGGCCTGATCGACGTTAATCTCGGCGATATGCAAAAACGTATCTCTGATGAAACCCATCAGGCGCTGACTGAGCTGTCCACCAATGCCGGTTACCCGATTACCGAAACCCTGAGCGGCAGCGGTGACCTGGGCCAGGTGCTGGTAGACGCCATCAAAAAATACGATATGGACCTGGTGGTTTGCGGTCATCATCAGGACTTCTGGAGCAAGCTGATGTCTTCCGCACGCCAGCTAATCAATACCGTTCATGTTGATATGCTGATTGTCCCGCTGCGCGATGAAGACGAGGATTAACACCTCCTACACGGCGGCGCATTAACCTGAATACCGCCCGGCCCGCGCAACGCGGCCGGGCTTTTTTATTCCCCGGAACCGGGATAAATATCAAAACGGTGGCTTTTGGTCACCACCGCCGACTGCGTAGCAATCCCCGCCAGCGGCGGCGCGTAATCCGGTCGCTTCACCACCACGCGTTTAATGGCAAGACGACGCGCCGGTTCGAGTAATCCGTCGGCATCCAGATCCGGCCCGACAAGCGACTGAAACACCCGCATCTCCTTTTTCACCAGCGCACTTTTTTGCTTATGCGGAAACATCGGATCGAGATAGACCACCTGCGGGCGCGGGGTGATATCTGCGAGCCCGGTCAGACTGGAGGCATGGATCAATTGCAAACGCTCGCGCAGCCACGGGCCGATTTCCACATCCGCATAGCCGCGGTGCAGGCCATCTTCCAGCAAGGCCGCAACCACCGGATTTCGCTCCAGCATGCGCACCCGGCAGCCAACCGACGCGAGCACAAACGCATCGCGCCCCAGCCCGGCAGTGGCATCCACGACATCCGGCAGGTAGCCGCCTTTAATACCGACCGCTTTGGCAACCGCTTCGCCGCGACCGCCGCCAAACTTACGCCGGTGCGCCATTGCGCCTGCCACAAAATCAACAAAAATGCCGCCCAGTTTGGGTTCATCACGCTTGCGCAGTTCCAGATGGGTAGGCGTGCGCACCAGTGCCATCAGGTTGGCATCATCCTGCTCCAGCCCAAAGCGAGCCGCAAGAACAGATAAGGCGCCGTCTCCGGCGCCTGTTTCATCCAGCAAACAAATTTTCAACGCGTTAGCCTTCGATACCGTAATGCTCAAGCATCGCATCAATCTGCGGCTCGCGGCCACGGAAGCGTTTGAAGAGATCCATCGGCTCTTCTGAACCGCCGCGGGTCAGGATGTTATCCAGGAAGGATTGCCCGGTTTCGCGGTTGAAAATCCCCTCTTCTTCGAAGCGGGAATAGGCGTCTGCCGCCAGCACGTCCGCCCACAGGTAGCTGTAGTAACCGGCAGCATATCCTCCGGCAAAAATATGGCTGAAGGCATGCGGGAAACGTCCCCATGACGGCCCCGGCATCACCGCAACCTGGCGTTTGATTTCGGCCAGCGTTTCGAGGATTTTCGCCCCCTGTTCCGGGCTAAATTCCGCATGCAGACGGAAGTCGAACAGACCAAACTCAAGCTGACGCAAAATAAACATCGCGGCCTGGTAATTCTTCGCAGCCAGCATCTTATCCAGCAATGCCTGCGGCAGTGGCTCGCCCGTCTCGTAATGGCCGGAGATAAACGCCAGCGCTTCCGGCTCCCAGCACCAGTTTTCCATAAACTGGCTCGGCAGTTCGACGGCATCCCACGGCACACCACTGATGCCGGCCACACCGGCGGTTTCAATTCGGGTCAGCATATGGTGCAGACCATGACCAAACTCGTGGAACAGGGTGATCACTTCATCGTGGGTGAACAGTGCCGGTTTGCCGCTGACCGGGCGGTTAAAATTACAGGTAAGATAGGCCACCGGTTTTTGCAGCGAGCCGTCTGCTCTGCGCATTTGCCCCACGCAGTCATCCATCCATGCGCCGCCGCGTTTATGTTCGCGCGCATACAAGTCGAGATAGAAGCTGCCGCGCAGTTCGTTATTTTCATCATACAGCTCAAAGAAACGCACATCCGGATGCCAGACGTCGATATCGTTGCGCTCCTTCGCGGTGATGCCGTAAATGCGTTTCACCACTTCAAACAGGCCGTTGACGGCGCGATTTTCCGGGAAGTAAGGGCGCAATTGTTCATCGCTGATGCTGTAAAGATGCTGTTTCTGTTTTTCGCTGTAGTAACCAATATCCCACGGCTGCAGTTCATCCACACCGAACTCAGCTTTCGCAAACGCACGCAGCTGTGCCAGCTCTTTTTCACCCTGCGGACGGGCGCGTTTTGCCAGATCGGTTAAGAAGTCCAGCACCTGTGACGGGTTTTCTGCCATTTTTGTGGCCAGCGATTTAAAGGCATAACTTTCGAAGCCCAGCAGTTGCGCCAGCTCATGACGCAGCGCGAGGATCTCCGCCATCACCGGGCTATTGTCCCATTTGCCGGCATTTGGCCCTTGATCGGAGGCACGAGTGCTGTAAGCGCGGTACATCTCTTCACGCAGTGCCTGATTATCGCAGTAGGTCATGACCGGCAGATAACTCGGGATATCCAGCGTGAGCAGCCAGCCCTGTTGTTCTTTGGCTTCCGCCTGCGCTTTAGCAGCGGCTAAGGCGCTTTCCGGCATCCCGGCCAGTTCGGCCTCATCGGTGACCAGCTTGCTCCAGCCCATGGTCGCATCTAACACGTTATTACTGTAGGCGTTGCCCAGTTCCGACAGGCGTGCGGCGATTTCGCCATAACGTTGCTGTTTCTCTTTTGGCAGCCCGATACCGGACAATTTGAAGTCACGCAGCGCATTATCAACAGATTTCTTCTCAGCGACGCTCAGCGCAGCGTAGTGCGGCCCGTCACGCAAATCGCGGTATGCGTTATACAGCCCTTCGTTCTGGCCGACCCAGGTACTGTATTCCGACAACAGCGGCAGGGTCTGCTCGTAAGCTTCACGCAGTTCCGGGCTGTTTTTAACGGAATTCAGGTGACTGACTGGTGAAAAAAGGCGACTTAAGCGGTCATCCACTTCTGCCAGCGGCTGGCAAAGGTTTTGCCAGGTGTAAGGACCGCCCTGCGCGACAACGCTTTCGACCGCGTTCCGGCAATCTTCCAGCGCTTGAGTTACCGCTGGCACAACATGCTCAGGAAGGATTTTGGAAAAAGGCGGTAATACGAAAGGCGTCAATAATGGATTAGTCATATGCGCAGTCCTTGGGATGGGGTGAATATAGCGCGTCGGCGCTTGGCAATGTTTTGTAGCATGGGGTTAAGTGTAGGAGATTTCAATCCCGGACGTTGCGCTTAACGGGGTATCGCTGCAATAAGCGCCAATAATGAAAACGCCCGGCAGCATTGCGCTCACCGGGCGGACAAACTCGCTGAATTAATGGCCTTTATGTGCCATATCGTAAGCGGCTGGCAGGTTCAGACGCTGCCAGAAGTTCTGCTCGTCGGTGGTGCCGGCAAGGGGATAACCCGCAGGCAGCGCCGTTTTTACCATCAATGCACGGCGCTGGGCGGCGGAGAGGTTCGGTAGGGCCGCTTCCAGCAGGACTTCTGCACCTTGCGGAACGTTTAACGCTTTTTGCGCCCCTTTCTGCTGCGGCAGGTTGTAGGTCATGGTGAAGCGGTAGAAATCACGCATCGCCGGATCACGATACGGATCGTCTTTGCCTGCCGTTTTCGCACAGGCTTCAAGCGTCATGCCACACTCTTTTTCCAGCGCCGCACGCAGCTGGTCACGCGCTTCATTGAACAGGGCGCGGTACTGTGGATCGCTGAGGTAATGCGCGACGTTGCGTTGCGCTACCATGCGCGAGCCTATGACATCCAGCGGGTAATGCACGCCCAGCACCACGCGGGAGTATCCGTAGCGGGCACCTCGCGCCAGCAGCGCATCAAACCGCTCCGGGATCATCTCCGCCATGAGCAGCGCATCGGTATACCCGGTATTAGTGTGGCCGCTCGGGAACGCACCACCCTCGGCTGAATAAGGCTGGTTATCTTTTACCACCACATCATCCGGCACTTGATGGATCGTGTTACCAGGGATCAGGAAAGGGCGCTTATAGTCGAAATGTTTTTTTGCCGTGCTGGTGCTGACTTCGCTGGCTTTGATCAACGCGGCGGCTTTACCTAACTCGCCCTTATCATAAGCGGTAAGAAATGCCTGCCCGAGCTTCGGCCCCAGAGCATCTGCAATAAAGTAGAGGTAGCTAATGCCTTCTGCATCCGCCAGTGCCTGGCGACGTAAGCCTTTGGTCGCGTTGAGGTTAATCGCCTCCACAGTTTGCAGGCTGGCGTCCAGCGTCGGTTTCGGTAGCGCGCTAAACGCCGAAAGCAGGTCAATACCGGCTTGCTGGTTGGCTTTGGTCTGGAAGTCATAACCCCGCGCTTTCAACCAGCCTTTATCAGCCTGTTTATCCTGGGTTGCGTGTTCCAGTTGCGCGCGTGTCAGCGCAGACGCACTGCCCTGCAACGCTTGCCGTAGTGCAGCCAGGGATTGAGCCTCCAGTGCAACATAGGTCTGGCTCTCTGCTGCCGGAGTGGTGGAATTGGCGATATCACGCGCTTGCTCCAGCGGGATTGCCTGCGCCATCGCCTGGTGAGCAAGCAGTAGCGCAGCCGTTAAAAGCGTAAGACGGATTTTCATATTTTTTCCTTTTATTCAAACCATTACCTTGCCCTGGTGCGACGCTAGCGCGTCGGTTTGACACTTTCATGACACGGTTATGTTTTGAAACCTTTTCCGACGGCCTGAAACAAGCGCGGCGCGCCTGCGGTAATTGCGGGCAATCTGCGGTAAACTGTGGCAAACCTCGTTTATTTTCCGGAATCCCAGTATCCATGCTCAGTTATCGCCATAGCTTCCACGCGGGCAACCATGCCGACGTCCTTAAACACACCGTTCAGAGCCTGATCATCGAAGCGCTGAAAGAAAAAGAGAAACCGTTTCTCTATCTCGACACCCATGCAGGCGCCGGACGCTACCAGCTCTCTGGCGAGCATGCTGAACGCACGGGTGAATATCTGGAAGGGATTGCGCGTATCTGGCAACAGGATGATTTGCCTGCCGAACTGGAGCCGTATATGAGTGCGGTGCGCCACTTTAACCGCGGCGAACAGCTGCGCTATTACCCGGGTTCGCCGTTGATTGCGCGTGAACTGCTGCGTGAGCAGGACAGCCTGCTGCTGAC
Source organism: Kosakonia sp. (assembly GCF_032052965.1). Lineage (GTDB taxonomy): Bacteria > Pseudomonadota > Gammaproteobacteria > Enterobacterales > Enterobacteriaceae > Kosakonia. Next base: position 18,694 of record NZ_DAMBVN010000008.1, read on the forward strand.
CGAACTGCACCCCAGCGACTACCCGCTGCTGCGCCAGGAGTTTCAGAAAGACAGCCGCACGCGCGTGAGCCGTGCCGACGGTTATCAGCAGTTAAAAGCCAAACTGCCGCCGGTTTCCCGCCGCGGTCTGATCCTTATTGACCCGCCTTATGAGATCAAAACCGATTACCAGGCCGTCGTCAGCGGAATTAACGAGGGGTACAAACGGTTTGCCACCGGCGTCTATGCGCTGTGGTATCCGGTCGTGCTGCGCCAGCAGATCAAACGCATGTTGCGCGATCTGGAAGCCACCGGCATCCGCAATATTCTGCAAATCGAACTGGGCGTGCGCCCGGACAGCGATCAGCGCGGCATGACTGCCTCCGGCATGATTGTGATTAACCCACCGTGGAAGCTGGCTGCACAAATGAATAACGTGCTGCCGTGGTTGCACAGTAAATTGGTGCCGGAAGGGACCGGACATACACTGGTCCATCAATTGGTACCGGAGTAATCGCAGCCATTGATGGAACCTTTCGGGCTGCGCGTTACAATCGCGACACTTTTCGACCTCGTTCAGGATTAAGGAATCAACCATGAGCAAACATTACGACTATATCGCCATTGGCGGCGGCAGCGGCGGTATCGCATCGATCAACCGTGCGGCGATGTACGGTCAGAAATGCGCGCTGATCGAAGCGAAAGAGCTCGGCGGCACCTGCGTGAACGTGGGTTGTGTCCCGAAGAAAGTGATGTGGCACGCCGCGCAGATCGCCGAAGCCATCCATTTGTACGGCCCGGATTACGGTTTCGACACCACGGTAAACCACTTTGACTGGGGCAAGCTGGTCGCCAGCCGCAGCGCCTATATCGACCGAATCCACACTTCGTACGACAATGTGCTGGGTAAAAACAATGTCGATGTCATCCGCGGGTTCGCACGCTTTGTCGATGCCAGAACCGTTGAAGTGAATGGTGAAACCATCACTGCCGATCACATTTTGATCGCCACCGGCGGCCGCCCGAGCCACCCGGATATTCCTGGCGTAGAGTACGGTATTGATTCCGACGGTTTCTTTGCATTACCGGCGCTGCCAAAACGCGTTGCGGTCGTTGGCGCTGGCTACATTGCCGTTGAACTGGCCGGCGTAATTAATGGCCTTGGCGCTGAAACGCACCTGTTCGTCCGTAAACATGCGCCCCTGCGCAGCTTCGACCCGCTGATCACCGAAACGCTGGTGGAAGTGATGGCGGCGGAAGGCCCGACGCTGCACACCCATGCCGTGCCGAAAGAGGTAGTGAAAAACGCCGACGGCAGCCTGACCCTGACGCTGGATGATGGCCGTTCACAAACGGTGGACTGCCTGATTTGGGCGATTGGCCGCGAACCGGCTACGGATAATTTCAACCTGGCCGTCACTGGCGTGAAAACCAATGATAAAGGCTATATCGAAGTGGATAAGTTCCAGAATACCAGCGTACCGGGGATTTACGCCGTGGGCGATAACACGGGAGCGGTAGAGCTGACCCCGGTTGCTGTGGCAGCGGGCCGTCGTCTCTCTGAGCGTCTGTTTAATAACAAACCGGATGAGCACCTGGATTACAACAATATCCCGACGGTGGTGTTCAGCCACCCGCCGATTGGAACAGTTGGCTTAACAGAGCCGCAAGCACGTGAACAGTACGGTGACGAGCTGGTAAAAGTGTACAAATCATCGTTTACCGCGATGTACACCGCCGTCACCACCCATCGCCAGCCGTGCCGCATGAAACTGGTGTGCGTCGGGCCGGAAGAGCGTATCGTCGGTATTCATGGCATCGGATCCGGTATGGATGAGATGCTGCAAGGTTTTGCTGTCGCGCTGAAGATGGGTGCCACCAAGAAAGACTTTGACAATACGGTTGCGATCCACCCCACCGCAGCCGAAGAGTTTGTGACCATGCGTTAATGCCTGAACCGCCTGTATCCACGCAGAAAAGCTGGCCGTAACACGGTCAGCTTTTTTTTGCCCGGTACTCAATGAAGAGAGAACGCAGCGCCTGCTTAGCGCCGCCCGGTCGCCGTCTTCAACGACCTCACGTAAAATGTCTTGCCACTGCAAAGTGAATTGTTATTCATTATTTTTAATTAATTAACGATATTATTTTTTTAAATTTTAACACCCGAAAGAACGTATTTTAATAATACATTTAATGATCAACTCAAATATCAAAAGAAACATCTATAACATTAAATTAACAATGCAGTGCGTTATCTCGCAATATGCATAAAACGCGACTAATTATTTCTAATATGATCCTTTTTTATTGATCGCTATCACACAAAAAGCCCATTTCCTGGATAAAATACCCACACCTTTAATTTACTCAGGAAAGGTGATGAAAATGGAAAATAATAATCGTGCAATGCCCCATATCAGGCGCACCACGCATATTATGATGTTTGCCAACCGTAATAGCTTCGACTTTCACTTCTTTAATGCCCGGTAGTCATCTGACTACGGGCACTCCAGCATACAGGTCTTTCTGACCCTCTGTATTACAGGCTGAATGCCTGTATCTCGCGGTGCTCGCACGCTCTAACCCTGCATTACTGGTGACCGGACTGGTTAGGGTTTATTGCATCTGAATAACATCGACTTACTGACTTTTTATTTGTCAGTGGGATGATTTTATTCGCTCCGGAGATATCAATTTCTTATTTGAGAAATTGAGGACCTGCTATTACCTGAAAATAAAGAGTTGAAAATGTCTGAATTAAAAATTGCAATCAGTCGTTCCTGTCATGATTGTTTTTCCACACAGAGAAATATTGTCAGTGTCGATGAAAGTCAGTTTATTGACGTTGCTGCCATTGTGTTATCCGTCAATGATATTGAACGAGGGAAACTCGATGAAATCGACGCCACTGGCTACGGCATCCCGGTCTTTGTCGCAACACAAGATGAAGAGCGCGTTCCGGCGGAACATCTGCCTCGGATCTCTGGCGTCTTTGAGCTGAACGAAACCCGCAGCGACTATTACGGTCGCCAGTTGGAAACTGCAGCTCACCACTATGAAACTCAACTGCGACCGCCGTTCTTTCGCGCGCTGGTGGATTATGTCAGCCAGGGCAACAGCGCGTTTGACTGCCCTGGCCACCAGGGCGGTGAGTTTTTTCGCCGCCATCCGGCAGGCAATCAGTTTGTTGATTACTTTGGCGAAACACTTTTCCGCTCAGATCTGTGCAATGCCGACGTAGCAATGGGTGATTTGTTGATCCATGAAGGCGCGCCATGCATTGCGCAGCAGCATGCGGCCAGCGTGTTCAACGCCGACAAAACCTACTTCGTCCTGAATGGCACGTCATCGTCCAACAAAGTGGTGCTCAACGCCTTGCTGACGCCGGGGGATTTGGTGTTGTTTGACCGCAACAACCACAAATCAAACCACCACGGCGCACTCTTGCAGGCAGGTGCCACACCGGTCTATCTGGAAACCGCACGCAACCCGTATGGTTTTATCGGCGGCATCGACGCCCATTGTTTTGAAGAAGCCTATCTGCGCCAGCTTATTGACGACGTTGCACCACAGCGGGCCAAAGAGGCACGCCCCTTCCGCCTGGCGGTGATCCAGTTAGGGACTTACGACGGCACCATTTATAACGCCCGCCAGGTGGTGGACAAGATCGGCCACCTGTGTGACTACATCCTCTTTGACTCCGCCTGGGTGGGTTATGAGCAATTTATCCCGATGATGGCCGATTGCTCGCCATTGCTGCTGGATCTAAACGAAAACGATCCGGGCATTCTGGTGACCCAATCGGTACACAAACAGCAGGCGGGTTTCTCCCAGACCTCGCAAATCCATAAAAAAGACCGCCATATCAAAGGGCAGCCCCGTTATGTGCCGCATAAGCGCATGAACAACGCCTTTATGATGCACGCCTCCACCAGCCCCTTTTACCCGCTGTTCGCCGCGCTGGATATCAACGCCAAAATGCATGAGGGCGTGAGTGGTCGCAACATGTGGATGGACTGCGTCATCAATGGCATTGATGCCCGCAAATTAATCCTCGATAACTGCCGTTATATCCGTCCATTTGTGCCGGAAACCATCGAGGGTAAACCGTGGCAATCCTATGACACTGCTGAGATCGCCAGCGATCTTCGCTTCTTCCATTTTGTTCCAGGGGAACGGTGGCACGCCTTTGAAGGCTATGCCGAACACCAGTACTTTGTTGATCCGTGCAAGCTACTGCTAACCACGCCGGGCATTAACGCGGGCAGTGGGGAGTATGACGCCTTCGGCGTTCCGGCCACTATTCTTGCCAACTTTCTGCGTGAAAATGGCGTAATACCGGAAAAATGCGACCTTAACTCGATCCTGTTTCTGCTGACCCCGGCAGAAGATATGGCCAAGCTGCAGCAGCTTATTGCCCTGCTGGTGCGGTTCGAAAAATTGCTGGAAGCCGATGCGCCGCTTGCCGACGTCCTGCCTTCACTCTACCGCCAGCACCAGGCGCGTTACGACGGCTACAGCCTGCGTCAGCTATGTCAGGAAATGCACGATCTTTACGCCCGCCACAACGTAAAACAGCTGCAGAAAGAGATGTTCCGCAAATCGCACTTCCCGCGCGTCAGCATGTCGCCTCAGGACGCTAATTACGCTTATCTGCGCGGCGAAGTGGAGCTGGTTCGTCTGCCAAATGCGGAAGGCCGCGTGGCGGCAGAAGGCGCGCTGCCTTACCCGCCAGGGGTGCTGTGTGTCGTCCCAGGCGAGATTTGGGGCGGTTCGGTACTGCATTATTTCAGCGCGCTGGAAGAAGGGATCAACCTGCTTCCGGGTTTTGCGCCGGAGCTGCAGGGTGTGTACATCGAAGAACATGATGGCCGTAAACAGGTATGGTGCTATGTCATTAAGCAGCAGGAACAGCAACATAACCTGCTGAAAGGAGAGAAATTATGAGTACGGCAAAATCCAATAAGATGGGTGTTATCCAGCTCACCATTCTGACGATGGTCAATATGATGGGCTCCGGGATAATTATGCTGCCCACCAAACTGGCGGAAGTCGGCACCATTTCCATTATCTCCTGGCTGGTGACCGCTGTCGGTTCCATGGCGCTGGCATGGGCTTTTGCCAAGTGTGGCATGTTCAGCAGGAAATCTGGCGGCATGGGCGGCTATGCGGAGTATGTGTTCGGCAAATCCGGCAACTTTATGGCGAACTACACCTATGGCATGTCGTTGCTGATTGCTAACGTGGCCATCGCCATTTCTGCCGTGGGGTATGGCACCGAGCTGTTTGGCGCCGTTTTGTCGCCGGTGCAAATTGGCCTCGCCACCATCGGCGTGTTGTGGATTTGTACCGTGGCGAACTTTGGCGGCGCGCGCATTACCGGGCAGATCAGCAGTATCACCGTGTGGGGGGTGATCATTCCGGTGGTTGGCCTGTGCATTATTGGCTGGTTCTGGTTTAGCCCGTCGTTGTATGTCGCGTCCTGGAATCCGCATAGCGTGCCGTTCTTCAGCGCTGTCGGCTCCTCTATCGCCATGACCTTGTGGGCTTTCCTCGGACTGGAGTCGGCCTGCGCAAATGCGGACGTGGTGGAAAACCCCGAACGCAACGTACCGATTGCGGTGCTGGGCGGCACACTGGGTGCAGCGGTGATTTACATCGTCTCCACCAACGTGATTGCCGGGATTGTGCCGAATATGGATCTGGCGAACTCCACTGCGCCGTTTGGCCTGGCGTTTGCGCAGATGTTTACCCCTGCAGTCGGGAAAGTGATTATGGCGCTGATGATCATGTCCTGCTGCGGTTCACTGCTGGGCTGGCAGTTCACCATTGCGCAGGTGTTTAAATCCTCCGCTGACGAAGGTTACTTCCCGAAAGTCTTCTCACGGGTAACAAAAGTGGATGCGCCCGTGCAGGGGATGCTGACGATTGTGATTATCCAGAGCGGGTTATCGCTGATGACGATCAGTCCGTCGTTAAACAGCCAGTTTAACGTACTGGTCAATCTGGCGGTGGTGACTAACATCATCCCGTATATTCTGTCGATGGCGGCGCTGGTGATCATTCAAAAAATGGCGAACGTAAACCCGGCAAAAGCCAAAGCCGCGAACATTGTTGCCTTTATTGGCGCGCTGTACAGCTTCTATGCGCTTTACTCCTCCGGTGAAGAAGCCATGCTTTACGGCTCAATTGTGACTTTCCTCGGCTGGACGCTGTATGGGCTGGTTTCACCCCGTTTTGAACTGAACAATAAACACAACTGAGTGCGGCCCCGGAGGCAACGCTTCCGGGGTTGTTGTGCTACATCATCAGCTTTGCTTACTGCCAGAAACCGGCCTCACCCGCCGGTTTTATTCGCCTGCGCTCTTTCGTTTAAAAGGCGTTGTCATTTATGCATAAGCCCCACCTTTCAGCCGTTAAATGCGCGCGGTTTTTAATTCGTTAATCAGCCACTGCACCGCGGGCTGGTAATCATACAACCGGTGGGTGAGCAACAATAAATCATACGACGGAGCGCCCTCCGGCAACTGCATAATGCGCAGCGGCAACATCTTTGCCAGCTCCTGGGCAATACGAAACGGAACACACATGACATAACCGGATGCCACCGCCACACGCCCGCCAACGGCATAGCTCTGTACCACGGTCGCCAGCGGGCGGTAAAGGTGCTGAGAGAGCAGCCAGCCGTCGATGTGATCTGCGCCGGAACTCACCGCTGGTAAGTGGATCTGAGGTTCACTGACCAGGTGCCTCATCGTCAGTTGCGCGGGTAAGTCGTCACGATCGATGGACGCAATCGCCACAAAATGATCCGACACCAGCCGGTGTTTATTAAAATAGTGCGGAATGTGCTGCACCGTATCCACACCGATAAAGGCATCCAGTTGCCCTTTCTCCACCCTTTCGACTTTGATGGTTTCAGACAGAATATCCACGGACAGGCGCACATTCGGCGCAATAGTTTTAAACCGCGCGGTCAGCACCGGCATGAACATAAACTCGAAGTAATCCACCGCGCCGATATAAAAGGTGTGTGCGTCGCGCAGTGGGTCGAAGTGGCTCGGCCCGCGTGTGGCGTTATCCAGCTTGCTAAGTGCATTTTCAATCACCGGGATCATCATCGCCGCATACGGCGTTGGCTCCATGCCGTTGCGCGTGCGAATGAACATCTCATCGTTCAACTGTTCACGCAGGCGGTTCAGCGCATGGCTGAATGCCGACTGCGAGAGATTGGCTTTCTGCGCCGCACGGGTCACGTTCTTCTCTTTCGCCAGAATCGGCACCAGCCGCAGCAAGTTCAGGTCGATCACCACTATGCATCCTGTTCATGTTTTTATGATAACAATACATTTTATGCATAACGGTTTTCGTTGCTATAGTTTGCAGCAAAATAGGTGCTGACAATTTGCACTGCCTGAACCGAGTCCAACGGGAGATTTTTTTATGAGAAATGTCACAGTCGCCGCAACCCAAATGGCCTGTAGCTGGGATCTGGAAAAAAACGTACAAAACGCAGAGCGTCTGGTACGTGAAGCCCACAGCAAAGGCGCACAGATCATCCTGATTCAGGAGCTGTTTGCTGCACCTTACTTCTGCATCGATCAGAGCCCGGAACACTACGCTCTGGCGCAGGAAGTGGCTACCAGCCCGCTGATCAAGCATTTCTCTGCACTGGCCAAAGAGCTGGAAGTGGTGCTGCCGCTGAGCCTGTTTGAAAAGAGCAACAACGCCTACTACAACTCGCTGGTGATGATAGACGCCGACGGTAGCGTGCTGGACACCTACCGTAAAACCCACATCCCGAATGGCCCGGCCTACCAGGAAAAACAGTTCTTTGTGCCTGGCGATACCGGCTTCAAAGTGTGGAACACCCGCTACGCGAAAGTGGGCGTTGGTATCTGCTGGGATCAGTGGTTCCCGGAAACAGCACGTTCACTGGCACTGATGGGTGCTGAGGTGATTTTCTACCCTACGGCAATTGGTTCTGAACCGGCATACCCGGATATCGACAGCCAGCCGCACTGGACCCGTGTTCAGCAGGGTCACGCGGCCGCCAACGTCATTCCGGTGATTGCATCCAACCGTATCGGTACCGAAGCCAGTAAATATGTTGAAGGCCTGGAAATGACCTTCTACGGCTCGTCGTTCATTGCCGATCAGACCGGCGCACTGGTCGAGCAAGCCAACAAAACGGACGAAGCGGTGCTGGTGCACACCTTTGATCTGGATGCTATTGCCGCACAACGTGCATCCTGGGGTCTGTTCCGTGACCGTCGTCCGAACATGTACACCACGCTTGCCACCTCTGACGGCAGCGTAAGGAGCTGAGTCATGTCACAACTGACCACGCCCGTAAAAGACGGGTTCGCAATGCCTGCAGAATGGGCGCCGCATCAGGCCGTGTGGATGATTTGGCCCTACCGTACCGATAACTGGCGTGCAGGCGCGGCGCCCGCGCAACAGGCTTTTGCGAAAGTGGCTCAGGCGATTTCACGCAATACGCCGGTTATCATGGGCGTGCCTGCTGCAGAGATGGCCAAAGCGCGCGCCACCATGCCGGCGGACGTCACCCTGGTGGAAATGGAAAGCGATGATGCCTGGATGCGCGACACCGGGCCAACAGTAGTGCTGAATGCCGCCGGTGAACAGCGTGGCATCAGTTGGACATTTAACGCCTGGGGCGGTCTGAATGGCGGTCTGTACGCAAGCTGGGATCGCGATCAGCAGGTGGCGGCTCAGGTGGCGCATTACCACCAAATGCCGTGCTATCACACGGATCTGATTCTGGAAGGCGGCTCCATTCATGTTGATGGCGAAGGCACCCTGCTGACCACAGCAGAATGTCTGCTTAACCCAAACCGCAACCCGAATTTGAGCAAGGCGGAGATCGAACAACAGTTGCGCGACTACCTTGGTGTCTCGCAAATCATCTGGCTGCCGGATGGCGTTTTCAATGATGAAACCGACGGTCACATCGACAATATGTGCTGCTTTGTGCGCCCGGGTGAAGTTGCGCTGCACTGGACAGACGATCGCAACGATCCACAGTACGCCCGTTCCGTTGCCGCACTTGAGGTTCTGGAGCAGGTGAAGGATGCGCAGGGCCGCACGCTGAAAGTGTGGAAAGTCCCCTCTCCACCAGCGCTGTTCGCCAGTGCGGAAGAGGCCGACGGCGTAGCGAAAGGCACGGCGATTGAGCGTAACGAAGGCAACCGCCTGGCGGGCTCCTACGTCAACTATCTGGTCAGCAATCAGCAGATTATTTTCCCTCTGCTGGATCCGGCCACCGACGCGACCGCGCAGGCGTTGTTTGCAGAGATGTACCCGGATTTCGTCATCACTGGCGTACCGGCGCGCGAGATTTTACTCGGCGGCGGTAATATCCACTGCATTACGCAGCAAATCCCGCGTTGATCCTTTACCCGGCGACAGCTGTTGCCGGGTGTTTCACAACTTTCGTCCCATACGTATATACGCCATACCATGTTGATGGAACGGCGCGCTTTCTGCGATAAAACCAAACCGGGTATAAAACGATACTGCACTGGCTCTGGCATTCAGTTGAACTGACGCTATTCCTTCCTGCGCGAGTTTTTCCAGCACCGACTGGAAAAGAAAATGGCCAAATCCCTGTTGTTGCTTATGCTGTAGCGTGGCGAATTTTCGAATTTGGCAGTGGCGATCGCCCCGTAAAAACACGGATAAACAGCTGACGATTTCCTGCTGCGCAATGACCCCATAATGGCTGGCCTGTTCATCCCCCTCCACGCGTGAGGCCTCGCGCTCACGTTGCGGCCACAGTACCGCATGGCGGATATCCAGACATTGCTCTAACGTAATAGTAGCGAGTTCCAAGCCTTTTCCTCTGTGCGTAACGGGTGTTTGCCCTACTCTACCCTGCGGTAAAATAGAGCGGGGGGATTATTCACAAATCGTTGCAAAACGAATGCTCCGAATTTCGCCGCTGCGCTGGCCGTCTTGTTATGCCAGTTATATTTTTTAAATCAGCAAATTAGTGCGTTTCTTCGGTTTTGTACCCGGCAATGAAACGTGATCGAGCGCACACTTTGTCACGCCAAGATCGAAGCGAATGTCTACGCTTAATAGATAGCCGGGAAACACCCGTATTTTTTACGACGACATCCGGAGGCCAGAATCGTTATGTTCAACCAGAAATTACAAAGCGCAGAATCAGTCGGGTTCGCCATTGACCAGGAAGTCTTCTACGAAACCGATCCATGCGAATTAAAACTGGATGAAATGATCGAGGCGGAGCCGGAGCCGGAAATGATTGAAGGGTTGCCCGCATCCGATGCGCTGACCCCTGCCGATCGTTATCTTGAGCTGTTTGAACACGTGCAGTCATCGCGTATCTTTTCCGATAGTAAAACCTTCCCTGACTGCGCGCCGAAAATGGATCCGCTCGATATCCTGATTCGTTATCGCAAAATCAAACGTAAACCCGAGTTTGACCTGCGCCAGTTTGTGGTGCGTCATTTCTGGATGCCAGAAAACTATGCAAAAGCGTATGTGTCGAACCCAGAAAATTCGTTGAAAGAGCATATCGACCAGTTGTGGCCGGTATTGACCCGTGAACCACAGGATCATATTCCCTGGTCATCCCTGCTGGCGCTGCCACAGGCCTACATTGTGCCGGGCGGGCGCTTCCGGGAGACCTACTACTGGGACTCCTATTTCACCATGCTGGGGCTGGCAGAAAGCGGGCGTGACGATCTCCTGCGCTGTATGGCCGATAACTTCGCGTGGATGATTGAGCGTTACGGCCACATTCCGAATGGTAACCGTACCTATTACCTGAGCCGTTCGCAGCCGCCAGTGTTTGCGCTGATGGTCGAACTGTTCGAAGAGGACGGTGTGCGTGGCGCACGCCGCTACCTGGACCATTTGTTGATGGAATATGCATTCTGGATGGATGGCGCAGAGTCGCTGGTGCTCAACCAGGCTTATCGCCACGTGGTGCGCATGCCAGACGGTTCATTGCTCAACCGTTACTGGGATGACCGCGATACCCCGCGTGATGAATCCTGGATAGAAGACGTAGAAACCGCGCGCCATTCAGGGCGTCCGCCGAATGAGGTTTATCGCGATTTGCGTGCTGGCGCGGCGTCCGGCTGGGATTACTCTTCACGCTGGCTGCGGGACGCGCAACGTCTGGCAAGTATTCGCACGACGCAGTTTATCCCGATTGATTTGAACGCCTTCCTGTTCAAACTGGAAAGCGCTATTGCCAATATTTCTGGTCTGAAAGGCGACCGCGAACGCGAAACGTTGTTCCGCCAGAAAGCCAGCGATCGCCGGGCCGCGGTGAACCGCTACCTGTGGGATGAAGAAAACGGTTGTTACCGCGATTATGACTGGCGTCGTGAACAGATGGCGCTGTTTTCTGCCGCCAGTATTGTGCCGCTGTACGTGGGCATGGCGACTCACGAACAGGCAGACAGACTGGCAGAAGCCGTGACGGCGCGTTTGCTGACGCCTGGCGGTATTCTGGCGACCGAATATGAAACCAGTGAACAGTGGGATAAGCCTAACGGCTGGGCGCCGTTGCAATGGATGGCGATCCAGGGGTTCAAACTGTATGGCAACGATGCGCTGGGGGATGAAATCGCCCGCAGCTGGTTACAAACCGTGAACCACTACTATCAGCATCATCACAAACTGATTGAGAAGTACCACATTGCCAGCAGCACGCCACGCGAAGGGGGCGGGGGTGAATATCCGTTGCAGGATGGTTTCGGCTGGACGAATGGTGTCGTGCGCAGATTAATTGGTTTGTACGGCGAGCCCTGATCTGCCGGGCTGAAAACAGGCCGGATGGCAATCCGGCCTGGAAGGATCCAGACCGGATGAGCGCTGCGCCAGCAGGGCTGCCTCTTAGTCAATGACGTTATAAATGGCGGTCTGAATGTCCGCCTGTTTTTTATTCTCGTCCGAAGGTTCTGCTTTGTAACGCAACTGCGCCTGTTCCATCTCGTAACGCTGGCGTTCTACCACCGGCTCCCGCGCACAGAAGGCCCGCAGGTATTCTTTGCCGATGGACGTTAACTTTTTACCGGCCAGCATTTCGTGCGAGAGCGTGGTAATGAAGCGCCGACAGGGGCGGTTTTCATCCATTTGCAGCCGGTAGCGCAACAGCATTTCCAGCACCTCGCTGTTATCAGCCGCCATTGCCTGTTCCGTCCATGAGAGCTTCCAGTTCATGCCCGTGCGTAAAAACATCGACACCACCTTGGTGTCATTACGATCGATGGCCGAACGGAAATTGTTCTCATCGCGCGGGATCCCCATATTGCTCAGTTCTTCTTTTGGTGAGGTTCGCTGCCTGTCTTCGGCAATCGGTACTGAAATACCGCTTCCACGGGAAGCCGGTACAGAACTCCCGCTGCTAAACATCCAGAACGCGCCAATGACCATAAGCAGTACCATCACCCCCACCGCGCCCCACAGCGCACCTGAGAGCATCACATCCCGCTCTTCGCGGCTGCGCGCTGCACGTTTAGCGGGGGGATCAATATTGTCGCGTATTGGCATCTCATCACCTCCGGCGGCGCGATCACGCTTGCGCGCTTGCTCCCAGAAAGCGTCCAGTCCCACACCCGCTTCTTTCAATAAGTGAGCGGGGTTCGTTTTTGTGCGCCCCTCTTCCCATGCCCGCTGTACCGGCCCGGTAATTTGCGGGTAATAACTCTCCAGCAGGCTCAACTGATTCGAGGTGAGCGGCTGGTTGGCAATCACGGTTGTCCGGATCTGCCGGATATCATCCAGAAACGTTTGTAGCGTTTTGCGGGGTTCCAGAAAAAGGTTTAAGACCGACGAATCATTAAACAATCGTGCATAGTGCTGGCTGAACTCTTTTTTATCGATTAACAGCAATGCCAGCTCACTAAAGCGCATGCCGCTTAATACATCGTTTCGATCGCCAATCCGCAGCCAGCGACGCACGCGATCGGCACCAAACTGCATTTTCAGATGGTTGCGCAGCCGTTCAGGATCTGACCATGCCTGCATAACCAGCGATTTGATCATCAGTTCCAGCGCCCGCAGTTGCTCCAGGCCATGTGTTTGTTGAGCATCCGTCACTTTTAGCAACGTGGTGTAGCTCAGCAATTTTTGCCGGGCGCGCAGGTTTTCTAACGCCGCCACAAAGCGTAATGCGGCAATAAGCTGATTTTCCGTCACGCTTTGCCCGCTCTCATAATGCGGAACGAGCTGCTGCAAGTGGCGAAGTTGTAAAGTGAACTGAGTTAATTCCGCATCGTTGAGTTTAAGTCGTTTTGCCACTGCGCCCCATCCACCCATACTGAGGCGCGCAATATCCAGTTGTTCAAGAAACCAGCGGGGATCTTTTCCCTCATCGAAATGCGCATTCAGTAATAACAGAATTTCGACGGCAGCCTCGCGAATAACGGCAATACATTTTTCAAACTGTTCACCCGTACTAGCTGGGGCAGTATGTGTCATTATTTTCCTTTAAGTACAACTGAAGAAATAATTATCTGGCCTACATCAGCGCTGAATTTTTTCTTTATTTATCTGTAGTTAAAACATAGCGCAGATAATAATTATTATCAGTGACAACCGTTTGAACACGTAAAAAAAATCACTGGAGACATTCAACGTGCCAATACTTCGTACCCCCAGGTTAATATGTGAACCGATCGTCGAACGCGACTGGCCGTTCTTTCTCGCGCTGCAACAGCAGCCGGAGGTGATGCAATATGTCGCAGAACCGCGTTCAGAACAGGAGATTCGCACGGCATTTATCTCACGCCTGCCGTCATGGTCTCCCGGCAGCCCGCACTGGCTCTGTTTAGTGGTACGGGACAATGCCAGCCAGTTACCGCTCGGCGTGACAGGATACATTCACCGTGAAGATGATTGCGCAGAAGTGGGCTTCCTGTTTGCACCGCAGGCACAAGGCAAAGGTTATGCCAGAGAATCGCTCAATGCGCTCTGTCACTACGCGTTTAATGACGGCGGCATTCGTCGTCTGGTGGCCACAGTGACGGCAGGGAATCTTGCTTCACGCCATTTACTGGAAAAAACAGGCTTCTTATTGGAAGGCGAACTGCGCGAAGCCTACTGGCTGGCCGGACGCTGGCAAAATGACTGGCTGTTTGGCTTGCTGCGGCATGAATTTGCAAAAGCCGGTAATTAGCCTGCACACCTCCTGTACCTCTGCCAGGCTTAAGGCTGTGTTCAGAACACTATCAGGAGAAGTTATGAAAAAAATCGTACTGGCCACCGCCTGCATCACAACTCTGCTTTGCGCTACTGCGTTTGCCGAAGACCAACCAGGCCTGAAGACCGACAAAGCACCACCGCCGCCGCACAAAATCACAGACGGTTACCGCGGTATTGAAGATGCGCGTACCATGACGGTTAAGCAGGCGAAAGCCCTGCACGATAACGCGTCCATTTCGCTACGTGGCAATCTGGTCGAAGAAGAGGGGAAAGATCTCTATTTGTTCCGCGACAAAACCGATCAGATTCAGGCCTATATTCCCAAAGCCGTTTTTGATGGTAAATCAGTCTCGCCGGATGAATTAGTCGGTATCAGCGGCTCGCTGGATAAAAAACAGCAGCCGCCGCAAATCAAAGTCACCCATTTTCAGAAGCAATAAACCGTGCACGCCCGGCGCAGTGTCACCCGCCGGGCATCGGCCCTCACAGGAACATCCCGCCGGAGACTTCCACGCGCTGCGCATTCATCCAGGCCAGATCATCACTCAGTAATGCGGCAATGGCGTCGCCAATATCATCTGGTAACCCCACGCGCCCCAACGCGGTTTGCGCTGCAATGTGCTGATTAATTTGTTCGTTATCCCGCACCATGCCGCCGCCAAAATCCGTTTCGATAGCACCAGGCGCAATAATGTTGACGGTGATCCCCCGTAGACCCAGCTCTTTTGCCTGATAACGCGTCAGGACTTCCATCGCCCCTTTCATCGCAGCATAGGCGGCATAACCGGGCTGGCAGAAACGCGCCAGCCCACTGGAAACATTCAGGATCCGCCCACCATTTTTGAGCAATGGCAGCAGATGCTGCGTCAGGAAAAATGGCCCCTTGAAGTGGATGTTGACCAACTCGTCAAACTGCTCTTCGCGGGTGTCGGCGAAAGCTGCATTAATACCGACACCCGCATTGTTCAATAAATAATCAAACGTCTCACGCTGCCAGACCGTTTTAAGCTGTTCATGGACTTGTCGGGTAAACGCGGCGAAGGCGGCACAATTGCCGACATTAAGCTGCAATGCCACGGCTTTCACGCCTTTTTCTTCAATTTCGCGCACAACGCGCAGCGCATCGTCAGCATTATGGTTATAGGTCAGGATAATTCCCGTTCCCCGTGCAGCCAGCTTCAACGCCGCGTTTTTACCCAAACCGCGGCTACCACCAGTCACTAATGCAATAGGTTGTGTCATAAGAAACCTCGTTTTCACTGAAGGAATGTGTCAGGAAAGCGTATTAGCTGACGGAAAAACAATAAAGGTGCTAAATTACGCTTCACTGTTTCACTGATGACAACAATCGAGTGCCGTGATGGATAAAATTTACGCAATGCAACTGTTTATCCGCGTCGCAGAACTGGAGAGTTTTTCCCGGGCGGCAGACTCGATGGGGCTTCCTAAGGGTAGCGTATCGCGCCAGATCCAGTCGCTGGAGACGCATCTCGGTACGCAATTGCTGCATCGAACGACCCGCCGCGTGCAGCTCACCCAGGATGGCATGGTCTATTACGAGCGGGCCAAAGATCTGCTCGCGAATATCGACGAACTCGACGGTATGTTTTTGCACGATCCGGCCAGCGTCAGCGGGCGGCTGCGCGTGGATATGCCCGTTGGCGTGGCGAAAAACCTGGTGATCCCCCGGTTGCCCACTTTTTTGCAACAGTACCCCGGCATCGAACTGGAACTGAGCAGCAGCGACCGACGGGTGGATATTATCCGCGAGGGCTTTGACTGCGTGGTACGCGTTGGGACGCTAAAAGATTCTGGCCTGATTGCCCGCCAGCTTGGCCGGCTCTCGGTCATTAACTGCGCCAGCCCGGGTTATCTGGCGCGTTTTGGCTACCCGGAAACCCTCGACGATCTCTCTTCCCATGCGCTGGTGCATTACGCCGCAAACCTTGGTGTTCGCCCACTGGGGTTTGAAGTGTGGCAAAACGGGCAGACAACATGGGTAAAAACCGGGGGCATTCTGACCGTGAACAGTACCGAGACTTACCAGGCGTCCTGCATGGCGGGGCTGGGGATTATTCAGGTGCCCCGCGTTGGCGTGCGCGATGCGTTACGCAGCGGCAAACTGGTCGAGATCCTGCCCCAGTACCGCGCCGAAGCTATGCCGGTTTCGCTGATATACCCGCATCGCCGCAACCTTTCGCGTCGCGTGCACCTCTTTATGGAATGGCTGGCCGCCGCGTTGAAAGACTATGTGGATTAGCACCAGGCTATAATTCCAGTTACCTCACCTTCAGGAAAAGGAAAAACGACCTGATGACGCCGGAGAATCACGAAAAACGCCCGACGCAACATCTCGACTACGAACCCGTCAGGAAAATGACGGTGCCGCCGCCGGAAAAGGAACACACCGCCAGCCCGAAGGGCAACACCACGCTGTCGAAGCTGAATGATATGGTGCAAAAAATTCAGCGCTTTCCCGTTATCGCGCATCTGATCCGGGCCACGGAACGCTTTAACGACCGCATGGGGAACCAATTTGGCGCGGCCATCACCTATTTCTCGTTTTTATCGATGATCCCCATTCTGATGGTTTCTTTTGCTGCGGCAGGTTTTGTGCTCGCCTCACACCCGACGTTATTACAGGATATCTTCGACAAGATCCTAATGAGCGTCAGCGATCCGACGATGGCGGCGACGCTGAAGAACACCATTAATATCGCCGTGCAACAGCGCACGACGGTGGGCATTGTCGGGTTGGCCATTGCGCTCTATTCCGGTGTGAACTGGATGGGCAACCTGCGCGAAGCCATTCGTGCCCAGTCGCGTGATGTCTGGGAGCGCAATGCACAGGACCAGGAAAAAATCTGGGTGAAGTATTTCCGCGACTTTATTTCGCTGATTGGTCTGCTGATCGCGCTGGTTGTCACCCTGTCGATCACGTCCATTTCCGGCGCGGCACAGCAGCTCATCATCTCTGCGCTCTACCTGGATTATATCGAGTGGCTGAAACCGGCATGGCGGCTCATTGGCCTGGCAATTTCCATTTTCGCTAACTATTTGCTGTTCTTCTGGATCTTCTGGCGATTGCCGCGCCACCGCCCGCGCAGAAAAGCCCTGATCCGCGGCACCCTGATCGCCGCAGTGGGTTTTGAGGTGATTAAAATCATCATGACCTGGACCCTGCCATCGCTGGTGAAGTCCCCCTCTGGCGCGGCGTTTGGCTCCGTGCTGGGTCTGATGGCGTTCTTCTACTTCTTCGCCCGCCTGACACTGTTTTGCGCCGCGTGGATCGCCACTGCGCAGTACAAAGATGACCCGCGTATGCCAGGCAAAACCGATCGTTAAACGGGCTATCGGGCTGATCACAATTGCAATATTTCAGCCCGATCGGCTAATTCAGCATGAAAATCCAGACCGTAACTTTTATTTAACCAAAAACCAGTTTTATTCACTAATTTTGAAAATGTGTGAAGCATTTCATAGAAGATAAATCTCGGGTCTGAAAATTATCCGCTTTTTGCCTGTTTTTTGCTCGGCCCGCCATTTTGTTACAGATTGAAATGTCGCTTTTGCTGTGACTAATATGGTCGTTCGTTCGCCAAAAATAAGAAAATTCTATGCAAGCTACAGCTACAACATTAGACAATGAGCAGGAAAACCCACCGGTAAACTCACGTAATAAAGTCGTCGTCGCCTCTCTGATTGGCACCGCCATCGAATTCTTCGATTTCTATATTTACGCGACCGCGGCGGTCATTGTTTTCCCGCATATCTTCTTCCCGCAGGGCGATCCGACCGCGGCGACACTCCAGTCGCTGGCCACCTTCGCTATCGCGTTTATTGCCCGCCCTATTGGTTCGGCAGTATTTGGTCACTTTGGCGACCGCGTTGGCCGTAAAGTCACCCTCGTTGCGTCACTGCTGACGATGGGGATCTCGACCGTATTGATTGGCCTGCTGCCAGGTTATGAAACGATTGGCGTCATGGCGCCGCTGCTGCTGGCGCTGGCCCGTTTTGGCCAGGGCCTGGGGCTGGGCGGTGAATGGGGCGGCGCGGCGTTGCTGGCGACAGAAAATGCGCCACCGCGGAAACGCGCGCTGTATGGCTCCTTCCCGCAGTTAGGCGCGCCTATTGGCTTCTTCTTTGCCAACGGTACTTTCCTGCTGCTCTCCTGGTTGCTGACCGATGAGCAGTTTATGAGCTGGGGCTGGCGCGTTCCGTTTATCTTCTCCGCCGTGCTGGTGATTATTGGTTTGTATGTGCGTGTTTCACTGCATGAAACGCCGGTTTTTGCCAAAGTTGCCGCCGCGAAAAAACAGGTGAAAGTGCCGCTGGGTACGCTGTTAACCAAACATGTACGCGTTACGGTGCTGGGCACTTTTATCATGCTGGCGACCTACACCCTGTTCTATATCATGACCGTTTACTCGATGACCTACAGCACCTCGCCGCAGGGACTGGGACTGCCGCGTAACGAAGTGCTGTGGATGTTGATGCTGGCGGTCATTGGTTTTGGCGTGATGGTGCCGGTTGCGGGCTTGCTGGCGGATGCGTTCGGGCGCCGCAAAAGCATGGTGGCGATCACCGCAATGATCATTGTGTTCGCGTTGTTTATCTTCCCGCCGCTGCTCGGTTCCGGTAACCCGGTGCTGGTTATGGCATACCTGTTGATTGGCCTGAGCCTGATGGGGTTAACGTTCGGACCGATGGGGGCGCTGCTGCCGGAGCTGTTCCCGACAGAAGTGCGTTACACGGGGGCGTCTTTCTCTTACAACGTCTCGTCGATTCTTGGCGCGTCTGTTGCTCCTTACATCGCCACCTGGCTGCAGGCAAACTACGGTCTGTTTTATGTGGGGGTTTACCTGGCAGCGATGGCAACATTAACGCTGCTGGCGCTGCTGCTGACCCACGAAACCAGGCACCAGTCGCTGTAATGCGTTCGCCCTCTCCGGAGAGAGGGCGATAACTTAGCGCTTCATCTGCGACAAAATGGCCTGACACTGATTTTGCTCGCCTTCTGAAGGCGAGATCAACGCCAGCAGTGCCGCCGCCGGCGTGACCAGCGTCGCCAGCGCTGCGGCCACCGCACCACGCGCAATTAACGGCCCGGCTTTAACGCCCGCCTGCGGATTTTTAAAGCTGCCGCGCACATATAACGGCGAGCGCAGCGTCACAATCCGCACCCCTTTACTTTCCGGATCGATGGTCAAATCCAGCTGTTCAGAGGCGAAACGGGCAGTCCCGGTGATGTTAATCAGCGCGTTTTCCGTGTCAAAAGCGAAAATCTGCGGGCGCGCCACGCCCTGCACCAGGTCCAGATTGGCGGCTGCGCAGTTTACCCGCACTTCATCATCGCCGAAGATCTGCCCCACTACGTAGTTCCCCACATTCAGACCGAGGATCTCCATCAGGTTGCGGCTGACCAGACCGTCGTTCATTAGCAGTTTCACATTGCCGTTGCTGGTGCCGAGCAGCGCCGCCACCGAATTGCCCACCCCGCGAATATCGGCATCGCCGTTCATCTCGCCGAGCGTTTTTTGCATCAGTTCAACGTTGGGCATCAGTTCTTTAAGCTTCAGCCGGCGCGCCTGAATTTCCGCCCGTCCCTGCATCGGCTTTTTGTCGCCTTCAAGATGAACAGTGGAAGAGATGGTGCCCCCCGCTAGGCCAAACTTCAGTGGCTGCAGGCGCAGGTCGGCATTTTTTAACATCACGTGGGTGGAGAGATCGCTAATCGGCAGGGTTGAACCATGCTCAATACGGCGACCTTTAAAGCGCACATCGGCATCCATCACGTTCCATTTATCGGTTTCAAAGCGATCGTAGGGCAACACTTTGTCCGCCGGTTGTGGTGAGCTTTTATCTTTATTCGCCACCGTGCCTTTGCCGGAATCCACGCCAATCAGCGGCCCCAGATCGGCCAGCCGTAACTGACGTGATTCAACGTCCCCTTCCAGTTTCGGACGCGGCTTGCCAGTGGTGTAGCGCAGCGTACCGTGAATATCGCTGGCGCCAATGTGGCCATTGAAATCACGGTAATCGTACTGGGAGCTTTTTTCGTTATCGAGCTTCGCCACCAGGTGACCATCGGTTTCAAACGGTGGCGTATCCGGGAGCAGCACGCCGGTGAGGTCATACAGATCGCCAAGCGAATCACCGCCGAACTTCAGTTGCAAGTCAACGCCGCCCATCTTCAGCGGATCGGTTACCGTGCCGACAAACGCCACGCGGGTATTACCGGAACGAAAATCTGCCTGTACCGGGAAGGGGGTGTCATCACCGCGCAACGCCAGCATACCGCCGATCTTCCCGGAACCAGAGAGCGGTTGGCCGTTGTAGCGCCCCTTCGCCGTCAAGCCAAAAACATAATCGCCCGCTTTCACTTTCGCATCACTGTTACCGGTGACTTCGCTAAATGGCAGCGGTTTACCCAACGGATCGACGAGGATCGTTATATCGGAGCGGGTGACGCTATCGTCAATGACGATACGTCCGCGATCAAAAAGAATATTGTCGAGGCGGAAAGACCAGCCTGAAGGCTGCGCATTTGCGTCTTTGTTACCTTCGCTGGCGAGGGTAAATGTCCAGTTATTGAGGGTGTCTGAGCGACGGATCAGCCGGGCATCCGGTTGCTGGAGTTTGACCCAGGGCAGATAAACAGTTTTGGTCAGCAGTGAGAGCGGAGCCAGCGTGGCTTCCACGCGCGGCAGATGCACCATCGTGACTTCGGGAATATCCGGCGGGTTGCCAAGCATAATGTCATTGGCGTGAATATGCGGCCATGGTACCCAGCTACGCCAGCCTGGCTCTTCTTTTTGCCGTTCCCAGACCACGCCCAGATCGCCACGAATGGCAAACGGACGATTCAGCTCGACGGAGACTTTTTCATTGATGGTAGGTTTAAGGCGATTCCAGTCGAATGTGGCGATGATAATAATGGCAACCACAATCAGCAGCAGTAGCGTTGCAACGATGGCAATGATCGCTTTACTCGTTTTTGTCATTGTGCCTTTCCTTTTTAAGCCTTGCTTTCATAAAGATAGCTGAGGCTCAGGGAAAGGGCGGCGATTACAGCTCGAGTATCACGTGTTCAAGTCGGGTTAACGGAACCGGGCGAGAGAGAAAATACCCTTGAGCGGCAAAAGCGGGAGAGTCCTGCACATCACGCCACTCTTCCAGCGTTTCAACCCCTTCGACAATCACGCCCTGACAATAGCGGTTCATTAACTGCAACAGCAACGTGAACAAATTCTGCCCTTCCGGGGTTTTGCGCAGCATGATAAACAAGTCACGCGCCACTTTGATGTAGTCGTACCGGACTTCGCTCAGCGCAGAGAAATTCGCCATCCCGGTACCAAAGTCATCAAGCCACAGCGGACCGATTTCGCTAATTGAAGCGAATGTTGAATCCTGCGGCAATCGAATATGTTCAACCAGTTCAAAACGGATCCACGGCAGCGATTCCACCAGTGACATCAACTCATCTACCTGGCGCATTGCCAGCAGGGTCGGGCCATCAACATTCACCGACGCCAGCACATCGTTTTCGGCAAAAAATGCCTTTTGTTCCGCCAGCAGCGCCACTTGTTCATATACCACTTCCACGCGCTGACGCACCGGGACTTCTGAAAAGTAACGGTCCGGAGCAATGCGGGTTTCTGGCTGCGAGGGATGGGTAACAATGGTCAATACTTCAATAGCCATCAGGCGTCCATCTGTTTTGTAGATGGGCTGATAAGTATAAGCACGTTCGCATTGCAGCCAGTAACGCCGTTCCTGCAAGCTTTCGATGCTCGCCTCAGGAATACTGAGTTGCTGGATGACCTGCTTTAACTTCATTTCTGCTGTCCTGTCGATGGGATGACCTGGAAGAACTCGTCAAAGGGTTATCGGCGCTCCGTCTGATAACTTTATGTTCATGCAGGTTGCAAAATTAAAAAACGACACGGCGGAATATGCATGGAATACGCTTTAGCTCAAAAAAATACTGGAACGTTGTTTTAATATAGTTGACCACGAAACACCCACAACGCACACTATCGTTAATTCATCTGATTCAGGTTCACGACTATGTCCAGGAAAATTGCCATCATTGGCGAATGCATGATTGAGCTGTCACAAAAAGGCGACGATGTTAAGCGTGGCTTTGGCGGCGATACCCTTAACACCTCCGTATATGTTGCGCGCCAGGTCGACCCGGCGGCCCTGTCGGTGCACTATGTTACCGCGCTCGGGACGGACAGTTTCAGCCAGCAAATGCTGGGAGCCTGGCAGAGTGAAAAGCTGGATACCCGCCTGATTCAGCGAATGGAAAACCGTTTACCGGGCCTGTACTACATCGAAACCGATGAAACCGGCGAACGTACCTTTTACTACTGGCGTAACGAGGCTGCAGCGAAATTCTGGCTGGAGAGTGAGCAGGCAGACGCCATCTGCGAAGAGCTGGCGACCTTCGACTATCTCTATCTCAGCGGCATCAGCCTGGCGATTTTAAGCCCGAACAGCCGCCAGAAGTTGCTGTCATTGCTGCAGGAATGCCGCGCCAACGGCGGCAAGGTCATTTTTGACAATAACTATCGCCCGCGTTTGTGGAACAGCAAAGAAGAGACGCAGCAGGTATATCAGCAGATGCTGGCCTGCACCGATATTGCCTTCCTGACGCTGGATGATGAAGATTTGCTGTGGGGCGCTAAACCGGTAGAAGAGGTCATTGAACGTACGCAGCGCGCGGGCGTTGAGGAAGTGGTGATCAAACGCGGCGCAGACTCCTGCCTGGTTGCTATTACCGGTGAAGCGATAATTGAAGTACCGGCCGTGAAATTGCCGAAAGAGAAAGTGATTGATACAACGGCGGCGGGCGACTCCTTCAGCGCGGGCTACCTTGCCGTGCGTCTTACCGGGGGCGACGCCGCAGCAGCGGCGAAACGCGGCCACTTAACCGCCAGTACAGTGATTCAGTATCGCGGCGCGATTATTCCGCACGAGGCCATGCCAGACTGATTTTGTGCGTACGCACAGCAGTTATCGTGACGTACTCAAAACAAAAGGCCCGTATAAGCGGGCCTTTTTCATATCATGAGCAGATCATTGCTGCGGTGGAATATCTGAGACATCCGAATGGGTGTCATCGGCGGCGGCGGGCGCAGCAGACGCATCCGCGGGTGCCATCACGCCTTCCCACGTCGCCTGCAGATCCTTCATATTGAATTCCGGTTCCCCTTTCGGCTGCAGCAATATTAACGCCATATCCTGCGATAGTTGCTGATGCAGATCCCGGTTCAACATTTCCGGCGTCAGGCTTGCCAGGAACGCCTGGCGCAGTTTCTGATACTGTTCCGGGGCGATGTCCACCACCTGGTTTTGCAGCGAGCGCATTCTCTGGCTGATCAGAATGTCGGTCCCCGTGCGAGCATACGTGGCAAACAGTTTCTGTAATTCAAGGCTCTTCTGCGCAATCAACGCCTTGAACTCCTCTTCCGGCAACCCTTTTTCACGCACTTTCGCCAGTTCCCGGGCAATAACGCCTGCATTAGCATTCAGCTTGTCGTTCGGCGAATCGACATTAATGGCGCACTGGGCGCGCTGGAAAAGCACCCGGCATTCAAAGCTCAGGCCAATGTCTTTGGTGTTGTTGCGGGTCAGGTTTTGCTGAATATGCCAGAACAGCGCCTCGCGCGCTAAGTCCGCACGCCAGTAACGCTCCAGCGCCGAAGACTCACGGATCGGCTGCCAGGGCGAGTCCCACATAATCGACAACCGATCCTGTGTGACCGCGTCGGTCATCAGGCTTACCGGCTGGCGCGGCAGCGGCGACAATGTCGGCACCGGCGCAGGCGTATGGCGTTTCCCTTCTAACTCACCGAACGTCTTATTAATTTGCTCGGCGATAGCCCGGCTATCCACGTTGCCGACCACAATCAGCGTCATCGCGTCCGGGGTGTACCATTTTTCATAAAATGCTTTGACCTGTTCGGCATCGACCGGATCTTTTGGCGCGTCGGAGGGGTCATGCGCCAGCAGTGCGGAGCCTTTCAGACGGTACCGCCACGCGTTGTCTTTGGTGTCGGCAGGCCAGGTTGCGACCACATCATTGCTGGCCAGCGCATGGCTGACCGTTTCGGGTGTGATAGTGAGCTTACCGGCGGCGTCGGCCAGCCAGACCAGCGCTTCTTTCAGGAGATCGCTGCGGTTATTCGGCAGGCTCAGGCTGTATTGCGTAAAGTCGTAAGAGACGACAGCCGGAGGCAGTGGGTGCTTCGGATCGATGCCCTGCTGCCATAAAGAACGTACCTGCGCCGGTTCAAGTCGACCGCTATGGGTCAGCGCGATACGGGGAATAAAATGGTTGAATCCGCTCTGTTGTGTGCTTTCGGAGAGCGAGCCGGTATCAATAGACAGACGAATTTCAATACGATCGCTGGGGCGCTGCGGCGTGGCTAACACTTGCCACTTAAAACCATTCGCCAGTGTCCCTTGTTGCCACGCCGGGTCTGGCTGGAGCGCATCTGCCTGCACATAACCGACAGCCGCCAGCATCAGCAAACCGCCTGTTAACAATCGAATTTTTGTGCCCTGCATGTGAACCCCTAATCAACATTCCTGGTTAAAAAGTTAGCCCTCCAGGAGGAGGTCGAAAGATACATAAAAACACTTCGCTTTTAGACCACAAGAAACGCAAAACGTCTCACTGCGAAGTGAATTATCCCGAAAATTCATCATGAATGGCGTCGGTATCTGGGGGGATTATGCGCAGAAGCCCGCAGCCCGACAAGGGACTGCGGTCATAAGTAGTGAAATTATGAGGAAATTTCGTGGGTTTTCGTGCTGTCAGCACGATTATTCAGCGTATCGACGAGCTGTTTTTGGTCCAGCTCTTTCACCCATTTTGCGACGAAGATTGTCGCTACACCGTTACCGACCAGGTTGGTTAACGCACGCGCTTCAGACATAAAGCGGTCGATACCCAGGATCAGCGCAAGGCCCGCCACCGGCAAATGCCCAACCGCAGACAGCGTGGCCGCCAGCACGATAAACCCACTGCCAGTCACCCCGGCAGCGCCTTTCGAGGAGAGCAGCAGCACCACCAGCAGCGTAATTTGATGGAAGATATCCATCTGGCTATTCGTCGCCTGCGCGATAAAGACCGCCGCCATGGTCAGGTAAATGGAAGTACCATCCAGGTTGAAAGAGTACCCGGTCGGAATAACCAGCCCCACCACCGATTTGCGGCACCCCAGGCGTTCCATTTTCTCCAGCATACGCGGCAGCGCGGATTCAGATGACGACGTACCGAGCACAATCAGCAGCTCTTCACGGATATACCGGATAAATTTGAAGATGCTAAAGCCGGTTGCCCGCGCGATGCCACCCAGTACGACCACCACAAACAGAATACAGGTTACATAGAAGCAGATGATCAACTGACCGAGTTGCACCAGCGTGCCAACACCGTATTTGCCAATGGTGAATGCCATTGCGCCGAAAGCACCAATCGGGGCAAGACGCATGATGAAGTTGATGATACCGAAGATCACCTGCGAGAAACTTTCAATGACGTTGAAAATCAACTGGCCTTTATGGCCAAGGCGATGCAACGCAAATCCAAACAGCACAGCAAATAGCAGCACTTGCAGAATGTTGCCGCTGGCAAATGCGCCGATCACGCTGGAAGGAATAACATCAAGCAGGAACGCAATGACCCCCTGCTCTTTCGCCTGTTCGGCGTAAACAGCAACCGCTTTGGCGTCCAGCGTTGCGGGGTCCACGTTCATGCCCGCGCCGGGTTGCACCACGTTAACAATCACCAGGCCGATGATCAGCGCCAGCGTACTGACGATTTCAAAGTAAAGCAGCGCAACGGCACCAGTACGTCCCACCGCTTTCATGCTTTCCATGCCCGCGATGCCGGTAACAACCGTACAGAAGATGACAGGGGCAATGATCATCTTGATAAGCTTAACGAAGCCATCACCAAGCGGCTTCATTTGCGCGCCGAGTTCAGGATAGTAATGGCCAAGCAGGATACCGATAGCAATCGCCGTCAGAACCTGAAAGTAGAGACTTTTAAACAAAGAGGTTTTCATAAGGTGTCCTTGGATTAAACCTCAGGCTTAGTGGGGATTTTTACCTAGCCTGCGATTTAAAAATAACACCCGTCAAACATGACAGAAATAAACTTACATCATTTCTGAAACAACAATGTTAAAAAGTTTGAACTGACTCGCACAAGCCCATAACAATTTATTGTTTTTCAGCCTTATCCGTCGCGGCGAAATAGTGGCCTTCGAAAACCTCCGGCGTGGTCGCGCGGGCAAATAAAAAGCCCTGGGCCACATCCACACCCGCCTCTGCCAGCCAGCGTCGCTGCGCCTCGTTCTCCACCCCTTCGGCGATAATCTCCAGCCCGAGGCTGCGCGCCATGTGAATAATGGCCGACACCATGCTGCTGTCCTCCGGCAACCCTTCGACAAACAATTTGTCGATTTTCAACACATCCACGGGCAGCGACTTCATGTGCTGCAACTGACGCAGCCCGGCATACCCCATGCCGAAATCATCCAGGGCGATGCGCACCCCGGCATCACGCAATGGGCGAAGGATCGCGACCGCAGCCTGCGGATCGTCAATACGGCGGCTTTCGGTCACTTCGAGAATCAGGGTATTCGGTGCAATACGGTAGCGATGCAGTAATTCAAGCATGTCTGGCACCATATTTGGGTGCAGTAGCTGCAAGGCAGAAAGATTGACCGACAACGGCAGCATAATCCCGCGGGATTGCCACGCCGACAACAAACGGCAGGACTCTTCCAGAACCCAGTAGCCAACATTTATCATCAGGCCGCAGGCTTCCATGCGCTCGATAAGCCCGTCTGGCAAATCCCAGCGATTATCCGCTTGCTGCATACGCAGTAACACTTCGGCGCTCACCAGTTTGCCGGTCGTCATATCCACTTGCGGTTGCAGCCAGACGGCGAATTTGCCCTCATCGAGCGCGGTCAGAATATCGCTCTCCTCGGTTAAGCGCTGCTGCGCCAGTTCCATCTGCTCAGGGTCGAAAAATTGGATCTGGTTTTTGCCTTTGCGCCGGGCATTACGCGCTGCCGAAACCGCACGGCGGTAGAGCTGTTCCGCGTTCACTTCGCCATTGAACATGGCAACACCGATGCTGGCGGTCGGGCGCAGCTGAATTCCGTGCAGCGGCACGCGCTCATTCATAGCAGTGAGCACTTGCTGACCTAGCGTAATGGCATGCCACGGCGCCTTTACACCGTTGGCGATAATGGCAAAATCATAGCCGCTGACCTGCGCCAGTACGCTATCCGGCGACACTACGGATTTCAGCTTCTCCGCCAGCGTCAGCAACAACATCTCACGCTGGTTCTCCTGCAACACACCGGCAGTATCGTGCAACGTTTCGCAGGAGACGATCATCAAGGCCGTGGCCTGCTGGCGGGCAATTGCCTGCTCCAGTAACGCCATCAAAAAGGCTTTGTTCGCCAAACCAGATACCGGGAAATGGGTCGACTGAATATTTAACGCGTCATATTCACGCAACATAATCAGCTGGTTACGGTTGTAGCTACGCACCAGCATGCCAATTTCATCATCATGGTGATGCGCTGGCAGCGCCATCTGGTGGCCAATCCGCTCTCCGGCCGTCAGGTCGTTCAGCTCGCGCGCCATTTTACGCAGCGGATGTATCACCAGCCGGTTAACGCACCAGGAGATCGCCACGGTCAGCACTAACCAAAGCAGCAAGTAAGCAGTTACTAACGTTGAGAGCGTACTGATAACAAATTTATAGACGTGCCAGGAATCCGCCTGTAACACCAGATAAGCCAGCGGTTGGGGATTGGCCGGGCGCTCAAGGGAGTAAACAGGCAAGGAGATCTGGATCGGTAATTCGAAGAAGCGAGTGACCATCACCGGCACCGGGCGTTCCGGAATAAAGCGCACCCGCAGCGCCTGGAACTGATTCGGCAATACCACATCTGCGCGACTGACCACACCCGCCGGTTTAATCTGTTTGAGAATGGACTCCGCTTCAGGAATATCCGCCTTCAGAATTGCCGCAGAGAGCGGTTCACGAACAGAACGCGCAATACTTTCCAGTTGCGTGGCCGTGTAATAGCGATTCTGCTGTAAAAAGTGGAACAGCAAAATAACGCAAAAAATAAAAACAAATACCATCGACACGGCAGAAACCATGGCCATCTGTTTAATGGTTAAAGAACGGCTAACACGCAAAATCACTCTCCAGAGATACGATGAGCGCAGAGGAAATAAACGGCGAACTCTGCCGCCAGAGTATACTCGATCGCAACGCGCTTGAGACCAGCAAGCAGGCAGATTGCCTGGCGCTGTGGAAAGCGCAGCAAAAAGGGAGGGTAACGTGTTGAATTTTTGGTGATTCGCTGCCGCGCGCTGAGCCAGCCACGCGGCAGTTTCCCGCCAGGAATTATCTTTTTTTTACCAGTCGGCGTAAGGCATCAACGGTTGAGGCGGAATATCCATGTCACCCTGCCAGCCTGCGCCGGAATAACGGACATAGAGTAATGCGTGGCTTGGGGTATAATCCTTCGCTTGCTGAATGTCCACCCCTGCACCAATAAACCAGTGGGCTGTCACTCTGCGCTCAACCAGCGCCCGCGCGGTATAACCAAAACCGTTAGAACTGCTGGTCGAACTGCCACGATCCTTGTCGGAATACTTCGCGTTGCCGTTGGGGAAGGTTTCGTTATCCGGGATCAACCCCTGCAATGGGTAGCGTTTCGTCCCGGTGGTTCTGGCGTGTGACCAGGAGCCAGAAGCGCCCAATTCCCACGACCAGTTCTCGGTGCGTTTACGCCACGTCACCGGCACCGCAAACGAAACATACTGCTGTGGGCTGTAATAGCCGCCTTGCCCCAGCGTGTACTCGCTCAAATCTTTGTTATAGCGCCACAACATATTATTCAGGCCGACCGTCAGGCGCTCATTGTCTTTATTGATCAGCTTGTAGTAATACCCGGCCATCAAACGCATACGCCAGTTATCCGCTACGTTTTTGCCGGTCAGGGAATCGACATTGAAACTCGACCAGACCCCATTAGCGTCGCCTTTATCATAACTCACGCTGACACCGCCGCCGGTGGCGCGCACGCCGCCCCAGGTGGTACCGGTATTGGTATCTTTCTGGCCGCCAAACGCCAGCAACGAGCTTGAGATAGCGCGACGATGGACATTCACCGTGTAACCGAGCGGACCGATATCGCTGCTGTAACTCAGCCCCCCGACAATGTCGACCACATCGAAGCCCGTTGGCGTGGTGCCGATATCGCCAGCCCAGGTTTCATTTTGCCAGCCCGCCGCAAAGCTTGCGCCACTGGAACTCTGATGTGTGTTGCCGCTACAGGGCGTTGCGGAACAGGTTCCCCAATTAGGGTTGTAAGTACCGTCGGTGGTGGCAAAGCTGCCGACATTCATATTCACCACATCGGTGCGCAAGAACACCCGCCCGTCGGACAGCGGCGCATCCACCTGCAACATGGTGGTGTGCCCTTTCAAATCAGAGTAACCGCCGGTGCCGCTCGA
This sequence comes from Kosakonia sp., assembly GCF_032052965.1. Classification (GTDB taxonomy): domain Bacteria; phylum Pseudomonadota; class Gammaproteobacteria; order Enterobacterales; family Enterobacteriaceae; genus Kosakonia. The sequence continues at coordinate 48,451 of NZ_DAMBVN010000008.1, forward strand.
ATCGGAATATTCATGTTGCAGCGTGACATTGAGATCTTGCTGACGATAGAGCTCCGCCGCATCGCTGCGCACGCCGCGCTTCAGCCAGTCATCTTTTGTCTCTGTACGCGTCAGGCGCGTATAGGCATCGTTATCAGTCGGACGGCGGGTCGCAATGCCTGCCGCCACCATCGCATCTTTGTAGGTATCCAGCGCCTGTTGTGGCTCGCCCTGTTGCCGCTGGAAGCGGGCGGCGTCACGCAATACCAGCGCACTCTCCATTGAAGGCGGCTGCGATTTCGCCTGCGGCACGATAGCCGCAAAGGTTTGCTGCGCGCTGGTGGTATCGCCCAGCGATGCCTGCACCAGTGCCAGCCGGCGCTGTGTGTTGATGGATGGCGGCGCTGCGGGTGTGGTGGTTTGCAGTTTCGCCAGCTGCGCGCGCGCTGCCATGGCGTTGCCCCCGGCGGCATACAGCTCCGCCAGGCCGAGCAGAGCATCGTCGTTATTTGCATCCTGCGATAACACCTGCTGGTAGTAATGTTGTGCAGAGGCGCTGTCGCCACGCTGTTGCGCCCAGTCGGCGCGAGTCAAATCAATACGGGCGGTAGCCGGTTGCTGCGCCAATAGCGCCAGCGCCTGATCTTCATGTCCGCTGTCGCGCAGACGATTGGCGTTTTCCATTACCCGGTTGGTTTGCAGCCGCTCCGCCAGTTCCTGAATATTGCTGTTCCACTGATCCTTCGGCAGACCATTAAGATGGTTCAGCGCCGCCAGTTCCTGATTATTTCCCGAGAGATAGAGCGCGTAGGCATACACCTGCTCCGCATCGCGCGGTTTCAGCGCCACCAGTTGGTGCATCTGCGCATCGGCTTCGTGTTGCCTGCCCGACTGACGCAAATCACTGGCCAGACGGTAGGTGATCCACACGCTGCCGGGGTCAAGTGCCAGCCGCTGGCGCTGCAGCTCTGCCGCCTGCGCCCACTGACCTTTGTTTTCAAGCGCTTCCGCCTGCTGCGCCAGCTGATCATTTTTCAGCCCACGTTCAATGTCATCAATGCTGCGACGCTGACTGGCCGTCAGGGATTGAATAAAGCTGGCGGCTTTTTCCGGCGACTGGGCGCGGTAAATATTCGCCAGCCCACGCACGGCATTACTGTTACCGCTGTCCATGCGCAACGCCTGGCGGTAAAAACGCTCTGCTGCTGCGCTATCCTGACGGGCTGTCGCCACATCGCCCAGACCGAGTACCGCGTAACTGTCGCTATTATCAATCCCACGCGCCTGGGTGTAGTAACGCTCCGCCTGCGCGGGATTTTTTGCTTTCAGCGCCTCGTCACCCTGCTGGATCAGCAGCCAGTAACGGTTGGTTTGCAGCAGGCTATCCCACTTGCTGCGGCTTCCACTGGTGGGATCCATAGCGATGGCTTTTTCAAACTGCGCCACGGCGCGTGCGCGATCGCCGCTTTGTGAATAGGCCTGTCCAAGCGCGCCAACGGCTTCACTGTCAGTATGATTGGCGTTAACCGCCTGCTGAAGTTCGCCAATCGCTTTTTTACCCTGACCGGCATCGACCGCCGCCAGCCCTGTCGCGCGTGCCCGAAATGCCGGGTCCGCCAACTGCTGTTGCTGAGCCGCAAGCTGGCTGCGGGCCGCATCCACCGTATCGCCAGAACTGAACACCGCGAGAAAGTTTTGCAGCGCTTTCACACTGGCATCGCTCACCGGCATGCCCTGAATTTGCTGGTACCAAAGGCTTGCCGCCGCATCACGCCCGGCTCCAGATTTAGCCATCTGTTGCAACACCGCGTAACCCTCCGCGCTGCGGCCTTCGCCAAACAGCAATTGCGCCAGCGAGCCTTGCAGTTGCACGTTCCCGGGGTTAGCGGCGTTCAGGGTTTTCAGTTGGTTAATGGCTTCACTGCGACGCGCCGGCACTTTCGCCACCAGCGACCAGTACTCTACCGCCAGATCGCCATCCGGCGGGTTGCCTTTAAACAGGGCATCGTAGGCGGCAATGGCTTCCTGCGTATGGCCAGTCGTCGCCTGCAACCGCGCCTGTTGCAGCGCCTGACGCCCCTCCGCCGTAGAGAGCGCCATCGTGGTGACAGAGGATTTATATGCTCTGGAATTCGCCGCCAGGTGCTTCATACGATCGAGCTGTTTTTGCGCTCCGGCCTGATCGCCCTGACGCAAAAGATAACGAAAACGGGCGGCAACGACTTCCGGATTGTCCGGATCGATAAGTTCGAGGCGATACAACGACTGACGCACCAGATCTTCACGCTTCGTGGCTTCTCCCAGCCGCACCTGCTCCAGCAATTGCTGCTGCGCCGTGGGTTCGGCTGTTTGCCCGGCGGGCACCAGCGCAAAACCGAGTGAGAGACAGAGTAAACTTACTGTGAACTTGCGCATGCCTGGCCCCAGTCAGGTTGTAACTCACCGCGAGGGGTGAAACGAAAACGGTGCTCATCCCACCCCTGCCCAAACAGAGTGAGAACATAGCTGTAGTAGGCATCATCGCCAGGAAAACGATCGGCGACGATCTGACGTTGTACCGCCTGCGCATCGCGATTTTGCAGAAAGGGCAGCAAAGCGGCGGAAAACCCTACCGGGCCATCACCGCGCACCTGGCCGGTCGCGACATCGACTTTCTCTGGCACCACGCCATTCTTCGCTGTCACTGTCGCCATCGGTTTGAGTCGCTCCAGCAACCGCGCTTTTTGCCCGTCGCGGTCGTGCATCATACCCACCCATAAATAGACACGGATGGCATCGTAGCTGCTTACCAGCGTCTTACCGGGTTGCAACTGCCAGCCTTTGCCTTTTTGATAGCGGACCCAGTCCGGCGAGAAGCCTTTTGGCGCCGTCTCCAGCAACAGGCGAAGGTTGGTTTCGCGCAGCGTTGTCCACGGCGCGCCAAAACGGGTGAAATAACTTGCCAGTTGCGGCGGCAAATAGCTGGGGTTAAAACGCCAGCTCGTCGCTTCAGCAAAGCCGACTTTGCCAGGCAACAGCATTGATCCCAGCCCTGGCACGTTGGTCACTTCCTCTTTTGCGATGCGGCTCAATAGCGCCTTGCCGAGCGTGGTATAGCGCGGCTCTTGCCACAACCGCCCCGCTTCCAGCAGCGACCAGGCTATCCACAGATCCGAATCCGCCGCGGAGTTGGTGTCCAGCACGTCCCAACTGGTGTCCTCTTTCTTTCCCCACAGCCAGGCAGGAAGCCGGGCTGTAAGATCGCCCTGCGCCAGGTTGTTCTGCGTCCAGTCCAGCTGCGTGTCGAATGCCTTGCGGTCGTTGGCGACCAGCGCAAAGAACAGCGCATAGCTTTGCCCTTCCGAGGTGGTTATCTTGCGCGCATCGCTGGGGTCAATGACCCGCCCGCCGTCGCTCATATAAGCCTGTTTAAAGTGTTCCCAGGCTGGCCATGTGCAGGCGGCGCGCGCATTCATCGCCACCAACACCAGCGCCATGACAACCCAGCGTAGCGCTCTCATGCTCATTACTCGTGATCAGGGTCAAGACGACGACGGCTGATAATGCGCAGCAGACGCCACAGCACCCAGGCCAGCAGCACAATGCTGACCGCCGCCAGCACCGCCAGCAGCACCGGATGGTTTGCCAGCGCATACCAGATGCGTTCAAACCACGGCAAATGCCCCACATAGTAAATATCGCCGACACGCAGACCATCCACGCCGGATTCGCGGATGACGGTGACCGAACCGAAAATCGCGGCGCGTTTACCGCTGTCGTTCATGGCAGTGTTCAGCAATTCATAGCCACGCGGGCTATCCGCCAGCAGTGCAACAACGCTGCGCTGATCGTTATACGGTGACTGGAAGCCGACAATCGCCGCCATTGGCCCCTGCGACGCGACGCCGGTTTGTACATCCGCCCGACGGTCAGCCTCATCCGGTACGATGGAAGGGAATGGCGTCTGGCGCAGCGGCGTTTTCACCCAGCTTTGCGCTGCATCGACAAGCAGATCGACTTTTTTATCATCCTTTAGCTGTGCAGGAATGGCGCCGATGATCATGATGTCGGCATCTTTGTTCTGAATCTGGCTACCGTCGTCAGTGACTTGCACGTTAATGGCCGGGAACCCGGTTTGCGCGCCGATTGCACCCAGAGAATCCAGCAATGTCGATACCTGAGCCGCCGTCGGTTTAGGCGGAGTGACCACAATGGTTTGCGACAGATCAGCCATACGGCTAAACGGGAAACCGGCATTCGCAAAGGCGCGCAGATCCGGCATGGCAATAAAGTGATAGTACTTCGAGAAATCGATAGTGGAGTCGTCGCCAATCACGACCCGGTTCGGTACCTGCTGGAAGGTGATGCAGTTTTCAAGAGTACCGCCCGGCATTGGGTTCATATACTGGAAGTCAAAACGCAGCTGGTTGACTGCACCCAGTTTCAGCGCCGGAATAGACACATCGGTTTTACCATCCAGCAGGCCTTGCAATACCGGAAGACGCAACAGCAACTTGTTAGAATCCTGATTACCCAGCAGATTGAAATATTGCAGGAACTGGTTGTTCAGGCTGATATCCATGCGCGAGTTATCTTTGGTCGGCGGCGCGGTGTAGCGGTAATTGAGGTTCATATCAATGCCGTTACTGCGCAGCAGATAGAGGTCCGGCGGCAGGTTCAGCGCCACGTTAATCGACGCCGGCTCCAGGCCGTTGGACTGTAACTGCTCTTCATAGGTTTTCAGCTCGCCAAACGTCACCGGACGATCGGTGCGGATCCAGTTCGGCGCATCGTACGGCTGGCGTGCCAGCAACGGTTTTACTTCATTAACCGTGACCGTATCGCCACGGAAAAGAATATTCCCTTGGGCAATACCTTTCGCCGCCTGCAGCAGATCGTTGTCGTCGCGGCCCATCACCACCAGTAGCTTCACATAGGGGTTATTCGGATGGCTGATCATGCTGACGGTCGGCGCCTTAACAGCAGGCAGATCGCGCAAGAAATCAGGACGCCTGTCATTGGTGGCGAAGACAATGGCATTACGATCTGGCAGCGCGTTGTAACTGACCGGGAAGCGCTGACCACGCCAGCCAGTACGGGACCCAAACCAGGACGCAATGACCGCGGCGGCCTGCTGCTGTGCAATACCCGGCGCATCGGCAAAGACCATCGGCAGATCTAACGCGCGGGTATCACGCTGATCGAAGAACGGCACCGGGAAGTGCGACAAATCATTTTGCACGGCCAGTTTCTGGTAAGTCAGATCCAGCGAACTGCTACGACCAATGTCCAGCCACAGCGTAGTGCTGGCCGGGTTTTCACACACATCACGGTAATGGCCGACAAACTCCAGACGCACCCGGTTAAAGTCGGTGATAAACAGTGGATTGATCGGTACCTGAGCCAGCGTTTTTTTGCCTAACTGCTCTTTCGTTACCGGCAGCACGCCCATCAGTTCATCGTTCAGGTAGACCTTCAGTTGCGACTGCACCGGCAGTAATGAAGGTGATGGCGTGTACTCAAGATTCAGCACGGCTTTTGATACCAGCTCATCGCTGCGCATGCCAAACTCGACGCCTCCGTCCGGGTTAACGCCACGCAGCACCATACTGCCCGGCGGCGGCGCAATCTGTGCAAAGGTCAGCTTCACATCGCGCGAGGGCGCATTTGCCGCAACCACAGGCGCATTCGCGCCCGGCACGCCCGGCATCACCTGGCCGATGACTGGCTGGCCGTTACTGGCCGGCATTTGCCCTTCCGTTGGCGTGGTCGGCGTCAGGGCTTCCGATTGGTTCGGCGTCTGGGTGACAACCGGTTGCGTTGCGGGCGCAACGGTCGGCACGGTGGGCGCAGCAGGGTTCGCGGGTGCCGCAAGGGTCATCATTGGGGGAAGTGCGCTCATCCCCACAGCCACTGCACAAAGCCAGGAAAGTTTTCTTTTCATCGCGTTTTCATCATTGTTGAGCCATAACCGGATCCGGTTGCTGTACCGCCACGTTCCGTGCCGGGCGGCGGGGGATAAAAGACACCACCCATGACACCAGGCCGGTGAGGGCACGGAAAATCATCTTGACTGACGACGGAGCAAATTCCGCGAGATGGCGATAGCCGCGGAAACCCAATTTCAAAATATCAAACAGACTTTCCAGCGGTTTATCTTCCGGGAAACTGTCCTGCCACAACGCCCAGGTATCCGCGCGGGCAAAAGTACACTGCACAAAATCGATATGCTGTTTGGTGGTCAGCGGCATCAGTTGCAAACCCACTTCATTGCCGGAGACACGCGCCACTGTGGTGGGGAAGACATACTCCTGCTGACCGCGTTTGAGCAGCAGGTTGACTTTCTGCCCTTCCAGCACCAGCGCCTGGCCATTAATCTTGATACCCAGCCCGCCGTCGGAGAAGTCATGAACCGTACAGGAGAAGAGGTGACCATCTTCACGGGCAATCGCGGCGGGCATGGAGATTTCCACACGGTGTGCGCGCCGCACCTGTTTACTCTCGACCGATACCGCCACTGCACCGCCGAGAATAATCATGTTGTAGAACACCCAGGCCATACTGACAAAGACAGTGAGGATTTCATTTTCCGGGCCATAGAAATAGCGCCAGATGCCCGCCAGCAAGCCAACCACATTAATCAACACCAGGTAGATATAGGGCCGAGAAATCACCCAGTCGACATACTCTTCTTCCACCAGCCCGCCTTTGGCGGTGACGTTAAACTTACCTTTGTGCGGGTTGAACAGCGCCACCAGCGTGGGTGGCGCGATATACCACGCCAGCACCGTTTCATAGATCTCGCTCCAGAAGGAGTGGCGGTATTTGCCCTGAATTTTTGAGTTGGTCAGGCTGGCGTGGATCATATGCGGCAGCACAAACAGCGCAATCATGATCGCCGGGGCGTAAATGATGTAGGCATGCAACAGCAGAAACGCCAGCGGCGCGGTGAGGAAGATCAGCCGTGGAATGCCCGACAAGAAGTGGAACATAGCGTTGACGTAGCACAAGCGCTGCGCCAGTTTCAGCCCTTTGCCCATTAAGGGGTTATCAAGACGGAAAATCTGCACCATGCCACGCGCCCAGCGAATGCGCTGACCGATATGGGCAGAGAGACTCTCCGTCGCCAGCCCCGCCGCCTGCGGAATGCGCATATACGCCGAGGTGTGGCCCAGGCGGTGCAACCGCAACGAGGTGTGCGCATCTTCGGTTACGGTCTCAACCGCAATGCCGCCGATCTGATCCAGTGGCCCACGGCGTATAACCGCACAGGAACCGCAGAAGAACGTGGCATCCCACATGTCATTACCGTCCTGCACCAGGCCGTAGAACAGTGTGCCTTCGTTAGGGGTTTTACGGAACCGGCCAAGGTTACGCTCAAACGGATCCGGCGAGAAGAAGTGGTGCGGCGTCTGCATCATTGCCAGCTTTTTCTCTTTCAGGAACCAGCCCATCGTCATTTGCAGGAAGGAGCGTGTCGGGACGTGGTCACAGTCGAAAATCGACACGAACTCGCCCTTGGCGTATTTCAGGGCGTTATTGATGTTCCCGGCTTTCGCATGTTCATGTGTGGTACGGGCGATATATTCCACCCCGACGCTTTTAGCGAAGGCGCGGAACTCTTCGCGGCCGCCATCATCCAGGATCCAGATTTTGAGCTTATCTTTCGGCCAGTCGATACCCAGCGACGCATAAATCGTGTTTTTCACCACGTTGAGGTCTTCGTTATAGGTCGGTACGAAGATATCTACCGTAGGCCACTGCGCCATATCTTTCGGCAGCGGAACGGGCTGGCGATTAAGCGGCCACACGACCTGGAAATAACCCAGAATCAGGACAATCCAGGCATAGGTTTCGGCGAACAGCAATACCACGCCGCAGACCAGGCTGACCGGATCGTTCCAGTTCAGGGTGGAGGTATAGCGCCACCAGATATACCGGCAGGAGACGGTGAGCGACAGCACAATCAGCATCAGTGCCGAGAAGCGACCAGGAATGCGCCGCACCAGCAGCGCCACGCCCCACAGCAGCATCAGGAAGACGAACTGCGAAAGCGGGTTAAACGGCTGCGTCACGCACAAGATAGCGAGAACCAGCGAGAAAAAGACGATAACGCCGAGGATCAGGCGGCGCACGTGCGGGTTGATATGCCCCAGCTCTTTTTGGTTATCGAGATGGCCGGTACGCTGTGTAACCCGTTCAGGGAGCGTATCCAGCCAGTGATACCAGCGACCACGTAGCGCACGCGCCCTGGCAAAACGCTTACGGCGGGCGGACTTCGGCGGCCCCCACGGCAGCGTGACTAACAGCCACAGGGTCTGTACCAGGTAGCGCGCCGGATCAAGGGGACGTGGCTTATCGGGGTCAATATGCGGAAACCACAGCTGCTGCTGCGCACGTAATTGCTGCCAGCGCGGGTGCTCCAGCGGAATAAACACCCATGCAAGTATCGCCCAGAAGCAGCCAGAAGCCGCACTGAACCCGGAAGCACCCTGCCGACGATAGTGCTGATAACGCGCGCTTAAGCGCGCGCTGACCGGGGGGATCAGTAACCAGGCGGAGAGGCGACTCATTCCGGGCTCCTTTCCGGCTCGCCGTCGGGGGCGCCTGACCGGGCGTAGTGAAGCAGGCACCAGTTCGCCAGTGTCAGCATCTCTTCTGCCGCCAGCGCGTCGGCGCGATATTCCCCCAGCGGCTGTTTCGACGCCATACTTTCTGCTACCGCTTCATCACGATGGATATACATCGGCAGGATCCGCCGCTGGCTTTGTAACCAGACTTGCCAGAGATCATCCTGCAGCTGGCTGCCGATACGCAGATCATTAATCAGAATATGGGTTCCGGCCGGTAACGCCTGCTGGTGCAAACGCACATGGCAGTTGGTATCCGGCTTCACAATGGTGAGCGTGTGATCGCAATGCTCAATAAACAGACGGGCCAGCGGCGAATAGCCGTGCGGCAAATCAATCAGCACCCATTGATAATGGTGCTGCGTTTTGAGGGCCTGCAGAATAGCCGCCAGTTGGTTGAGTACTTCAGGCAGGCGCTGGCTGTTTTCCCATTCGCTGGTCGTGAGCCGGCCAAAAGGCAGGACATCAAGTTGTGATGTGTAGCGCAGCCCCGCATCGCGCCAGTCCTGGCCATCAAGCACGCTGCGTGCCCAACCGCCGTTGTGCGAGAAATCGACATTAAATGACAGGCGCAGAAGATTATCGGGGCAGGCATCAATGACCAATACCGATTCCCCTAATAATTGCAATGACCAGGCCAGCGCCGCGGTGACGGACGTCGTGCCGACGCCACCGCGAATCCCCTGTAGTCCCAAGATGGCCATTCAGGCTCCCTTATTGTTGACGGGCAAATTCTGCAAGCAGAGGCCAACGTTTAATCGCTGCCGCCAACTGTTCTCGTTGGGAAATATCGGCATAATCTATTTCGGGCAATGAAAAAGCCTTGCTCAGCGCCAGGAAATCATTTTGAAATGTGTAGCCCAAAGTTGGGTCTGTTTGAGTGTTGGGTTCATTGTTGTGCATTCAGGCCCGATCCTCGATCCCTATGAATAAAAAACTCACGTAAACACGTATAGATACAGCGAGGCATCGCGCCTGAGAAAATTCGTTTACATGCTAAATCTGATATTCTTTAATTTCAATGTTAGGTTTATTTCTTCGCTTTCGCTAGTAAACTGAGATACAGACAAATTCGCTGCAAGAGGGACATCGTGGACCCCGTATTTTCTATTGGCATCCAGTCATTATGGGATGAATTGCGTCAAATGCCTGCTGGCGGTATCTGGTGGATTAATACCGACCGGGAACAGGATGCGATTAATCTGATAAATCAAACCATCGCGGCGCAAGATAAAGATGCAAAAGTCGCGGCTATTGGCATGGGCCACGATCTGCGTAAAATCATTGAGCTGGATAATGATCACGGCCCTGAAAAAATCCGTCTGTTTTCCGTGCCAAATCGGGAAAAGAGTCTATACTTTTTCACCCGCGATTTGCTTTGCTCCATTGAGCCTGAACATTATTTATTGATTCTGGTTGGTGCCAATAATGCCTGGCAGAATATCCCTACTGCTAATTTGCACAAATGGCTAGAAAAAACTCAGGAATGGGTGAAATACCACAAATGCTCGCTATTAATTATTAACCCAGGCAGCAACAATGATAAACAAGCGTCGATGCTGATGAGTGAATACCGCACGCTATTCGGCATGGCGAGCCTGCGTTATCAGAGTGATTTGCATATTTATGATGTAGCCTGGTGGTGTAATGAAAAAGGGGTAAGCGCACGTCAGCAGTTGCAGCTGTTGGCTCACGAGGGGCGCTGGCAATTAGCCCGCCAGGAAGAGGCCGCTGTTCAGCCTCGTAGCGATGAAAAACGCATCCTTAGCCATGTTGCAGTACTGGAAGGCGCGCCACCGCTCTCAGAACACTGGTCATTATTTGAAACCAATGAAGGTTTGTTTGAAGAAGCCCGCTCCAGCCAGGCGGCAACGCTGATCTTCGCCCTCATGCAAAACCATCAGATCGAGAGTATCGCCCGGCAGATCCATACCTTGCGCCGCCAGCGCGGTAGCGGGCTAAAAATTATTGTGCGTGAGAGCAAAGCCAGCCTGCGCGCCACCGATGAACGTCTGTTGCTTGGCTGTGGCGCGAATATGGTGATCCCCTGGAACGCACCGCTGTCGCGCTGCTTAACCCTGATTGAAAGCGTCCAGGGCCAGCAGTTCAGCCGCCTGGTGCCGGAAGATATCACCGCCCTGCTCTCCATGACGCAACCGCTGAAATTGCGCGGCTTCCAGCCGTGGGATACGTTTTGCGAAGCCGTGGGCAATATGGTCAATAACACGTTACTGCCAGCCGATGGCAAAGGGGTGCTGGTGGCGCTGCGCCCGGTGCCCGGTATTCGCGTTGAACAGGCGCTGACGCTCTGCCGACCAAACCGAACTGGCGATATTGTCAGTATTGGCGATAACCGACTGGTGCTGTTTTTATCGTTCTGCCGGGTCAACGATCTCGACACCGCGCTGAATCATATTTTCCCGCTGCCCACGGCGGATATTTTCTCCAACCGTACAGTGTGGTTTGAAGATAACCAGATTGCCGCTGAGCTGGTGCAAATGCGCTCGCTGCCGCCAGAGAAATGGTCAAAACCGCTGACGGCCACACGCGAAACGAAAAAAGTCATTAATGCAGAACATGATGGCACCGTGTGGCGGCGCATCCCGGAACAGTTCAGACTTTTAAGCGAAACAACGGAGCGTCCATCATGATGTCTGTTGCCGATATTGTGCAGCTTATTGTGCTGTGCGCGCTCATCTTCTTTCCGCTGGGTTATCTGGCGCGCCACTGGTCACGCCCGCTCCGCACCGCGTTACGCATCACCTTTACCAAACCGCGCTATATGAAATCGAACGGCGTGTTGCGCCGTGAATCGTCCGTCAAGGCAGACCGTAAACATGACTAATCCAACTACGACCACTCCCATGCCCTCGCCGTTATGGCAATACTGGCGCGGCCTGGCAGGCTGGAACTTCTATTTTCTGGTGAAGTTCGCGCTGCTTTGGGCGGGTTACCTCAATTTTCACCCAATGCTGAACCTGGTATTTATGGCATTCCTGTTAATGCCGATACCCCGCCAGCGTTTGCACCGCCTGCGCCACTGGATTGCTATCCCTGTCGGTTTCGGGCTGTTCTGGCACGACACCTGGTTGCCAGGACTGGAAAGTATGATGAGCCAGGGTGCGCAGGTAGCGGGTTTTAGCGCTGATTACCTGCTGGATCTCGTCACACGCTTTATCAACTGGCAAATGATCGGGGCATTGTTCGTTCTGCTGATTGCCTGGCTCTTTTTGTCACAATGGATCCGCGTCACGGTCTTTGTGGTGGCGATCATGATCTGGCTGAACGTATTAACGCTTACCGGGCCGTCATTCTCATTATGGCCGGGCGGCCAGCCAACGACCACAGTGACCACCACGGGTGGCAGCGCCGCTGCTACAGTCGCTGCTGCTGGCGATACGCCGGTCGTGGGCGATATGCCCGCACAGACCGCGCCGCCAACGTCGGAAAATCTCAATGCGTGGCTGGCCAGCTTCTATGCCTCAGAAGCCAAACGCCAAAGTACCTTCCCGACCCAGCTCGCCGCCGACGCCCAGCCGTTTGATTTGCTGGTCATTAATATCTGTTCACTGTCATGGGCCGATATTGAAGCTGCCGGTTTAATGTCGCACCCGCTGTGGTCGCATTTCGATATGGTGTTTAAACATTTCAACTCCGCCACGGCTTACAGCGGCCCGGCAGCGATTCGTCTGCTGCGCGCCAGCTGCGGGCAGACCTCGCATACCAACCTTTACCAGCAAGCCGGAACGCAATGCTATCTGTTTGATAACCTCGCAAAACTGGGCTTTACGCAGCAGTTGATGATGGATCACAACGGTGAATTTGGCGGTTTTTTGAAAGAGATCCGCGATAACGGCGGGGTGCAAGTACCACTGATGAACCAGGCCGGCCTTCCGCCAGTCCTGCTCTCCTTTGATGGCTCGCCGATTTACGACGACACCGCTGTACTGAATCGCTGGATGGAGTCCGAAGCGGATAACCAGGGTAAGCGCACCGCCACCTTCTACAACCTGCTGCCATTGCATGACGGCAACCACTATCCGGGCGATCGCAAAACAGCGGATTACAAACTGCGGGCGCAGAAACTGTTTGATGAACTGGATGCCTTCTTCACCCAACTTGAGCAATCCGGGCGTAAAGTAATGGTGGTACTGGTGCCGGAACATGGCGCCGCGTTGCAGGGCGATAAAATGCAGGTTTCCGGCCTGCGCGATATCCCAAGCCCGTCGATCACCAACGTACCGGCAGCTATCAAGTTCTTCGGCATGAAGTCTCCGCATCAGGGCGCGCCAATCGAGATCACCCAGCCGAGCAGCTTCCTGGCAGTATCGGAAATTGTCACCCGCGTTCTTGATGGCAAGATCTTTACGGAAGACACCGTTAACTGGACGCAACTGACCAGTAACCTGCCGCAAACCGCGCCGGTTTCCGAAAATGCTAACGCGATTGTTATCCAGTACCAGGACAAGCCGTATGTGCGCCTGAATGGCGGCGACTGGGTACCGTATCCGCAGTGATGTGGTTTTTACCCCTCTCCCGGCGGGAGAGGGGCTGAAGACATTATTTCTGTTGCGCCAGCCAGACCAGCATTTTCAGGCTGGCAGAGTAGTAATCATCCTGCGCACTGATTTGCGGCTCACTGAGCGGCTCGCCAAGCGTAAAGTCACGCACCGCCAGTAACCCGTCATTCATATTGTAAGGCGAATAATCATTGGTGGTCACATTCACCCAGGCCGGAGTCTGGTTGCGACTAAAACCCTGCCACCAGTTGCGCCACGGCGTCAGTAGCGGGCTTTGCTTATCCTGCCAGCCGACATATAACGGAATACGGATCGCATCGTAACTCATGCGCGGCGGCCACTCTTTAGCGGGCGTCAGCTTACCGTCCGCCGCCAGCGCCACCCAGTCAGTCGGCAAATTGGCTTTACCCCAGCCCATTTTCCCCAACAGTGTCTGCCCGTCTTTAATCAGCTCACGCCAGACCACCAGGTGACTGCGATCGGCAAAGTCCTGCCACGCCGGGAAAATAAAGTACGCGGGGTTCAGGTTCACATAGGTGTGCAGATTGAAGCCTTTCGCCCCCGGCAACATCACCCGATAACCGGCAAAGCTTGTCACAGTGTGTTTCAGCACGGCCTGGGTAATCGCGTCGGATGCAGAGAGATACGCCGGGTCATTCCAGCGCTGTCCGGCTTTCAGCAATGCCCATGCGATCAGGACATCGCCGTCGCTGGCATCGTTTTTGTCGGCAATGGGATCAGCCTCTACCGGGTTATAACGCCAGTAAAACAGGCCGGTATCCTTGTCTTTCAGGGTGTTGTTCGTCCAGTTCCACAAACTGGCAAAGGCCGCTTTATCATTATTAGCCACCGCCATCAGCATGGCGTAGCCCTGGCCTTCAGTATGGGAAATGCTCTTATTACCGGTATCGACGATACGGCCATCCGGCATCAGAAACCGTGCTTTATACGTCTCCCAGGCCACTCCGGCCTGAGAGAAGGACGAAAACAACAGGCTTGTCATCATCACCATTGCGGCGAAAATGTGCTTCAACATGGGTTCACTCACTGTGGGTTAGCGTAACGGAATACGACATCCGACACAGAATAGAGGCTTTCACGTCTGAAGACGAGACCGGACTCGCCGCCCTGCCCCTGCAACCAGCGTGAATAAAGCCCTTCGAGAATGGCGCAAAATGCCGCGCACCAGCGCGTCTGGTGCGCTTCCTCACGGGCGACCGGCATGCCCTGGTGGCGAAAAGCCAGGCCGTTATCACTGGCCTGAATATCAATACAGCCCCAGTTGAACAGGCTCAATTGCGCATTGATATGGGCTTCCAGTTCGCCCACGGTCTGCGAAGGCGGCAATGGCGCACGATCCGCCATCGCCTCTCCCATCTGGCGCAGGAACGGCAAGCTTTCGGCTTCGCCAACGTTACGCACCATGCCATCAATCATCACGCTCAGCAGATCAAACCACCCCGGCGGGGTCTGCTGCTGCTGAAAATAGGCCAGCAACATCGCGTTATCCGTCGTCATTACTTATCTCCCAGCATGTACCGCAAATAAACACCTGCGGTACTTTCGTTATAGCTGCCGAAGGTGTCGTAACTGACGTTACCGCCCACCGTCATTTTCTTGTTCACGTTGTAATCCAGACCTGCATGGAAGTTATAGCCAATGCCGTTTTGCGAACGTCCGCCATACTGGGCTTCTTTGATAAAGCCCAGGTCAGCCAGCTGTTGCAACATCTGTTGTGACTGCCCGTCTGTCGGGAAGTAGTCGCTCTTGTCCTGGGTATAAGACTGATACCCCACTGCGCCGCCAAGCTTCAGCTTCCAGTTGTCGATCTTCTGTGTCAGATCCACAGGCAGAGCCACGCTGACATAGTTCTGCGGGCTAAAGTAACCGCCCTGGCCGAAGGTGAAATAGCTGAGGTTTTTCGAGTAATCCATCCAGCTGACGCTCAGCCCGGTTTGCAACTGCCGGAAATCATCATGCCACGGGCGCAAATAGACTCCGGCATTGGCGTTCATGCTGGTGTTGGTCGCCACGTTTTCACCCACATAGCTGTAGCCGCCACCACCCACATAAAAACCTGCATCGCCGTCATCGTAACTCAGCTGCACGCTGCCGCCGTTTTTCGTCACCTGACCCCAGCGTTGGCCAGAATACTTGTCATATAAGCCGACATATGACAGCAGGCTGTCGGTCACCGCACGGCGCTCCCCGGTCAGGATCAGGGTTAAATAGTTGGTCAGCCTCGGCGACCACTTCACGCCGCCCACCAGCGAAGTGAGATCCTGGCCGAGCGGCGTACTGCCGATATCCAGCTTGTAGCTTTCGCCGCTTAACGCCATGTTCAGTTCAACACCGCTGGCGTTTTGGGAATCCGTCGAAGCGTTTATCGCATCGCTATAGTTCTTTTTATAGTTGGATTCGCTCAGGCTTTGCAGACGACCGGAACCCAGCAGCGACGTCAGATTGCTGTACCCTTCCGCCGTGAAAGGCGACAACTTGCTGGCGTCGGTGTAACCGGATAGATCGGTGAATTTGTCGCTGCCATCGGTCGCCGTTGAGCTATTCGCCGTTTTAATCGATGTACTGAGATTACTGGCGGCATCCGCCAGCGGGTTAGTGCCGTAGCGACGCCAGGCATCGCCCGAGGCGCTCCCCGAACTGAGGGAGACCGGCGTGGCGGTGAACTCAAAACGCGATTCGCCAAACGGCGAACTCGACCAGGTCAGCGGCGCTTTGGCTTCCGTCAGTTTACTGGTGCCGGTTTCGCCATCACGACCACGGATTTGTACGCCACCCTGCAACCACATACCGGTTTGTTCATTCATTTGCTGCATCATGTCGTCGACCTGGCGCAGAGTGCGGCTTTGCGCCGTTTCAACCGGTAAGTCGGTACGGGTCGTTCCCGGCAGGTTACTCCCTGGCTCACGCGCAACCTGGGCCACCTGCCACGGCAGTGTCTGCCCATACAGCGACTGCGGTGCGGCGCTTTTGCTGGTGGTGGTAAACGGGTTATCCGCCAGCAATACGCCGCCGAGGGTAGGCGTCGCATCACGGTTGGTCGAGTCCAGCCCGACCAGCTTGCCACGCGCGCTACGCAGGTAAGTCATTGCCTGTTGGTGGTTGCCTTTTGCCTCTTCCAGTCGCGCCAGCAGCAGCAAGCGATCCGGCGAGCTATTACTGCGCAGCCCGTTCGCCAGGCTTTGCGCTTTCGTCACGTTATTTTCCGACAGCGCCACATCAATTGCGCCCACGCGTGCCGCCTGATCATCGCTGTCACGCGTCATCAGGTAGTCATACAGCACACCGGCTTCTTTGTTCATTTTGCCGCTCTGGTACAGGCGCCCCATCGCAAACATCAAATCGGTATTCTGCGGATCGTTTTGCAAAGCGCGGATCAGCTTATCGTAAGCGGCGGCGTAATTGCCCTGCTCACGCAGCCGATCGGCTTCGTTGATCACGTAGCCATTGCGCACGCCCGCCAGCTGCGCCGGGGTGCTGCGCGACTGCAGTTCCGGGCTGGAAACAAAGCTTTGCGCCTCCTGGTTAAGCCCGGCCTGGTTCAGTACGGCAACCTGATCGGCATAATCGCCGGCATTGCCCTGCACCCCTTGCTGCATGTTGCCCCGTACCAGCGATACGGCTGTCGTCAAATCGCCAGTACGCGCCAGCATGCGCGCCAGTTTGCCGGCATCTACCGGGCTTTTTGGCGGCGTAACAGACAACGCTTTCAGGGTATTTGACGCGGCGGTCATATTGCCCTGCGCCAGATAACGCTCAGCAGTCGCCATTTGCAGGTTGTAATTAACCCGCTGAGCGAGATCGCGCATCTGGCTGTTCTGGCTGGACGGGGAAATGCGGCCCAGCAACGAGCTGGCTTGCTGCCAGCCACCATTTTCACTGGCGTACAGCGCTGCTGCGTACAGCGAACTGGCTCCCGCGCCATCACGCCCTGCCGGGAGCATCACCGTCGCTCCTTCGCTCTCGCGTCCGGATTGCTGCAACAGACGGGCTAAATCGAGACGCAGCCACGGGTCATCCGGCAATCGGGCCACGCCCTGGCGCAGCAGACTGATGGCCTGCTCACTGTTTCCGGCAGCAGCCAGTTGTTGGGCCTGGCGGCGCAATGGATCGCCAGGTGTTCCCGCCACCACACGCGGTTGCAGCTTCGCCTGCACATTCGCCGGCAGGGTTCTCAGCATTGCCTGGGCTTCCTCTGCTTTATTTTGCTCGCGCAGAACGTAATAGAGGTTTTCCCGCGCCGGTGCGTTCTGCGGTTGATCGCTCAGAACGCCGCGCAGCGTCTGTTCCGCCTGGCTGTAATCTTTATTCTGGCGAAGCACATCGGCGCGGAACAGCTTCGCCGCCGTGCCACGCTCACCACTTTGTTGCGCCAGTGGGGCCGACAGCGCCAGCGCCTGGCTGACATTGCCCTCTTTTAACGCTTGTTGCGCCTGTGCCAGTTGCCCGTAAAACGCAGCGTCTTCTGCCTGGTTCTGCCGTTCGCCTGCCGCGTCGCCACCCTGATTTGCCGCCCGGTTAAGGTATTGCGCCGCCGCCTTATAATCACCGCTACGCTGGGCGATATACCCCATCCCCGCCAGCGCATCGGCATCGTCCGGGTTGGTTTGCAGCACTTGTGCAAATTTCTGCTTTGCCGCGCCAGTGTCCCCGCTATTGAGTGCGTTAAAGCCCGCGCCCTTTGCCGCCCCGCCTATGTTTTTGCGGTAGTAGGCCTGCACCTCGCTGTCCTGCGGGTGGCGTTGCAGCCAGGTATCGTAAAAGCGCTCATCGCCCGAGGTCGGGCCGAGCCATAACAACGCCTGGCGTAACCCGGCATCTGCCTCGGGGCTGCCGCCTGCCATCGGCTCCAGCAACAACATCCCCTGGCGGCGTGTCTCTTCACGCCAGGTCAGCATTTTGCCCAGCGCAACGCGTGCGGCATTATCCTGTGGGTACTGCGCGACAAAGCTTTGCAATTGCGACAGCGCCTGCGAATAGAGCGCTTTATCGCTCGCCATCGTCAGGTAATATTCCGGCGCGAGGCTTGGCGGCGGCGTGGGGCCATTAAACATACTGCGCCATGTTTCCAGCGCCGCCGGCACGTTACCGCTACGCGCTTGCTGCCGTGCGAGGGTCAATTGCCCCTGCGGGACTTGCGCCAGCTGTTTGGCGTTATCCAGCGCTTGCAGGCCGTTGTCGTTCGGCGCGCTCTTCGCCAGCCTGGCGCGCCACTGTGCGGCGGTTTGCAGGTCGCCGTTTTGCTGCGCCCATAATGCCATCAGGTACATGGCCTGGGTGTTATTGGCATCGACCATTAACACTTTTTTCAGCGACTCCATCGCCAGATCGTCATGGGATTTTTCGTGCCAGTAGTTAGCCTGATCGAACAACGCTTTCACTGCCGCCTCGTTTTGTGCGGCAACAGCCTGCCCGGCCACGCCGAGCAATAGGGTGCCGGAGAGGCAAAATGTGGATAACCGACGCGCGGTGTTGATGGTCATGGTGGTGATCTTTTTCACTTGTGGCTCTCCGGATCCAGACGTGCAGGCTCGCGTTTTTTCAGCGTGATATACAACACCCAGGCTCCCAGAGCGCTGAAGAGCAGTCCAAGAAGCGCCAGCAGCGCCGAGTGCTGGTTGGCGTACCAAATCACCCGCATCTGTGCAGGCATTTCGCCACTCGGGAACTGCTCGCCCACACGGAAACTGCGCACGCCATTTTCATTGGTGATGATCGCTGCATCACCACGAATACCGGCATTAATGCGTGCAGAACTCAGGTCATCATGCAAACGTGAAAGCTGTTCATCGTTGCTGCCCAGCGCCAGCACCACCAGCCGTGCGTCATTCCACGGTGAACGGAAACTGACGAAGCCGCGCCACGCTTCGTTAGAAGAGAAGTAGCGATCCGCTTCAATGCCCTGCGCCGCCCAGTCGCCGGAGAGCCAGCGCCGGATTTTTTGCCAGTTGCCGGGTTCACGCACGCCCAGCGTGCTGTCATGCGTGGTAAACGGCGACTCGGACAGCAGCGCACGGTTGAACGCATGCTGATCCATACCGGATACGGCCAGCACATCGCGGTCACGCAGCAGCGTCTGTACATTCCCTTCCGTCGGCATGCCCAGCAGTACGCGGTTATGCGCCAGAGCAGTACCAGTGGCATTACCGGAACGTGCCGCCATGTCGAGCAGTGTGGCAAGCTGAGTTTCCGTCGGGTTTGTCGGCAGCATTAAGACGGTTTCTGAGTAGTCCGCCAGCCGGGTAAAGGGGAAGGCCGCGCCGACGAAGTAAGAGAGGTTCGGTAACAAGGCAAAATGACGGGTGTGGCTCAGGTCAATCCACGACTCATCATCAATGCGGCTCTTAATATTGTTGTTTAACAATGTGCTGCATGGCGCGCTCGCTTTCGGCACGATGTTGAAGTACAGCGATAGCTGGTTGTCGCCGTAAATCATGTACGGCTCGAGCGGCATATCAAAGGATTCCTGTCGCGCATCGCCCCCCACTTTATGCCACAGTGTTTCCAGCGCGCCTTGCTTGTTCACCGGCAGGTTATGCAGGAACGTATCATTCAGTGTCATGCTCAGCCAGGAGCGCTGTTCGTCGATCCAGTTCTCGGTCGGGAAGCGGTAACCAATATGCAGAGGGATGGTTTCCCCGTCCCACAGGAACAGATCCGGCGCGGCGCGAAACGCAACCTGTAAAGGCGGGTGCCAGATCCCGGTGGTGGTCAGGCTCTGATCTTTACGCATCAGTTCACTGAGCTTTACCGGACGATCGGTTGGGATCCAACGCGGCGCATCATACGGTTTGCTCAGCGGGATGGTTTGCGCATCAACATCCACCTGCGGGGTTTGCTGGGAGAAATTACCTCGCGTCAACCGCCAGGCCGCCGCGCGCAATTCGGTGTCGTCTTTGCCCACCACCAGCAGCAGTTTGTAAACCGGGTTCGCCGGGTTATCGATCACTTTCAGCAGCGGCTGCGCGCTTTCCGGCAATGTCAGCCCGCCGATCTGCTCGCCTGGGTGGCCAATCAAAATGCCGTTCTTCTCCGGCAAACGATCGTGATACGCAGCAAAGGAAACGCCACGATAATCGGCCTGGATACCCATCCACGATGAGATCAGCGCCGCGGCACTGAGGGTATCGGCGCTGAGCGTCTGTCCGAACGCTATCGCAATCGCCGCCGGGGTCATCTGCATACGGTCAAAGAAGGGGCGCGGGAAGTGGCTCAGATCGGCACCAATATCAAGCTGCTGCCCTTCCAGTTCAAAATGAGAGTCCGGCAGGATGGTAACGCGATACTTGTCATTCAGATCGCGCTGGCACTGCATCGCATCGCCGTCGTTGATTTTAAAACTGAGATTGTTGCTGGAAACCATTAACGCTGCGGGTACATCGAGCTGGTAGCGGGCAATGTCGCCGTCGGTGAGGCTTAGCGGCACGGTGCCCAGCGGCTGGCCGTTGAGCATCAGTTGCAGGGTGGCGTTGCGCGTCGCCATTGCCGGGGAGAGACGGAGATTTAATGCCAGCCGGGCGCTGGTCATCACCTGGTCTGTCGGCAGGGTAAAATCGACTCCGCCCTGGAATTGCCCCCCGCTGAGGGTAATGCCCTGCGGCTGGCCCATTTGTGCAAGGCTAACGCTATTGACCACCGACGGCACAAACGTTGAGGTGCTCTGCGTCAGCCCGGGTGCGGTGAGTTCCAGCGGCAGGAGCGCGCCGACAGACGTTTCTTCGCTGTGCAACGGCGTAATAAATAATGCGCTGACCAGCATCGCCAGCGTAGTCAGACGTTTCATGCTTGCTCCTCCGCAGACGCTGCGCTGTCTGCCTGCGCCGCCCGCAGGCGACGATTTTCACGGCGGGACGTCCAGGTAAGCCAGAAGAGATCAAACACAGAACGCACAATCGTCAGCAGGGAACGGAACGGGTTGTCCTGCGGCTTCGGCGGGTGGATCCAGGCATCGGCGCGGGAAAGCACAACCCGCACCAGTTCACGGCGACGCGACAGAGGAATGTCGTTAAACATCAGCCGGATATATTGCTCATCGCTGGCAATAACATTTACCGGAATGCTGATCGCCCCGGATTGCAGCAACAGTTCAATCTCTTCGATGTCATCGGACAGATGGCGCGTGTCCGGCACCACGATGCGACAGCCCCCCATCGACAGATCCGCCGTCTTGCTGCGGGAGATGATCCCGCTGGCGTAGTGGATCAGTACCGGGATGTCGACATCAATACGGATTGTTTTACGCGTTTGTCGTGTTTCACGCGCCACGGCGATAGCCGCCAGCAGGAAGATCAGGCTGTACACTCCCCAGCCGACGTTCAGCGCGATAACGCGTGGATCGACACCAAAATAGTCATGCGCGCAGGCCCGCACGATGCCGGCAATGACCCCGGCGGCGAGCAGGACCGCAATAATCAAATGCGGGCGTACCACGCTAAAGTCGAAGTAGCCCACGTTCAGCAGGCCGCCTTTGTCGGTCACGTTAAACTTGCCGCGTTTCGGGAATAGCATCGTGACCACTGTCGGCAGCGCAATGTGAAAAGCCAGCACCAGGTCATAGATTTCGCCCCAGAAGCTGTAGCGGTAGCGCCCGTTCAGACGGGAGTTAACATAGACAGAGAGGAACAGGTGCGGTAGCGCGTACGCAAAAACCAGGCTCGCCGAGGAGTGAATAATGTTCAGGTTAAACAGTAGATACGCCAGCGGCGCGGTCAGAAAGGCGATACGCGGCAGGGCAAATTGGTAATAGAGCATGGCGCTCAGGTAACAGAGACGCTGCTGGAGGGTCAGGCCACGGCCAAACATCGGGTTATCGAGGCGAAAAATCTGCGTCATCCCTCGCGCCCAGCGGGTACGCTGGATCACATGCAGAACCAGACGCTCGGTCGCCAGGCCCGCCGCCAGTGGGATTGCGATAAATGACGATCCCCAGCCCAGGCGCTGTAATTTCAGCGCGGTGTGTGCATCTTCGGTGACGGTTTCTACGGCAAAACCCCCAATCTCTTCCAGCGCGCTGCGGCGGATCACCGCACAGGAGCCACAGAAAAAAGTGGCGTTCCAGTTGTCGTTGCCTTGCTGTATCGGGCCATAGAACAGCGTCCCTTCGTTAGGGATATTGCGCCCGACCGAGAGGTTACGCTCAAACGGATCGGGCGAATAGAAGTAGTGCGGCGTCTGCACCAGCGCCAGCTTCGGATCCTTAAGAAAACCGCCCACCGTAGCTTGCAGAAAGATGCGCGTGGCGACATGGTCGCAGTCGAAAACGCAGATCAGCTCCCCGTTGGTGAGCTTCATAGCGTGATTAAGGTTCCCGGCTTTGGCATGCGCATTATTATTACGCGTGATATACCCCACCCCCACATCGGCGGCAAACACGGCGAACTCGCTACGTTTACCGTCGTCAAGCAGGTAGATCTTGAGCTTGTCTTGCGGGTAATCAATACACTGCGCCGCCAGCACCGTATCCCGCACCACCTCTAACGGTTCGTTATAGGTGGGGATATACACATCCACCGTCGGCCACAGGCTGATGTCGTCCGGCAACTGGACAATGTCGCGTTTTAAGGGCCAGGCAGTCTGCAAATAGCTGAGCAGCAACATTACCCATACGTAGACTTCCGCGAGGAACAGCCCCATGCCGAGGAGGGTTTCAATCTCTGAATTAAAATGCAGCGTTTGCGTCAGTCGGAAGTACATATAGCGGGTCGACAACAGGATCGACATCACCACCATTATCAAAGAGATGTAGCGCTTTTTATTAAAACCGAGCAGGAACAAAATGCCGATGCTGATCAAGCCAAAAATGTACTGCTTCTGGCTGTCCATCGGGGTAATGACCACTAACAGGGCGACCGGAATCATTGCCAGCGCCAGCAAGAGATAAAGAAACGTTTTCATGGGTTGCCCGTGAGTGTTAGAAGCCAGACATTTTGGGTTTACTGTGCACCGTGCCGTCGCCAATCTTGATGCCGAGAATGCCAGCGACGCGTTTCGCAATCAGTTCAATATCAAACGCCGCCGCAGAAGCCGGGCTGAAATCAAAAACCGACTGTTGTGAGGCGTTGGCTTCCGCAACACTTTCATCCCGGTGCAGCACGCCCAGCAGTTGGTTGCCCAGCCGCTGCTCCATAAACGCCGTCACGTCGCGGCTGATTTGCCGACGGTTATCGCTCTGGTTGATCACAAAGTAGTGGCCGGCTTTACGGTTGAGGATCTCCCCGGTCAGGCGGTTATTTTCGATATGCGGTAACAAAGAGAGCGACGCGGTATCTGCCAGCATCGTCACCAGGTGCACATCGGCCAGCCGTGACATGGCTTTTAATGCGGCCGACGGCCCCGGCGGGAAGTCGGCAATGATAATCAGGCCGGGATAGTTGAGCAGGGTATTCAACCCCCGCGTGAGGAAGTGCTCATCGTTGGTCAGACGCTCTTCGAAGGCGACACGCTGCTCTTCGCTGGCATCACCATACGGCAGGACAAAGATATTGCTGCCAGCGGAGAGGACAAACTGGCTCCAGTCGGAAGATTCCCCCGCTTTAGCCACAAAACCGCGCCCGTCGGAAAGAGGAACGCCGAAATGCAAACGCAACGCGTTCTGCACATCGAAATCCAGCGCCAGCACTTTACTGCCCGAGCGCGCCAGCGCATACGCCAGGTTAGCCGTTAGCGTCGTTTTCCCGACCCCGCCTTTCGGCGAACACACACAAATTAACGGCATGACGCAATCCTTTCTAACAACGATTGTAATGGCTGATTTTTGCCCGGTGCCGGTTTGGCTTCCGGCGTTTTTGCCGCAAAAAGTTTGGCGTAGTTGACGCGCGCTGACGCAGCGGTAGTAAGCGAGGCGGGATGCGGCGCAGGTATCTGCATCACGGGCGCAAATCTGGCGGGTTCCGGGGCACTGGCTGCGGCATTAAACGCGGGCGCCACGCTATCAAGTTGGCTGGCAACCCCCTGAAAAATAGACGAGGCCGGTACACGGAGCGGCTCTACGGGTTCCGCGTCATTAGCGTGTTCGTGATCGCTGACGTGAAAGAGCGCCGGATCAACGGTCTGGGGGACAGGAACGGAAACATGGCCGCCAGGGGCCAGCACCGAGGCGTCCGTGGCGGGAGAAAGCTGATTAATAAGGCTCCAGTGGCCCTGGTCGTTCGCGAGGTTCTGCGCAGAGAAATCCTTGAAAGCGTGATTCTGATTACGAGTCTTGTCCTTGAACCTCTGCAAATCATCATAATGATTCATAGTTATTCTCATGATTTACAAAAAAATATTGTACCCACCACCGTCAGGATCGACAGGTCCTGGTATTGGTAGCTCGATGGCGTTTTTTTATTTCGCGGTGCAATTACGAGTGGGTACGTGGTAATGCTTTTCTATTAGCAACAGCGTGATTGTGGCGGTAAAAGTTTTAGCAGTGCTAAACACGCTGTTAATTTGCAGCAAATATATAAATATTGCCCATACATGTGCCATCTTTTTTTTACGCTAAAATCATTACAGAATTTTAATCCTGCGATTCAGCCTTTAATCGGGACAATTAACAACAATAAATATTAAAAATGTTATTATTAATTTTTTATAATTAAATATTCAGCACAATATGCTATTTGTTGTATTTATGCGTTACACTTTTAGTTACCTCAGGACATATTCAGAAATAACTTTTCGCGTCGGAAAAGACGCTAATTGCGCTAACTCATTATTCCTGTTGGCATTATTGCGACACTACTGTTTTTGGCAGGTTTTTCGGAAATTTTTAAAATAAACCGGAGCGTTTATCAGGTTTTAAGATTATCGCCAGAATGAAAATAAGCGATTTCGCCGCCAGCGGACAAAAAAATGCCCGGTAAGCAACAAGCTACCGGGCAGGGAGAACGGATTATGCCTGTGGTTTCTCGCCGTTTTCATCCTGATCAACAGCAAAGCAGGCCACCAGCTGACCGCCATACTCTTTCAGTTGCGGCTGCAACTGCGTGCACGGCCCAAAACGACGACGGCAGCGGGCATTAAACGCACAGCCCGGCGGCGGGTTGAGCGGGCTGGGCAGCTCGCCGGTCAGCTTGATGCGCTCGCGGCGCTCATCCGGGTTCAGACGGGGCGTGGCAGAGAGCAGCGCCTGGGTATAAGGATGGCGCGGATTAGAAAAAATCTGATCCTTGGTGCCTTTTTCCACGCAGCGGCCGAGGTACATCACCATGACTTCATCCGCAATGTGCTCAACCACCGACAGATCGTGAGAAATAAAGACGTAAGACAGCCCCAAATCCTGCTGCAGATCCATCATCAGGTTTAGCACCTGCGCACGTACGGACACGTCCAGCGCGGAAACCGGTTCATCTGCGATGACCACATCCGGGTCAAGCATCAAACCACGGGCGATAGCAATACGCTGACGCTGGCCGCCGGAAAACATATGCGGATAGCGGTCGTAATGTTCGGTTTTCAGGCCGACTTTCGCCATCATCGCCAGCGCTTTCTCACGCCGCGCCTCTTTGCTCAGCGCGGTATTAATCAGCAGCGGCTCTTCAAGGATTTGCCCCACTTTTTTGCGCGGGTTCAGCGAACCATAGGGGTTCTGGAAGACAATCTGAATTTTCTGCCGACGCAGTTTTTGCGCCTGCGGATCGTGCTTCAGCAAATCCTGCCCCTGGTAGTACAGCTCGCCGCCGGTCGGGGTTTCGATCATGGTCAGCAGGCGACCGAGCGTGGATTTGCCACAGCCGGATTCACCCACCACCGCCAGCGTTTTGCCGCGCTCCAGCGTAAAGGAGACGCCATCCAGTGCTTTAACCAGGCGTTCCGGAGCAAAGAGCCCTTTTTTCACCGGGTAGTGTTTTTTCAGGTCGATAGCCTGCAACAGCGGCTGTTGCGAGGTGGCCTCTTGCGTACTCATCGTGTTGGCCTCCCGGCGTCATCGAGTGGGTAGTGACATTTAGACTGACGCCCGCCATCGACGGTGTTCAGTGCAGGCTCCTGCTCGCGGCACAGGTCCGTAGCATACGGGCAGCGCGGGTTGAGCAGACAGCCAGTCGGGCGGTCATATTTGCCCGGCACCACACCCGGCAGCGATGCCAGACGGGCTTTATCCTGCGCGAATTCCGGCAGCGCGCGCAGCAGCGCCTGGGTGTACGGATGACGCGGCGCGCGGAAAATATCTTTCGCTTCACCGGTTTCCACCACCTGACCCGCGTACATAACGATAATTTTATGCGCCGCTTCCGCTACCAGCGCCAGATCGTGAGTGATCAGGATCAGCGCCATGTTCTCTTTCTGCTGTAACTCCAGCAGCAGTTCAATGATCTGCGCCTGGATCGTCACGTCGAGCGCGGTCGTCGGTTCGTCGGCAATCAGCAGCTTCGGCTGGCAGGCAATCGCCATGGCAATCATCACGCGCTGGCTCATCCCACCGGACAATTGGTGCGGGTAAACATCCAGACGCGATTCAGGGTCAGGAATACCAACCTGCGTCAGCAGATCAATGGCACGCTGACGACGGGTTCTTTTATTGCCGCCCTGGTGGACTTTAATGGCTTCCATAATCTGGAAACCGACCGTATAGCACGGGTTCAGGCTGGTCATCGGATCCTGGAAAATCATCGCCACTTCGGAACCCACCAGACTGCGGCGCTCTTTTTCCGATATGCGTTTCAGATCCTGACCATTAAATTCCAGCTTGTCGGCCATGACGCGGCCCGGGAAGTCAATCAATCCCATGATTGCCAGCGAGCTGACCGATTTACCGGAACCGGACTCACCGACAATGCCAACCACTTCACCCTGATTTACGCTGTAGCTTATGCGGTCTACGGCGCGGAATTCGGAGCCAACGTCGCCGAAGTGCACCGATAATTTATCTACATTTAATAACGCCATCTCGAGCCTCTTACTGCTTCAGTTTGGGGTCGAGCGCATCACGCAAACCGTCGCCCATCAGGTTAAATGCCAGCACCGTTAGCAGGATCGCAACGCCAGGGAAGGTGACGACCCACCAGGCGCTCTGCGCGAATTGCAACACGTCGGAGAGCATCGTGCCCCACTCCGGTGTTGGCGGCTGCGCACCCATACCGAGGAAGCCCAGAGCAGCCATATCAAGAATGGCGTTCGAGAAACCCAGCGACGCCTGAACAATCAGCGGCGCAAGGCAGTTAGGGAAGATGTTCACGAACATTTGGCGCATCGCACCGGCACCCGCCACGCGGGACGCAGTCACATAGTCGCGATTCACCTCCACCAGTACGGCAGCGCGGGTGAGTCGGACATAGTGCGGCAAGGCCACAAAGGTGAGCGCCAGCGAGGCGTTAACGATCGACGGGCCAAAGATGGCCACCAGCACCAGCGCCAGTAACAGGCTTGGCAGCGCCAGCATGATGTCGACAACACGCATAATGATATTGTCGATCAGACCGCCGAAGTAGCCGGCGACAAGCCCCAGCACAATACCGGCAACCAGCGACAGCACCACCACCAAGCAACCGACCAGCAGCGACAGACGCGCACCGAACATCAGACGGGACAGCGTATCGCGACCTACATCGTCGGTGCCAAGAATATGTGACCAGGTGCCGCCATCCTGCCAGACCGGCGGCGCAAGCAGCGCATCGCGGAACTGATCCGCCGGGTTGTGCGGCGCCAGGACGTTAGCGAATACGGCAATAATCAGCATGATGAGCACATACACCAGCCCAACGACCGCGCCTTTATTGCGTTTGAAATAGTGCCAGAACTCCTGCAGCGGGGTCATCGGCACCGGTGCAGCGACAACTTTATTTTCAGTGACTTGTGACATGATGGCCCCTTACTTCTTATGCCGGATACGCGGGTTCACCACGCCGTAAAGCAGGTCTACCAGCAGGTTGACGAGAATGATCATCGTCGCCACCAGCAGCACCCCGCCCTGCACCACCGGATAGTCACGGCGTTGCAGCGCATCAATCAGCCAGCGGCCAAGACCCGGCCACGAGAAGATGGTTTCTGTCAGGATGGCCCCTGCCAGCATCGTTCCCACCTGCAAACCGATGACCGTCACCACGGGCAGCATCGCATTGCGCAGTGCATGGACGATAATCACGCGCATGCGGGTCAGCCCCTTCGCGCGGGCGGTACGAATGTAATCTTCACCCAGCACTTCGAGCATGGATGAGCGCGTCATACGCACAATCACCGCTAACGGGATTGTCCCCAGGACCACCGCAGGCAGGATCATATGCGCCAGTGCGTCGATGAAGTTCCCCTCTTCGCCCCAGATGGCGGTGTCTATCAACATAAACCCGGTTAATGGGTTCGTGTCATCAAGGAACACCATATCGCTGACGCGCCCCGAAACCGGCGTCAGGTTCAACTGCACCGACACCAGCATGATCAACATCATGCCCCACCAAAAAATAGGCATCGAGTAACCCGTCAGCGCAAGACTCACGGCGGTGTGATCGAAAATGGAACCGCGCTTCACCGCAGCCATTACACCGACCGGAATGCCAACCGCAACGGCAAAAATCATGGCGCAAACACCGAGTTCGAGTGTCGCTTTAAACCGCGGCACGAACTCGTCCCACACCGGAAGACGGCTCTTCAGAGAGATGCCTAAATCACCATGCAACACGCCCCAGACGTACTGGACATATTGCTCCCAGAGCGGCTTGTCGAGTCCAAGCTCGGCCAGCAACTGGGCGTGACGCTCAGGGGAGATACCACGCTCACCCGCCATGATCATCACCGGATCGCCGGGGATCATATGGACAAAAGCAAAGGTGAGAAGGGTGATACCGATAAACGTGGGGATAACCAACCCCAAACGTCGGAGAATGAACTGCAACATAACCCGGATTCTCAGTAGTGACGCAGCGCCTGGCGACGGCGCGTCTGTATTACTCACAATAATGAATTCCCTCCTGAGAGGGAAAACGCCTTTCCCCCTCTCCCGGAAAGGGAGAGGGGTCAGGATTCGAACTTATTATTCGACAGACACGTTTTCGAAGTGGTGTTTGCCTAATGGATCAACCACATAGCCTTTGACTTCTTTACGCACTGGCTCATAAACGGTGGAGTGAGCCACAATCAGCGCCGGAGCCTGATCATGCATCACAACCTGAGCTTGTTTGTACAGTTCAATACGCTTGTTATGGTCGTCGGTCGCACGCGCCGGCTGAATCAGATCTTCAAACGGCTTATAGCACCAGCGGGAGTAGTTAGAGCCGTCTTTCGCCGCTGCGCAGCTGAACAGCGTGGCGAAGAAGTTATCCGGATCCCCGTTGTCGCCGGTCCAGCCCATCATCACCGCCTGGTGTTCGCCTGCTTTCGCACGCTTCAGGTATTCACCCCATTCGTAGGTGACGATCTTGGCCTGCACGCCCACTTTCGCCCAGTCAGCCTGAATCATCTCTGCCATGCGGCGAGCGTTCGGGTTGTACGGACGTTGTACCGGCATTGCCCACAGTTCAACGGTAAAGCCTTTATCCTGACCTGCTTCTTTCAGCAGTTGTTTCGCTTTCTCAGGATCGTAGGTGTAATCCTTAACGTCGTCGTTATAGCCCCACATGGTCGGCGGGATCAGGTTTTTCGCCGCGACGCCCGCGCCCTGGTACACCGCTTTAATGATCGCTTCTTTGTTCACCGCGTAAGTCAGCGCCTGACGTACTTTCACATCATCAAACGGTTTCTTCTCGGTATTGAAGGACATATAGCCGACGTTCAGACCCGCCTGCTCAAGCAGCGTAATGTTTTTATCCTGCTTCATGCGTTCAATGTCTGCCGGGTTCGGGTACGGCATAACCTGGCACTCATTTTTCTGCAGCTTGGCGTAACGCACTGAGGCGTCTGGGGTGATGGAGAAGACCAGACGATCGATTTTCGGTTTGGTGCCCCAGAATCCTTCAAACGCTTTGTAGAGAATGCGCGAGTCTTTCTGGTATTGCAGCAGCTGGAACGGGCCGGTACCGATCGGATCAAGATCGACTTTCTCCGGTGTGCCCGCTTTCAGCATGTTGTCTGCGTACTCTTTAGAGAGGATAGACGCGAAATCCATCGCCAGATCGGCGAGGAACGGTGACTCCGGACGCGTCAGGACGAACTGGACGGTATGATCGTCCACTTTCTTCACTTCGCTAATCAGGTCTGGCAGACCCATACCTTCGAAGTATTCGTAACTGCCGCCAGAGACTTTGTGATACGGATTCTGGGCGTTTTTCTGACGATCGAAGGAGAAGACGACGTCATCTGCGTTGAATTCACGCGTTGGTTTAAAACCTTTGTTGTCCTGCCACTTTACGCCTTTACGCAGGTGGAAAGTGTACGTTTTGCCATCGGCGCTGATTTCCCACTTTTCAGCAAGACCCGGAATGACTTCAGTTGTGCCGGTTTTAAATTCAACCAGACGGTTATAAATCGGCACTGAGCTGGCATCGTAAGTGGTACCAGAAGTGAAAAGCTGTGGGTTGAAGCCTTCAGGCGAACCTTCAGAACAATAAACCAGGGTTTTTGCCTGCACGCTGGCGGCTACAGTCATAGCCACAAGGCTAAGACCAAGCTTCAGCATCCCTGACTTCTTCAAGGAAATACTCATTGATTCTGCTCCAATGTGATATGTGTTGTTACCCTTGCATGGGGTATGTCCGACAGGCCTTTATTAGATTTTTACCCGGTCTGGTCGGTAGTGCCCGAGGGCTTTATGAGAGATGGGGATTCCTTTCACAAGGTTGACTGAGTTGCAGTGCAGATTCTCCTTGAAATGCCCCTCATGCCCTACAATCTGTCAACAGAATGTCAAAACGTCAATACAGGTAACCGGGATTTACAACGGCGGTGAGAATCCGTAAACAAAGTTTAAAAAAACTTCAAACCTCTATTTTCAGCAGGGAAATTTATGCTACTGCCTCAGGAGCAGGACAAATCACCTTACAACGCGATATATCCAGTGATTAACATTCATGCAGATTATAAAAAATTTCTTACGATATGCTGAATATATGAGCGATTAATACCGTGAACGCTAAAACGCACAGCGAAATATGCTGCCTCTATCTATAAGCAACGCGAAAAAAGATTCATCTATATATAAAAAAATACAATGGAATATCTCACAAAAGAGTGAACTGGCAGTGGGAAGTGAGGATAAGCGAGATTTTTGACGAAAAGGAATGTTGCGGCGTTGCTGGCGGGGGCTGCGCTCCCCCGTTCTGCTGCGCAGCAGAGGTGATGAGGCAAACCTGTTATCAGTTACGTTTTGCAGGCGCAGAAAGCAAAAAACCCAACCTTGCGGTTGGGTTTTTCTGAATTTGGTCGGTGATAGAGGATGACTCGCCACTGCGTGGCTCGCCCTGCGGGCCGTTGCTGAAGCAACGTTCTCTCGCTTCGCTCGGGTCGAACCTCCCCCCCGGAGTTTCTCATCCTCTTCTGGACGCAGAAAGCAAAAAACCCAACCTTGCGGTTGGGTTTTTCTGAATTTGGTCGGTGATAGAGGATTCGAACCTCCGACCCCTTCGTCCCGAACGAAGTGCGCTACCAGGCTGCGCCAATCACCGAATGCGGGGCGCATCTTACTGCCGTGAACATGCCCCGTCAATCCTTTAATGTAAAAAAGCGCGCTGACTGGTGAGAAAGCCAGCAGCGTAGTTACTTCGCGGGCTGCGACCGCAAATGGCACCAGTTATTGTTCTCGTTAATCCCGCCATTTGGCGAGGTATAACCGAGGCAACCCATTACCGTGTCGTACAGCTCAACGTGGCGGCGCGGCGTTTTATAGGCGGCCTGCTGCTTCAGTTGCGCGAACATTTTCGCCTTGTCCGGATCCTGCAAATACTTATCGGACATCCACACCATCATCGGCACGCGGAACTGCTCCGGCGGCGCCATTTTACGCGGCGTACCATGCAAATGCTCTTTGTCGTTAATCGACTCGCCGTGGTCGGCTGCGTAGAAGATGATTGCCTTACGATCGCGCAGCTTATCAATCACCGTATCGATAAAGTGATCCACATACGTGACCGAATTATCGTACGAGTTAATCAACTCCTCTTTACTGCATTTGCCGCTGGCCTGGCACTCCGGCGTCCACTGCGCAAAGCTGCGCGGGTAGCGCTGGGTGTAATTAAAGTGCGAGCCTTTAGTATGGAGAATAATCATGTGTTTACCGGCATGTTTATTGTCCAGCGAGCGTTGCATCTCCTCAATAAGCAGCATGTCATCCACGCTTTTACCGCGGTTACGCGGCTCGGCACCAATCTGCTCGCGATAGGCTATGTTGTCTGCCATGGTATTGCTGTAGAACCACATCTCGCTCTGCATGGCGTACAAATCGGTGGTGAACCCCAGTTGCTTGAGCACCGCAAACACATTTTGCTCTTTCAGCGTACGTTGCGGGTTATCGTCTGCCCCGCCTTCACGCACAAACATGCAGCGTAAAGAGAGTTTTGTCGCCGTATCGCAGGACTCGCCGCGATAAGCAACCAGGTTTTTCTCCTGCGCCAGTTTCGGGGTGGTGTCACGGGAATAGCCCAGCATCCCCATATGATCCCAACGCGTTGTTTCGCCAATAATAAAGACGACCCAGGTATCATCGATATCTTTCGGCGCCACGTAGGTAAACTTTGTCGCCGGGTTCATCAGTGACTTATTATCTGAAGACTCATCCACCTGCGCCCAGGCATACAGCCCCAGTGCCGAAAGCCAGTTAGAAGGCAGATAAGAGTTGGCCACCACCCCGCCATAACTGGGCATATCTACGCCGGAGATCTTCTCATCATCTTTTTGCTGCATATCCAGCAGACGAATCGGCCCCCACACCATCAACCCCGCCAGCACCACCAGCGTCACACTGCGAAGGCGCTGGCCGGGCGTATGCAACTGGCGCAGCAGCGTGTAGCGGCAACGATTACTCCAGATAAAGAGCAACGGCAACGCGCTGACCAGCACAACCCAGACAATCAGTTGCCAGCCCACCACTTCTTTGGAGAGGTCAATATCCGTGGTCATCACCGAGGCAATAATGCCATAGCCGATCACCACGTTAAGGAAAGTCATATAGAAGCTGGCACAGGCGGAAAACAGCACGACCAGCGAAGCCAGTACGCGCCAGGCGCGGCGGCCAAACAGCGATAAAACGCGCAGCAGGAAAAAGGTAACCAACACCGTACCTGCCAGTTCAACAACCGCAGAGAGTCCTTTCAAAACGGTGAAAGCTTGCGCATAACCGTCAAACCGACGATAAAAAACCGCGCTATTCATAAACAGACCGATATACAACGCCAGGAAGAAGCTCAGCTTCTGCTGGGTCATCGTTTTGATATAACTCATGCAAACGACCCTGAAAAAAGGGGAAACAGCGCCCGACAAGCGTCGACCAGTAACGCAGGCAGGCAAACAGAGTGCGACGGAAGTTAAGGATGGAAACTTCTAAGGCGCGGTAAGTAGACCATAGCGGGGCGGAAAAGTGTCAGGATGGAGTGAACGCTGACCACATATTTACAAAAATATTCGGTCAGCGTCAGAAAACGATTAGCTTATTTGATATCAGGAGGTGATCACATTCAGCTTAACGTCGATATTGCCGCGTGTGGCGTTTGAATAAGGGCACACAATATGGGCTTTTTGCACCAGCGCCTCAGCTTCGGCGTGATCCATCCCCGGCAGGTGGATATCCAGCTGCGCTTCAATACCAAAACCGGTCGGCAGAGGACCGATCCCGACCTGTCCTTCAATATACGCTTCCTGCGGTACTTTCTTTTTCTCGACCGAGGCAACATGTTTCAGCGCACCCAGGAAACAGGCGGAATATCCAGCGGCAAAGAGCTGTTCCGGGTTGGTCACTTCCCCACCCGCTCCCCCCATTTCTTTGGGTACGCCCAGTTTGACATCCAGCACGCCATCAGAAGAGGTTGCGCGGCCATCACGGCCCCCGGTTGCTTTTGCTTTCGCACGGTAAACCACTTTTTCTAAGGACATGTAAAACTCCTTCTGTTGGAAGAAACCTGACCTATAAGGATAGTCGCTCTGTCAGGAGTGTGCGGCGCAGATCAAAAAAACCGCCGGAGCGGCGGTTTTTGCTGAGCACACTTTGATTAACCGGTCGGTCAGGCGTGCGCCTCTTTATAAAAATGGCGTTGCGGCTGGCGAATGGTGGTAGACAGCGCCAGAGAAATAATCAGCAGCGCGAAGATCACGCAGAAAGTGACATAAAAGCCGCCAAACAGCGAGGCGATAATCGAACCACAAATGCTGCCGATACCGAAGCCGAGATAAATCACACCGTAATTTTTCGCCAGATTGTTCAGACCGAAGAATTCGCTGACCAGCGACGGGAAGACGGTGATCGTCCCCCCGAAGTTAAAGGCCACACAACCGATTGCCGCAAAGAAGGTCAGCCCATTCAGCGGAGCGAACAGCAGCGCTGCCATACCCACCAGCGAAATCACCTGGCCAAGCGTGATCACCCTGATTCGGGCCATTTTGTCAGACAGGATGCCCAGCACCAGGCGACCACTCAGGTTAGCAATGGCAATCACGGTTACCGCATTGGCTGCTGTTGCCACATCCAGGTGCACCATGCCTTGCGCGATATCCTTCGCCACGCCGATCACATACAGGCCACTCATGCAGGCCGTCAGGAACATGACCGCCAGCATCCAGTACTGCGGTTTACGCATGGATTGCGCCAGCGTGAAATCATTTTCGACCACGCCGTTAACAGAGGTGGCTTTTTGCAATGGCGCATCGGTCATCAGGGTGGCACCAAAAACGATCATCACCAGCACAATGGCCCCCCAGATCATAAAAGTGCTTTCCAGGCCCACCGTCGCCAGCAAATGACTGTCGATAAATTTAAAACCCAGGCTGCCAAGGCCATAAGAACCAATGGAAAACGCAGAGATAAGCCCTTTGCGTTCCGGAAACCATTTTACGCAGTTGGAGAGTGTTAACAGGTAACCGGCACCATCAGCCAGGCCGACCAGCACGCCTGCGCTGAGCCACAGCATTAACAGATTGTGAGAGTGCGCGGTCAGGAAGAAACCAATGCCGAGCAGAACGCCGGAAGCCATAGTGACACGTTTAACGCCAAAACGTTCCTGTAATTTCCCGGCGACTGACGATGAGAGCGCCAGTCCGAGACTCAACAAGCCAAAGGAGAAGGCAACCTGGCTCACCGGCTCATCCAGCTTTTCCGCCAGTGAACTGTTGAACAAACTCCAGGTATAAACAGACCCTAACGCAAACTGCGTAATAATGGTGCCGACCAGCGTCAGCCAGCGCGTGCGATTAACAATGGAAGTTTTCATGGCAGTCGTCCTGCAGAAGAAAAGAAAGGAATTCACTGCCGACAACCATAACGAAGCGCATTTCACGCCGGGGTAAAAAAGGCATGAAATGCAGTAAAGAAGGAATGAAATGCCTCTGAGCGGGAATGAATGGCGCGCCAAAAAAACGAGGCGGCCATTCAGGAATGTGAGTTAGTACATACTATCAATGCAAATCGCGCTGCTATTGTTTCTTAACTGTAAAAAGTTTGTTTTAAATGTACTTAAAAACGGGCGCTTACCCCCATGCTGTAGAGGTAGTTTTGCCCGAGGGTGACATTTTCTGACTGCGACATGGAGGCATAAGCGGCCAGGTGCGAATTCAGCAGCATATCGGCGCCCAGCGTTACGTCCAGCCAGTTGCCATACTGGCTGGCAGCGGCCAGCCGATAGAACCCGGACTGGCTCTTCCAGACGTTCTCGCCTATTTGCTGGTTATAACTGATTTGCGCCCATGGGCGCAGGCCGCCGACGCGGCTGTCCACACGCCATCCCAACGAGCTGACGCTGGCATGCCACAGCGGATCGCTGTACTGTGCGTTGGTCGCGCTATCGCCGAATTCGTTATACATTGAGGTCGTGGAACCGTCGTAACGCCACACCGCGACCGGCCCGGTCGTTAACCCCTGCGCCAGCGGGATATTCAGGCCAATACTCATGGTGCTGGTGGCGTCCAGCGGGGCGTTGTCCGGTAGATTAAAAGCAATACCCGGCGAATTCTGCGCAGAGCGAATACGCTCCTCAAGAATATCGTTGTAGCGCGGTTGGCGAGCGCTATCCCAGGTATAGCGCGCAGAGGTCGCGTTCTGGTGGTCAGTAATAATATATTCTTGCTGCCACGCCATTGCCGCCTCGCAAAAAAAGAGACAGGCAGGCACTAGCGCAACCAACAGGCCACTGTTTTTAATTTTCATCAATTTGCGACTCCAGAAAAGAGCCGAACACGGCGTAATTGTTATCGTTGTTGTCGGGCCTAAGACCCTTTAGTAAATATTGTCTTTTTAACACACACGTCAAGATGGGTTGACGATCTATTTCACTATATCGAGAACGGAGTAAGGATATGCAACGTTGCGGATGGGTCACTCAGGACCCGCTCTATCTTGCTTACCACGATACCGAATGGGGCGTGGTGCAAAAGGATGGCAAAAAACTGTTCGAGATGATCTGCCTCGAAGGCCAGCAAGCCGGGCTTTCGTGGATTACCGTATTGAAAAAACGCGAAAATTACCGTGAGGCCTTTCATCACTTCGACCCCGAACGCGTTGCCGCAATGACCGTAGAAGATGTAGAAAAACTACTGCAAAATGCCGGTATTATCCGCCATCGCGGTAAACTTGAAGCGATTATCGGTAATGCCCGCGCCTACCTGTCCATGGCGCAAAATGGCGAGTCATTTTCGGAATTTGTCTGGGGGTTTGTGGATCATACGCCACAGATAACCCAGGCTGCCACGCTCGGCGAGATCCCCACCTCAACGCCCGCGTCCGATGCGCTGTCAAAGGCGCTAAAAAAGCGTGGCTTTAAATTCGTGGGTACCACCATCTGTTACTCGTTTATGCAGGCCTGCGGTCTGGTCAACGACCATGTTACAGGCTGTATCTGCCATGCCGGGAGCGCGCATGATCCGCGAGTGGCATAACCAGGACTTGTCGCCGCTGATCGAGCTCTGGCTGGAGAGCACTATCTTCGCCCATCCCTTTATCCAGGAAAGCTACTGGCATGAGAGCGAAGCGCTGGTGCGCAGTGCTTACCTGCCGGTTGCGCAGACCTGGGTCTGGGAAGAAAACGGCGAACTGACAGGATTTATTAGCGTAATGGATGAACAGTTTATCGGGGCGCTGTTTGTCCGCCCCGCAGCGCTGCGTCGCGGTATTGGTAAAAGGCTGATTGATCATGCCAAACAGCACTTTTCATGGCTCAGCCTTGAAGTTTACCAGAAGAACGAACGGGCGGTTAACTTCTACCATGCGCAGGGTTTTCGTATCGAAGAGAGCGCATGGCAGGATGAAACACGTCACCCGACGTGGATCATGAACTGGCGGGCGGATCAAACGCCGTCAGGGTAAGCGACGGGCCTTGATACTTCTCGATCCACGCCAGCGCAGTATTACCGGCGCAGCCGTTGCCAAGACGCGAGCTGGGCAAATCTTTGGTCAGCACGTTCACTGCACCATTTTTACAAATACCGCCGGCGTGGTGGTCGAGATCCGGCCAGGCACCTTCGTGGATACAGATAACGCCAGGCTTAATGCCCTCTGTCACCACTGCCCCCGCCAGCACCTGCCCACGCCCATTCCATACGCGTACCACGTCGCCGTCTGCAATCCCGCGCGCCTGTGCATCCTGCGGATGCAGGGTAACAGGTTCGCGGCCGGCCACCGCATACTGTTCACGCAGGCGGGTAAAGTTAAGCTGACTGTGCAAGCGATGCGCCGGATGCGCAGAGAGCACCTGTAACTGCTGCGGCTCAGCATTGCCGTGCCACTCGTCCGGCTCCAGCCACATTGGGTGTGGCGGGCAGTCGGCATAGCCGAAACGTTGAATACGCTCGGAGAAGATTTCGATTTTACCGCTCGGCGTTTTTAGCGGATTCGCCTGCGGGTCACGGCGAAAATCACCGAAGCGAACGAAGCGCGCATTTTGCTCGCTTTCAGGCATCTCAATCAACTGGTTGGCCTGCCAGAACTGCTCAAAAGGCGGTAAGGTGACTTGCTGGCTGGCACCGCGCTGACCCGCAATCTCATAGAACGTTTCCAGCCATTGCAGATCGCTTTTCCCTTCGGTAAAGCGCTCGCGCCCACCTGCCTCCCAGCGTTCGCTCAGTTCAGCAAACACCTCCCAGTCATCACGCGCTTCGTACTGCGGAGCCACCACGCGCTTCATTGGCACCAGATGCTGGTTGCTGTAATCGCCGGTCATGGTCAGGTCATTGCGTTCAAACGAGGTGGTCGCTGGCAGCACGATATCGGCATGCTTAGCGGCTGCCGTCCAGAAGCATTCTGAAATCACCACCAGTTCGGGTTTTTGCCAGGCGCGGATCAAGCGATTGGTGTCCTGATGGTGGGTAAAGTTCGCGCCACCTGCCCACCAGACAAAACGGATATCAGGGAAGTGGCGGTTCATACCGTTGTGCTGATAAGCACCGCCGGGGTTTTCCAGCGCTTCAACAATGCGGGCGACGGGAATTTTATCCACAGCGTCGGTCCCGTCCTTCACGGTGCCCTGCATCGAAGCCAGCACTGCCGCACGACGCGTCGGGTTGCCGCCGTTGGCAAAATGGTAAGAGAGACCAAAACCGCCGCCGGGCGTGCCAATCTGGCCAAGCATGGCGGCCAGCGTCACCAGCATCCAGTGTTTTTGCTCGCCAAATTGCTGACGCTGCATGCCCCAGCCGGACATCAGCATGGTGGTGTTTTCATGGAAAAGTTGCGCCAGTTCGCGGATTTTTGGCGCATCAATACCGCAAATATCTGCTGCCCATTCCGCCGTTTTCGGCACGCCGTCGCGCTCGCCAGTCAGATAAGCCGCAAACGCGTCGTAGCCCACGGTACACCGTGCCAGAAAATCATTATCCTGCCAGCTATGTTCCACCAGCGTATGCGCAATGCCGAGCATTAACGCCACGTCAGTGCCCATATGCGGTGCGAGCCACTCTATGCTGTCGCCAAAGAAATCGACGGTTTCCGAGCGCATAGGATCGATGCAGATCACCCGTTTCCCGCTTTTTCGCAGCGCGTCAAAATAAGGAATGCCCTGTTCATCGCTCGCGTTCCAGGCAATCTTCAGCGTATTGAGCGGATTGGCGCTCCACAGCACCACCACCTCGCTGTGTTCAAGGATCAGCGGCCAGCTGGTCTGTTGTTGGTACACTTCGTTGCTACCGACCACATACGGCATGATCGCCTGCGCCGCACCGGTGGAATAATCCCCCAGATGGCCCGTGTACCCCCCCGCCAGACTCATATAGCGTTGTAACAACGTCGCGGCTTTGTGCAGCACGCCGTTTGAACGCCAACCATACGAACCGGCAAAAATCGATGCCGGCCCGTAACTGTCACGAATGCGTTTATGCTGCTGGTGAATGAGCGTCAGCGCATCGTCCCAGCTGACACGGACAAACTCATCCTGGCCCCGCACGCCCTGCGGATTAGCAGGCGATGCAAGAAAACCTTTGCGTACCATCGGATAGCGAACACGTGTGGGACTGTGCACTTGCTCCTGCACGACCGTTTGCAGTGAGTTCGGGTGGCGAACAGGCAGCGCCCCGCGTGAAGCAAGCACGTTTTCGCCGTCGGTATCGACCAGCATTGGCCCCCAGTGGGCCGCCGTAAGAACAGTTTTGATAGCAGAGTTTGCCAAAGCGCGCTCCTGAATAGCATGCAGGTGATGACGGCGGTTCGCCGTATTCATGGTGTCTGTTGGAACTTCATTGCGTTCTATCATCCACAGTGACGTTGGGATAGCAAAGAATTAAACGTCATTACGCGCATACCAGAGGTGATAAGCGCGGCAAAGACATTATCTTAGTGCTTGATTGAACGCCATTTCGCGCTAAGGTGTGGGCAAATATTCACGGCGAGGGACGCAGTCATGGCGAAAACAGCACGCGCAACCATTAGCGATGTCGCAAAAGCAGCGAAAACCGGTAAAACCAGTATTTCCCGCTACCTGAATGGTGAAAAACACCTGCTGTCCGCCGCGCTGCTGGCGCGTATTGAACAGGCGATAGCCGAGCTGGATTACCGCCCCAGCCTGATGGCGCGCGGCCTGAAACGTGGGCGTACCCGCCTGATTGGTTTGATCATCGCCGATATCACCAATCCTTACTCTGTACATGTGTTAAGCGGCATTGAGGCGGCGTGCCGCGAGAAAGGCTTCACTCCGCTGGTGTGTAACACCAACAACGAAGTCGATCAGGAGTTGCACTATCTTGACCTGCTGCGCAGCTACCAGGTCGAGGGCATTGTGGTCAACGCGGTCGGCATGCGTGAAGAAGGGCTTAATCGCCTGCAACAATCCGCTCTGCCAATGGTACTTATCGACCGCAAAATTCCGGATTTCGCCTGTGATGTTGTCGGACTGGATAACACCCATGCCGCCACTACCGCCACGGAGCATTTGATTGAACAGGGCTTCGAGGCGTTACTTTTTCTCAGCGAACCGCTTGGCACGGTCAATACCCGCCGCGAACGCCTAAGCGCCTTTCGCGCCACGCTCGCGCGTTATCCTGGCGTGGTGGCAGAAAACGCCGAAACGCCGCTGCATGACGCCGCCATCATGGACAATGTCTTGCGTCAGTTCCACGCCAGCCACCGGGGCATGCGTAAAGCCGTGATTTCCGCCAATGGCGCATTAACTCTGCAAGTGGCGCGGGCTTTAAAACGCATCGGGTTGAACTGGGGTAGCGATATCGGTTTGCTCGGCTTTGATGAACTGGAGTGGGCAGAACTGGCAGGTGTCGGGATCACTACGCTCAAACAACCCACCTGGCAAATCGGCTATGCCGCTGTAGAACAAGTGGTACGGCGCATCGAAGGCCACAGCGACACCGTGCACGAGCAGGTATTTTCCGGCGAATTGATCGTTCGCGGCTCCACCTCACGCTAAAAGCTTCGTGATAGTGATCATAAATTCGGCACAGTAAACTTTTCTTTGGAACCGGTTCCATCTAGCGTTAAAGGCAGACTGAAGTCATGTCGATCGATGTTGGAGCCGGACTATGCAGAGAAAGATTATTGTTGTCACCGCC
Source organism: Kosakonia sp. (assembly GCF_032052965.1). Taxonomy (GTDB): domain Bacteria; phylum Pseudomonadota; class Gammaproteobacteria; order Enterobacterales; family Enterobacteriaceae; genus Kosakonia. Next base: position 89,609 of record NZ_DAMBVN010000008.1, read on the forward strand.
GCCTATGGCCATGACGCTATTGACGCGCTGGGCGGGCAATTGGCCCTGTTACCGATTGTGGCCGACGCAGGCGCTGACGGGGTGGAAATCCGCCGCGAATTGTTGAGCGAAGCCGAACTGACTCACTTGCCAGCACTGGCGCGCGCCGTACAAAACCACCACTTGCAGGCCTGCTACTCCGCGCCAGAGCCGTTGTGCCTCGAAGACGGCGCACTCAACCCCCGCCTGCCGCAATTACTGGCCGAAGCACAAACGCTGAACGCGCTGTGGCTGAAAGTTTCCCTGGGTCACTTTCGTCATAGCGCGGAGCTTGAGACGCTACGGGAATGGCTGGCGAACAGCACGGTGGGGCTGGTGGTGGAAAATGATCAAACCGAATGCGGCAGGCTGGCGCCAATGCTGCGTTTTAAGGCAGCCTGCCATACGCTGGCCCTGCCCGTCACACTGACTTTCGATACGGGCAACTGGCTCTGGGTGGGCGATTCGCCGGAAGAAGCCGCACGCCAGTTGGCACCCGCCGTCAGCTATATCCATGTAAAAGCCGCCATTGCGCATGGCGATCGCTATCGCGCTGTGCCGCCTGACCTGGCGGATCCCCGCTGGCTAACCCTGCTGGATAACCTCCCGGCAGATGCGCCGCGCGGTATTGAATTCCCGCTTGAAGGCGATGATCTCGCCGCCGTCACACGTCGTTACGTAAATGCCTTACGGAAGGAGCCACGCCATGCATAGCCCACTGGATGTTGTCACTGTCGGTGAAGCCATGGCGATGTTCGTCGCCACCGAAACCGGCGATCTGGCCGCTGCCGGGCAGTTTATTAAACGTGCAGCAGGCGCAGAGCTGAATGTGGCCACCGGACTGGCGCGGCTCGGCCTGAAGGTGAGCTGGATAAGCCGTGTCGGCGATGACAGCTTTGGCCGTTTTATTCTCGATACGCTGCAAAAAGAGGGGATTGACCGTACAGGCGTGACGCTGGACGGGCGTTATCCGACCGGTTTTCAGTTGAAATCTAAAGCCGAAAATGGAACCGATCCCATTGTGGAATATTTCCGTAAAGGCTCCGCCGCTAGCCATTTGTCGCCAGAAGATTTCAATAATGCCGTTTTCCGTCAGGCACGGCACCTGCATTTAAGCGGCGTGGCCGCAGCGTTATCCGACTCGTCATATGCCTTGCTGAACCATGCGGTAAACATCATGAAATCACAGGGCAGGACAATCTCTTTCGATCCCAATCTGCGCCCGGTGTTGTGGCGTAGCGAAGCAGAGATGGTAGAGAAACTGAACCAGCTCGCCTTCCAGGCAGACTGGGTGTTGCCAGGGTTAAAAGAGGGCATCACCCTGACGGGCCAACACACGCCGGAAGGCATTGCGGATTTCTATCTGCAACGCGGCGTGCAGGCCGTGGTGATCAAGACCGGGCCGGATGGCGCCTGGTTTAAAAACGCCAGCGGCGAGCAAGGTGCCGTTGCGCCGATAAAAGTGGACAACGTTGTAGACACTGTCGGCGCCGGAGATGGCTTCGCTGTGGGCGTGATCAGCGCCCTGCTGGAGGGCAAAACCCTGGTCGATGCAGTGCGCCGTGGTAACACCATTGGCGCGCTGGCGATACAAGTGCCAGGCGACAGCGAAGGTTTGCCAACGCGTGAGCAGTTAGGCGCGTGGTAGTTTTTCGCCTGTTTCGCCGCAAATAACACCGATCTGTCCCCTACAAACAGACGGCGAGTAACCTCAACTGGAGGCAGCCTTATGAATAAAGCAACGAATCCGACAAAACGCTGGCTGTATATTATGCCGATTGTGTTTATCACCTACAGTCTGGCTTATCTGGACCGGGCGAACTTTAGTTTCGCCTCTGCCGCCGGGATCAATGACGATCTGGGCATTACCAAAGGGATCTCGTCTCTGCTGGGTGCCCTCTTCTTTCTTGGGTACTTCTTTTTCCAGATCCCCGGCGCGGTCTATGCCGAACGCCGTAGCGTGCGTAAGCTGATTTTTATCTGCCTGATTTTATGGGGCGGTTGTGCGTCGTTAACCGGCGTGGTCAACAACATCCCCATGCTGGCGGCGATCCGCTTTATCCTTGGTGTAGTGGAAGCGGCCGTGATGCCAGCCATGCTGATTTATATCAGTAACTGGTTTACCAAATCGGAACGCTCACGCGCGAATACGTTTCTGATCCTCGGCAACCCGGTCACTGTGCTGTGGATGTCAGTGGTGTCTGGCTATTTGATTCAGTCCTTTGGCTGGCGCGAAATGTTTATCATTGAAGGCATTCCAGCGGTGATTTGGGCGTTCTGCTGGTGGGTGCTGGTTAAAGATAAACCTGAACAGGTGAACTGGCTTTCCGGCGAAGAAAAAGCGGCGCTTAAGGCCCAACTGGATAAAGAGCAACAGGGTATTAAAGCTGTGCGCAACTACAGTGAAGCCTTCCGCTCACGTAATGTCATCCTGCTGTGTCTGCAGTATTTCGCCTGGAGTATTGGCGTGTATGGGTTTGTGCTGTGGCTGCCGTCCATTATCCGCAGCGGCGGCGAAAACCTCGGCATGGTCGAAGTGGGCTGGTTGTCGTCGGTTCCTTACCTCGCGGCCACGCTGGCAATGCTACTGGCGTCCTGGGCATCGGATAAACTGCAAAACCGCAAACTGTTCGTCTGGCCTCTGCTGCTGATGGGTGCCTTCGCGTTTATCGGCTCCTGGGCGGTGGGCGCGAACCACTTCTGGATCTCCTACACGTTACTGGTCATCGCCGGCGCGGCAATGTATGCGCCGTATGGGCCATTCTTCGCGATTATTCCCGAGATGCTGCCACGTAACGTTGCCGGCGGCGCAATGGCGTTAATCAACAGCATGGGCGCGCTGGGCTCGTTCTGTGGTTCCTGGGTTGTAGGGTATCTGAACGGCGCGACCGGCAGCCCGGCAGCGTCGTACATTTTCATGGGGGTAGCGCTTTTCGCCTCTGTGTGGCTTACTTTAATTGTTAAGCCTGCTAACAATAAATTGGTTTCGGCAGGCGCATCACCACGAGGGAGAACCGCATGAAGCCGTCCATCATCCTGTACAAAGTCTTGCCCGAAGACTTGCTCAAGCGTCTGGAAACGCACTTTACCGTCACCCAGGTTGCCGATCTGAAGCCGCAAACCGTCGAGCAGCACGCCGACGCCTTCGCCAGTGCGCAGGGATTGCTGGGGTCCAGTGAAAAAGTGGATCAAGCGCTGCTGGAGAAGATGCCGCACCTGCGCGCCACTTCTACCGTTTCCGTCGGGTATGACAACTTTGATGTGGATGCGCTGAATGCCCGCAAAATTTTGCTGATGCACACGCCGACCGTTCTGACCGAAACCGTTGCCGATACCATCATGGCGCTGGTGCTGAGCAGCGCCCGCCGGGTAGTAGAAGTGGCTAATCGGGTGAAAGCGGGCGAGTGGAAGTCCGGCATCGGCGCGGACTGGTTTGGTGTCGATGTCCATCATAAAACGTTGGGTATTATCGGCATGGGGCGGATCGGTATGGCGCTGGCCCAGCGCGCGCATTTTGGATTCGGCATGCCCGTTCTGTATAACGCTCGCCGCCATCATACCGAGGCAGAGGAGCGCTTTCAGGCACGTTATTGTGACCTGGAGACGCTCCTGAAAGAGTCCGATTTTATTTGCCTGATCCTGCCGCTTACTGACGAAACGCACCATTTAATTGGCGAGAAACAGTTCGCCATGATGAAAAAGTCCGCCATCTTTATTAACGCCGGTCGCGGCCCGGTAGTTGACGAACAAGCACTGGTGCATGCTCTGCAAAGCGGTGAAATCCACGCTGCCGGGCTGGATGTGTTTGAAAAAGAGCCGCTGCCCGCCGACTCCCCGCTGTTGTCGTTACCCAATGTGGTCGCACTGCCGCATATTGGCTCTGCCACGCACGAAACGCGCTACAACATGGCGGCGTGCGCGGTGGATAACCTGATAGACGCATTGAAGGGTAACGTGGAGAAAAACTGCGTTAACCCGCAGGTGGCTGGCTAAATTAATCACCCCTCCCTGCGGGGGGTCAGAGATGACAATAAAAAAGAGGCGATAATCGCCTCTTTTTTTTGCCCGCACCGGATTATTGTTGCGTGGCGTTGACGGTTGCCGTCCAGGCCTGAGTAAACGCCTGATGCTGCGCCGCCAGCGGCCCAATCAGCGCATTGTACTGGCTGGCCTGTTGCGAGGTCGGGAACTGAATACCATTGGCGACAAAGCTCACCTGGTTATTCTGCTGCGCAATAAAATCACCGACCTGTACCAGCTGCTGAGTGAAGATCTGCGCCGCCGGGATCAGCGGTTGCAGCGCATTGGCCGGGTTGGTCACGACTTTGGTAAACACCTGGTCATACACCGGCTTCAAATCATCCGCTTGTTTCAGCGCCGCGTGTGAAGCGTCCGCCTGCATTTTGGCGTTTTGCAACTGCTGACTCAGCACGCCCAGCGAGCCATTGGCCTGACGAAGCGGTTCGCGCTGCGTCATATAATCCTGCGGTACGCGAATGGCGTTTACGCTGTCCACGACCGGACGTAAACCCGAATCCATGGCCTGATTAACCTGCTGGGAATAGCCATAAATGACGGCATAGTCAGAAACAAACGGGCCAAATTGCTTTTTCTGATCCGCCGTCAGGGCAGGCAGCCGTTCGCTGCTACGCATCGCGGTATTTTGCAGGAAATCGATAAACGCCTTGCGTTGATCGCCTTCTTTGTCGAAACACCCACTCAGGCTAACTACCATTAATAACGCCGCAAGTGGCGCAAACCAGCGAGAGCAGGACTTACCTGTCGCCATTTTATTACTCCTTTCACCCAAAAAAGCGCACACCGACACCCGTGTGCCGATGGCTAACAAGGATAGTCCAGGTCAGCCTTGCAAGATACCCTTTCCTTGCATTCTTATGCCGGAAAAAGCGCGCCGGGAGAGCACGTTACCACGCTTGCGTCACTGCGCCCTACATACAACAATTTGCTGACTATTTACAAAAAAATACTGAGCGCGGGCAGTCTGTGAGTAATCAAGCAATTAAGTGCCATAAAAATGCCTGAACATGCATCTCCAGGGCATCAAAAGCCCCACATAGCACGATTAGCCACTGAGGCAACCACACACCAGGACTTTTCCCGACTATTCTTAACAGGCTGTATCACGATCCCGCTGTGTGATTTTAAGAGGAGTTCTCAATGGAATACAAAGATCCTGTGTTTGAACTGCTGAGTAGTTTGGAACAGATTGTATTAAAAAGTGATGTAACACAGCCGGTTACCCTGAGCCAAAAGCCAAACACCTTTAATGAGTTTGAACGATTGAGACGGGGTACCGGCCTGAAAATTGACGACTTCGCGCGTGCGATGGGCGTCAGCGTCTCCATTGTTCACGAGTGGGAATCACAACGTATAAAACCCACTGCGACAGAGATGAAACTGATGCGTCTTATTCATGCCAACCCGACGCTCAGTAAGCAACTTATTGACTAAGTGATGCCCGACCCCCGTCAAGACGGGGGTTTATGTTTATACCCTTTCGCAACGCCACCCCGTATCCTGCCATTCAACACTGTGCGTTAGCATTAATCCTTGTAAGAACGCCTCATCGTGCGATACCACCAGCATTGCTCCAGGAAATGACGCCAGTGCGACTTCAATGGCACGGGTTGATACCAAATCAAGATGGTTTGTCGGCTCATCCAGCAGCAAAAGCTGTGTCGCCTCACGTCGCCACAACACACAGGCCAGTGCGGCTTTCAGGCGTTCACCGCCGCTGAGCGCAGCCAGCGGAAGCGTGACTTTATCCGCCCCCAGTTGCAGTTGCGCCAGACGCGTGCGCAGCACGCCTTCTTCAAGCGGCGTATTCTCCAGGTTGAGATGCTCCATCACCGACAGGCTGAGATCCCACTGCGTCAGATGCTGGTCAAGGTAAGCGGCCGTGACCGAAAGTTGGCAACATCCGGAAACGGGCACCACTTCGCCAAGAATGAGCTTCAGCAATGTCGATTTACCGCAACCATTTGGACCTCGCAACGCCACACGCATTGGCCCGTCGATACGCCAGTTCAACGCTGGCATCGCCACCCAGGGCAGAACCAGATCGTCGATCACCAGCACCTGCTTTCCATCAGCAATATGGCTGCCCGGTAACGTAAAGAGCACAGGAGCCTCTTCCTCTACCCTTTCCCGAGCCTGCCTGACCGCCGTATTGAGCGCATCGTTTTGCTCGCGATGCTGCTTGCGCCAGCTCGCAGGGCGCTCTTTCGCCGCGTTTTTATACCTGACCCGCTCGAACGAGGCGATATTCAGCGTGTCCACCGTGCGCAGGGTATGGGCAGAGCGCCGCTGGCTGGCATCATGCTCTTTCTGCATGCGGTGTCGCGTGCGTCGGCGTTCGGTGGCGGCATGTTCCAGCATCGCTTTCGCCGCCTGCTGCTCGCTTTCCCGCTGGCGCTCGTACTCGTCATAATTCCCGCCGTAGCTGTGCAGGCCTGCAGGCGTCAGTTCGAGAATGCGGGGCATTAGCGCCAGTAACTCGCGATCGTGAGAGGCCACCAGCGCGCCGCCGTGCCAGCGTGACAGGCCTTCGTAAAACCAGGCCCGCCCTTCCCGATCCAGATGGTTTGTCGGCTCATCCAGCAGCAGGTAATCCGCACCGGTCATTAACGCACTGCTCAGCAGGGCGCGCATTCGTTCACCGCCGCTCAGGTCAGCGGCAGGTTTATTCGGGTCAAACGCCGGTAACCCGGCCCGGATAAAGGCCAGTTGCAGGCGCTCGGGCAGATCCCAACCCCCTTCCAGCACGTTGAGATCGTCTGATTGATACTCACCGCGTTCGATGCGATCACGGGCGGCAAAAACATCGCCATACCCCAGAAATTCAGCCAGCGTCGTCGTTGCCGTTACCACAGGTTGTTGAGACACCCAGGCCAGGGTGCCAAAGCGTTCGATATGACCGGCAGCGGGAGTTTCCAGCCCTGCCAGCAGCCGCAGTAGCTGCGTTTTACCCGCACCGTTGCGGCCAACCAGCCCACATAGCGAGGGTTCAAGTGACAGGTTTAACGGGCCGAAAAGGGTTTCGCCCGTCGCAAACTGACAGGTGAGCTGATGCAAAATAAAAGCAGGGGATTGCGCACAATGAGCCATAAGCACTCCTGAATGAAATCAATACCTTTCCCCGCTGACGCCATGGCGTTTAGCAAGGAACCGAATTCATCAGTCGTGTTTGTTCATTTTCCAGGTGCGCTCCAGTGAGACGAGACGTTCGTCGGGGCAAAGCATAGCCGTAACCTCCGCTGAGCTTCAAGCTTAAATTTTCACCCTCTTCCTTAAAGGGGCTAATTGTTTGTCCAATAATGCCGATGAATAAGATGACTTAACTAAAAGTGGCAAGCCGTGCGTGTCTTTCGGGCAGGCAACCTCGCAAAGCAAACGACTCAAAAAGGTTACGCATCCGCGTTATTGCGTCGAATTGTGCTGTGGCATTCATCAGGGAAGATAGCCCCCGGAATAGGTGCATTGTTGTTGTTTTTGCGGCAATGAACGATAAAAGAGAATGAATGATGTCCAGATATATTCTTATTGTTGATGACAGCCGTCTGTCCCGAATGATTTCACGCCAGTATGTCACGAACCTGCATAACGACTGGAAAATTGATGAAGCCGGGACGGGCGAAGAAGCGATCGAACTCGCATCCGCGACGACGCCGTGGCTTATCCTGCTGGATGTGAACATGCCCGGTATTGGCGGGATTGAAACCGCCTCGCGTATCCGTCAATCCCACCCTGAAACACACATTGTGTTGCTGACAGCAAACGTGCAGAACTCGATTCAGGTCGCGGCTGAAGAGCTCGGTCTGGGTTTTCTGGCAAAACCGCTGAAAGAGCCACAACTCCATGCCCTGCTCAATAGCATGGAGGTGAAATGATGAGTGAACTCCCGGATATCACCGACATTGAATCAGACAGCCTGATGGAGATCTTCAACATAGGCGTTGGCCACGCGGCCGCCGCGATGAGCAATATCGTCAATGAAGAAGTCCGTATGTCTGTGCCAACCCTCCGCTTCACCCCGCGCTCGGAAGCCGCCGATGAGCTGGGTGCCGGCATGTCCCTGTTTGGCATCAGCCAGCATTATGAAGGGGCTTATGCGACCGAAGCGATTTTGATGTTTCCGGAAGCCGCCAGTTTTGAGATTGTGCGCATGATGGTCGGCGACCTGATCCCAGCACACGAACTGGGGGAGATGGAGCGCGAAGCGATGAGCGAAATCGGCAATATCGTGCTCAATGCCTGCGTCGGGACGCTGGCCAATATGTTCCAGAAGGAGTTGCAAGGCTCGTTGCCCGTTGTGAGGGTGGGTACCAGCAAGCAGATCCTCAACCCGAACAAAGACGAAAGCGATCCGCTGGTGATGATGCTGCGCATCGATTTTTCTCTTGAGCGCCAGCAAATCCAGGGCTATCTGGCTTTTATTCTTGATATGTCTGCGCTGCGTGACTTACGCGAGCAAATACGGTTGTACATCAGCCGTTTAGAATCCGGTAGCGTGCCTGACGGAATGCAATAATCATGAAAGATAAGTTGTTATTGGATGCATTTTCAGCGCTTAGCCTTGGTGTCATCATTGTTGACGCCCACTACCGTATTACCCAGTGGAACGCCTGGTTAGAGGCGCATACCGGACATGCGGCCAGTGACACTACCGGCAAGAATTTCTTTAGTGTATTCCCTGACCTGGAGCATCATCGCGTGGGTGATGCTATTCGTCAGGCCATTAATCACAATTTATCTTCATTGCTTTCTCAGTCGCTGCACCGCTCGCCGTTCCCGCTGTTTGCTGAACCGGCCCGGCCAGGCGCACGCCTCAGCCAGGCCGTCACCATCGTCCCGCTGGGCGAAACCGAGCGTTATTGTCTTATTCAGATAGTCGATGTCACCGCTGCCGTTCGCCGTGAATCTCTGCTGCGTGAACAGGCAAATGAGCTGCTGGCTCAGTCCCTGTCCGATGGACTAACAGGTGTGGGCAATCGGCGCTATTTTGATCTCTGCATTGACCGGGAGTGGCGGGCCAGCAAGCGCAATAATAAATCCTTGTCGCTGCTGTTGATTGATGTCGACTATTTTAAGCTCTACAACGACTGTTACGGTCACCAGCGCGGAGACGAATGTCTGAAGCAGATTGCGACCGCCATGCGCGGCGCGCTGGAAAACGCCAACGATGTGCTGTTCCGTTACGGTGGCGAGGAGTTTTGCGCGCTGTTACCGGAGACACGCTCAGCCGATGCCGTCGAAGTGGCTGAACGCCTGCGCACCCGCGTGCAGATGCTCGATTTACCGCACATCAGCTCGCCGGATGGCATCGTCAGTGTCAGTATCGGCGTTGCCAGCCTGAGCCAGAAAAACCACTCCGAATACGGTCAGCTTATTCAGTGCGCGGATAACGCGTTGTATGAAGCCAAACGTGCCGGGCGCAATAGCGTGCGGGTCAAAACGACCTTCACAAAATTCGCACCCTTTACGGGGACCGCCTGTGGAAATCCTCCGCACCCCTGAATTTCGGGCATAAAAAAACCCGCCGCGCTGGCGGGTTTTTTATAACACACGGTTATTGCAGCAGGGAGATATCCGCTACCTGCAAGAACAACTCACGCAGTTTCGACAGCAAGGTCAAACGGTTGACCCGCACGTCTTTATCGTCGGCGTTAACCATTACCTGTTCGAAGAACTCATCGACCGGCTCACGCAGCGCTGCCAGCTCGATCAGCGCTTGCTGATAACGGCCCTCAGCGAAGAACGGCTGCAGCTTGTCGCGCAGCACAACGAGATTGCCCGCCAGCTTGATTTCCGCCGCTTCTTTCAGCACCGACGCGTGAACCATATCGTTCAGTGTCTCATCGGATTTCGCCAGAATGTTGGAAACACGCTTGTTGGCTGCCGCCAGCGCCGCGGCCTCTTCCAGCGTACGGAAGTGTGAAACCGCCTTCATGCGGGCATCGAAGTCCGCCGGTTTGGTCGGACGACGTGCCAGCACCGCCTGAATGGTATCGACGCTGTAACCTTCGTCCTGATACCAGGCGCGGAAACGGCCCAGCATAAAGTCGATTACATCGTCAGTCACTTTAGCGTTGGTCAGCTTGTCGCCGTACAGACGCACGGCTTCTTCGGTCAGGGTCTGCAGATCCAGCGCGAGGTTCTTCTCAACGATGATACGCAGCACGCCCAGCGCTGCACGGCGCAGTGCGAACGGATCTTTGTCGCCTTTCGGATGCTGACCAATACCAAAGATACCCGCCAGGGTGTCCATCTTATCGGCAATCGCCAGTGCGCAGGCAATTGGGTTTGATGGCAGGTCGTCCCCGGCAAAACGCGGCTGATACTGCTCGTTCAGTGCAACGGCCACATCTTCCGCTTCGCCGTCGTGACGCGCATAGTGCATACCCATCACGCCCTGGGTGTCGGTAAATTCAAACACCATATTGGTCATCAGGTCGCACTTGGAGAGCAGGCCCGCGCGGGTGGCATGGTTCACATCCGCGCCGATTTGCCCGGCGATCCAACCCGCCAGCGCCTGAATACGGTCAGTCTTGTCGCGCAGCGTACCCAGTTGCTGCTGGAACAGCACGGTTTGCAGACGCGGCAGATGATCTTCAAGGCGTTTCTTGCGGTCGGTATTAAAGAAGAACTCGGCGTCCGCCAGACGCGGGCGCACCACTTTTTCGTTACCCGAGATGATTTGCGTCGGATCTTTCGACTCAATATTGGCCACGAAGATAAAGTGCGGCAGCAGTTTGCCGTCGTTATCATAAACCGGGAAGTACTTCTGATCGCCCTTCATGGTGTAAACCAGCGCTTCGGCTGGAACCGCGAGGAATTTCTCTTCAAATTTCGCGGTCAGCACCACTGGCCATTCTACCAGCGAGGTCACTTCTTCCAGCAGGCTGTCGCTCAGATCGGCATTACCGCCGATGTTGCGCGCCGCTTCTTCGGCATGCGCTTTGATTTTTGCTTTACGCGCCGCATAGTCAGCAACCACTTTGCCGCGCTCCAGCAGGATTTGCGGATACTGGTCTGCATTATCGATGGTGAACTCCGGCTCGCCCATAAAGCGATGGCCGCGGATCACGCGATCGGAACTGATACCCAGAATGTTGGCCGGCACAACAGCATCGCCCAACAGCAGGGTAACCGTATGCACAGGACGCACGAAATGCACGTCGGACGCGCCCCAGCGCATCAGTTTCGGTATCGGCAATTTGCCCAGCGCGGTTGCCACCATGTTCGGCAGCAGGGTTTCAACGCTTTCGCCCTTCACATGGGCACGGTACAGCAACCATTCGCCTTTGTCGGTAGTCAGACGTTCTGCCTGATCGACCGTGATCCCGCAACCGCGTGCCCAGCCTTCAGCCGCTTTGCTCGGTTTCCCTTCGGCATCAAATGCCTGGGCAATCGCCGGGCCGCGTTTTTCAACTTCGCGATCCGGTTGTGCGGCAGCCAGTTTCGCCACTTTCAGCGCCAGACGGCGCGGGGCGGCAAACCACTGAACATCGCCATGCGCGACGCCAGCCGCATCCAGTTCTGCGGTAAAGTTGGCAGCGAAGGACTCAGCCAGGCTGCGCAGTGCTTTTGGTGGCAGCTCTTCGGTGCCGATCTCCACCAGGAAAGTTTTCTCAGACATGGCCGCCTCTTATTTATTTCTGTTGCACATCGGGAAGCCAAGGGCTTCACGGGAAGCGTAGTACGCCTCAGCGACTGCTTTGGTCAGCGTGCGGATACGCAGAATGTAGCGCTGACGTTCCGTCACGGAGATGGCTTTGCGCGCATCCAGCAGGTTGAAGCTGTGGGCGGCCTTCAGAATGCGCTCGTAAGCAGGCAGCGGCAGCGGGTTTTCAAGCGCCAGCAGTTGCTGGGCTTCTTTTTCATACTGTTCAAAGCAGGTGAACAGGAAATCGACATCCGCATATTCGAAGTTGTAAGTGGACTGCTCCACTTCGTTCTGATGGAACACGTCGCCGTAGGTGGTTTTACCCAGCGGGCCGTCGCTCCAGACCAGGTCGTAAACGCTGTCTACACCCTGGATGTACATGGCCAGACGTTCCAGACCATAGGTGATTTCGCCGGTGACCGGTTTGCACTCCAGGCCGCCAACCTGCTGGAAGTAGGTGAACTGTGTGACTTCCATACCGTTGAGCCATACTTCCCAACCCAGCCCCCAGGCACCCAGCGTCGGGTTTTCCCAGTTATCTTCCACAAAGCGGATATCGTGGATTTCCGGGTCCATACCCAGCTCTTTCAGCGACCCGAGATACAGCTCCTGAATATTATCCGGAGAAGGTTTAATCACGACCTGGAACTGATAGTAGTGCTGTAAACGGTTCGGGTTTTCGCCATAACGACCGTCAGTCGGACGGCGGGAAGGCTGCACATACGCGGTCGCCATCGGTTCTGGCCCCAACGCGCGCAGGCAGGTCATCGGGTGAGAGGTGCCGGCGCCAACTTCCATGTCCAGAGGTTGAACAATGGTGCAGCCCTGACGAGCCCAGTAATCCTGTAAGGTCAGGATCAGGCCCTGGAAGGTCCTGGTATCAAACTTTTGCATATTATTTCGTGCTGGATACGTGTGGATTTAAAGGAAGCGCTCAGTATACCCGCTGACTGCAAGATATACAGTACGAAACGGATCTGTTTAGGGAAAATTGGGCAAAACAACGCGGATAAGACCACCAACAACCCGATTAACGCATCGAAAGGTGTAAAAATTGGCCTTCTGTATCAAAAGCGCAGACAAAGGCTTCATGGCGGGGCGTGACACCACGCATTTCATAACTGCCCTGAAATTGCTCAAAACCGGTCACGTCAATCTGCTGTGCGCCCGTATTGTAACGCTGCGCCGCATTTTGCCGGCAGACCTGTTCCATAGAGAGCGTGTGCGACGGCCCAATTCTCGCCTTCTGCGCTTTTTGCGCTGGGTGTTCCGGTAAGGCACTGCAGCCGACCAACAGCAGCACGAGTACTGACGTAAGACACTTCATCATTTTTTTGTCACCGCCCTGTTCACGGGCTGTTATTTTTAAAAGAAGGCAGGAAACACAATTTTTGCAAATCTGTGGAAAACTGCACAAGCGTGAGCGGAAAAACTCAGAATTATCCAACGAGATGGCCCGAAAAATCGCGAGTCAGAGGATATTTACGGAAAACCAGAGGGACTGATGTCGTCGAAAATTTACTGGATAGATAATCTGCGAGGGATAGCCTGCTTAATGGTGGTGATGATCCATACTACGACCTGGTACATCACCAACCCGGCCAGCGTGACAACCTTTGACTGGGATGTCGCCAACATTTTGAATTCTGCTTCCCGTGTCAGCGTTCCGCTGTTTTTTATGATCTCCGGCTATCTCTTTTTCGGCGAACGCAGCGCACAGCCCCGTCATTTTTTACGCATCGCGCTGTGCCTGCTGTTTTACAGCGCCATCGCAATGCTCTACATCGTGCTGTTCACGTCGATTAACAACGAATTATCGATAAGAAATCTGCTGCAAAAACCGGTGTTTTATCACCTGTGGTTTTTCTTTGCGATTATCGTCATTTACCTGGTTTCACCGCTGATCCAGGTGAAAGCGGTCAATGGCAAGATGTTGCTGGCGCTGATGGTGGTGCTGGGCATTGTGGCCAACCCCAATACCGTGCCGCAGAAGATGGGCGGATTTGAGTGGCTGCCGATTAATCTCTATATCGGCGGCGACACCTTTTACTACCTGCTGTATGGCATGCTGGGGCGTGCCCTTGGGATGATGGATACGCAAAAGCGTGCGCTGACATGGGGTTGCGCCGCGCTGTTTTTTGCCGCCGTGTTTATCATTTCTCGCGGCACCCTGCATGAATTGCAATGGCGCGGTAACTTCGCCGATACCTGGTATCTCTACTGTGGGCCGATGGTTTTTCTGTGCGCGATTTCGCTGTTTACCTTCGTGAAAAACACGCTTAACAGCCGCAGCCTGCCAGGGCTGACGTTAATCTCGCATCATTCACTGGGTATTTACGGCTTTCACGCGTTGATTATCCATGCTTTACGCACCCGCGGCGTCGAGCTGCGGGCCTTGCCGCTGCTCGATATCGTATGGGTTTTTGCTGCCACGCTGCTGGCAAGCCTGGCGCTGTCGATGCTGGTGCAGCGCATCGACAGGCGGCGTTTTATCAGTTAAACGTTCGCGCCCGTGCCCGGTGCAACTGGCGAGGTGAAGAGAACCCGGCGGCAAACGCCGCCTGCTCGGCACCACGCCCCTGCAGTAGCCACTGTTCGGCTATTGCCAGCCTCAGTTGCTCAAGGTAGTCACGCACGCTAATGCCTAAATGCTGTTGAAAAAGACGCGTCAAGTGGCGGGGGCTGACGTGCGCCCGCTCTGCGATATCCGCCAGTTGCCAGGCCCGCTGAGGATCCGCAGTCAGCGCATCCTGCGCCCGATGCACCGCCGGGTGCATATGGTTGCGGTAGCGCAGCCAGGGCGAAATTTGCGGATCGTCACCGGAACGACGGAACCACACCACCATTTCACGGGCCACTGCCAGCGCTGTCTCTGGCCCGCTGATGCGGTTAATCAAATGCAGCGCCAGGTCGATTCCCGACGTGATGCCAGCACTGGTCCAGATGCTGCGATCCTCAATAAAAATACGGTTCTCTTTAACCAGCGCGGCCGGAGCAACGCTTTTTAAACGGTTGATAACGTCATGGTGCGTGGTGCATTGAATACCGTTTAACAGTCCGGCTTTCGCCGCCAGCACGGAACCGGAACAGACGCACATCAAGGTAATTCGCTGGCTGTGAATGTGCGGTTGCAGGCGCATTAACCAGCGGCGCACTGCCTCCGCCTGCGGTGTATCGAACAGGCGCGAGGAGTCAAACACGCCTGGCAATACCAACAGGCTGCCCTCCGGCAGGGTGTCTGGCAGTGGCGCAATATTGCCCATCGTGAGGCCAATGGAGGTGGATACGTCGCTTTCAGGGCCGATGTAGTGCAGTCGGTACGCCTTCGCCAGCGCGAAGGTTTCCGCCGGGCCGGTCAAATCCAGCGCCAGTACACCCGGCAACATCACAAACCAGACATCAGTCGTCATCAAGATTCCAGAGTTTCATAAACGGTTTTAATGGCGGCGAAGCGGCCTTCCAGCACGGTTTCTGTGCGATGGCGCAGCGCGTGGCAGTCCAGCGTAACCCCTTTGTGGGTCATCGGGAAGGTCAGTGTTGCTTCGCTGACGAAGGTCACGCGGTATCCCAGATCTGACGCCACACGCGCCGTTGTTTCACAGCACTGCTCAGTACGCACACCACAAATGATCAGGTGATTGATATCGCGGCTACGCAGCCAGTGATCCAGCCCGGTATCGGTAAAGGCATTATGCACGTGTTTGTAAAAGGTGACGGCTGGCTGATGTTGCAGGAACGGCATCGGCGTGACAAAGCCGCTGTCCAGCGAGAACGGGCCGCTGTCGGCAACGTGGAAAATATCCACCACCGGTATGTCACGCGCCTGGCAGCCCTCAATCAGCGCCAAAATGGCCTGCTGAAACGCGGGAAAGTCACTCTCCTGCCAGTACTCGCGATGAAAGAAAGACTGCTGGGTGTCGATATTGATAAGGGCGGTGCGTGACATTTCAGGACTCCATGCTCAGTAGGTGTAAGGCTATTCTGGCAAGGAGTTAATGGGTTGCTAAGACCAAAAAAGGACAACATAATGGTGAATCAGGCCCATCCACCAGGATGGGCCACAGAGGTTATGACATGAGGGGCACTAGCTGCTGGTAAATACGGCGGAACGTTTCACGCCGCGTAACGTAATGCGCATGGCGTGCAGCATCTGGCACGTGTTGTTGCTCAAGGGCAAGCTGTGGTAACAACGTTGCCAGCGGCGTGTGTGGATGAACAGCAATTTGCGCCAGCCGCGCCGCGCCCAGCGCAGGGCCGACATCCCCCCCGGTGCGATAGTCGAGCTGCAATCCGCTGATATCTGCCAGCATTTGCCGCCACCAGGCGCTTCGCGCACCGCCGCCGATAAGGGTAATGCTCTGCGGTGTGACGCCGCAGGAATGCACCACATCCATACCGTCCGCCAGCGCGTAGCCGACCCCTTCCAGCACCGCGCGGGCCAGCTCCGGGCGCCCATGCTGATGCGTGAGGCCAAAGAACACCCCTTTGGCCTGCGGATTATTATGCGGGGTGCGTTCGCCAGACAGATAAGGCAAAAACCAGAGGTCTCCGGCGTTATCGTCTGCCTGTTGTGCGGCATCAATCAACGCCGGTACGGTATCCAGACCGGTGAGTTTCGCCGCCCAGTCGAGACAGGACGCCGCACTCAGCATCACCGACATCAAATGCCAGCGTCCCGGTAACGCGTGGCAAAAACTGTGCACCGCGCTTTCTGGTTTGCTGAGGAACCCTTCGCTGACGGCAAAATAGACGCCGGATGTACCGAGCGACAGCATAGCCTGCCCGGCATCAGCCATACCCACACCAACCGCACCAGCGGCATTATCGCCCCCGCCCGCGACCACCGGCACCACCGGCATCGACCAGCGCTGCGCCACTTCAGGCAGCAGTTCGCCGGTTATCTCGCTGCCTTCAAACAAGGCGGGCATGTGCGCGCGCGATAAGTTGCAGGCGGCGAGCATTTCGTCGCTCCAGTCACGCTTCGCCACATCCAGCCACATCGTTCCCGCTGCATCGGACATATCGCTGGCAAACACGCCAGACATCTTCAGTCGCAGAAAGTCTTTGGGCAGCAATACCTTCGCTACCCGGGCAAAAATATCCGGCTCGTGGCGCTGCACCCACAGCAACTTGGGCGCAGTAAAACCGGGCATCATCAGATTCCCGGTTATCGCACGAGAATTTTTCACCTGCGCTTCCAGCAACGTGCACTCTTCGCCGCAACGGCCGTCGTTCCACAGGATAGCCGGACGCAGCACGCGGTTTTCGCTATCCAGCAGCGTCGCGCCGTGCATCTGCCCGGCAAGACCAATGGCTTTAACCTGCGCGAGAGAGTGGGCTGCCGCCAGCGCTTGTACCGCGCTATCCGTCGCCTGCCACCACTGTTCGGGATCCTGCTCAGACCAGAGAGGATGCGGACGCGATACGCTGAGTTTCTCCGTATGGGAAGCCAGCACATCGCCCTGCTCGCTTAGCAGAATCGCCTTTACGCCAGAGGTGCCGAGATCGATCCCGATATACATAGTGACCACTCCTTTTGTTCTGCGCCGCGAAGCCTGCGGCGCAGCGCCGGTTATTTGTCGAACAGGTAGTAATTAACCAGGTTTTCCAGCTGTTCCTGATGACCGCTTTGATGCCGCGGCGCCAGGTTCTGCTGTTCAGCGTACTTCGCCAGCTCCGCAAGGCTAAGCTGCCCCTGCAAAATTTGCTGGCCCAGTTCACCATTCCAGCCGGCGTAACGCCGGGCGACACGTTTATCCAGCTCGCCATCTTCAACCATCCGCGCCGCCACTTTCAGCGCCAGCGCCATGGTGTCCATTGCCCCGATATGGCCATAGAAAAGATCGTACTTGTCGGTGCTCTGGCGACGCACTTTGGCGTCGAAGTTCAGCCCGCCGGTCGTGAAGCCGCCCGCTTTGATAATCTCGTACATCACCAGCGCATTTTCCTCCACGCTGTTGGGAAACTGGTCGGTGTCCCAGCCGAGCTGCGGGTCGCCACGGTTGGCGTCCACAGAGCCAAACAGCCCCAACGCAATGGCGGTGGCGATTTCATGGTGGAAAGAGTGCCCGGCAAGCGTGGCATGGTTAGCCTCGATATTCAGTTTAATCTCTTTCTCCAGACCAAACTGTTTCAGGAAGCCATACACATTCGCGGCATCGTAATCATACTGATGCTTGGTTGGCTCCTGCGGCTTGGGTTCAATCAGCAGCGTGCCACGAAAACCGATTTTGTGTTTGTGCTCAACCACCATGTGCATGAAGCGCCCAATCTGTTCGCGCTCCTGACGCAAATCGGTATTGAGCAGGGTTTCGTAGCCTTCGCGGCCGCCCCACAGCACATAGTTTTCGCCGCCGAGTTTATGGGTAGCATTCATTGCCGTGACCACCTGTGTGGCCGCCCAACTGAACACTTCCGGATCGGGGTTGGTTGCTGCGCCTGCGGCGTAGCGCGGATTGGTGAAGCAGTTTGCCGTTCCCCACAATAGTTTCACGCCGCTTTGCTGCTGCTTTTCACCCAGCACATCTACCATTTGCGCAAAGTTGTTCAGGTACTCTTTCAGCGAAGCACCTTCTGGTGAGACATCCACATCATGAAAGCAATAAAAGGGCACATGCAGCTTATGGAAGAACTCAAAAGCGACATCCGCCTTACGTTTTGCCTGTGCCAGCGCCTCGCCAGGCTGCTGCCATGGACGGTCAAAAGAGCCAACGCCGAACATATCCGCGCCGTTCCAGCAGAACGTATGCCAGTAGCAAGCAGCAAAACGCAGGTGATCTTCCATACGCTTACCGAGCACTAACTCATCCGGATTGTAATGACGAAACGCTAAAGGGTTAGTGGTTTTCGGGCCTTCATAACGAACGCGATCCAGCTGGTCAAAATATGCTTGCATAATGAGCTCCATTGACAGATATGCGGCGAGTGTTCAAATCTGCAGTAATACTGGATCCTCGCCGGGCGTTGCTCAATTACGTTATTTCACACTGCCATTAAGAGAATGCGCAAACGTGCGCTGGCTCGCAAAATAATGACTTTCAGCGTTGCGTAGCGTCTTCCGATTTTTTATGCAAAATCGGTTTTGCTTTTTTTAAAATAAGATCGTGGTCATAAATCAGGAAATAAACCAAAAAACGTAATGCCCGGATAAAAATCTGTAATTGCCAGCCCAGGATTATGCGTTAAGAATTTGCTCGTTCAAAGCAGTGCATGTTTCTTTTATCTCGCCATTCACCCTACAAAAGGTATTACTATTATGAAGATAAAGAATCTTTGCCTTACTCTCTGCGCTTCCCTGCTGTTTGCCAGCGTCGCCAGCCATGCCAAAGAGGTGAAAATCGGCATGGCGATTGACGATCTCCGTCTTGAACGCTGGCAAAAAGATCGCGATATTTTTGTTAAAAAAGCCGAGTCGCTCGGCGCCAGTGTGTTTGTTCAGTCTGCTAACGGCAACGAAGAAACGCAGATGTCGCAAATTGAAAATATGATTAATCGCGGCGTTGATGTCCTGGTTATTATTCCTTACAACGGTCAGGTATTAAGTAATGTGGTAAAAGAAGCTAAGCAGGAAGGAATTAAAGTACTGGCTTATGATCGCATGATTAATAATGCCGACATTGATTTCTATATTTCTTTTGATAATGAAAAAGTCGGGGAATTACAGGCGCAAAGCCTTGTCAGTAAAGTCCCTCAGGGTAATTATTTCCTGATGGGCGGTTCACCAGTCGACAATAACGCCAAACTGTTCCGCGCCGGGCAAATGAAAGTGTTAAAACCCTATGTTGATAGCGGAAAAATTAAAATTGTTGGCGATCAGTGGGTCGATGGCTGGCTGCCTGAAAATGCGCTAAAAATCATGGAAAACGCCCTCACCGCTAACAATAACAAAATCGATGCCGTGGTCGCGTCGAATGATGCAACCGCTGGCGGCGCTATCCAGGCGCTGAGTGCACAGGGACTGGCCGGGAAGGTCGCTATCTCCGGCCAGGATGCCGATCTGGCCGGGGTGAAACGGCTGATTAACGGTAGCCAGACCATGACGGTCTACAAACCCATTACCCAACTGGCAAATACCGCTGCAGAGATTGCCGTCGAGCTGGGTAACGGCAAGCAACCCAAAGCAGATGCTTCCCTGAACAACGGGTTAAAAGACGTGCCTGCTCGCCTGCTGACGCCAATTGAAGTGACCAAAGACAACATTGACGCCACGGTCATCAAAGACGGTTTTCATCAGAAAAATCAGCTCTGAATACGGCGGCGCGCCCTTGCTTCATCGCGGCGCGCCTTCCGCCAATGCTTTCGGGCGCTGTTATACCAGCGGATAACGTGGAGCAGCCATGCCTTATTTACTCGAAATGAAGAACATCACCAAAGCGTTCGGCGCGGTCAAAGCCATTGATAACGTCAGCCTGCGCCTGAATGCTGGCGAAGTGTTGTCGTTGTGCGGCGAAAATGGGTCGGGCAAATCCACACTGATGAAAGTGCTGTGCGGGATCTATCCGGCAGGTAGTTATGAAGGGGAAATCGTCTTTTCGGGCGAAACGCTACAGGCCACGCATATCCGCGATACCGAGCGTAAAGGCATCGCTATCATCCATCAGGAGCTGGCCCTGGTGAAACATCTGACGGTACTGGAAAACATCTTCCTGGGCGCGGAAATTACCCGTCATGGCGTAATGGACTACGACCAGATGACGCTGCGCTGTGAAAAGCTGCTTAAGCAAGTCAGCCTGGCGATTTCGCCGGACACCCGCGTGGGCGATTTAGGTCTTGGGCAGCAGCAATTGGTGGAAATCGCCAAGGCGCTGAACAAGCAGGTACGCTTACTGATTCTTGATGAACCGACCGCCTCGCTGACGGAACAGGAAACCGCGATCCTGCTCGATATAATTCGCGATCTGCGCAACCACGATATTGCCTGTATTTATATCTCTCACAAACTCAATGAAGTCAAAGCGATATCCGACGTGATCAGCGTTATTCGCGACGGTTTGCATATAGGCACACGCGACGCCGCGGGAATGAGCGAAGACGACATTATCACCATGATGGTTGGCCGCGAACTGACGGCGCTGTACCCCAATGAACCGCACGAGACAGGCGACGAGATCCTGCGCGTTGAGCACCTTACTGCCTGGCATCCGGTAAACCGCCACATCAAGCGCGTTAACGATATCTCCTTCAGCCTCAAACGCGGGGAGATCCTCGGTATTGCCGGGCTGGTCGGTGCAGGCAGGACCGAAGCGGTACAGTGCCTGTTTGGTGTCTGGCCGGGGCGCTGGGAAGGCACCGTCTATCTGGACGGTAAGCCGGTACACATTGCTAACTGCCAGCAGGCGATTGCGCACGGCATTGCAATGGTGCCCGAGGATCGTAAAAAAGACGGCATTGTGCCCGTGATGGCGGTGGGTAAGAACATGACCCTGGCAGCGTTGGATCAGTTCACCGGGGCGTTCAGTAGCCTGGACGATGCCGCCGAGCAAGCCTGTATTTTGCAGTCACTGCAGCGTCTGAAGGTCAAAACCTCCTCGCCAGAACTGGCGATTGGCCGCCTGAGCGGCGGTAATCAGCAGAAGGCGATTCTCGCCCGCTGCCTGCTGCTCAATCCGCGCATTCTGATCCTTGATGAGCCGACACGCGGCATCGATATTGGCGCCAAGTACGAAATCTACAAACTGATCAATCAACTGGTACAGCAAGGGATTGCGGTCATTGTTATCTCATCCGAACTGCCTGAAGTGTTGGGCTTAAGCGACCGGGTGCTGGTGATGCACGAAGGCAGGCTAAAAGCCGATCTTATCAATCGTAATCTGACCCAGGAGCAGGTCATGGAAGCGGCGCTGAGGAGCGAACATCATGTCGAAAAGCAACCCGTCTGAAATCAAGTTATCCAGCGCAACGCCGGGAGCATTCTCCGGGCTGAAGTCGCTCAATCTGCAAGTGTTTGTGATGATTGCAGCCATCGTGGTGATTATGCTGTTTTTTACCGGCATGACAGATGGCGCCTATCTGAGCGCGCGTAATATCTCCAACCTGCTGCGCCAGACTGCCATTACTGGCATCCTCGCCGTGGGAATGGTGTTTGTGATCATCTCCGCCGAAATTGACCTTTCTGTTGGCTCAATGATGGGCCTGTTGGGCGGCGCGGCGGCGATTTTCGATGTCTGGCTCGGCTGGCCGCTGCCGCTCACAGTGGCGGTCACGCTGGTGCTGGGCTTAGTGCTGGGCGCCTGGAATGGCTGGTGGGTGGCCTATCGCAAAGTCCCGTCGTTTATTGTGACTCTTGCCGGGATGCTGGCCTTCCGCGGGGTATTGATCGGCATCACCAACGGCACGACGGTGTCGCCCACCAGCGCGGCAATGTCGCAGATTGGCCAAAGTTACTTGCCCGACGGCATCGGTTTCGGCGTGGGGGTACTGGGGCTGGCGGCATTTGTGTTATGGCAATGGCGAGGCCGTTTGCGTCGCCAGTCGCTCGGGCTGGCAACATCCTCTTCGGGCACGGCGGTAGGTCGTCAGGCGATTATTGCAGTGATTGTACTGGGCGCCATCTGGTTGCTTAATGATTATCGCGGTGTGCCCACACCCGTGCTGCTGCTGGCTTTTTTGCTGCTGGCCGGAATGTTTATGGCTACCCGCACCGCCTTTGGCCGGCGTATTTATGCGATTGGCGGCAATGTTGATGCCGCACGCCTGTCTGGCATCAACGTTGAGCGCACCAAACTGGCGGTATTCGCCATTAATGGCCTGATGGTGGCGATTGCCGGCTTGATCCTCAGTTCGCGCCTTGGTGCGGGCTCACCGTCGGCGGGGAATATTGCCGAACTGGATGCCATTGCCGCCTGCGTGATTGGCGGCACCAGCCTCGCCGGAGGAATCGGCAGTGTTGCCGGTGCGGTAATGGGGGCATTTATTATGGCTTCGCTGGATAACGGCATGAGCATGATGGACGTGCCGACGTTCTGGCAGTACATCGTTAAAGGTGCCATTTTGCTGCTGGCGGTGTGGATGGATTCAGCAACCAAACGCCGGGCCTGAATAACGTGATCGCTGCGACGATCACACTGCCAGCGCTTTTTTATCCGGCCACAGGCTGAATATGGTAATCAGAACAGACGACTCATCAGGAAGCGAATCGATATGTTTGAGAAGCGCCATCGCATCACGTTGTTATTCAACGCCAATAAAGCCTACGACCGTCAGGTCGTTGAGGGGGTTGGTGAATATTTGCAGGCGTCACAATCGGAGTGGGACATCTTTATAGAAGAAGATTTTCGCGCCCGTATTGAAAACATCAAAGAGTGGCTTGGCGATGGGGTGATTGCCGATTATGACGACCGGGATATCGAGCGTCTGCTGGTAGATGTCGACGTGCCGATCGTCGGCGTTGGCGGCTCTTACCACACGCCAGAACACTACCCTCCCGTTCATTACATCGCCACCGACAACTATGCGCTGGTAGAGAGTGCCTTTCTGCATTTGAAAGAGAAAGGCGTTCACCGCTTTGCGTTTTACGGCTTACCCGCTTCCAGCGGTAAGCGATGGGCGGCCGAGCGTGAATATGCGTTCTGCCAGCTGGTGGCGCAGGAGAAATACCGTGGCGTGGTCTACCAGGGTCTGACAACCGCGCCAGAGAACTGGCAACATGCGCAAAACCGTCTGGCGGACTGGCTGCAAACGCTGCCGCCGCAGACTGGCATTATTGCGGTCACTGATGCGCGTGCACGTCACGTACTGCAAGTGTGCGACCATCTGCATATTCCAGTGCCGGAAAAATTATGCGTCATTGGCATTGATAACGAAGAACTGACCCGTTATCTGTCGCGGGTGGCGCTCTCCTCTGTGGCGCAGGGAACCCGGCAGATGGGTTACCAGGCGGCGAAGCTGCTGCACCGGCTACTGGATAACGAAACCCTGCCGCTTCAGCGGCTGCTGGTGCCGCCCGTGCGTGTTGTGGCACGGCGCTCCACTGATTACCGTTCTCTGAACGATCCGGCGGTTATCCAGGCCATGCACTATATCCGTAACCATGCCTGCAAAGGCATCAAGGTCGATCAGGTGCTGGATGCCGTGGGGATCTCACGATCTAATCTGGAAAAACGCTTCAAGGAAGAAGTCGGAGAGACAATTCACTCAATGATCCATGCTGAAAAGCTGGAAAAAGCCAGAAGTTTGTTGATCTCAACCTCACTGTCGATCAATGAGATTTCACAAATGTGCGGTTACCCGTCTCTGCAATATTTCTATTCGGTATTCCGCAAGGAATACGACAGCACCCCAAAAGATTACCGCGACCGCTACAGCGAGATCCTTATTTAACGCACTTTTAATGCATATAGAAAAACGCCTTCCGGATGGAAGGCGTTTAATGCATTACATATGAGAGGCAATTAACTGCCGGTTGTCCTGATACATGGCAAACAGGTAGTTGTTGTAACTCGTGCCACGGGTTGAGTAACCCTGCAGCTTATGGATCATATTGGTCGCCGTCACTTCCTGATCCGCCTTACGCAACTGCGCGCGCGACTTACGGAAAGAGGCATACGCTGAATGCGTGTTCAGGTTGGTCACATAGGCGTCTACTGACTCCTGTACCGACTCAAAGTGAGAGTAACCTTTCACTTTGCCTGCGCCATTCTTACATGCCCCTTTGGCACACTTCATACCAAACAGGTTATTATTAGAACGCGCCAGCTTCGAGGTTCCCCAACCACTTTCCGCTGCCGCCATCGTCGCCACCATGCTGTCCGGGATGATGTCCACTCGCTCCAGCAGCGCATTCCAGGGAATACGACGCGTATTCCCGGACCAGCTTACTTTATAACGTTTGGACAACTCCCTCAGACGCGTGCGTTCGGCAGGCGACCACTGGCTGTCGTATTGTTTGCTAAGCAACCAGTTACGCTCGGCGGTAATCGCTGAGTTTTTACTGGTGATATAAGGCATTACCGTCCGGAGAAACGCTTTTTTCCTTGGGGTTCCGGAAGGGTATTTTCGCAAATCAGGAAGTGAACTACTTTTTACACTATTGCGAGAATACTCTTGTTTACTGCTTGCCTGTTTTTTTACGCTTGCCTTAGTGACGTGGGCTTTGTGACTCGCTGTTTCTGTTGTGTGCGTCTTTGCCAGCACCCCACCCGAAAATATAAGGGTGAAAAACATGAGTATCGTCGCCCCAGGTCGTCGCATGGGTATCGATATCATTAAGTCTCCTGGTCGGATATAAACATTCCAACACCTTCTTTTTTGCCTAATTTTGAGAGCTGAATCTCAAATCATAACAAAAATAGCCTGCAAGAGCACGTACAGAAATAATCCAATTCTGAAACCATGTCACGAGTAAACTGCATAAAAAACGGACAATATCCCGTAATTGTGGCGTTTATCGCAGATCCGGGACCCATTTGTGCGCGCGATCGCTCACCCCTAAGACTCCTCCCTGGCGATAACCCACACAGGAGGAGTTGCCCACGTGACGAGGATGGCACACTGGCGCACATCGCCATCACCGAGGCTCCCCATGAAACACGCCACATTAGCCCTTCTCTTTTTGCCCACGCTTGCGCTCGCCGACTGGACCGCCAGCGGCTTTCCCGCTCTCACTAACGACGGAACCGGCCTGTGGCGGAGCGAAACCACGCTGAAAAAGGGCAGCGTGCCGCTGGTCTTTAAAGAGGGAGAGCAGTGCTGGCAACCCGCAGAGAGCGTAAAACTGAATCAGATGCTGTCACTGGTCCCTTGTACAGGAAGCGCCGCACAGTGGCGGGTTTTCCGCGATGGTGACTACCAGTTACAGATTGATACCCGTTCGGGCACACCGACTCTGATGCTGAGTGTGAAAAGCGAGTCGGTAGATACGCCAGCGGCGACGGTACGCCAGTGCCCGGTGCGCAATAATACGCCGCTCACGGTGCCCGTCGGCGACACGTTTCCGGAAGGCAGCGTGGTGAGGGACTTCTACAGTCAGCAGACCGCAACCGTGCACGGAGGCAATATCACCCTGCAACCTGCGGCGAACAGCAAGGGGTTATTGCTGCTTGAATCTGCACAAACCGCGAAGCCTGCGGCATTTCAGTGGCACAACGCCACTGTCTATTTTGTCCTCACCGACCGTTATGTGAATGGCGATCCGTACAATGACAACAGTTATGGCCGACACAAAGACGGTATGCAGGAGATCGGCACCTTTCACGGCGGCGATCTAAAAGGGTTAACCAGCAAACTGGACTACCTGCAACAGCTGGGCGTTAACGCACTGTGGATTAGCTCGCCGCTGGAGCAAATCCACGGTTGGGTTGGCGGCGGTACGAAGGGCGACTTTCCGCATTATGCGTACCACGGCTATTACCCCATGGACTGGACGCGCCTCGACGCCAATATGGGAACGGAGGACGAGCTACATACGCTGGTGGATGAAGCCCACCGACGGGGCATTCGTGTGCTGTTTGACGTGGTAATGAATCACACTGGCTACGCGACGCTAGCGGATATGCAAACTTACCAGTTTGGCGCGCTGTACCTGAAAGAAAACGAGCGCGAGAAGCTGCTGGGCAAACACTGGACCGACTGGCGGCCCGCCGCTGGCCAGAGCTGGCACAGTTTTAATGATTACATCAACTTCAGCGATAAAACCGCCTGGCAAAACTGGTGGGGCAAAAAATGGATCCGTACCGATATTGGCGACTATGACAATCCGGGTTTTGACGATCTGACGCTGTCGCTGGCCTTCCTGCCGGATTTGAAAACCGAGTCTACTACCGCCTCCGGGCTGCCGCTGTTTTACCGCCATAAAGCGGATACTCGCGCACAGGAGATGCGCGGTTATACGCCACGGGATTACCTCACGCACTGGCTGAGCCAGTGGGTACGCGAGTATGGCATTGACGGTTTTCGCGTCGATACCGCTAAACACGTTGAACTGGCGGCCTGGCAGCAGCTTAAAGATCAGGCGACACAGGCGCTGGCCGCGTGGAAGCAGGCCAATCCCCAGAAAAAAATCGATGATTCCCCCTTCTGGATGACCGGCGAATCCTGGGGCCACGGCGTCATGCAAAGTGAATATTACCGCCACGGTTTTGATGCGATGATCAATTTTGATTATCAGCAGCAGGCGGCCAGCGCTGTGCCATGCCTGGCGAATATGGATGCCGTCTGGCAGCAAATGGCTGACAAGTTGCAGAACTTTAACGCCCTGAGTTATCTCTCTTCGCACGACACTCGCCTGTTCCGTGAAGGGGGTCAACAGGCGGCGGAATTGCTGCTGCTTGCGCCTGGTGCGGTCCAAATCTTTTATGGCGATGAGTCCGGCCGTCCCTTTGGCCCCACGGGATCGGATCCGCTTCAGGGTACGCGATCGGATATGAACTGGCAGGATCTGAATGGCAGCGCAGCACAGAACCTGCGTCACTGGCAAACGCTGGGCCAGTTCCGCGCACGTCATCCTGCACTTGGCGCGGGTAAGCAGACGACGCTCACATTACCGCAGGGTTATGGATTCAAACGCCAGTGGGGCGATGACAAGGTCATTGTCGTCTGGGCCGGGCGTGATCCGCAGTGAGCCGCTCGCTCACATCAGTATATAACGCCATATAAGTGTAAATTTTAAGAATAAAACGCGATTATTTGCGCCGAACGGTGATTTGCACCCTGCTTCGCAGAGCGCTATGGTTAGCCACTTTGAACAGTAGCCCGGCAGAACAGTAGCGATGACATTTTCACTTTTCGGCGACAAATTCACCCGCCATGCAGGCATTACACGCCTGATGGAGGATCTCAACGACGGTTTACGTACCCCTGGTGCCATCATGCTTGGCGGTGGCAACCCGGCGCAAATTCCCGCCATGACTGATTACTTCCACAACCTGCTGGCAGAGATGGTAGAAAACGGCAAAGCGACTGATGCGCTGTGTAATTATGACGGCCCACAGGGTAAAACCGAGCTACTGACCGCGCTGGCAGGTATGCTGCGTGAAGAACTGGGTTGGGATATTGAGCCACAGAATATTGCACTGACAAACGGCAGTCAGAGTGCGTTTTTCTACTTGTTCAATCTGTTTGCAGGCCGCCGCGCCGATGGCAGCACCCGTAAGGTATTGTTCCCGCTGGCGCCAGAGTATATCGGCTATGCGGACTCCGGCCTGGAAGAGGATCTGTTTGTTTCCGCGCGCCCGAATATTGAGCTACTGCCGGACGGCCAGTTCAAATATCACGTCGATTTTGAACATCTGCACATTGGTGAAGAGACGGGGATGATTTGCGTCTCGCGCCCGACCAACCCCACCGGCAACGTTATCACCGATGAAGAACTGATGAAGCTGGATGTGCTGGCCAATCAACACAACATTCCGCTGGTGATCGATAACGCGTATGGCGTGCCTTTTCCGGGGATTATCTTCAGTGAAGCGCGCCCGCTGTGGAACCCGAATATTATTTTGTGTATGAGCCTGTCGAAGCTGGGCCTGCCAGGCAGCCGCTGCGGCATCATTATTGCCAATGAAAAAGTGATCTCCGCTATTCGTAATATGAACGGCATTATCAGCCTTGCGCCTGGCGGTATTGGACCGGCAATGATGTGTGAAATGATCAAGCGCAAAGACCTGCTGCGGCTGTCGCAGGAGGTCATCAAGCCCTTTTACTATCAACGGGTGCAGGAAACCATTACCACGCTGCGCCGTTATTTGCCGGAAGAACGCTGCCTGATCCATAAACCCGAGGGCGCTATCTTCCTGTGGTTGTGGTTTAAGGATTTACCTATCAGCACTGAATTGCTGTACCAACGACTCAAGAAACGCGGGGTATTAATGGTACCTGGCGATTATTTCTTCCCCGGCCTGGATAAACCCTGGCCGCACACACACCAGTGCATGCGCATGAACTATGTGCCTGACCCCTCGCTTATTGAACAAGGGGTGAGAATTCTCGCTGAAGAAGTCGAAAAGGCCTGGCAAGAAAACTAACACCACACGCCTTATCTAACGCCCTCCAGCCAGGGGGCGTTTTCGCTGCGTATTAATCTGGCCACGCACAATATATTTTTCCACGCTTATATTTCTTCAGAAAACGATGAATAGCTCAGTTTATTTATGGAAGTTATTTCCATCTGGCTGTGCCGATTAACGCAACCTTCAGAAACCTAATACTATTAGGGTTTAATCGTTAGCGTGCTACGATAGGTTATTGAAATAAATATATTTTATATTGCTTTGCGTTATTTTTAAGAATAATCACATTTTTCACTTTTTCCTGCCATTATTCATCAGGCCATATGGCTGGTCTTAAAAAGCGACATACACTGATTAATACATCCCTGCCGTTTTATTCAGTGGAGCATCATCATGGCGACGAACGCATTTCTCGCCCTCAATACCCTGGCAACGGAATAACGACAGCATCGTTGCCGTTATTTGCTCTCTCATACCTCCAACACCAGCGAAACCAAGCCCCCGAATGGTTGGGCGGCGAACAGTGATAAACAGATCTGGCGTTACCCTTCGGTGCCCCCACAAGGGGCACTGTTTCACTGCCATTACAGGTGCGATAAGGTCCGCCACAATACTTATAACTAAAACAGCGACTTATAAAGAGAGACTACGCAAGCGCGCTTCTCGCAGAAGCAGCGGATTGATACAACTCAGCGCCGACGTCGGGCAAGCTTCAACGCAGGCCGGGCCCGTCTCACGGTGCTGGCAGAGATCGCATTTCAGTGCCTGTGCCCCGGTGACCTGCATTGCGCCGAATGGGCAGGCGATCATACAGCTCTTACAGCCGATACAACGAGATTGTTCGACATGTATCGCCCCTTCCGAACGACGAATTGCACCGACCGGGCAGACATTGGCACAGGGCGCATCTTCACAGTGATGGCAGGTGACTGCGGTAGAAAATGCCCCGGTTTTCACCACACGAATACGGGCAGTAAACGTGGAAGGTGTGACCCCGGAGCAGTCCTGGTTGTCTTCATGGGAAACAACGCAGGCCACTTCGCAGGTCCGGCAGCCGATGCATCGGCTAGAGTCTGCGACAATAAAATGGTTCATTTTCCACTCCGGCAGGCGAAAAAAGCCAAGGGTGCCAGAAAACAGGATGACAGTGCTTTGATCGCAACCGGGAAAAAGGCCAGATTTGTCATTTGCATAAACCTATCTGGCGCTTTGCCTTAACCCTTTTAACGCGACTGGCGCGGGAGACGCCAGTTAACCAGGATTAGCCATGATCTTTGCTGAACAAGGCCCTATCACGCAGGATATGGTCATTGCCGCGGCGGCGAGTAAAACCAATCCGGTCAAAGTATTCGAGGATCTGGATCGCCAGTTTGCGCCCGACATTGAGCGTATCGCGGAAGTCGGCCGCGCTGGTTGAACCGCGCGCCAGATCCAGATCGCGGATCATATCGGCGAAAGTAACAATCCGATCGTTACGGTAATAGCGATCTTTGACGATCGCAGTAATCAGCCCCTGCTGTGCCGCCTGTTGCAGCAAGCTGCGTGTCACCTGCTCATCGGCGCCGATCGCTCGCGCCAAATCGCGCACCCACCATGGCTCATCACCAAATAACATGCCCGCTTTTTGCCAGAGCTGCGCCTGCTCGTCGGTAAAGCCCGCTTTGTGATCGGGCAGATGCAGCCAGCCATGGTGGCTATGGATATCGCCATTTTCACGCATCCGCTCAATCAGCGTTAAAACCAGCGCTTCATCTTCCATCGGCAGAGCCATGCGTCGCAAGCGCTCACGGCCGGGGCCCGGTTCATCACGATGTTGCTGGTGATAAACCGCCAGCGTCTCCAGCAACTTGCGTTGCCAGCGTGCCGCAACCGGTGCATTCAGCAGATTATCGCCAGCACGGATATACCCCGGCTGCCCGGCAAGTTGCTCCAGCCCGACAGGGCTGAGCTGGCGTGCCCAGCCAAAGGCGCGGAGATTAACGGCCCCACGCGACAAATGCACGGCCAGCGCCTGCGCATCGCTTGTGGTTTGCGCAAGCGCGGCGATCCATTGCAGGTACTCCGTTTTACGTTTGCCGCGACGCGGTGAGTTCAGCGCCACTATGCGCGCGCCAGCCAGTGTGCTGCGTGCGGAAATATCCCTCAGCACCAGGCGGTCGTTATCCGCAAGCCACAGCGGCGAATCCAGCACCAGCTCTGCAAGGTCATTTTCCAGCAGCGAGACGCGCCCGGTCACGTGGCTGGCGGCATGATGCACATGCACTGGTTGCCACTGCGTCAGCGGAACGTGTGTTTGCAGCGTGACGATCAGGCGTTCTGTTGGCGCATCGGGTTGCTGCGACAGCAGCCAGTCACCACGGGTGAGATCCTCTTTTTGCGCATCACCGGCGATATTCAGGGCGATGCGCTGCCCGGCATGTGCCTGATCAACAGGCTGATTTTGAGCATGCAGGCCTCGCACGCGCATCGGTTTATTCACACCCGTCAGCCACAGCGTATCGCCAACGCGCACCTCGCCGGAGAGCGCAGTGCCCGTGACCACCAGCCCCGCGCCTTTTACGGTAAAAGCGCGATCCAGTGCCAGACGAAAGCGCTGGTGCTCCGGGTGCGTACGCTCTGTAAGCTGCAGCAGGTGTTCACGCAACGCATCAATACCGCGCAGGGTGGTTGCCGCCGTCACGAACACCGTCGCGTGTTGATAACCAAAACGCTGCACGGTGGCCTGAACGTCTTCATGCACCTGGGCAATACGCGCCTCATCGACGCGATCGGCCTTGGTCAGCGCCACGGTCAGCGCCGGGTTGCCGGTGAGCTGTAAAATCGCCAGGTGTTCGCACGTTTGCGCCATGACGCCATCATCACAGGCCACCACCAGCAGCGCATGATCAATGCCGCCCACGCCCGCGAGCATATTGGAAAGAAACTTCTCATGCCCCGGAACATCAATAAAGCCCGGTACGCGCCCGTCTGGCTGCGGCCAGTAGGCGTAACCGAGATCGATGGTCATACCGCGTTTTTTCTCTTCCGGCAGGCGGTCTGCATTCACACCGGTAATGGCTTCAATCAACGTGGTTTTGCCGTGGTCAACATGCCCGGCAGTGGCAATAATCATTTCTGCAGCATCTCCAACAAGCGGGATTCATTTTCAAGACAGCGGCAATCCAGCCACAACCGGCCCTCATAAATACGGCCAATCACCGGCTGCGGCAGCGCGCGCCACTGCACGGCCAGCGCTTCCAGCCGACGACCGCTTCCATCGCGCGGGGTGAACGTCAGCGCTGCACCGGGCAGGCGGTCTACCGGCAGCGATCCACTGCCGATTTGCGACAGGCAAGGCTCAACACGCAAGTCAAATTCAGGGTAATGTGACATCAGCGCGTGACGCAGGCGCTGCGCCTGCTCACGGATCTCCTGCTCCGGTCGCGTAAGATAACGCAGCGTGGGCAGCGACTGTGGGAGTTTTTCCGGGTGCAAATAGAGGCGTAACGTGGCCTCCAGCGCGGCCAGTGTCATTTTATCTGCACGCAGCGCACGCTTCAGCGGGTGCTGCTGCAATTGGTCAATCAGTGTTTTTTTACCGACGATAATTCCCGCCTGCGGGCCTCCCAGCAACTTGTCGCCCGAGAAGCTGACCAGGCTAACGCCCGCAGCAATCAGGGATTGCGGCATCGGTTCCTGCGGCAGCCCATACTGGCTTAACGCCACCAGCGAACCACTGCCAAGGTCGACAATCACCGGTAGCCCTGCGGCCTCAGCAAGCGCCACCAACTCGCTCTCATCGACCGCTTTAGTAAAGCCTTCAATATGATAATTGCTGGTGTGCACCTTCATCAGCAGCGCGGTATTGTCATTGATGGCTTGCTGATAGTCTTTGGCATGGGTGCGGTTGGTCGTGCCGACTTCATGCAGTACGCAGCCTGCCTGGCGCATCACATCCGGAATGCGAAACGCCCCCCCAATCTCTACCAGTTCGCCACGAGAAACCACTACCTCACGGCCTGCCGCTGTGGCGGCCAGCATTAACAGCACGGCGGCGGCATTGTTATTAACGATGCAGGCATCTTCCGCCCCGGTCAGCTGGCAAAGCAGCGTTGCCAGGGCGCGATCGCGATGCCCTCGTCCGGCACCGTCAAGATCATACTCCAGCGTTACCGGCGAGCTCATCACCCGGGTCACGGCATCAATGGCGGCTTGCGACTGCACGGCGCGGCCTAAATTGGTGTGCAGCACGGTGCCACTGAGGTTAAACACTGGGCGTAATGCGCTGATGTCGCTGCGCGCCAGTCGCTGCCGGGTTTCCTCCGCCCAATGCGGGCACCAGTCTGGCAGTGTCTGCGCGGTACGGATATGCTGACGGGCTTCGTCCTGCATTTCACGCAATGTGCCGGCCACCTGCTGGTGGCCAAACGTCGCTAACAAAATGGCGAACGCCTCGTCACGTAACAGACGATCGGTTGAAGGGATCTGGCTGTAAAGAGTTGTCATGAAAAGGCCTGGCTGTAGGTTGCCCCCTCCCGTGGGGAGAGGGTTTGACATGTGGGGATTGTACAGCGACTTTGCTCAGGCGGACACCATGCTTATCAAGCCTTTGGCGGGGCGGTGCGGGCAAAACTCTCGCGCAGAAACAGGTTTTCCACCAGTTTGACCAGCAACGGCCGATCAACACACCAGCCGGGGGAAACATGGCGGAAGTTAATGTAATCAATGGCGCAGCCAATGGCGATTGTGGCCAGATTCAGCGTATCCACACTGAGTGTCCCTGTCTGCAGGGCGCTTTCCAGCGCATCCAGACCACGGCTGACTTTCTCCCGCTGGCGCAGCAGCTCGCTTTCGGATTGCTGCTCAACCGGGCGCGCCAGTTCACGTACCGACACCAGTGCGGCATCCATAATCCCGTCGGCAAGAGCTTCAAGCTGGCGAATCTTAAGTGCGGCCATCGCATCCGATGGCACCATCGCCGGGTCAAGTCCCAGTAAATCGAGATACTGCGTGATGATCGGCGAGTCATACCAGACATCGCCTTCATCGGTTACCAGCGCCGGGACCTTGCCAAGCGGATTGAATTGCGCCACGCCATTTACGGCGTGGTAGGGCTGTTCATTGACAAATTCAAAGGTGATGCCCTTTTCCAGCAGGATCACAGAAATTTTACGCACAAAGGGGCTGGTGTAGCTGCCGATCAGTTTCATTGCCGGGTCCTTTTTTCGCCAACTAAACTCTCAGTATGAACCAGGGAATACAGAGTTTCATCCAGATGAAAACTTCGCGGCCTATCTTTTACCGCACTGGAGGGGGTGTAAGGGAGTTACAGTTTGTCCAGCGCGAAAAATGCACAGTTTGCGAGCGATCACACTCAGAAAAGTCCTGGCAAAAATATCTTGTGATTTAGATCACAAATAAATAACAAAGTGTCGAATGAGAAATGTGAAACACATCACATTTAACCCCTTGCAGTGTCTGTTTTTTGTGCTTTGTTCTTTTTTTACACATGTTTTTTGTGATCGTGATCACGACAAATGACCGACTACCCCCTCTATTGATGTGATCCAAGTCACACAAATAGCCGCTATCTGGACAGTTTCCCCATTCGGTGCGAGATTTCGCATCACAGATAACCCAGGTCCGGCTACCTCTGCCGCCACATTAACAACAAACCTCGGGCTTCCGGCCTGTGCGATAGCAAACATAAGAAGGGGTGTTTTATGTCATCCGATATCAAGATCAAGGTGCAAAGCTTTGGTCGATTCCTCAGCAATATGGTGATGCCAAACATCGGCGCGTTTATCGCGTGGGGGATCATCACCGCATTGTTTATTCCTACAGGGTGGTTACCTAACGAGACGCTGGCGAAACTCGTTGGCCCAATGATTACTTACCTGCTGCCGCTGCTCATCGGTTTTACCGGTGGCCGTCTGGTCGGCGGCGATCGTGGCGGTGTCGTCGGCGCGATCACCACAATGGGTGTTATCGTCGGTGCGGATATGCCGATGTTCCTCGGCGCAATGATTGCTGGCCCGCTGGGCGGCTTCTGCATTAAGAAATTTGACGCCGCCGTAGACGGTAAGATCAAATCCGGTTTCGAAATGCTGGTGAATAACTTCTCCGCTGGCATCATCGGTATGATCCTCGCCATCCTGGCGTTCCTCGGCATTGGCCCTGCAGTTGAAGTCCTGTCGAAAGCACTGGCAGCGGGCGTTAACTTCATGGTGGTGCATGACATGCTGCCGCTGGCGTCTGTCTTTGTTGAACCAGCGAAAATCCTGTTCCTCAATAACGCCATAAACCACGGTATCTTCTCACCGCTGGGTATTCAGCAGTCTCATGATATCGGCAAGTCTATCTTCTTCCTGATTGAAGCTAACCCGGGTCCGGGTATGGGCGTTCTGCTGGCCTATATGTTCTTTGGTCGCGGCAGCGCGAAACAGTCTGCTGGCGGTGCGGCTATCATCCACTTCCTGGGCGGTATCCACGAAATTTACTTCCCGTATGTGCTGATGAACCCGCGTCTGCTGCTGGCCGTGATCCTCGGTGGTATGACGGGCGTATTTACGCTGAGCGTACTGAACGGTGGTCTGGTGTCTCCGGCATCTCCGGGTTCCATTCTGGCAGTGCTGGCCATGACGCCAAAAGGCGCTTACTTCGCGAACCTGACGGCTATCTTCGCTGCCCTGATCGTCTCCTTCGTGATCTCTTCTATCCTGCTGAAAACCAGCAAAGTGAAAGAAGAAGACGAAGATATCGAAACGGCTACCCGTCGTATGCAGGACATGAAAGCCCAGTCCAAAGGCGCTACGCCGCTGGCGGCCGGTGACGTGACCAACGACCTGAGCCATGTACGTAAAATCATCGTTGCATGTGATGCCGGTATGGGTTCCAGCGCCATGGGTGCAGGTGTGCTGCGTAAGAAAGTCCAGGATGCCGGTCTGACCCACATCTCGGTGACCAACAGCGCAATCAACAGCCTGCCGTCCGACGTTGACCTGGTCATTACGCACCGCGATCTGACCGAACGTGCAATGCGCCAGGCGCCACAAGCGCAGCATATTTCGCTGACCAACTTCCTGGATAGCGGCCTGTACACCAATCTGACGGAACGTCTGGTTGCTGCACAGCGCCACACGGACAATGAAGCAAAGGTCAACAGCAGCCTGCAAGATAGCTTTGATGCCTCTAACAGCAACCTGTTTAAACTGAGTGCAGAGAATATCTTCCTTGGCCGCACGGCGAGCAACAAAGAAGAAGCGATCCGTTTTGCCGGTGAACAACTGGTGAAAGGCGGCTATGTGCAACCCGAATACGTTGATGCCATGCTGGAGCGTGAAAAACTGACCCCAACCTATCTGGGTGAGTCTATTGCAGTACCGCACGGCACTGTAGAAGCGAAAGATCGCGTGCTGAAAACGGGCGTCGTGTTCTGCCAGTATCCGGCGGGTGTTCGCTTCGGCGAAGAGGAAGATGACATCGCCCGTCTGGTGATCGGCATCGCCGCACGTAACAATGAGCACATCCAGGTGATCACCAGTCTCACCAACGCCCTGGATGACGAGACGGTCATTCAACGTCTGGCTCAGACCACCAGCGCGGAAGAAGTTCTGGCGCTGCTTGGTAAGTAATCCCTTAGCCCGGTCAAC
Organism: Kosakonia sp.; assembly: GCF_032052965.1. Taxonomy (GTDB): domain Bacteria; phylum Pseudomonadota; class Gammaproteobacteria; order Enterobacterales; family Enterobacteriaceae; genus Kosakonia. The sequence continues at coordinate 125,884 of NZ_DAMBVN010000008.1, forward strand.
TGACCGGGCCGATGCTCTCTCCCCTGCCGGGGAGAGGGCTCGGGTGAGGAGAAATTGACGCGGTTCCTCACCCCAGCCCTCTCGGGTAAAAACATTGATAAAGGTTAATACTATGAAAGCATTACATTTTGGCGCAGGTAATATCGGACGTGGTTTTATCGGCAAATTACTGGCCGACGCGGGGATTGAACTGACATTCGCCGATGTGAATCAGGTGGTTCTCGACGCCCTTAATGCCCGTCATAGCTACCAGGTACATGTGGTGGGTGAAAATGAGCAGGTTGATACCGTTTCCGGGGTTAATGCGGTAAGCAGTATTGGCGACGAGGTGGTGGATTTGATTGCCACTGTTGACCTGGTGACCACCGCAGTGGGGCCTGTCGTGCTGGAGCGCATTGCCCCGGCTATCGCAAAAGGCCTGGCCAAACGCAAAGCTCAGGGGCTTAATGCGCCGCTGAACATTATTGCCTGTGAAAACATGGTGCGCGGCACCACACAGTTGAAAGGCCATGTTATGGCTGCCCTGGACGATGCAGACAAAGCCTGGGTTGAAGAACATGTTGGCTTCGTCGACTCTGCCGTTGACCGTATCGTTCCGCCGTCTGAGTCGGCAACTCACGATCCGCTGGAAGTCACCGTTGAAACCTTCAGCGAATGGATTGTGGATAAAACCCAGTTCAAAGGTACGCTGCCAGACATTCCAGGAATGGAATTAACTGATAACCTGATGGCATTTGTTGAACGTAAGCTCTTCACGCTGAATACCGGGCATGCTATAACCGCGTACCTTGGAAAACAGACCGGCCTTCAAACCATTCGCGACGCCATCCTGGACGCCAACATCCGTGCGGTCGTCAAAGGCGCAATGGAAGAGAGCGGCGCGGTGCTGATCAAGCGTTATGGCTTCGATGCCGATAAGCACGCTGCGTATATTCAGAAAATCCTGGGCCGTTTTGAAAACCCCTATCTGAAAGACGATGTTGAGCGCGTAGGCCGTCAGCCGCTGCGTAAACTGAGCGCTGGCGACCGACTGATTAAACCGTTGCTCGGCACGCTGGAATACAACCTGCCGCATGCCAACCTGGTAAAAGGTATCGCCGCTGCCATGCATTACCGCAGCGAGCAGGATCCGCAGGCGCAGGAGCTGGCCGCGCTTATCGCTGAGAAAGGCCCGCAGGCTGCACTGGCTCAGGTTTCCGGCCTGGAGGTCAACAGCCCGGTCGTTAACGAAGCCGTCAACGCCTATAACGCACAGGCATGATGCCGACTCTGGCGCGGGAGATCCCGCGCCTGTTAACGAAATTGTCAGATATGCAGGCAATAATGGAACAAACGCAGGCTTTCGAAAACCGTGTACTCGAGCGTCTGAATGCGGGCAAAACAGTACGAAGCTTTTTAATCGCTGCCGTTGAGCTACTCAATGAAGCGGTCAATATTCTGGTGCTGCAGGTATTCCGCAAAGACGACTATGCGGTGAAATATGCTGTAGAGCCGCTGCTTGACGGAGATGGACCGCTGGGCAATTTGTCCGTGCGTTTGAAGCTGATTTACGGTCTTGGGGTGATTTCTCGCCCGGAATATGAAGACGCAGAGCTGCTGATGGCGCTGCGCGAAGAGCTGAACCACGACGGCACAGAATACGCCTTCACCGATGATGAGATCCTTGGGCCATTCGGCGAGCTGCACTGTGTTGCCGCCCTGCCGCCAACACCGCTGTTTGATAAAAGCGATCCGAACCTGTTTGCCATGCAAAAACAGCGCTACCAACAAGTGGTGCGATCCACTATGGTGCTGTCGCTCACCGAGCTGATCTCCCGAATCAGTTTAAAAAAGGCATTCCAGAAGTAAACTCCGTTATAAATGCTGTATCCTTATCTTTTATTTCCCCAACAAAACTGAGCCCCATGAAAGAAGTCGAAAAGAACGAAATTAAGCGCCTGAGCGACCGCCTTGACGCGATTCGCCACCAGCAGGCAGCGCTCTCTTTAGTCGAAGCTGCAGATAAATACGCCGAGCTGGAAAAAGAGAAAATCACGCTGGAAGACGAGATCGCCCGTCTGCGCGCGCAGTACATTCAGAAACTGAGTAAAGAAGCGCAGAAACTGATGCAAATGCCGTTCAGCCGCGCCATCACCAAGAAAGAGCAGGCCGATCTCGGCAAACTGAAAAAAAGCGTGCGCGGTCTGGTTGTCGTGCACCCGATGACCGCGCTGGGTCGTGAGATGGGTCTTGATGCCATGACCGGTTTTGCAAAAAGCGAGTTCTGATCCGCGCTTAACAGCCCAGCCTCTCTACGTGAGGGGCACGGGCTGCCCCAATTGGTCCTACCAATCCTCCCTGAAATTTCTCTCTGGTTCACAATTCGACAAAATCTGGTCACAGAACAATTGCCTGTGGGTAACATTTGGATAACCATTCGTTATCACAAACCCTACACAACACCATTGGCAGGACCACTTTTACAAAACATGTGACGCAGAGATAAGCACAGACTTACCGCCCGCCTGTTTTGCTGTGGTTCTCAGGAGACCTGCATGAATCTCTGGCAACAGAATTACGACCCGGCCGGCAATATCTGGCTATCCAGTCTGATCGCATCGCTGCCGATCCTGTTTTTCTTTTTTGCGCTGATAAAGCTCAAGCTGAAAGGCTATCTTGCCGCCAGTTGGACGGTCGCCATTGCGCTGGCCGTGGCACTGCTGTTTTATGATATGCCGCTAAAAAATGCGCTGGCCTCGGTGGTGTATGGCTTCTTCTACGGCCTGTGGCCGATTGCCTGGATCATTATCGCCGCCGTCTTTGTGTATAAGATCTCGGTCAAAACCGGGCAGTTTGACATTATTCGCTCGTCCATCCTGTCCATTACACCCGACCAGCGGTTGCAAATGTTGATTGTTGGTTTCTCTTTCGGCGCGTTTCTGGAAGGGGCTGCCGGGTTCGGCGCACCGGTCGCCATTACCGCGGCACTGCTGGTGGGGTTAGGGTTTAATCCGCTCTATGCCGCAGGCCTGTGCTTAATTGTTAACACCGCGCCAGTGGCCTTCGGCGCTATGGGCATCCCGATTCTGGTTGCCGGGCAGGTAACCGGTCTGGACAGCTTTGAAATCGGCCAGATGGTGGGCCGCCAGTTGCCATTCCTGACCATTATTGTGCTGTTCTGGATCATGGCGATTATGGATGGCTGGCGCGGCGTGAAAGAGACCTGGCCTGCGGTGATCGTGGCCGGTGGTTCGTTTGCGATTGCACAATATCTGAGTTCAAACTTTATTGGCCCGGAACTGCCGGACATCATCTCATCGCTGGTGTCTCTGGTGTGCCTGACTCTGTTCCTTAAACGCTGGAAACCCGTACGTATTTTCCGCTTTGGCGATATGGGAGCCGCCCAGGTCGACCTGGATTTAAAACAAACCCAATACAGCGCCGGTCAGGTGCTGCGCGCCTGGTCCCCGTTCCTGTTTTTAACCGCCACCGTCACGCTGTGGAGCGTTCCGCCATTCAAGGCGCTGTTTGCCCCGGGTGGTGCACTGTATGACTGGGTGTTTACTGTTTCCGTACCGTACCTCGATAAACTGGTAGCCCGCATGCCGCCGGTTGTCAGTGCGGCAACGCCTTACGCGGCGGTGTACAAATTTGACTGGTTCTCTGCCACCGGGACAGCCATTTTGTTTGCCGCCATTCTGTCGATTGTCTGGCTGCGCATGAAACCCAGAGACGCTATCAGCACGTTTAAGAGTACGCTGCGTGATCTGGCCTTGCCGATTTACTCCATCGGCATGGTGCTGGCTTTCGCCTTTATTTCTAACTACTCCGGACTGTCATCAACACTGGCGCTGGCACTTGCCCATACTGGCAGCGCGTTCACCTTCTTTTCGCCGTTCCTTGGCTGGCTGGGTGTCTTTCTTACCGGTTCGGATACCTCGTCGAATGCGCTCTTCGCCGCCTTACAAGCCACCGCAGCCCAACAAATTGGTGTGTCAGATATTTTGATGGTGGCGGCCAATACGACCGGTGGCGTGACCGGCAAAATGATCTCGCCTCAGTCGATTGCTATCGCCTGTGCAGCCGTTGGCCTGGTAGGGAAAGAGTCGGATTTGTTCCGCTTCACTGTTAAGCACAGCCTGATTTTCACCTGCATGGTGGGCCTGATTACCACACTTCAGGCCTATGTATTGACCTGGATGATCCCATGAAAGTTTTACCCAGACGCCTCGCCGATGATGTTGCTGATCGCGTGCGGGCGCTGATTGCCGAACAACGCCTGGAAGCGGGCATGAAATTGCCCGCCGAACGCCAACTGGCCGTGCAACTTGGCGTGTCGCGTAACTCATTGCGTGAAGCCCTGTCACGGCTGGTAAGCGAAGGCGTCTTACTGAGCCGTCGCGGCGGCGGCACCTTTGTTCGCTGGCAACACGATGAATGGTCTGAACAAAACATCGTGCAGCCGCTCAAAACGTTGCTGAATGACGACCCGGATTACAGTTTTGATATTCTGGAAGCGCGCCACGCCATTGAGGCCAGCACCGCCTGGCATGCGGCCATGCGCGCCACCGAGGCCGATAAAGAGAAAATCGTGCTGTGCTTTGAGGCCACGCAATCCGACGACCCGGATCTGGCCTCGCAGGCGGATGTGCGCTTTCACCTTGCCATCGCAGAGGCTTCGCATAATGTCGTGTTGCTGCAAACCATGCGTGGATTCTTCGATCTGCTGCAATCGTCGGTCAAACAGAGCCGCCAGCGTATGTACCTCGTTCCCCCCGTTTTTTCACAACTTACTGAACAGCACCAGGCGGTGATGCAGGCGATTGTTGCCGGCGATGCCGATGGCGCACGTCAGGCCATGATGGCGCATCTCGGCTTTGTGCATACCACCATTCGCCAGTTCGATGAAGATCAGGCTCGCCAGGCACGGATCACCCGCCTGCCTGACGAGCAGCTCATTCACTCCAGGGAGAAAAAAGCATGATTATTTCCGCAGCCAGTGACTACCGGGCAGCCGCCAAACGTATTCTGCCGCCATTCCTTTTCCACTATATTGACGGCGGCGCGTATGCCGAATACACCCTGCGCCGCAATGTTGAGGATCTTTCCCAGGTAGCGCTGCGCCAGCGGGTGCTGAAAAATATGTCCGACCTCAGCCTCGAAACCACGCTGTTTAACGAAAAGCTCTCTATGCCGGTTGCGCTGGCACCGGTCGGGCTGTGCGGCATGTATGCCCGCCGTGGCGAAGTCCAGGCTGCGGGAGCCGCCGATGCGAAAGGCATTCCTTTTACGTTGTCGACCGTCTCCGTCTGCCCGATTGAAGAAGTCGCGCCGACCCTGAAACGTCCCATGTGGTTCCAGTTGTATGTGCTGCGTGACCGCGGCTTCATGCGTAATGCGCTGGAGCGAGCCAAAGCGGCGGGATGCTCTACGCTGGTGTTTACCGTTGATATGCCTACACCGGGCGCGCGCTACCGCGACGCCCACTCCGGGATGAGCGGCCCGAATGCGGCCCTGCGTCGCTACTGGCAGGCAGTTACGCACCCGCAATGGGCATGGGACGTAGGAATGAACGGGCGGCCGCACGATCTGGGCAACATCTCGACTTACCTTGGCAAGCCGACAGGGCTGGAAGACTACATTGGCTGGCTGGCGAAAAACTTCGATCCGTCAATCTCCTGGAAGGACCTGGAGTGGATCCGGGAATTCTGGGACGGTCCGATGGTGATCAAAGGGATCCTGGACGCAGAAGATGCCCGCGATGCAGTGCGCTTTGGTGCAGACGGCATTGTGGTGTCTAACCACGGCGGCCGCCAGCTGGATGGCGTGCTCTCATCTGCCCGTGCGCTGCCGGCGATTGCCGATGCCGTAAAAGGCGATATCGCCATTCTTGCCGACAGCGGTATCCGTAATGGACTTGATGTGGTGCGCATGATTGCGCTCGGCGCAGACTCCGTTCTGCTGGGCCGCGCGTATCTTTACGCGCTGGCAACCCATGGACGTAAAGGCGTGGCCAACCTGCTGGATTTGATCGAAAAAGAAATGAAAGTCGCAATGACGCTGACTGGCGCGCGTTCGATTAGCGAAATCAGCAAGGCATCGCTGGTACAGGAGCTAAGCCAGTTGCCTGCTGCACTGGCGCCGCTGGCACACGGCGATGCAGCCTGAGTAAAAAACCCTCTCCCCGTTCCGGGGAGAGTGCTATCCTCTGCCCCGCGTTTTTACCAGGGGCTGCACAATGTTAAATATCGTTTTATTCGAACCAGAAATCCCGCCCAACACCGGGAATATCATCCGCCTGTGTGCGAATACCGGCTTTAGCCTGCATATTATCGAACCGATGGGGTTTACCTGGGACGATAAACGTCTGCGCCGCGCCGGGCTGGATTACCATGAATTTGCCGCCGTAAAGCGCCACCACGATTATGCCGCTTTCGTTGCTGCCGAACAGCCGCAGCGTCTGTTTGCGCTGACCACCAAAGGGACGCCAGCACACAGTGCGGTGAGTTACGAAGACGGGGATTATTTAATGTTCGGCCCGGAAACACGTGGATTGCCAGCGACCATTCTCGATGCGCTGCCGCCTGAGCAAAAAATCCGTATTCCGATGATGCCGGACAGCCGCAGCATGAACCTGTCTAACGCCGTATCGGTGGTGGTCTATGAGGCCTGGCGCCAGTTAGGTTACCCTGGCGCAGTACTGCGCAGTTGATGCGTTGCCTGCGCAGAGATTTTTTCTGGCGCAGGCAAGTTGAAAGAGACAGCGCGAAAAAACGCAGCGTACTCAACGTGCGTGAAGGCAAAAAGCACTGACCCGGTTCACTCTGGCGAGTAACACCGTCAGAAAATCAGATCCCGTCGCCGTATTCAAACCCGTGGTTAATGCCGTTAAAGTGCTGATCCATATCCATTGAGGGTTTGTCGCTTTCGGGTTTACCCACAATGCGTGCCGGCACGCCTGCAGCGGTAGTGTGCGGCGGAACGGGTTGCAATACCACGGAGCCCGCGCCTATTTTCGCGCCGCGCCCTACTTCAATATTGCCCAGGATCTTCGCGCCTGCGCCAATCATCACGCCTTCGCGGATTTTTGGATGGCGATCGCCCGATGTTTTTCCGGTCCCGCCCAGCGTTACCGATTGCAGAATCGACACATCGTCTTCAATGACCGCCGTTTCCCCTACCACAATGCCGGTTGCGTGATCGAGCATAATGCCGCGACCAATTTTCGCCGCCGGGTGAATGTCCACCTGGAAGCTCACCGACACCTGGTTTTGCAGGAAAATCGCCAGCGCACGACGCCCTTGTAGCCATAGCCAGTGACCAATGCGATAAGCCTGCAGCGCATGAAAACCTTTCAGGTAGAGCAGCGGCGTGGAGTATTTATCCACTGCCGGGTCACGCGTGCGCACAGCCTGAATATCACAGGCCGCAGAGGCAATCATTTCCGGATCGGCTGCGTAGGCCTCTTCCACCACTTCACGAATGGCAATAGCCGGCATGATCGGCGACGCCAGCTTGTTCGCCAGCATATAACTCAGTGCGCTGCCCAGATTTTCATGTTTGAGCAGCGTGGCATGGTAAAAACTGGCCAGCATGGGCTCGCAATCCGCCAGCGCACGGGCTTCGGCTTTGATATTGTTCCAGACCAGATCCAGTTCTTCACACGGCATTGCTTACTCCATGACTCTCTGCGTTTCGGTACATTAAATCCTTCTGGCGCGTGGACGTGGCAAGTCTGAGCAGCCCCGGTAAGTGACCGGGGTGCGCAGACAGCGCCAACAGAGAGACGGCCTGAAGGATGACGTATTGCTAGTGGTTGCTGCGCTCGTCTTTACGGGCACGACCTAACAGGGTCAATGCTGCCTCGCGCGCATTTTTTCCGCAATACAATACCTGATAAATTTCCTCGGTTATTGGCATTTCGACGCCAAACCGGTGCGCCAGCGCGCGCACTTCTTTGGTATTGCGGTAGCCTTCCACCACCTGGCCTATCTTGTCCTGGGCGCTTTGCACATCCATGCCCTGACCAAGCATCATGCCGAAACGGCGATTGCGTGACTGATTATCGGTACATGTCAGCACCAGATCGCCCAACCCCGCCATTCCCATAAAGGTTGCCGGATCGGCGCCCAACGCAGCGCCAAGGCGCGACATTTCGGTCAGGCCACGCGTGATCAGTGCCGTGCGCGCATTTGCGCCAAAACCGATGCCGTCAGACATGCCCGCGCCAATCGCAATGACGTTTTTCACCGCGCCGCCCAGCTGCACGCCAATAAAGTCCGGGTTGCTGTAAACGCGGAAGCTTTTGCCGCAGTGTAGAAGTTGCTGAAGATCCTCTGCGAACTGCGCATCGGTCGAAGCCAGCGAAATCGCCGTTGGCAAGCCAGCCGCCAGTTCTTTGGCGAACGTCGGCCCAGAGATCACCGCCAGCGGAATCTCTTCGCCCAGCGCTTCACGCGCAACATCTTCCAGCAACCGGCCTGTTTCAGCTTCAAGGCCTTTAGTGGCCCAGACAATGCGCGCATCGTGCCGCATCAGCGGTTTAATTTGCGTCAGCACGGTACCAAAAACATGGCTTGGCACCACCACCAGAATATTGCGGCTGGCTGCCAGCGCTTGCGCAAGGTCGCTTTCTAAATGGAGCGTATCGGGAAAAGGCACATCGGGGAGGAACGCGGCGTTACAACGGTCATGTTGCAGGGTCGCGATATGTTTTGGGTCATGGCCCCAGAGCACAACCTGGTGACCATTTCTCGCCAGCGTGATGGCAAGAGCGGTGCCGTAAGAACCGGCACCGATCACAGTCATTGCAGCATTAAGTGCGTTCATCAGGCATCCTGATGTTCTTCGGCACCTTCGCCAGTCTGCTGTTGCAGGTAATTCATGAACAGCGCATCAAAGTTAACCGGCGCGAGGTTCAGTTGCGGGAATGTACCGCGGGACACCAGGCTGGTGATGCATTCACGGGCATACGGGAACAGGATGTTCGGGCAGTATGCGCCAAGGCAATGCGCCATCTGGGTACCTTCGATACCGTCGATAGAGAAGATACCGCCCTGCTGTACTTCACACAGGAAGCCAGTCTCTTCGCCCAGGGAAGCGGTTACGGTTACGCGCAGAACCACTTCATAAACGCCTTCTGCCAGTTGCGTGGAGGCGGTGTCGAGATCCAGTTTCACTTCCGGCTGCCACTCTTTCTGGAAGATGTGTGGCGCATTCGGCGCTTCGAAAGAGATATCTTTCGTATAAATACGCTGAATCTGGAAAGTCATTTCGGTGTTGTTTTGTTCAGACATGAGTGAATAACCCTTAAGTGTTGTAGTGCTTCAAAGCATTAACGCAACAGCGGATCCAGCCCGCCACGCGCATCCAGCGCATATAAATCGTCGCAGCCGCCAATGTGCTGCGCATCAATAAAAATCTGCGGAACCGTTGTACGGCCACTACGTTGAATCATCTCTTCACGTTTTACCGCATCGCCATCAATCGGCAGCTCAGCAAAAGCCACGCCTTTGCTGCTCAACAGCGCTTTTGCACGGTGGCAAAACGGGCAGGTTGCTTTCGTGTAGATTTCAATATTGGCCATCACTTTTCTCCGGGTTTAACCCAGCGGGCGCTTTCCCGCCGGGCAAATTATTTACCGCGAACTAACGGCAGATTCTCTCCGATCCAGCCGGAGATACCATCTTTCAGCACGTAGACTTTTTCAAAGCCCGCGCTGGTCAACGCATTTGCCGGTGCCTGCGCCTGCATACCCGTTCCATCAACCACGATGACAGGCGCGCTTTTGTGTTTCTCAAGCTCACCTACATTATTGGCTTTGATCTCGTTTGGCAGCAAATTCACGGAGCCTGCAATGTGACCTTTACGGAAATCATCACGCTGGCGCAAATCCACCACGATGGCGTCTTCTTTATTGATCAAGCGTGTGGCTTCGCCGCGAGAAATCACTTTCACTTTAGACGCAAGGCCTTTGAAAGTGGTGAACAGCACCGCCCCGAGTAACGCCACCCAAGCGATACACAGTATGGGGTTGCGGCCAATAAATTGCATAATTTCTTGCATCTGGGGTAACGACTCCCGACTAAGTGATTAAAAAAACCAGGACAGGAGTATACCTGCGCAGTGTGGCAAATACAGCCAGCGAGGACGACGGAATGCATTTTCTGCGGAGTGTTACGAAAAAAATGAAGATAAGTGGCGAAAACTCACCGTCGAGCCGCCGCTTTTTTTGATCTTCTGCGGCTATTTGATCGATTCAGCTGTAGTAAAATTACGCAAATTTTTTTGTCTCTGAGCAAGAGGTTGTCGCAATGTCGGTTTCTAAAAAACCTATGGTACTGGTGATCCTGGATGGCTACGGCTACCGTGAAGACCAGCAAGATAACGCCATTTTTAACGCCAAAACCCCGGTAATGGATCAACTGTGGGCAACTCGTCCTCATACCCTGATTGATGCCTCCGGGCTGGAAGTCGGTCTGCCGGATCGTCAGATGGGCAACTCTGAAGTGGGCCATGTCAACCTTGGCGCCGGTCGCATTGTTTACCAGGATCTGACCCGTCTTGACGTGGAAATCAAAGAACGCACCTTCTTCAGCAACCCGGTACTGTCTGGCGCGGTGGACAACGCTGTTGCCGCAGGCAAAGCGGTACACATTATGGGCCTGCTCTCTGCTGGCGGCGTGCACAGCCATGAAGACCACATTATGGCAATGGTAGAGCTGGCTGCTGAACGCGGTGCAGAAAAAATCTACCTGCATGCCTTCCTGGACGGACGTGATACCCCGCCGCGCAGCGCTGAATCTTCACTGAAAAAATTCGAGGATAAATTCGCCGCGCTCGGCAAAGGCCGCGTCGCCTCCATTATTGGTCGCTACTTCGCCATGGACCGCGATAACCGCTGGGATCGTGTTGAGCATGCTTATGATCTGATGACTCAGGCCAAAGGCGAGTTCACCTTCGACAGCGCCGTTGCCGGTTTGCAGGCAGCCTATGCACGTGACGAAAACGATGAGTTCGTTAAAGCCACTGTGATCCGTGCTGCGGGTCAACCAGACGCCGCCATGCAAGACGGCGATGCGCTGATTTTCATGAACTTCCGTGCTGACCGCGCGCGTGAAATCACTCGCGCCTTTGTAAATGCGGACTTCGACGGCTTTGCGCGTAAGAAAGTGGTGAAACTTGCCGATTTCGTCATGCTGACCGAATATGCCGCCGACATCAAAGCCGCCGTTGCCTATCCGCCTGCATCACTGGCAAATACACTGGGTGAATGGATGGCAAAACACCACAAAACCCAGTTGCGTATTTCCGAAACCGAAAAATATGCCCACGTGACCTTCTTCTTTAACGGTGGCGTTGAAGAGCCGTTCCCGGGTGAAGATCGCATTCTGATCAACTCCCCGAAAGTGGCGACTTACGACCTGCAGCCCGAAATGAGCTCTGCAGAATTAACCGAAAAATTGGTCGGCGCGATCACCAGCGGTAAGTACGACACCATCATTTGTAACTACCCGAACGGGGATATGGTCGGTCATACGGGCGTGTTTGACGCCGCTGTTGCCGCTGTTGAAGCGCTGGATCACTGTGTAGCAGAAGTGACCAAAGCGGTGGAAGCCGTTGGCGGCCAGTTGCTGATCACCGCAGACCACGGCAATGCCGAGCAAATGCGTGACCCATCAACCGGCCAGGCGCACACCGCGCATACCAACCTGCCGGTACCGTTGATCTACATTGGCGACAAGGCCGTGAAGGCGATTGCTGGTGGTAAACTTTCCGACATCGCGCCGACAATGTTGACGCTGATGGGCATGGAAATCCCGCAAGAGATGACTGGTAAGCCGCTGTTCATCGTGGAATAATCGCTCCCCATGAGGGGAAAGGCGATTTTTTCTATTACCTGGGGCGGAATTCGGCCCCTGATCTGCGCCAGCGCACTCTGCGCTGGCGCATTGCTGTGCGCCGTATCCGCCCATGCGGACGATCGCGACCAGTTGAAATCCATTCAGGCTGATATCGCCGAAAAAGAACGCGCGGTACGCCAGCAACAGCAACAACGCGCCGGGCTTCTTGCCCAACTCAAGGCGCAAGAACAGGCCATTTCCGCCGCCGCCCGCCAGCTGCATGAAACGCAAACCACCCTCGCCCAACTGAATAAACAGATTGATGAAATGAATGCATCCATCGCCAAACTGGAACGCCAGCGCGCAACGCAGGAACATAACCTTGCGGCCCAACTGGATGCGGCATTTCGCCAGGGTGAGCATACCGGTATTCAACTGATTTTAAGCGGTGAAGAGAGTCAGCGCGGCCAGCGTTTGCAGGCCTACTTTGGTTATCTTAACCAGGCGCGCCAGGAAACAATTGCCCAGTTGAAACAGACGCGGGAAGAGGTTGCCTCGCAGAAAGCCGAACTGGAAGAGAAACAGAGCCAGCAACAGACGCTGTTGTATGAGCAAAAAGCACAGCAGGCGAAGCTGGAGCAGGCACGTAACGAGCGGCAAAAAACCCTGAGCGGACTGGAGTCCTCTATTCAGGCAGGCCAGCAACAGTTGAGCGAACTGCGCGCCAACGAATCACGTTTGCGCGACCGTCTTGCCCGCGCAGAAGCCGCCGCAAAAGCCCGTGCCGAGCGTGAAGCCCGCGAAGCGCAGGCAGTGCGCGATCGGCAGAAAGACGCCAGCCGCAAAGGCACCACCTACAAACCGACAGAGAGCGAACGCTCGCTCATGTCCCGCACCGGCGGGCTGGGTTCGCCCTCCGGTCAGGCTATCTGGCCGGTTCGCGGCCCGTTACTCCATCGTTATGGCGAACAATTGCAGGGTGAGCTACGTTGGAAAGGGATTGTTATCGGTGCGTCTGAAGGCAGCGAAGTCAAAGCTGTCGCCGATGGTCGCGTGATCCTTGCCGACTGGCTGCAAGGTTATGGCCTGGTGGTCGTGGTTGAGCACGGCAAGGGCGACATGAGCCTTTATGGCTACAACCAAAGCGCTCTGGTCAGCGTGGGTACGCAGGTGCGCGCCGGTCAGCCGATAGCACTCGTTGGCAGCAGTGGCGGTCAGGGCCGGCCATCACTCTATTTCGAAATTCGCCGTCAGGGTCAGGCGGTCAATCCACAACCGTGGTTGGGAAGATAAGTTTTGCTTCAATTTCGTCGTATTGTTCTCACGCTGGGTAGCGTGCTGGCTTTTTCCTCGCCGGCGTTTGCCGGAAAACTGGCCATCGTAATCGACGACTTTGGCTACCGTCCGCAGACTGAAAACCAGGTGCTGGCCATGCCGCAGGCGGTTTCCGTCGCGGTGTTACCAAATGCGACACACGCGCGGGAAATGGCCACCAAAGCTCATAACAGCGGCCATGAAGTGCTGATCCATCTGCCGATGGCTCCCCTCAGTAAGCAACCGCTGGAAAAAGACACTCTGCGCCCGGATATGAGCAGCACCGAGATCGAACGCATCATCAGCGATGCCGTCAGCAAAGTGCCTTACGCTGTGGGTCTGAATAATCATATGGGCAGCGCCATGACCTCCAGCCTGTTCGGGATGCAAAAAGTGATGCAGGCGCTGGAACGCTACAATCTCTATTTTCTCGACAGCATGACCATCGGCAACAGCCAGGCGCTGCATGCCGCGGCGGGTACTGGCGTGAAAGTGATCAAACGCAAAGTGTTCCTTGACGATACGCAAAACGAAGCCGACATTCGCCGCCAGTTCGATCGGGCTGTGGAGCTGGCACGCCGTAATGGTTCCGCCATCGCGATTGGCCATCCTCATCCGGCAACCGTGCGTGTCTTGCAACAGGTTATCTACACTCTGCCCGCCGATATTACGCTGGTGCGCCCGAGTAGCCTCCTGAATGAGCCGCAAATCGATAATGCGAGGCCCGGCGGCATCGCCCCGCCACCGCCGCGTAACCCCTTCCGTGGCGTGAAACTGTGCAAAACAAAACAGAAATTGCAGCCTGTTGACGCCACCCGCTTCTTTACGGTACTGGGTGAGAGCATCAGCGAGAGTTCGCTCACCCAATACCTGCATCAGCAATGGCAAGGTTGGGGCAAAAAAGCGTAATTTTTGCAGAATGCGAACCGGGTTCTCTATAATGCGGCCTGGTTTTGCATCGCAAACAGGTTCCGTCATGCCGCAAAGACACAAAATCCTCCTGCTGGATACCGGCAACGAATGGGGGGGTGGCACAAACAGTATGCTCGAGCTGCTGAAGCGGATTGATCGCCAGAAGTTTGATATTACTTGCTGTTTCTACAAGGATTACAGCCGCGCGCAAGGGCAAACGATCGGTCAGGTGCTGAACAGCATCGGCATCCCACTGGTAATTATTCCTCAGCGCAGGCAACCTGCATGGGCAAAACTGACGAAAGAGCTGGGACGCAGCCTGCTGTTTTTCTCACGCAGCGCGCGCAAAGCGTTCGTGCGGCGTATTGACCGCTTGTGGCGAATTTTGCCCAATGCCAGCGCAATAGAAACGCTGTTGAAGAACGGCCATTTCGACACGCTGTACATGAACAATCAGCCCGCCACCAACGAAGAGGGTTACCTCGCGGCCGCCAGGTTGCCAGTTCGCCTGGTGCAACATTGTCGCATTGAACCGGTGCTCACCCCGCCTGTGGTTAACCTGGTTAACCAGCATGTGACGAAGGTGATTGCCGTTTCACACGGCGTTGAACGGGTTTTGCTAAAACACGGTGTCAAACCCGCCCTGTGCACCACGGTCAATAATGCCATTGATATTCATCAACCGCTGCCGGATCGCCAGGCCATGCGTCAACAACTGGGGCTGGATGACGACACTTTCGTGTTCGGCAGTGTTGGCTCGCTGATCCAACGTAAAGCAAATCATCATACGCTCACTGCGTTGAGCCTGTTTCACCAACGCCACCCGCAAGCAAAATGGAAAATGATCCTCGTAGGCGAAGGCGGTGAGCGCAACGCATTGACGCAACAGGCGAAGGCATCAGGCATTGCGGATAAAGTGCTGTTCACCGGTTTTCAGAATACGCCCTTCGATTATCTTTCTACCTTCGATGCGTTTATTCTGGCGTCGCAAAGTGAAGGCCTGCCCCGCGTTGTGCTGGAAGCCATGTTGCTTGGTATTCCGGTTGTTGGCTCAGATGTGACCGGCACCGCCGAGCTGATTGAACACCAGTCCACCGGGTTGCTGTTCCCGTGGAGCGACGTCGGGCAATTGTCTGCTCACCTTGAACAGATCTGGAGCAATGCCGCACTGCGGCAACAACTGGCCGCCCGCGCAAACGAGAAGATACGCAGCACCTACGCAATAGAGCATTACGTGCAGGGTGTCGAAGCGGTGCTGAATCCTGCATATTCACAACGAGACGGACATGTTTAAATTTCTGAACGCGAGATATCGCCATATTACGAGTCGGCATAACCTTCCTTACCGCTCGCTTCCGGCGTCTGATAAGCGCATTGCGGTCGATTCGGTTGTTATTCCCTGCACCGGCGTAGACTTCGTTGAAGAAGCGCTGCTTTCGGCGACCTTTGCCGAACGTTTTGCCGATCGCGTGAGCGAAATCGTGATTGTGACGGACCAACCCGAATCTGCATTTGGTCAACTGCCTGCCAGGACGCGCGTCGTCACGCTGGATTTACCGAAACGCGAAGAAAGCTATCGCTACAAGCAGATCTATTTGAGCAGGCTGATTAAGCTCAACGCGCCGCTACAGGCTCGCGGTGAAGGGGTGCTGATGATCGACTCCGATCTCAACCTGCTAAAAATGCCCGACATCAACATGGCGGATATGCATATCTACTCCAGCTTCCGTCAGGGCAAAATGATTGCCAAGCTGGACGGCGCACCCGCAGAAAACGTACCGGCTTACTATAAAGAGACCGTGCGCCCTTATCTGGTTGATCATGTTAACGGTGCCTTCCTCGCGGCGACCAAAAAGACCTGGCGGCGTATTTGCCCGCTCTGGCTGACTCTTTTTCAGGATACCTGGGAGCTAATGGAAGACAGCCAGCCGCCGACTGACCAGCTGCCGCTGGCTGCATTACTGGATATGCTCGACCTGAAAACGGTAAACCTGGGCGACTGGATGAACTGGCCGGTGTCGAAGAAAATCGGCGGTCAGGAAGCGGTGATCCCCTCGGAGGTGATTGGCGCACACGGCGGCTTCCCCCTTTCGGAATGGCAGAAATATCTGGCATCAACCGATAGCAAGTTGTTGTTTAAAGGGCAGGATTATACGCGCAAAGTGCGCTACCTGACGGACAAAGAGAAACAGCAGCAACAATCATGATAAAGGGGCCAGCGGCCCCTTTTTTCTTACTTATCCCAGCTCAGGATCACCTTACCTGAATGCCCTGAACGCATGGCATCAAAGCCCTGCTGGAAGTCATCAATGCCGAAACGGTGGGTAATAATCGGCGAGAGATCCAGACCAGACTGGATTAATGCAGCCATTTTATACCAGGTTTCAAACATCTCACGGCCATAAATACCTTTTATAAACAGCCCCTTGAAGATGACCTTGGTCCAGTCGATAGACATATCCGACGGCGGGATCCCCAGCATAGCAATACGCCCGCCGTGGTTCATGGTATCGAGCATGGTGCGGAAAGCTGGCGGCGCGCCAGACATCTCCAGCCCGACGTCGAACCCTTCGGTCATGCCCAGCTCTGCCATGACATCGGTCAGGCTCTCTTTGCTAACGTTAACCGCACGGGTAACACCCATTTTCCGTGCCAGATCGAGACGGTATTCGTTCACATCGGTGATCACCACGTGGCGTGCGCCAACATGTTTTGCCACTGCCGCCGCCATAATGCCGATAGGGCCGGCACCGGAAACCAGCACATCCTCACCCACCAGGTCGAAGGAGAGTGCGGTATGCACCGCATTACCGAACGGGTCAAAAATGGAGGCCAGATCGTCGGAGATATTGTCCGGAATTTTAAAAGCGTTGAAAGCCGGGATCACCAGATACTCGGCAAAACAGCCTGGACGGTTAACGCCGACGCCCACCGTATTGCGGCACAAATGGGTGCGGCCAGCCCGGCAGTTACGGCAATGACCGCAGGTAATATGGCCTTCGCCAGACACGCGATCGCCGATCCTGAAGCCTTTGACTTCCTGCCCCATGCCGACCACTTCACCGACGTACTCATGCCCGACCACCATGGGAGCGGGAATGGTTTTCTGCGACCACTCGTCCCAATTGTAGATATGCACATCGGTGCCGCAAATGGCAGTTTTGCGGATTTTAATCAGCAAATCGTTATGACCCACATCCGGTTCCGCGACGTCGGTCATCCAGATGCCTTCTTCCGCTTTCAGTTTGGATAGTGCTTTCATCATGGTCCTCAGGCAATCACGCCCAGCTGTTTACCAATGCGGATAAAGGCTGCTACCGCACGCTCAATTTGCTCCGGGCTATGCGCCGCAGACATCTGCGTGCGAATACGCGCCTGGCCTTTTGGCACCACCGGGTAGAAGAAACCGGTGACATAGATGCCCTCTTTTTGCAGTTCGCGGGCGAAGTTTTGCGCAACCACCGCATCGCCCAGCATCACCGGGATAATGGCGTGATCGGCCCCAGCCAGCGTAAAGCCTGCGGCCGTCATTTTTTCGCGGAACAAGCGGGCGTTGGACCACAAGCGGTCACGCAATTCACCCCCGGATGCCAGCATCTCGAGCACTTTGATCGACGCGGCAACAATTGCAGGTGCCAGTGAATTAGAGAACAGGTACGGGCGGGAACGCTGACGCAGCCACTCAACCACCTCTTTGCGTGCCGCGGTATAACCGCCGGATGCCCCGCCCAGCGCTTTGCCCAGCGTACCGGTGATGATATCGACCCGCCCCATCACGTCGCAGTACTCATGCGTACCACGGCCGTTAGCGCCAACAAAACCCACTGCGTGAGAATCATCGACCATGACCAGCGCATCGTATTTATCTGCCAGGTCGCACACGCCTTTCAGGTTGG
This sequence comes from Kosakonia sp., assembly GCF_032052965.1. Classification (GTDB taxonomy): domain Bacteria; phylum Pseudomonadota; class Gammaproteobacteria; order Enterobacterales; family Enterobacteriaceae; genus Kosakonia. The sequence continues at coordinate 143,828 of NZ_DAMBVN010000008.1, forward strand.
CAATCACACCATCCATTGAGAACACGCCGTCGGTGGCAATCAGTACATGACGCGCACCGGCCTCACGTGCCTCTTGCAAACGCGCTTCCAGCTCCTGCATATCGTTATTGGCATAGCGGTAGCGTTTTGCTTTGCACAGACGAACACCATCGATAATCGAGGCATGGTTCAGCGCATCGGAGATGATGGCGTCTTCAGCACCCAACAGGGTTTCAAACAGCCCACCGTTAGCATCAAAGCAAGAAGAGTAGAGGATGGAATCTTCCATGCCGAGGAAGTCGGCAAGTTTCTGCTCCAGCACTTTATGGCTGTCTTGCGTGCCGCAGATAAAGCGCACAGAGGCCATACCGAAACCGTGGCTGTCCATGCCCGCTTTTGCCGCTGCAATCAATTCAGGATGATTGGCCAGGCCGAGGTAGTTATTGGCACAGAAGTTAATAACGTGGCTACCATTGGCCACGGTAATGTCAGCCTGTTGCGCCGACGTGATAATGCGTTCTTCTTTGAACAGACCTTCCGCCCGTGCGGTTTCCAGGTCGTTCGTTAACTGCTTATAAAAATCCCCACGCATCGCAATTCTCCAGACAGGGCAAATTTCAGCACATATTACCCAAAGCTATACGGTGATACGAGATGACACATCACCACTTATCCATTTTGTAGCATAAATCACGCAGCGCCTTAGCGTTACCCCGCTGAATGGCTGAAGGGTCGGCAATGTGATGGTATGATAAGAAATATTAGTGTCTGAGATCGTCTCAACGCTTCACTTTTCAAAGGTACAGTTATGATCATCGTTACCGGCGGCGCGGGCTTCATCGGCAGCAACATAGTTAAGGCTCTGAATGATAAAGGCATCACGGATATTCTGGTGGTGGACAACCTGAAAGACGGCACCAAGTTTGTCAATCTTGTCGACCTGCATATTGCCGACTATATGGATAAAGAAGATTTTCTGATCCAGATTATGTCTGGCGAAGAATTCGGCGATATTGAAGCGGTGTTCCATGAAGGCGCCTGCTCTTCCACTACCGAGTGGGATGGCAAGTACATGATGGATAACAACTATCAGTACTCCAAAGAGCTGCTACATTACTGCCTGGAACGCGAAATCCCGTTCCTGTACGCCTCTTCCGCTGCGACTTACGGCGGCCGTACGTCTGACTTTATCGAATCCCGTGAATACGAGAAGCCGCTCAACGTGTATGGCTACTCCAAACTGCTGTTTGATGAATATGTGCGCGGCATTCTGCCGGAAGCGAATTCCCCCATCGTCGGCTTCCGCTATTTTAATGTTTATGGCCCGCGCGAAGGCCATAAAGGCAGCATGGCGAGTGTGGCATTTCACCTCAACACCCAGTTAAATAACGGCGAAAGCCCGAAACTGTTTGAAGGCAGCGATAGCTTCAAGCGCGATTTTGTCTATGTGGGTGATGTGGCGGCAGTGAACCTGTGGTTCTGGGAAAACGGTGTTTCCGGCATTTTCAACCTCGGTACAGGCCGTGCGGAGTCCTTCCAGGCCGTTGCCGATGCAACACTGGCTTTTCATAAAAAAGGCAGCATTGAGTACATCCCCTTCCCGGATAAACTGAAAGGCCGCTATCAGGCTTTCACGCAGGCAGATCTGAGCAAGCTGCGCGCTGCGGGCTATGACAAGCCGTTCAAAACCGTTGCTGAAGGCGTAACCGAATATATGGAATGGCTGAACCGCGACGCATAAGTATGAAAATATTGGTGATTGGCCCATCCTGGGTTGGCGACATGATGATGTCGCAAAGTCTTTATCGCACGCTGAAAGCGCGCTTTCCCCAGGCAGTAATCGACGTGATGGCACCCGCATGGTGCCGTCCGCTTTTATCACGGATGCCGGAAGTGAACGAAGCCATTCCTATGCCGCTGGGTCACGGCGCGCTGGAGATTGGCGCGCGTCGCAAACTGGGCCATAGCCTGCGCGAACGGCGATACGATCGCGCTTATGTGCTGCCAAACTCTTTTAAATCTGCGCTGGTGCCGTTCTTCGCCGGTATTCCACACCGTACCGGCTGGCGCGGCGAAATGCGTTACGGCCTGCTCAACGATGCCCGCGTGCTGGACAAACAAGCCTGGCCGTTAATGGTTGAGCGCTATGTGGCGCTGGCCTACGACAAAGGGGTCATGCGCTCAGCCAGTGATCTGCCGCAGCCGCTGCTGTGGCCGCAATTGCAGGTTAACGACGCTGAGAAGTCGCAGGTCTGTGCCGCCTTTGACATCGCCGCTGAACGCCCGATGATTGGTTTCTGCCCAGGCGCAGAGTTTGGGCCTGCCAAACGCTGGCCGCATTATCACTATGCTGAGCTGGCCAAACAGTTGATCGACGAAGGCTACCAGATCGCGTTGTTTGGCTCGGCTAAAGATCACGATGCCGGCAATCAAATTCTTGCCGCGCTTAGCGTGGAGCAACAAGCATGGTGCCGCAACCTGGCGGGAGAAACGCAGTTAGAGCAGGCTGTCGTGCTGATCGCTGCCTGCAAAGCCGTGGTCAGCAATGACTCCGGCCTGATGCATGTCGCCGCCGCGCTTGACCGCCCATTAGTGGCGCTTTATGGCCCAAGCAGCCCGGACTTCACACCGCCGCTCTCGCACAAAGCGCGCGTTATTCGCCTGATCACGGGCTACCATAAAGTGCGCAAAGGCGACGCGGCTGAAGGCTATCACCAGAGCCTTATCGACATTACGCCGCAGCGCGTGCTGGAAGAGCTGAATGGTCTGCTGCTGGACGCACAAGGATAATTGATGCGGGTACTGATTGTTAAAACCTCCTCAATGGGAGATGTGCTGCATACGCTACCCGCGCTGACCGATGCCGTTCATGCTATTCCGGGTATTCGTTTTGACTGGGTAGTGGAAGAGGGTTTTGCACAAATCCCGTCCTGGCATGCTGCCGTTGATCGGGTTATTCCCGTTGCCATTCGCCGCTGGCGCAAAGCCTGGTTCTCTGCGCCGATCAAAGCGGAGCGCAACGCTTTTCGCGCCGCCGTGCAGGCGCAACATTACGATGCGATTATTGATGCGCAGGGGCTGGTCAAAAGCGCCGCGCTGGTCACTCGCCTGGCGCATGGCGTTAAACATGGCATGGACTGGCGAACGGCGCGGGAGCCGCTGGCAAGTCTGTTCTATAATCGCCGACACCATATTGCCAAACAGCAGCATGCGGTCGAGCGAACCCGCGAGCTGTTTGCAAAAAGCCTGGGCTATGTAAAGCCGCAAGCGCAGGGTGATTACGCCATTGCACAACATTTTGTGGGCGATGTGGCGCAAGGTAGCGATCCGTATGTCATTTTTCTGCACGCGACCACGCGCGATGACAAGCACTGGCCGGAGACACACTGGCGAAGGCTCATAGAGCTAATGCAACCAACGGGCATCCATATTAAACTCCCGTGGGGCGCAGAACACGAACGTCAGCGAGCAGAACGACTGGCAGCAGGGTTTCCCAATGTAGAAGTTCTGCCCAAACTCTCTCTGGCGCAGGTCGCGGCGCAATTGGCTGGCGCCATGGCTGTTGTCTCTGTCGATACCGGGCTGAGTCATTTGACCGCCGCGCTGGACAGACCGAATGTCACGCTTTTTGGTCCAACCGATCCGGGGTTAATCGGCGGTTACGGTAAAAATCAGCATCAAATGGTCAGCCCTTCTCAGCGTATGGGAGACATTAGCGCACATGAAATTTTTACATATCTTCAGGACAACCATCGGCTTTCTGATATGGATATTTAAGCGATGAGCTATGTATTTCTGCTGATTTTACTTCTACCGGTGAAACTCATTGGTAAGCTGTTTCGTAAAAATACGGGTAAAAACCTTGTTATTCAAACAGCTAAAATCGGCGACTTTATCAATGCTACCCCCTTGTTAGGCTGGCTGCAAAAAAGCGATGTCCTGGTGAGCCGTAGCGTCAGCGCGCTGGTAAAACATGATGACACCATCGATCAGGCGTTCTATATCGAGCAGCAAAAACGCAACCTGTGGCGTAAGCTCTGTTTCGCCTGCTACATCATGAACCGCTACGATAATGTCTACCTTCTGCAACCCACCAGCTGTAACCTCTTTTTCGCCGCCGTCTGTAACGCCAACAATAAACAGTTTTTAAGTATCTATACCCGCCGCTGGTACCACGGGATCTTTTACGCAACGGCAGATGGCACGGTTAACCATGAAAGACGCACGCTTTCCGTGACCAATTATCTGCGTCTCGCCAATCGTACGCTCACCTGGCAGGACGCACCAAAACACGCAACGAAGCCGCTGTTTAAACCGTCGGTGTATCCCGGCATTCTCGATAAGCCCGACGTTATTCGCATTGGTATCAGTATTTCAGCGGGCAATAAAGCCAAAACCATTCCACCCGTTATCTGGAAAACTCTGTTCGACAGCCTCGCGTCGCTGCCTTGTACGTTCTATGTCTTTGGTGCGCCGAATGAGCAACCCTGGATGGATGATATTATTCGCTCCTATGGAGAGATGCCTAATCTGGTCAATATGATAGGTAAAGTCTCACTGGTCGAATTGCCGTGGGCAATTGCGAAAATGGACTGTTATATTGCGTCCGATTCAGGAAATGTTTATATCGCAGATGCGGTCGGTGTACCGGTGATATTGCTTTTTGGGCCTTGCTGCCATTACGAGCAACGCCCGTTAGGAAATGTGCTGTTGATTGGCAATGATGCAAACATCAGCTCTTATGTTTTTGAGACACGTTACTATTTCACTCAGCCAAGAGAAGCGCTTTTTGCTGTTAGCGACGACGATATTGCGGCAATCAAACACTTTATAACCGAACTGCCAAAAACCCATTCGCTTCTACATTCCTCCGCCGTGCAGGGCAATTCACTGATATGACTTTTCTGAGCGTCATTATTGCGGCGCACAATGCCGAAAAAACACTGGCGGCCACGCTGGAAAGCTTAAACACAGCACTGGGCGATACCAGAGATGCCGTCGAAGTCATTCTGTTTAACGACAGTTCTGACGATGCCACGCAGACGATTATTGATCAGTGGGTGCCGCGCCTGCCAAATGCCCTCACTCGCTGCGTTAACTATCGTAACGTGGGCCAGGTACGCAGCAGCGCAGTTGCGCTGGCGAGCGGTGAATATATCACCATGCTGGACAGTGACGACTTACTGAAACCACTTAGCTTGCATGATGCCGTTGCGTTTTTAAGAAAACAGCAACCGGATATGTTGCTCACGCGTTTACTCGAAATTCGCGACTTGCGTAAAATCTCAACCGACTGGCAAGGATTTACGCCCGAAGCACTTACCCAGGATGACGCCATTCGCCGTTTTCTGATCCATAAAGATTTTCAGGCGCATTTGATTGGGCAGTTTATTCGTCGCGATATTTACCAGCGTAACCCAATCCCGGTGATGGTTTGCTATGAAGATTTCGCCGTTTTCCCGGGTATGCTGATGCAGGCCAGCCAGATTTTTTATCAACGCGCTGGCCACTATTATTACGTAAAACGCCCTGACAGCCTGTCGACTACGCTGGACGCCAGTAAAATTACGCCCCTGGTGGAATGCACGCTGAGTATGGAAAAGCAATTCCCCGCCAAATTTAAGCCGCTCATTAACTGCCACTGGTTCGATATTTATAGCAACCACCGCGCGCACTTAACGCCGCAGCAAATGCAGACCGTGAAAAAACGGGTTGATGAGCTCTATTCGTTGGGCTTCTTTTTCGCGGGTGACGTGCGTTTCAGTTATAAAAAACGGGCAATCAAAGCCTGGTTGAAAAAGTGAGATAAACGCCCGCACCTGCCCCACAAGGGCCAACACTCAGGTGCGGTAAGCACGGGCTTTTTTATGGCTGCTTGTGCTGATAAAACTCCGCCAGCGTCATGCCCTGCGTCCGGGTAGCCAGCCAGGCAAACAGCTGCTCCAGATCTTCATATAACCCCTCAATCGCCGCTTCATCAGCAAAGGTTGGGCTGCCACCGGGCATAAACTCTGAAGAATGCAGCATAAACTCCACATAATCGCTGCCCTGGGACAGGCATTTATCTGCCACGTCGATCATTTGGGCGCTGTTCCCACCCGACGGACGCAGCCAGTTCGCCGATGGCGAGCGATATTTACCCCGCAAGCGGTCATAGCGCTGTTTCACCGCATTCAGCCATGCCGGATGTTTGTACTGAATGCTCATCGGGACTTCAAGCAGCGGGCCGTTACCCGGCTTCGAGATATCATCACAATCTATGAAATAAGCGTGATCCGGGAAATGCTGGTAATCCGTTCCGCCGTTGCCCTGCGGTGCGCCTTTGGCATTGCGCCAGTTAACGCGAGGAGTGACGGAGCAATCCACCTGATAACCCAGCTCAACCAGCAGCCTTGCGTAGCGGCTGTCGAACGCCCAACGCCCCGCACGATGGCTCACCATTTTGGTTTCAAACGTCTCTTCCAGTAAGCGCGTCATATAGAGCACTTTCTCGCGCATCACATCATCGGGAAACTCAATCAGATAGGGCTGCCAGCGCCAGTCATCGCCGGTAAGATCATGTTCGGGCGGGCTGTTCCACGCATGGAGATGCATGCCCACTTCCCCCTGGCCGCGCGCAATCACATCTTTGGCGAACTCAACAAAACGCGGCTCAATGGCCATTTCATAGTTAGTTAGCCACACCGGTTTAAAACCGTAGCGTTCACAAAGCGCCTGGAAACGCGCCAGATAGCGCGAATTTTCCGTTTTGATTTCGCGATGGTTTTTCCAGAGATTATCGCCCTCTGTATCAATGGTGATGATAAACGCTGGCTTCGTCATTTTGGTTCCACAGGAATGAAAGTCGGCACTATGTTACGCATTCTCTTAACGCTGAGTAAACCTTTCCCCCATAAAATGGGGAGAACGTGGAGAAAGAGTGCAAGTCCACATAAGGTCTATTAGAATTGCTGCGAGGTCGTTTCCAATAAGATGATGATGAATAGCATACTTAATACGCCACAGATACGCATTTTAGTTATCAAGCTTCGTCATCACGGCGACATGTTACTGACCACTCCTGTGATTAATTCATTGCGACAGCGCTGTCCCGACGCGCAGATCGATGTCCTGCTCTATGAAGAGACGCGGGATATGCTGGCGGCGCATCCGGCTATTCACACCATTTATGGTATCGACAAAAAGTGGAAGCAACTCGGCACGCTAAAACATCTGCAAAAAGAGTGGCAGTTGCTGCGAACATTAAGAGCCCGACATTATCATCTGGTTATCAACCTTGCCGATCAGTGGCGCAGCGCGATTGTTACGCGCTTCACCGGCGCACCTATGCGTATCGGGTTCGCCCTCAATAAACGCGACAATGCGTTCTGGCGCTTTTGTCACTCCAGCCTGGCCTCGGTTGCTAACCACAACGCCATGCATACCGTGGAGCAAAATCTCTCTGTACTCTCTCCGCTAGGCGTCGTGCCATTACCCCAGGTAACCATGAGCTATGCTGCGCAGGACTGGGAACAGGCCAGGCAGCGACTCGTTGCGAAAGGCGTGGGTGATAATTACCTGGTTATCCAGCCGACCTCGCGCTGGTTCTTTAAATGCTGGGATGAAAGCAAGATGGCGCAGGTGATCACTGCGCTCCGTCAGGAAGGCCACACGGTGGTGCTGACCTCCGGCCCCGATAAAAAAGAGCGGCAAATGATTGAAACGATCCTTGCCGCCTCGCCGCAAGACGGCGTCGTTTCGCTGGCAGGCGACCTCACCCTGCGCCAGCTGGCTGCGCTTATCGATCATGCCTGCTTATTTATTGGCGTCGACTCCGTGCCGATGCATATGGCCGCTGCGTTGCAAACCCCTTGTGTCGCGCTATTTGGTCCATCCAAGCTCACCTTCTGGTCGCCCTGGCAGGTTAACGGCGAAGTGATCTGGGCGGGAGATTACGGGCCACTTCCGGATCCGGACGCTGTCGATACCCGCACGAATGAGCGCTATCTTGATGCGATTCCCGTCGACGCCGTGGTTTCAGCCGCAAGGAAATATCTGTCATGAAGCATCATCGCCTGGCGATTGTCCGCCAAAAATACCGCCCGGATGGCGGCGCTGAGCGCTTCGTCTCCAGGGCGCTCAGCGCACTGAGCAATCAGGATCTGGAACTCAATGTGATCACCCGCGAATGGCAGGGTGAGAAACAGGACGACTGGCACATTCATATCTGCGATCCCTTTAAATGGGGACGCATTAGCCGCGAACGCGGGTTTGCGCAGGCGGCACGAGCGCTCTGGCAACAACAGCAGTTTGATATTGTGCAGAGCCATGAGCGCATTCCCGGCTGTGACATTTACCGTGCAGGCGACGGCGTACACCGCCGCTGGCTGCTACAACGCACACGCATTCTGCCGGGCTGGCGCGCCCGGATGTTGATGAATGACCGCTATCACCGTTATGTAATGAATGCCGAGCGCGAGATGTATCAAGCCCCAGAGCTGAAGGCGGTGATCTGTAATGCGGCGATGATTAAACAAGAAATCATTGAAGATTTCGCTGTTGACGCCGAAAAGATACATGTCATTTATAATTCAATCGATTCCACGCGTTTCACGCCAGGTGACAGCGCGCACCGTTCAGCGCTGCGCCAAAAGCTGGACTTACCGTCGAATGCAGTGGTCTTCTGCTTCGTCGGATCGGGGTTTGAAAGAAAAGGACTTGCCAGCGCTATCCAGGCAATTGCCGGTACGCCCGCTTATTTGATTGTCGTGGGTCAGGATAAGGCGGAAAAGCGGTATCGCGCACTGGCCGCCACGCTGGGTTGCGAGAAACAAATTCGTTTCTTAGGGATGCAAAAAGAGACGCTGCCGTATTATCAGGCGTCGGATGCCCTGCTGTTGCCCACGCTTTATGATCCTTTTCCGAATGTCATCCTCGAAGCAATGGCCTGCGGCCTGCCCGTTATCACCTCTAAGAGCTGCGGGGGCGCGGAGTTTATTGCACAAGGAGAGAATGGTTTCGTCTGTGATGCTCTCGATATAACGGCATTAAAAGCGTCCGTGACGGCCATTCCATTACTTGAAAAGAACTACAATATGGGCATGGCTGCCCGCAAAAAAGTCATGGACGCAACACCAGAGCGGCTTTCAAGCCAGCTCATTTCGCTTTATAAAAACTTCATGGATTAATGATGCGCATCCTGATGATTATTGATGGTTTACCGGGCGGAGGAGCTGAAAAAACAGTTCTTACGCTCTCCAGCGGATTGATGGAAATGGGACATCAGGTCTCTCTGTTTTCATTGAGAAAAGTGTGTGATTACCCCATTCCGGAAGGTCTTGACTATCAAGTTGTCCTGGATAAATGCAAAAAGCCCTGGCGTAAACTGACCGAGATCGCGCGTCGTGCAAAGCTGCTGGACCATGCCATTGAGATGGCAGAACAGCAGGCGGGAAAATACGACCTCGTGGTTTCCCATCTGCATAAAACCGACCGTATTGTCGCCCACAGCCGGGCGCTCGATCGCAATAAAGTCTGGTTTTGCCTGCACGGTATGTTTTCCTACTCCTATCTGCGCCACCGCCGCGGCTTGTCGCGCTGGCTTAAGCATCAGAAGATTCGCCATACCTATGAAAACCGCAACGTGATCGCTGTCTCTAACGCGGTGCTGGAAGACATTTCGCAGCAGATGAGCATTCCCATCCGCCGCGGTGAAGTGATCCATAATCCCTTTGATATCCCGTTGATTCAGCAACTGGCGGCCGAGCCATTTGAGATGCAAGGGCAGGATTACATCATCCATGTTGGTCGCTTTCATGAGAATAAGCGCCATGACCGGCTGTTGCGTGCTTATGCCATCAGCAACATCGACGCCCCCCTGGTGATGATGGGAAACGGCTCAACGGCGCTTATCCAACAGCTTAAAACCCTTGCTGACGAACTGAGCATTAGCGATCGCGTGATGTTCCGTGGCTTTGTGCCTAACCCTTATCCGTGGATTAAAGGGGCGCGCCTGTTAACGTTAAGCTCAGACTGCGAAGGGTTTGGCAACGTGCTGGTAGAAGCCATTATCTGCAACACGCCCCCGGTAAGCACAAACTGCCCGGGCGGCCCGGCGGAAATATTGACCGGCCCGCTTGCGCGCGGGCTTTCGGCAATGAGCGATGAGGGTCTGGCTAAAACGCTGGCCGATATCTATAACAACCCACCTTTAATTAACGGTGATACTATCGCTTCCTATGGTATCAACGCGATTTGCCAGCAGTATGTTGCTCTGGCTGAAGAGATAAAATAATCAGGTTTTTTATGCAAAATTCAGCGCCATTATTAAGCGTGGTCGTTGCCGTCTATAACGGTGAAGCCTTCCTGGATCAGTTTTTCACCTGCCTTGTTAACCAACGCATTGAAAGTATGGAAGTGATCATCGTTAACGATGGTTCCACCGACGGTTCAATGGCGATCGTTGAAAAATGGCGCTCACAGTTACCGCAATTGCAGGTGATTGAACAGGCGAATCAGGGCGTCTCCATCGCACGTAATACCGGGCTTGCCGTCGCCACGGGCCAGTATCTCTCCTTCCCCGACATTGACGACGTCTTTAAGCCGGGTATGTTCCAGCGTCTGCTGGATATGGCGCAGGATGGCGATCTGGATGTGGCAACCTGCAACGGTAACTACGTCTGGGAAAATGATAAAAAGCCGACACGTCCTATCTTTCCACCTGAGGCCCTGCAATCAACAGGTGTCATGCGTGGCCCGGACTGGCTGAAAAAGGCGCTGGATTCACGCAAGTTTCTGCACGTGACCTGGCTGAATATCTATCGCCACGACTTTATAAAGCAGCACGGTTTCCGTTTCGAGCCCGGCTTGCGTCATCAGGATATTCCGTGGACCACGGAAGTGCTGCTTGCCGCTGAACGGGTGCAGTACACCAGTGAACGTTTTTACGATTATTACATCCACTCGGCATCGGTTTCTCATATGCCGGACAATGACGATACGCTGATCCGCTCCGCACGTCATTACATGAAAATATTGCAGATGCTGGATGCGATTAATCAGCGCTATCCCGACGAAGCGAAGCATATTCCCGCCTGTTACTGGCAAATCGCCAAAGAGGGGTTGGGAATCATCCACACATTTGACAATATGCAGGATGAGCAGAAGAAGGCCTTGATAATCCGGGAGTTTTTCGACACCGGTGTCTGGGCGCTGATCTGGAAAAACGCAAAAACGCTGCGTTTACGCTGGCGCCTGGGCCGCCGCTACTTCCGTCTGAAAAGGTATCTGGCATAAGAGATAGCTTTACGCAGGCTAAATGCTTAGAATTTGCCCGCCGAATCTTAAAAAAACGGATAGTCGCTTGGAATTGTTGTATACCACCCTGCTCTACATCATTCAGCCTCTGGTGTGGCTGCGGTTATTACTTCGCAGCCGCAAAGCCCCTGCTTACCGCAAACGCTGGGCCGAACGTTATGGCTTTTGCCATGACAAAGTGAAGCCGGACGGTATTCTGTTGCATTCCGTATCCGTGGGCGAAACGCTGGCGGCCATCCCGCTGGTGCGCGCGTTGCGCCATCGTTACCCTTCACTGCCCATCACAGTGACTACCATGACGCCCACCGGTTCAGAGCGCGTCATGTCGGCCTTTGGCAAAGACGTTCATCACGTCTATCTTCCGTATGATCTGCCCTGCGCCATGAACCGTTTCTTTAACAGCGTTCGCCCTAAGCTGGTGATCGTGATGGAAACCGAACTGTGGCCGAATATGATTTCTGCGCTCAGCGCCCGCAAGATCCCGCTGGTTATCGCCAACGCTCGCCTGTCAGAACGCTCGGCGAAAGGTTACGGCAAGCTGGGCAAATTTATGCGTCGTCTGCTGGGTAAAATTACGCTGATTGCCGCACAAAACCAGGAAGATGGCGACCGTTTCCTGCAACTGGGCCTGAAGCGCAATCAACTGGCCGTAACGGGCAGCCTGAAATTCGATATCTCAGTCACGCCGGAGCTTGCCGCGCGTGCTGTTACGCTGCGTCGCCAGTGGGCGCCGCGACGCCAGGTGTGGATTGCCACCAGCACGCACGAAGGCGAAGAAGCCATTATCCTGCAGGCGCATCGTAAGCTGCTGGAAAACTTCCCCGACCTGTTGCTGATCCTGGTTCCCCGCCATCCGGAACGGTTCCCCGATGCGCGCAACATGACGCAGAAAGCTGGGTTTAGTTACACCCTGCGCAGTTCAGGCGAAATTCCGTCTTCCAGTACCCAGGTGGTGATTGGCGATACCATGGGTGAGCTGATGCTGCTGTATGGCATTGCCGATTTGGCCTTCGTGGGCGGCAGCCTGGTAGAGCGCGGTGGTCATAACCCGCTGGAACCGGCGGCGCATGCCATCCCGGTGCTGATGGGGCCGCACACCTTTAATTTCAAAGATATCTGCTCGCGTCTGCAAGAAGCGGAAGGGCTGATTACCGTTACCGATGCCGACTCACTGGTTAAAGAAGTCGCGACCTTGCTGACCGACGAAGATTATCGCCTGTGGTACGGGCGTCATGCGGTTGAAGTCCTGCACCAGAACCAGGGTGCGCTGGCACGTCTGCTGCAGCTTCTGCAACCGTATTTGCCTCAGCGGAGCCATTAATGTCCAGACGCCTGTCGGTGGTGATGATCGCCAAAAACGCGGCGGATTTGCTGCCTGATTGCCTGGCGTCCGTCGCCTGGGCCGATGAGATCGTGGTACTGGACTCCGGTAGCGACGATGACACCGCTGACGTTGCCGCCCGTGCTGGCGCAAAAGTCTTCACCGACACAGCCTGGTCAGGCTATGGTGTTCAGCGCCAGCGTGCTCAGCGCTACGCCAGCGGCGATTATATCCTGATGATTGATACTGACGAACGCGTCACGCCGGAGCTGGCGCAGTCGCTTCGCGCAGCGCTTGATGCGCCGCAACCGGGCGCCGTTTACAGTATTGCCCGGCGTAACTATTTTCTTGGTCGCTTTATGCGCCACAGCGGCTGGTATCCCGATCGTGTGACACGCCTGTATGAACGCGAGCGTTATCAGTACAACGACAACAAGGTGCATGAATCACTGGAAGCACCAAAAGCACAGGTGATTGCCCTGTCCGGGGATTTACTGCACCTGACCTGTCGTGATTTCGCCAGCTTCCAGCGCAAGCAGCTTAACTACGCAACGGCGTGGGCGCAGGAGCGCCACCAACGTGGCAAAAAAACCTCACTGCCCGGCATTTTCGCCCATACTTTGGGCGCCTTTTGCAAAACCTTGTTGCTGCGCGGTGGTGTGCTCGACGGTAAACAGGGCTGGCTGCTGGCAGTGGTTAACGCGCAGTATACTTTCAATAAATACACCGAGCTGTGGGCGCTGAACCACGGTTATTCAGAGAAAGAATAAGCGATGAGCACAAAAGCGATTTATCCCGGCACCTTTGATCCGATCACTAACGGGCATATTGATATCGTTACCCGCGCCGCCACCATGTTTGACGAGGTGGTGCTGGCCATTGCCGCCAGCCCAAGTAAAAAACCGATGTTTGACCTGCAGGAGCGCGTGGCGCTGGCACAGGCATCGACGGCGCACATTGCCAACGTTACGGTAGTGGGCTTTAGTGATTTGATGGCGAACTTTGCCCGGGCGCAGCAGGCCAATATCCTGATCCGCGGTCTGCGGGCAGTGGCTGATTTTGAATATGAAATGCAGCTGGCGCATATGAATCGCCACTTGATGCCTGAACTGGAAAGCGTATTTTTAATGCCGTCGAAAGAGTGGTCGTTTATCTCTTCAACGCTGGTAAAAGAAGTGGCGCGCCATCAGGGCGATGTCACCCATTTCCTGCCGCAAAATGTGCACCAGGCGCTGCTGGAAAAGCTGAAATAACCACGCTATCCGGCCTGACAGGCGTTTTATCATCAGGCACGGAGACAGTTGTTATTTCTGGCAGCGACGGCAGTAAAACGTCGAACGCTGCGCGTGTTTCGCGGCCATAATTGGCGTTGCGCAAACGCGACAAGGTTCACCTTCCCGCCCGTAGACTTGTAATTCCTGCGCAAAATAGCCCGGTTTCCCGTCGCTTTGCAAAAAGTCCTTCAGCGTGGTTCCACCCTGCTCGATGGATCGCAGCAGTACCGCTTTGATTACCCGCACCAGTAATTCACACTCTTGCCGGGAGAGAGAGGAGGCCAGCCGATCGGGATGGATCCCGGCAGCGAACAGTGATTCGCTGGCATAAATGTTACCCACGCCTACCACCAGCTTGTTATCCATCAGCCAGGGTTTGATCGCGGTTTTTTTCTTTGCGCATTTCTGCTGAAAGTAACCGGCGTTAAACTGTTCGCTCAGCGGCTCCGGGCCGAGGTGCGCCAACACATTGTGCCCTTCCAGCTCTTTGGTCCACAGCCATGCGCCAAAGCGGCGCGGATCGGTGTAACGCAGCACTTTGCCGTTACTCATTATCAGGTCAACATGATCGTGTTTTTCCGCCGGTAGCTCGTAAGGCAGTATGCGCAGACTGCCGGACATACCAAGATGGATAATGATCCAACCGTCCGGCAGCTCCAGCAGGAGGTATTTGGCGCGGCGCTGCACACTGAGCACCGGTTTATCGCTCAGGCTGTGGATCTCTTCTGAAACCGGCCAGCGTAATCGCCCGTTGCGCACCACTGCATGAAGAATGGTTTCGCCCACCAGGTGCGGTTCAATACCACGGCGGCTGGTTTCGACTTCGGGTAATTCAGGCATCTCATCTCCGGCTTATGGGTTAGCAGAAATGCAAAAACCCCGACATTGCGGGGTTTTTGTTCAAGAAAACTAAAATTATTTGATTTTAGCTTCTTTGTACAGCACGTGCTGACGGACAACTGGATCGAATTTTTTCAGTTCCAGTTTTTCCGGCTTAGTACGTTTGTTCTTCGTGGTGGTGTAGAAGTGACCAGTACCAGCGGAAGAAACCAGCTTGATTTTCTCACGAATACCTTTAGCCATGATTTATATCCTTTAAGTACTTAGTACTTTTCGCCACGGGCACGCAGTTCAGACAGAACTGTATCGATGCCTTTCTTATCAATAACACGCATACCTTTAGCAGATACACGCAGGGTGACAAAACGCTTTTCGCTCTCAACCCAGAAACGGTGAGAGTGCAGGTTCGGCAGGAAACGGCGTTTAGTCGCGTTCAGTGCGTGGGAACGGTTGTTACCGGTCACCGGACGCTTGCCAGTAACTTGGCAGACTCGGGACATGTCTATTCTCCAAAAATCAAATTAGCTCGAGCTTCGTATGGGGTATCGGCGCCTCGTCAGGCTTTACAGCCCGGTCATCGCAGTTCAATGTGAACTCTCGATTGCCAGGCCCAAATGCCAAACCCGAGATTCTCAAAGGTGGCGTAGTATACGCTGAGTCGGCGGTGTGCTCAAGTCCCGAACAGACAAAGATCCCTAAGGATCGCGCAAAGTGGTCTAAATCCACCCACGTTCTGCAAAAGAAACAGACTCTCCACGACCGATTACCAGATGGTCAATCACCCGGATGCCCATGAACTGACAGCATTTTACCACTCTTTCGGTGATCTGCCTGTCCGCTTTGCTCGGCTCAGCATTACCAGAGGGGTGATTATGCGCGAGGATCACGCCCGCCGCATTCACTTTTAACGCTTCACGGACAATTTCACGCGGGTGCACCTCAACATTGTTGATTGTTCCGCTGAATAACCGGCTATGTTTGAGCACCCGATTCTGGTTATCCAGAAAGATCACCATAAAGATCTCGCGCTCCTCACCCATCAGCTGACTTTGTAAAAACTCCTTCGTCATCTCCGGGCTAAGTAACGAGCTCTCTTCCAACAGCCGCGCATTGTAATAGCGACGCGCCAGTTCGCCGATGCCTCGCAGTTGCGCATACTTCGCCACGCCAATACCGTGCACATCTTTAAAATCATCAAGGTCGGAAGAGAGCAACGCATATAACGACCCAAAGCGTTTTAGCATCTCCCTTGCGACGGTGAGTACGCACTTTCCCTGAGTACCGGTACGTAAAAACAGGGCTAATAGCTCAACATCCGTCAGTGACTCAATACCATATTTAAGCATTTTTTCACGCGGCTTCTGCGGGGTAAAAACGATATCCATGTCATTCCTCCTTCTCTCACGTCCATGCTGCCATAAGGTGCCTCCCACCTTCGATGAACGATTTCCATCTCTGCGTAGTACCTCGCAAAGTGGTTCGCGGGCAAAAGCACGACAACATCAGGATTGTGATAAAATGCCCAGCTTCTGGTGAAATCCAACAGGAAAGAATCATGATGAGTCTGGCGGGTAAAAAAATCGTCCTCGGCGTCAGTGGCGGCATTGCGGCTTATAAAGCACCGGAACTGGTGCGCCGTTTGCGTGAACGTGGCGCGGAAGTACGTGTCGCGATGACCGAGGCCGCTAAAGCCTTTATTACGCCGATGAGCCTGCAGGCCGTCTCCGGTTATCCGGTGTCTGACAGTCTGCTTGATCCCGCCGCAGAAGCGGCAATGGGGCATATTGAACTGGGTAAATGGGCGGATCTGGTGATTCTCGCGCCCGCTACCGCCGATCTCATCGCCCGCGTCGCTGCTGGCATGGCTAACGATTTGGTGTCCACCATCTGCCTGGCGACGCCCTCACCGGTTGCAGTGGTCCCGGCCATGAACCAGCAGATGTATCGCGCCGCGGCTACCCAGCATAATTTGCAGGTGCTTGCCTCACGTGGTCTGTTGTTATGGGGGCCGGACAGCGGTAGCCAGGCCTGTGGCGATATTGGCCCCGGTCGTATGCTGGATCCGCTGGCCATTGTTGATATGGCAGCAACGCATTTTTCCCCTGTCAACGATCTGCAACATCTGAACATCATGATTACCGCCGGTCCCACTCGCGAGCCGCTGGATCCGGTGCGGTATATCACCAATCTCAGTTCCGGTAAGATGGGCTTTGCCATTGCCGCCGCTGCCGCCAATCGTGGCGCGAAGGTGACGCTGGTAGCGGGCCCGGTTTCATTGCCCACCCCTACAGGTGTTCAACGTGTGGATGTGACCACCGCGCTGGAGATGGAAGCCGCCGTACAGCAGGGTATACAAGGGCAGCAGATTTTTATCGGCTGCGCCGCCGTTGCAGATTACCGCGCCGCCAGCATCGCTGAAGAGAAAATCAAAAAGCAAGGCGATGAAATCACGATAAAAATGGTTAAGAATCCGGATATCGTCGCAGGCGTTGCCGCGCTGACCACCCACCGCCCTTACGTTGTTGGGTTTGCCGCCGAAACAAATAATGTGGAAGAATATGCCCGGCAAAAACGTACCCGCAAAAACCTTGATCTGATTTGCGCCAATGACGTTTCGCAGGACAATCAAGGCTTTAATAGCGACAGCAACGCATTACACCTTTTCTGGCAGGATGGCGATAAACGCTTACCGCTGGAGCGCAAGGAACTTCTGGGACACTTATTACTGGACGAGATCGTTACCCGTTATGATGAAAAAAATCGACGTTAAGATTCTGGACCCGCGCGTTGGCAATCAATTTCCGCTGCCGACATACGCCACCTCCGGTTCTGCCGGACTTGACCTGCGCGCCTGTCTTGACGACGCCGTAGAGCTGGCACCTGGCGCCACCACCTTACTGCCTACCGGCCTGGCCATTCATATTGCCGACCCTGAGCTGGCAGCGGTGATCCTGCCCCGTTCCGGGCTGGGGCACAAACATGGCGTGGTGCTGGGTAACCTGGTCGGGCTGATTGATTCGGATTACCAGGGGCAGTTGATGGTTTCTGTCTGGAACCGCGGGCACGACAGCTTTACTATCGTGCCAGGCGAACGCATCGCGCAGATGGTGTTTGTACCGGTTGTGCAGGCGGAATTTAACCTGGTGGAAGACTTTGACGCGACTGAACGCGGTGAAGGCGGCTTCGGCCATTCTGGCCGCCAGTAATGGCCCTTTTTTAACGCATCACACAACGAAATAACGCGATAACATCACCGCAAACGCATATCGTTTGCGGTCGCTGTGTGGCTGCTCGCCTGACGAGTGCTTATTTTCAGGGGTATTTTAGAACATGGCAGAAAAACAAACCGCGAAAAGGAATCGTCGCGAAGAAATACTTCAGTCTCTGGCGCTAATGCTGGAATCCAGTGATGGAAGCCAACGCATTACCACAGCGAAACTGGCGGCATCTGTCGGCGTTTCTGAAGCCGCGCTGTACCGTCATTTTCCCAGCAAAACGCGCATGTTCGATAGCCTGATTGAGTTTATCGAAGATAGTCTGATTACCCGCATTAACCTGATATTAAAAGATGAGAAAGACACCACTGCGCGCCTGCGTCTGATTGTGCTGCTGATCCTCGGTTTTGGCGAGCGTAACCCAGGCCTGACGCGCATTATGACCGGGCACGCGCTGATGTTCGAACAGGATCGTCTCCAGGGGCGTATTAACCAGTTGTTTGAACGCATTGAAGCGCAGCTGCGCCAGGTTCTGCGCGAGCGGAAAATGCGTGAAGGTGAAGGCTACACACACGACGAAACCCTGCTGGCGAGCCAGCTACTGGCGTTTTGCGAAGGTATGCTGTCACGCTTTGTACGCAGCGAATTTAAATACAGCCCGACCGAAGATTTCGAAACCCGCTGGCCGTTGCTGGCCGCCCAATTGCAATGATCCCCATGCAGCCCTTTGTGGCTGCATTCTCATTTCTGCGCACTCTGTGAAAAAGCCCAACGGAATTCGTTGAGATGCCAGATGTCGCCACGCCCAACATTTTCTAGTCTCCCTCAGGCAGTATCTTTCCACCTAAGCCAAATCATCTTATAAATCCCCTACAAACAAGGAGAGACCGGATGGCAACATCTCGTCGGGAACTGCTAAAGCTGAGCGGCATCGCCACCGCGTCGTTATTACTCAGTCAAAAAAGCATCGCCGCGTGGGCACCCTCTGCACGTTACCCTGATCCCAGCATTGTCGCGCTGGATGACAGCTTCCGTGACTACATGGTTGCCAGTGCCAAAGTTGAGCAAATCGCGACGGGCTGCCGCTGGGCGGAAGGCCCGGTCTGGTTTGGCGACACCCGCATGCTGCTGTGGAGCGATATTCCGAATAACGCGGTCATGTGCTGGGATGAAACAACGGGGGCAACCCGTGTTTTTCGTAAGCCCTCGAATAATGCCAACGGTCATGCTCGTGACAGGCAAGGCAGGTTAATCAGTTGCGAACATGATACCCGTCGCATTACACGTACCGAATACGACGGCACTATTACAGTGCTGGCGGACAGTTTCGAAGGCAAGCCGCTCAATTCACCTAACGATATCGCCGTAAAGTCGGATGGCTCAATCTGGTTCACCGATCCGCCGTTCGGCATCGCCGGATTCTATGAAGGTCATAAAGCCACGCCGCAACTGCCGCAGAATGTCTATCGCCTCGATCCGGAGACACGCAAGCTGGAAGTGATGCTGGGAGACGTTCGCGGCCCGAACGGGATTTGTTTCTCCGCTGATGAAAAAACGTTGTATGTGGTGGAAAGTCGCGCCACACCCAACCGTCTCATCCTGGCATGGGATATTGTGGGCAATCAGTTACAGAATAAGCGGGTGCATATTGATTGTGGCAACGGAACCGCCGACGGTATCGCCATCGATGTGAAGGGTAACTTGTGGTGCGGCTGGGGCATGGGTACCGACGAACTGGACGGTGTGCGGATTTTCAACCCGCAAGGCAAAGCGATTGGTATGATCCATCTGCCGGAACGCTGCGCCAATCTCTGCTTCGGCGGCGAGCAGCGTAATCGTCTGTTCATGGCAGCCAGCACCTCGGTCTACTCACTGTATGTAAACACGCAAGGCGCAAAACTGCTGTAAAACTGGCCCGGCAACGTTTGCCGGGCGCTTCCTCAAACGCCATATTGCTCGCGATAAGCACGAACAGACGCCAGATGATCGGCCATTTCGGGTTTCTCTTCCAGGTAAGCAATCAGGTCTTTCAGCGTGATGATAGAAATCACCTGGCAACCGTAGTCGCGCTCCACCTCCTGAATAGCAGAAATATCGGCACGGCCCCGTTCCTGGCGATCCAGAGAAATCAACACACCGGCCAGCGTCGCGCCGTTAGCCTGAATAATCTCCATCGACTCGCGAATGGCAGTTCCGGCGGTGATCACATCATCCACCAGCATCACGCGGCCCTGCAACGCGCTACCGACCAGGTTACCGCCTTCACCATGATCTTTGGCTTCTTTACGGTTAAAACAGTAAGGCACATCACGCTCGTGATGTTCCGCCAGCGCGACCGCCGTGGTCGTCGCAATAGGAATGCCCTTGTAAGCCGGGCCAAACAGCAGGTCAAAATCAATGCCGGAATCCACCAGCGCCTCGGCATAAAAACGCCCTAACAGCGCCAGATCACGCCCGGTATTAAACAGCCCGGCGTTGAAGAAATAGGGGCTTTTACGCCCGGATTTCAGCGTAAATTCGCCAAACTTCAATACCTGTTTGTTAAGCGCAAATTCAATAAACTGACGCTGATACGCTTTCATGGATCCGCTCCTCATCTCACTTTTTACAGACAAAAAAAAGGGCGACATCGTCGCCCTTAGTAACTAGTTCGCCAGCGCCGCTTTCTGCGTCGCAATAATCGATTCGATCCCCCCTCTGGCCAGCGCCAGCAGGGTAAGTAGCTCTTCATGGGAGAACGGCTCGCCTTCCGCCGTGCCCTGCACTTCGATCATACGGCCATCTTCTGTCATCACCACGTTCATATCGGTTTCAGCGGCAGAGTCTTCAACATATTCAAGATCGCAAACCGCCTCGCCATTCACGATGCCTACAGAGACCGCCGCCACCATACCTTTCATCGGGTTGGTTTTCAGCTTACCGGCAGCAACCAGTTTATTCAGTGCATCGGCCAGTGCCACACAAGCACCAGTAATAGACGCGGTACGGGTACCGCCATCAGCCTGAATAACATCGCAGTCGAGGGTGATGGTGAATTCACCCAGCGCGTTCAGATCAACCGCAGCGCGCAGAGCGCGGGCAATCAGACGCTGGATTTCCATAGTGCGACCACCCTGCTTCCCTTTCGCCGCTTCGCGGGCGTTTCGGGTATGGGTGGAACGCGGCAACATACCATATTCGGCGGTGATCCAGCCCTGGCCCTGGCCTTTCAGAAAACGCGGCACGCCCTCTTCAATGGAGGCGGTGCACAGCACTTTGGTATCACCAAATTCAACCAGCACGGAGCCTTCAGCGTGTTTTGTGTAATTACGGGTCAGGGTGACTGGGCGCACCTGAGTGGCGCTACGGCCTGCTGGACGCATGATGATTTCTCCGGCTTTTCGAATGTGGCTGCGCATTATACTGGCTTACCGTGGTTATTCCTATCCTGATAAGGCCACGAAAGCTATAATCCCCGCATCTCTCTTTAAAAACGGGAACGTCTATGATCCGCAGTATGACCGCCTACGCCCGGCGTGAAATCAAGGGTGAATGGGGCTCTGCCTCCTGGGAACTGCGCTCGGTTAACCAGCGTTATCTGGAAACCTACTTCCGCCTGCCGGAGCAATTCCGTAGCCTCGAACCGGTCGTCCGGGAACGTCTCCGTACCCGCCTGACCCGCGGTAAAGTCGAATGCAATCTTCGCTTTGAACCGGATGCCAGCGCCCAGGGCGAGCTGATCCTGAATGAAAAACTGGCGAAACAGCTGGTGAACGCAGCGAACTGGGTAAAAATGCAGAGTGACGAAGGGGAAATCAACCCGGTCGATATTCTGCGCTGGCCTGGCGTAATGGCGGCTCAGGAGCAGGATCTGGATGCGATTGCCACACAGCTCCTCGCGGCACTGGATGGTGCGCTGGATGACTTTATCATCGCCCGCGAAACCGAAGGTCAGGCGCTGAAAAGCCTGATTGAACAGCGTCTGGAAGGCGTAAGCAACGAAGTTACCAAAGTCCGGGCCCATATGCCGGAAATCCTGCAATGGCAGCGCGATCGTCTGGTGGCCAAGCTGGAAGAAGCGCAGGTGCAGCTTGAGAACAACCGCCTCGAGCAGGAGCTGGTGCTGATGGCGCAGCGTATTGACGTGGCTGAAGAGTTGGACCGTCTCGAGGCTCATGTGAAAGAGACCTACAACATCCTCAAGAAAAAAGAAGCCGTCGGCCGCCGCCTCGACTTTATGATGCAAGAGTTCAACCGTGAGTCGAACACGCTGGCATCCAAGTCTATCAACGCAGAAGTGACCAATTCTGCGATTGAACTGAAAGTGCTGATCGAGCAAATGCGCGAGCAGATCCAGAACATTGAATAACTGTTAGCAACGCACATCAACACTCAAGAAAGCCCGTGACATTGCGGGCTTTTTTATTATGAGCTATTACGACAAAACACATCGATATGGTAAAAATCCCGCAATTTATACGCTGCTCATTTGCTGTGGGGCAGAATGGCCATAGCCACCAGCAGGAGTGATACCTGGCAATCAGATGGGCTTATTCGCAAACTACATGTGTATGCTCAGCGCTATTCCTGCTCCGTGTTGAGCATTTTTTGCGCTGGGCGGGATGTTTTAGGTAACTGTCTAACGCATTCAGGTCGCAGTTTGAGCGCAAAATAGATACCCATCGTTCGCATTGTGAGACTTAAGTGCCGAACAACGTACAGCCAATCTCACTCGTCATTCCACTCCCCATTATCGGGATGTAAGAGGCTGATGATTCATCATCAGATCCAACGCTGACTAATACTGATAAAAGACCCATAAGCGCTCTATTTATTATCGCTTAAGCTTTATTAACCTTCCAAATCCGGCCATAAAAAACTGAGACTGAAAAAGGGAACTTAATCCATTTTGGTCAAGCAGATAGACATAATCCCCTTCAACAGCCATTAGAAAATCTTATCCGAAACGTTTTTCCTTAGAAATTCTCAATCGCGCTGTCACACCCGAATCGCTACCCTGCGGCCTCTGATCACGGGGGCGATATGCTGTTACATGTTCTTTATCTTATTGGCATCACGGCCGAAGCAATGACCGGCGCACTGGCGGCGGGCCGTCGGCGGATGGACACGTTCGGGGTGATTATTATTGCCACCGCTACAGCGCTTGGCGGCGGCTCGGTACGGGATATCCTGCTTGGCCATTACCCGCTTGGTTGGGTGCAGCACCCGGAATACGTCATTATCGTTGCCGTTGCGGCGGTGCTTACCACCCTGTTCGCACCCGTCATGCCGCACCTGCGCCGCCTGTTTTTGGTTCTGGATGCACTCGGTCTGGTGGTATTTTCCATTATTGGTGCCCAGGTTGCCCTGGATATGGGCGAAGGCCCGGTAATTGCAACTATCGCCGCCGTGGTGACCGGTGTGTTTGGCGGTGTGCTGCGCGATATGTTTTGTAAACGTATTCCGCTGGTTTTCCAAAAAGAGCTCTATGCAGGGATCGCCTTCGCCGCCGCCGTGCTCTATATCAGCCTTGGCCATTTTGTCTCCAGCCATGATGCCGTTGTAATTGCCACGCTGTTGTTTGGTTTCACGGCTCGACTGCTGGCCATCCGCTGGAAACTCGGTTTGCCGGTATTTCACTACCAACACAGTACTCACTGAAACGCTGCAATCCCTTGCGCTCCAAGCCATGTCGCCAGCTGTTCGATCGCTGGCGCATGCGTAAAGGTGATAATTTGCCGGGCCTTTTCAACGCCAACAGCCGGTAATCGCTGCCAGGCGACTTCATCCCGCTCCTGCACTTGACGCCAGTGTGTATCGCTGGCCGCTTTAAGTGCTGACTGCGGCAACGGCGCGCCCAATGCCTGTAGCCAGCGGATAAACGGGCGATCCCGCACTAACGAAAAACGATGCCACAGTTGTAGTCCGCGTGCAGGCGAGATACCGGGTGTCGACTGCAGTTGTTCCTTCGTTAGCGCCAGCCAGGAAAAAAGGTGTTCAAAGCGGTGAGCCTGATGCAATGCACGCCATCCACTCTCTCCCAGCCCTTCAATCCCCAGCCCTCTTGCGGAACTCAGCCACACCAACCGGGCGATAAACTGCTCTTGGCAGGCAGGAGAAGCATAAAAGCAGCTCAGCGGGGTAAAGCGGGCTTCTGGCGGCATGGGTTTTTCCCGCACCACACTGCGCCACACGACATGATTAATACGTGGAATGCCTTGTCCGGCAAGGCTGACGGAAATCTGATCCCCCGGTGCAAGATCCAGCAACTGCCATCGACTTATGGAACCGACATTCACCCGCTGCACACGTTTATCATCAAGCTGCACGGGTTCCAGCAGTGCGACGACGGAGATTTTCCCCGTGCGGCCCACAGCAAACTCAACCCCATTGACCACCGCAACCTTCTCAACCGCATCATATTTCCAGGCCGCTACCCACTCCCCGCCGCCAGGCAGCCACTCTTTTCCGTTCGGTTCCGTCCCTGCTCGTACGACCACACCGTCGGTGACAAATGGCAACGGCGCAGTAAACCAGGCTGTGCGTAAGCGCTCAACATCCTGCACACTGGCTACTGCCACGCTATAACGCTGCGTCAGCTCAAACCCGGCTTTTGTCAGCAACGCCGCTTTGTGCGTGAGTGATGCAGGGCCATCCGGCCAGGCCCAGACAAAAAAGCCCAGCTCATGAAGTAAAGAAGAGTCTTTATGGCTCATCATCGCTCCCGCCACCTTCGCGCGGGCATTCAGCCCACCGGCCTCTTTCTGCACATGCCCCACGCGGCGTAGAAACAGCTCGCCCTGTAAAACACTGTCTGCCAGTGCACCGCTCACCTGGCTGGGAATCGCAGGGATGGCTTTCACTTTTGCCGTCCAGTCCTCACCCGCCAGACCATCTCCGCGGCTGATTGCTTTAAAAAGCCTGCCCTGACGATAGATAAGTGTTACTGCGACGCCGTCCACCTTTGGCTGCGCCCAAAGATCCTGCTTCCCCGTCATCCACTGCTGCAATGCCTGCTTATCGGCCAGTTTCCGCACCCCGGTATGCGCCACAGGATGTTTCACATTGCCGCGAGGCAGCGTGGGCTGCGCACTGGCTGGCTGTAGATCAAAACAGCGTTGCCACTGCGCCAGCTTTGCGCTGAGTTGATCGTAAACCTGGTCGCTAACGCGACTTGCACCCTGTGACCAATACGCCTCATTCCATTGCGTAATCTGCTTTTGCAATCGGCTTACCTCTTCCTGCGCCCGTGATGGTGACCAGACAGGGCACGTCGCCAGGCTAAATGCGCTCCATAGCAACAGAAACACTGTTATTACGGCTCTTCTCCACATTGCTTTCTCCTTGTGTTAGCGCAGCCGTTATAGCGTTGCCTGAGGGAGCGTTTCGAGGGGTAAAAGGGGCGATTGCGAGGTCACTTCCGGCAATTCATCGCCGCAATGAAAATTTGCAGACATATCAGGAAAGCAGTACGCGAAATGCCATCCTCAGGGGGAAAAAGTGTGACAAAAGCTACGTCGCATAGCCTTGATGTGTATAATAGGCACGTATGTAAGTTTCCTTTCGCAATTCACATACAAAAGACTCTCATGGCTCAAGGCACGCTATATATTGTTTCCGCCCCCAGCGGCGCGGGTAAATCAAGCCTCATCCAGGCTTTGCTGAAAACCCAACCGTTATACGACACACAGGTTTCTGTTTCGCACACCACGCGCGCGCCGCGTCCTGGTGAAGTGCACGGTGAACACTATTTCTTTGTTAATCATGATGAGTTTAAATCCATGATCGGCGAAGACGCGTTTCTTGAGCATGCAGAGGTATTTGGTAATTATTACGGTACCTCGCGCGCCACCATCGAACAGGTATTGTCTACCGGCGTGGACGTATTTCTTGATATCGACTGGCAGGGCGCGCAGCAAATTCGCACACGTATGCCGCAAGCACGCAGTATCTTTATCCTGCCGCCGTCTAAAGTGGAACTGGATCGTCGCCTGCGCGGGCGCGGCCAGGACAGCGAAGAGGTAATAGCGAAACGTATGGCGCTGGCAGTTGCGGAAATGAGCCATTACGCGGAATATGATTACCTTATTGTGAATGATGATTTCGATACCGCCCTCGGCGATTTGAAAACCATTATTCGGGCTGAACGTCTGCGCATGGGCCGTCAAAAGCAGCGACATGACGCTTTAATCAGCAAACTATTGGCAGACTGAACCTGGTTTCAGTATGATGCCCAGTCATTTCTTCACCTGTGGAGCATTTTAAGTATGGCACGCGTAACTGTTCAGGACGCTGTAGAGAAAATTGGTAACCGTTTTGACCTGGTACTGGTCGCCGCGCGTCGCGCTCGTCAGATGCAGGTTGGCGGTAAAGATCCGCTGGTACCGGAAGAAAACGATAAAACCACCGTTATCGCGCTGCGTGAAATCGAAGAAGGTCTGATCAACAACCAGATCCTCGACGTACGTGAGCGCCAGGAGCAGCAAGAGCAGGAAGCCGCAGAACTGCAGGCCGTCACCGCCATTGCTGAAGGTCGTCGTTAATTAATCCTGCAGGTCACCCTTGTATCTGTTTGAAAGCCTGAATCAGCTGATTCAAAACTATCTGCCTGAAGACCAGATCAAGCGTCTCAGGCAGGCGTATCTCGTTGCACGTGACGCTCACGAGGGCCAGACACGTTCAAGCGGTGAACCCTACATCACGCACCCTGTTGCAGTGGCTTGCATTCTGGCCGAGATGAAACTCGACCACGAAACGCTGATGGCCGCGCTTCTGCATGACGTGATTGAAGATACCCCGGCCACATACCAGGACATGGAGCAGCTGTTTGGCAAAAGCGTTGCCGAACTGGTGGAAGGGGTATCCAAGCTTGATAAGCTCAAGTTTCAGGATAAGAAAGAAGCGCAGGCTGAAAACTTCCGCAAGATGATCATGGCGATGGTGCAAGACATCCGCGTCATTCTGATTAAACTTGCCGACCGCACCCACAATATGCGCACGCTGGGCTCACTTCGCCCGGACAAACGTCGTCGTATTGCCCGCGAAACTCTCGAAATCTACAGTCCGCTGGCGCACCGTTTAGGTATTCATCACATCAAAACCGAGCTGGAAGAGCTTGGCTTTGAAGCGTTGTACCCGAACCGTTTCCGCGTGATTAAAGAAGTGGTTAAAGCCGCACGCGGCAACCGCAAAGAGATGATTCAGAAAATCCTCTCAGAAATCGAAGGACGTTTACAGGAAGCGGGCATTCCTTGCCGGGTAAGCGGGCGTGAGAAACACCTTTACTCCATCTACTGCAAGATGGTGCTGAAAGAGCAGCGATTTCACTCCATCATGGATATCTACGCCTTCCGCGTCATTGTCCACGATCTGGATACCTGCTACCGCGTCCTCGGCCAGATGCACAGCTTGTATAAGCCGCGTCCAGGTCGCGTTAAAGACTACATCGCCATTCCCAAGGCTAACGGCTATCAGTCCCTGCACACCTCAATGATTGGCCCGCACGGCGTGCCGGTTGAGGTGCAGATCCGTACTGAAGATATGGATCAAATGGCAGAGATGGGGGTTGCCGCACACTGGGCGTATAAAGAGCACGGTGAAAGCAGTACCACGGCGCAAATCCGTGCGCAGCGCTGGATGCAAAGTTTGCTGGAATTGCAGCAGAGCGCCGGAAGTTCATTCGAATTTATCGAGAGCGTTAAATCTGATCTCTTCCCCGATGAGATTTATGTTTTCACCCCGGAAGGCCGTATTGTTGAACTGCCTGCGGGCGCGACGCCGGTGGATTTCGCCTACGCGGTGCACACCGATATCGGCCATGCCTGTGTTGGCGCGCGCGTCGACCGCCAGCCTTACCCCCTGTCGCAGTCACTCTCCAGTGGCCAGACAGTAGAAATTATCACTGCACCGGGCGCCCGCCCGAATGCCGCCTGGCTGAACTTTGTGGTCAGCTCGAAAGCCCGCGCCAAGATCCGCCAGATGCTGAAAAATCTCAAGCGAGATGACTCGGTCAGTCTTGGCCGTCGTCTGCTGAACCATGCGCTGGGCGGTAGCCGTAAACTGGCGGAGATCCCGCAGGAACATATTCAGCGCGAACTGGACCGTATGAAACTGGCCGCGCTGGACGATCTGTTAGCGGAAATCGGCCTGGGCAACGCCATGAGCGTCGTCGTCGCCAAAAACCTGCAACAAGGCGAAGCGGTGTCTGCTGCGCAAGCGCCGGCCAGCAACGGCAGCAGCGGTCATTTGCCGATTAAAGGCGCAGACGGCGTGCTTATCACCTTCGCCAAATGCTGCCGACCGATCCCAGGTGATCCGATTGTCGCTCATGTAAGCCCAGGTAAAGGGTTGGTTATCCACCATGAATCCTGCCGTAACATTCGTGGCTATCAGAAAGAAGCCGAGAAGTTTATGGCCGTGGAGTGGGATAAAGAGACCGCGCAGGAATTTATTACCGAGATCAAGGTGGATATGTTCAACCACCAGGGAGCGCTGGCAAACCTGACTGCCGCCATCAATACCGCCTCTTCCAATATTCAAAGCCTGAATACGGAAGAGAAAGATGGCCGCGTGTACAGCGCTTTCATCCGTCTCACGGCGCGCGACCGCGTTCACCTGGCGAATATCATGCGTAAAATTCGTGTGATGCCAGACGTGATTAAAGTCACCCGTAACCGAAACTGATTTATGAATTCTCAGCGTTATGCGCGTATCCGCGAGATGCTCGCCAGGCGTCAGCCTGACCTGACCGTCTGTATGGAGCAGGTGCACAAACCTCATAACGTCTCTGCGATTATCCGTACCGCGGACGCAGTCGGCGTGCATGAAGTTCATGCCGTCTGGCCAGGTAATCGCATGCGAACCATGGCGTCATCAGCCGCAGGCAGCAACAGTTGGGTGGAAGTCAAAACCCACCGCACCATTGGCGACGCCGTAAACGTGCTGAAATCTCAGGGTATGCAGATCCTTGCAACCAATCTGTCTGCCAAAGCCGTCGATTTTCGCGAGATCGATTATACCCGTCCAACCTGCATCCTGATGGGCCAGGAAAAAACGGGGATCACTCAGCAAGCGTTGGATCTGGCGGATCAGGACATTATCATTCCGATGATCGGCATGGTGCAGTCACTAAACGTCTCCGTTGCTTCCGCATTGATCCTCTATGAAGCGCAGCGCCAGCGGCAAAACGCGGGCATGTACCAGCGTGAAAACAGCATGCTGCCAGACGCAGAGCAACAACGCTTGCTGTTCGAAGGCGGCTATCCTGTACTGGCGAGAGTCGCGAAACGCAAAGGTCTGGCTTACCCTCATGTGAATGCTGAGGGTGAAATCGAAGCCGATCCGACATGGTGGGCCACCATGCAGGCGGCAGGCTAACCGTATGAAAGGCCGCCTGCTCGACGCTATCCCGCTCAATACGCTGACCGGCGTCGGCGCGGCGCAGAGCAATAAGCTGGCAAAAATCGGCCTGCATACCGTTCAGGATCTCCTGCTTCACCTGCCACTGCGCTACGAAGATCGCACGCACCTTTACCCCATTGCCGACCTGCTGCCGGGCGTTTATGCCACGGTGGAAGGCGAAGTGCTGAACTGTAACATTACCTTCGGCGGTCGCCGAATGATGACCTGCCAGATCAGCGACGGCTCCGGCATTCTCACCATGCGCTTTTTTAACTTCAACGCGGCAATGAAAAATAGCCTTGCGACGGGTCGCCGCGTACTGGCCTACGGTGAGGCAAAACGCGGAAAGTATGGCGCAGAGATGATCCACCCTGAGTACCGTATTCAGGGCGATCTCAGTATGCCGGATTTACAGGAAACGCTGACGCCGGTTTACCCGACGACCGAAGGCGTGAAGCAGGCGACGCTACGTAAACTGACTGAACAGGCGCTGGATTTGCTGGCGACCTGCGCTATCAGCGAGCTACTGCCGCCGGAGCTGGCACAAGGCATGATGAGCCTGCCAGACGCGCTGCGCACACTTCATCGCCCACCGCCAACCATGCAGCTCAGCGATCTGGAGAGCGGTCAACATCCGGCGCAAAAGCGTTTAATTCTTGAAGAGCTACTGGCGCATAACCTCAGCATGCTGGCATTGCGCGCCGGAGCACAGCGTTATCATGCG
The DNA here is from genome assembly GCF_032052965.1 of Kosakonia sp. Lineage (GTDB taxonomy): Bacteria > Pseudomonadota > Gammaproteobacteria > Enterobacterales > Enterobacteriaceae > Kosakonia. The sequence continues at coordinate 173,855 of NZ_DAMBVN010000008.1, forward strand.
CAACCGCTCACGGCTAAAGATGAACTTAAGCAGCGCTTGCTCGCCTCCCTGCCGTTTAAACCGACCGGCGCACAGGAACGCGTTGTGGCGGAGATTGAGCGTGATATGGCGCTGGATATGCCCATGATGCGCCTCGTGCAGGGCGACGTTGGCTCGGGTAAAACGCTGGTTGCCGCCCTCGCGGCCTTACGAGCCATCGCAAATGGCAAACAAGTTGCGATGATGGCGCCGACCGAACTGCTCGCAGAGCAGCACGCCAATAATTTTCGTACCTGGTTTGCGCCACTCGGCGTAGAAGTGGGCTGGCTGGCGGGCAAACAGAAAGGCAAAGCCAGGCTGGCGCAGCAGGAGGCGATTGCCAGCGGCCAGGTACAGATGATCGTCGGTACACATGCCATTTTCCAGGAACAAGTGCAGTTTAACGGCCTTGCGCTGGTGATCATCGATGAACAACACCGTTTTGGTGTGCATCAGCGTCTGGCGCTGTGGGAGAAGGGCCAACAGCAGGGCTTTCACCCGCATCAGTTGATCATGACCGCCACGCCCATTCCACGCACGCTGGCAATGACCGCTTATGCTGACCTGGACACCTCAGTCATTGACGAATTGCCACCGGGACGCACACCGGTCACTACTGTCGCCATTCCGGATACCCGCCGTAACGACATCATCGATCGTGTGCGCAATGCCTGCACCGACGAAGGTCGCCAGGCGTACTGGGTCTGTACACTGATTGAAGAGTCAGATCTGCTGGAAGCGCAGGCTGCAGAAGCCACCTGGGAAGAACTGAAACTGGCGCTGCCTGAACTGAACGTCGGGCTGGTTCATGGGCGCATGAAGCCAGCAGAAAAACAGTCAGTGATGCAGGGGTTCAAGCAGGGCGAGTTACATTTACTGGTCGCCACAACGGTAATTGAAGTGGGCGTAGATGTACCGAACTCCAGCCTGATGATTATAGAGAACCCGGAACGTCTCGGTCTTGCGCAACTCCACCAGCTGCGTGGACGCGTCGGGCGCGGTGCCGTGGCCTCACATTGTGTGCTGCTGTATAAATCTCCCTTATCGAAAACCGCACAGAAGCGCCTACAGGTCCTGCGCGACAGCAATGATGGTTTTGTCATTGCGCAAAAAGATCTGGAGATTCGCGGCCCCGGTGAACTGCTCGGCACCCGGCAGACCGGCAATGCGGAATTCAAAGTCGCCGATCTGCTGCGTGACCAGGCCATGATCCCGGAAGTCCAGCGCACCGCACGACACATTCATGAGCGCTATCCTCAGCTGGCTGAAGCCCTGATCGACCGCTGGATGCCGGAAACAGAACGCTACTCGAACGCCTGATTTTTAGAACCGAATCCCGTAAAAACCACCCCTTTTAGAAAAGTATGTTTTTAACATAGCAACCGTTTGCTTTTACCAAACAGTCCGATAAAATCACCGCTTTTCCATCAGGGGATTGCTTGAGATGTCCGTTAACACCATCGAGTCCGAAAGTGCGCAACCGGTTGCGCAGACTCAACCCAGCGAACTGATCTACCGTCTGGAAGACCGCCCGCCGCTGCCGCAGACCCTGTTTGCCGCCTTGCAGCACCTGCTGGCGATGTTTGTCGGCGTTATCACGCCCGCACTGCTTATCTGCCAGGCGCTGGGGTTACCGGCTCAGGACACTCAGCACATTATCAGCATGTCGCTGTTCGCCTCCGGCGTCGCATCCATCATTCAGATCAAAGCCTGGGGGCCGGTTGGCTCCGGTCTGCTGTCGATTCAGGGCACCAGTTTTAACTTTGTAGCACCGCTGATTATGGGCGGTACCGCGCTGAAAACCGGCGGCGCGGATGTGCCAACCATGATGGCAGCGCTGTTTGGTACCCTGATGCTGGCCAGTTGCACTGAGATGATCATTTCCCGCATTCTGCCGCTGGCGCGCCGTATTATTACGCCGCTGGTTTCCGGCGTAGTGGTGATGATTATTGGTTTGTCGCTGATTCAGGTCGGCCTGACCTCAGTGGGCGGTGGCTTTGCCGCGATGGGCAACCACACCTTCGGCGCGCCGAAAAATCTGCTGCTGGCAGGCGTAGTGCTGGCGATCATTATTCTGCTTAACCGCCAGCGTAACCCTTACCTGCGCATTGCATCGCTGGTGATCGCTATGGCGGCGGGTTATGTACTGGCAATGATGATGGGAATGCTGCCAGACTATACCGCCCCGGCGGATAAATTTATGGTGCCGACGCCGCTCTATTACGGCCTGAGCATTGACTGGAGCCTGCTGCTGCCTCTGATGCTGGTGTTTATGATCACCTCGCTGGAAACCATTGGTGACATCACGGCCACGTCGGATGTCTCTGAGCAACCCGTTGCCGGCCCGCTCTATATGAAGCGTCTGAAAGGCGGCGTACTGGCAAACGGCCTCAACTCATTTGTTTCAGCGGTATTTAACACCTTCCCGAATTCCTGCTTTGGTCAGAACAACGGGGTGATCCAGTTGACTGGCGTCGCCAGCCGCTATATCGGTTTTTTCGTGGCGCTGATGCTGATAGTGCTTGGCCTGTTCCCGGCGGTCAGCGCTTTTGTTCAGCAGTTGCCTGAGCCGGTACTGGGTGGTGCGACACTGGTGATGTTCGGCACGATTGCCGCCTCTGGCGTACGTATTGTCTCCCGAGAGCCGCTAAACCGCCGCGCGATCATGATTATTGCGCTGTCGCTGGCCGTTGGCCTTGGCGTCTCTCAACAGCCACAGATCCTGCAGTTCGCGCCGGACTGGCTGAAAAACCTGCTCTCCTCCGGTATTGCCGCAGGTGGCATCACCGCGATTGTGCTGAATCTGATTTTTCCTGCAGAGAAAAACTGATTTCTCCACGGCAACGGGGGATCTCCTCGTTGCCGCCGTTACCTCCATTCATCATTCCGCCCTTGAGCATTGCGCATAAATCATGCAAAACTGCCTGACTGACACTTGGGGGATGGAAGATCATGAAATTTATTGGAAAGCTGCTCCTTGTCGTCGTTACCCTCCTGCTGGTGGCGATTGTGGCCGCTTATTTTTTGCTACAAACCCGCTGGGGCGCGACGCAGGTCAGTCAATGGGTCAATGAAAATAGCGACTATCACCTGACCTTTGAAGCGATGGACCACCGCTTCTCTTCCCCCTCTCACGTGCTGCTTAAAAGTGTTAATTTTGGTCGTAAAGGTCAGCCGGCGACACTGGTTGCGAAACGTGTCGACATCGGCCTCAGCAGCCGCCAGCTCACTGATCCACTGCATGCCGATGCCATCCTGCTCCAGGACGGCACCCTGAACCTTTCTGCTGCCGCCGCGCCGCTACCTTTCCAGGCTGATCGCCTGCAGCTCAGTAATATGGCCTTTAACAGCCCGGCCACGGGCTGGGATCTCAGTGCGCAACGGGTGACAGGCGGCGTCGCGCCCTGGCAGCCGGTCGCTGGCAATGTGCTCGGCAGTAAAGCGCAGATCCAGATGAGTGCCGGTTCGCTGACGTTAAACGGTGTTCCCGCCAGTAATGTATTAATTCAGGGCAGTATTAATAAAGATGTGGTTACGCTAACCACCATCGGCGCGGATATGGCCCGCGGTTCGTTGACGGGCGACGCGCAGCGCAATGCCGACGGCAGTTGGGTGGTGAATAACCTGCGTCTGAACGATATCCGCCTGCAGAGTGACAAATCCCTGCTCGATTTCTTTCGCCCTCTGCTGACATTGCCGTCATTGCAGATTGGCCGCGTCGATGTTACCGATGCGCGCCTGCAGGGACCAGGATGGGCTGTCACCGATCTTGACCTCAATTTGCGCAACCTCACGCTGGCAGGCGGCGACTGGAAAAGTGAAGATGGCAGGCTGTCGATGAATGCGTCCGAATTCATTTACGGCTCGCTGCATCTGTTCGATCCGATCCTCAATGCCACGTTTTCCCCGCAAGGGATTGCGTTACAGCAGTTCACCTCTCGCTGGGAAAATGGCATGGTGCGCACTTCCGGCAACTGGTACCGTGCGGGCCATGCCCTGGTGCTGGACGATGCCGTCTTCGCCGGGCTGGAATATACGTTGCCGGAAAACTGGAAACAGTTGTGGATGGATGAACTACCGACATGGCTCAACAGTGTGATGCTAAAGAAATTCAGCGCCAGCCGTAACCTGGTGATTGATATTGATCCCGCGTTCCCCTGGCAACTGACCGCGCTGGATGGCTACGGTGATAACTTGCAACTGGCTCGCGATCGCCAGTGGGGCGTCTGGGGTGGCACCATGAAGCTGAACGCCGCCGCCGGGACGTTTAATCGCGTCGATGTACGCCGCCCGTCGTTGGCCCTTAACGCCAACAGCAGTTCAGTCAATATTACCGAACTGAGCGCCTTTACCGGCCAGGGTTTGCTGGAAGCCACCGCCGTCGCATCGCAAACACCGGAACGCACTGTTCGCATCAGTCTGAATGGCCGCGGTGTACCGGTCAATATTCTGCAAGAGTGGGGCTGGCCAGCACTGCCGATTAACGGTGATGGCAATCTGCAACTGACAGCCAGCGGCAATGTCAGCGCAAACACGCCGCTGAAACCAACGGTAAACGGTGAGCTGCAGGTCATTAACGCGCAAAAACAGCAAATAAAACAAAGTATGCACGCAGGTGTCGTCTCCGGTAGCTTAGTTGCACCTCCTCCGGCAGATCCTGCGCAATCATCTTCGCCTCAACCTTCCCCCCTGAAAAAAGAGCGATGAAACCCACGCCCGCCCTGCCCTCTCGCCTCACAGGGAGGAGAACAGGGCGGGGAGGGTCACAGCGTAATCTGAATCTTACTTTCCTGCGGCATGATCACCACTCCCAGTTCGCTTCCAGACTGCGTAGCCCCCTGCACTCCGGTTATCTGTGTAATATTGCGCAGACACAGCGTCCAGTTACGGCTTTCACCTTCAGCTTGAACGCGAATCACGCCGTTTTCACGTCTCGCCCGCAGCCAAAAAACCACCACACCGTTAGCGTCTGTAACTTCGCACAGCGCTTCACGCCCTTCATCCAGCGCAAATAACTGGAAGGCAGTGCCTTCGTGCCAGGCGTAATCCGGGCGCTGATCGTTATTGCCCATCGCCAGGAGTGTGTTGTCGCGCACATAGACCGGCAGACTCAGCAGGTCATGGCACTGTTTATGCCAACGGCTACCCTTCAGTACATCGTTATGCCACAGATGCGTCCAGCGCCCTTCCGGCAGATAAAACTGCACGTCACCCGCCTCGCTAAACACTGGCGCCACCAGCAGCGCATCGCCCAGCATGTACTGGCGGTCGAGGTAATCACAGGCAGGATCGTCCGGGAAGGAAAGCATCATGGCGCGCATCATCGGTGTGCCGCGCTCGTGCGCCACAACGGCCTGGCGGTAAAGGTACGGCATGAGGCGGCATTTCAGTTGCGTGAAGTGACGCACCACATCACAGGACTCTTCGTCGTAAGCCCACGGCACGCGGTAAGATTTGCTGCCATGCAGCCGGCTATGGCTGGAAAGCAAACCGAACGCGCACCAGCGTTTATAAACATGAGCAGGCGCGGTATTTTCGAACCCGCCGATATCGTGACTCCAGAAACCAAAACCAGACAGACCAATCGAGAGCCCACCGCGCAGGCTTTCCGCCATCGATTCGTAATTAGCGTAACAGTCGCCGCCCCAGTGCACCGGGAACTGTTGCGCGCCAACGGAGGCCGAACGGGCAAACAACACCGCATTCTGCTCGCCGACTGTTTCTTTCATCACTTTCCACACCAGTTCGTTATAGATGTAGGCATAGTGGTTGTGCATCTTCTGCGGACACGCGCCGTTATGCCATACCACATCGGTCGGTATGCGCTCGCCAAAGTCGGTCTTGAAACAGTCGACCCCCATCGCCATCAGGCCTTTGAGTTTATCGGCGTACCACTGGCAGGCTTCCGGGTTGGTGAAGTCGTAAATCGCCAGCCCCGGCTGCCACTTATCCCATTGCCACAGCGAACCATCAGCGCGTTTTAACAGGTAGCCTTTCTCTTTTACTTGCTGAAATACCGGAGATTTCTGACCGATATAGGGGTTTATCCAGACGCAGACTTTCAGACCGCGTGCTTTCAGCCGCGCGATCATTCCTTGCGGATCGGGGAACGTCACCGGGTCCCACTCAAAATCGCACCACTGAAAGGCCTTCATCCAGAAGCAGTCGAAATGAAACACGTGCAGCGGCAACTGGCGTTCTGCCATACCATCGATAAAACGGTTCACCGTCGCTTCGTCGTAATCGGTGGTAAACGAGGTGGTCAGCCACAGGCCAAAAGACCAGGCGGGAGGCAGCGCCGGACGGCCGGTAAAGTGCGTATAGCGGTTCAACACAGCCTGCGGTGTCGGGCCATCAATCACAAAGTACTCCAGGTACTCGCCCTCAACGCTGAACTGCACTTTGGACACCTTCTCGGAGCCGATTTCAAACTCCACCGCTTGCGGGTGATTGACCAGCACACCGTAGCCCCGGTTGGTGAGATAGAATGGAATATTCTTGTAAGATTGTTCAGTGCTCGTGCCGCCATCGCGATTCCAGGTTTCCACCATCTGGCCATTACGTACCAGCGCGGTAAACCGCTCACCAAGGCCATAAACCGTTTCGCCAACGCCCAAATCCAGCCTTTCGAACACGTAATTACGACCGCTGTGGTTATCCTGCACATAGCCATTGTTCTTTAACTGGCTACCGGTAATCCGCACGCCGTTACGCAGAAAATCAAGCGCCCAGTTTTCGCCTTTGCCCACGCGCACGCTCAATACGCCGCTTTGCAGTTCGGCAAACTCCTCGGTATTACGTATCTCAACCTTCACGTTCTGCGAACGGTTCAATGGGAAGTGCGGGCCGTTATCCATCGCGCCCTGAAAATGCTCAAGGCGCACACCAATAACGCCTTCCTGCGGCGAGAAGAATCGCAATGTAAACAGAGGCGTGTCCAGTTGCCAGGTGCGCTCGCGCACATCGCGTGGTGCGGCATATACCACCATCTCATTGCCCTGTTGTTCAACCTCGAACACCTGAATGGGCTGGATTAAAGTCAGCCCCGGCTGTATCAACCAGTTACCGTCACTGATTTTCATGTATGACTCCTTACAGTAATTCTTCCCGTGTTGAGACGTTGCCAGACCCGTACTGCGTGCGGTGCTCACCCCGCGCCAGTTGCGCCATTATCGATGTCAGGAATGGCGTTCGGAGGGTGTAATAGCGTTTGGCAATAAAGGCACTGAGCAGGTAGCAGACCGCCGGAACCAGCGTGAAAAGCGCAATGATGATGCTAATGGTGGTGCTGTTCTGGGTTTGTGCAGCGGCGTTATAGCCACCCCCCGCCAGTGCCCAGCCAATCAACGCACCACCCAGCGCAAGGCCGAGTTTCAGCACAAACAAGGTGCCCGCAAAACTGATGCCGGTGAGACGTTTACCGTTGCGCCATTCACCGTAATCAACGGTATCGGACATCATCACCCACTGGATTGGCGTGACCAACTGATGTAGCACCCCAATCACGAAGATGAAGATAAACATCGTGATGCTGGCTTCGATCGGTACAAAGAACATGGCCACACTGAGCACGGTAAGCGCGGCGTTGGTCCACCAAAAAATGGTGACTTTGCACTTCCAGTCGGTCAGCGGTTTGGCAAGGGCGCTGCCGATCAAGTTGCCAACGCAGTAAGTCGTAAGGAAAGCGGTAAAGATGGCGGCATCGCCCATAATCCAGGTGACGTAATACATCATTGCCCCGCCGCGCACGCACACCGCCAGGATATTCAGGATGGTGAGCAAGCCGACGATGCGCCATTGATCGTTCTGCCAGATATCGCGCAGGTCTTCACGCATGGCGGTGGTGCTCGGTGGAGCCTGAATACGCTCTTTGGTCGTAAAGAAGCAGAACGCCAGCATCATAAAGGCGACAACGGAGAGCACTGCAATGCCGCCCTGGAAGCCGACGACTTTGTCTTCGCCGCCAATCAGTTTCACCAGCGGCATCATCAGCACGGTAGAGAGCATGCCGCCTGCAGTCGCCAGCACAAAGCGCCAGGATTGCAGCGAGATACGCTGTTGCGGATCGTTGGTGATAACCCCGCCAAGGGCGCAGTAAGGAATATTCACCACGGTGTAAAGCAGAGTGAGTAACGTATAAGTTACAGCGGCATAGAGCATTTTACCGCTCATGCTGAGATCCGGCGTGCTGTATGCAAGTACGCAGACCACGCCAAACGGCAGTGCGCCAAAGATAATCCACGGGCGGAACTTACCCCAGCGGCTCCGCGTGCGGTCGGCAATCAGCCCCATGCATGGGTCGGATAGGGCATCTAACGCACGCGCCAGTAAGAACATGGTGCCAACAAAACCGGCAGGAATGCCGAAGATATCGGTATAGAAAAACATCATGTACAGCATTACGTTATCAAAAACGATATGGCTGGCGGCATCACCCATTCCGTAGCCAATCTTTTCTTTTACAGAAATAATCTGACTGTCCATTTTTGTTTCCTTAACGCCTGAAAAGTAAGCGGAGTGCGGCTTCAGACGTTGTAAACGATCATTTTCCAGGCGGAAATTGCGTTTTCTGGTTATCAGATTACGATTCTTCTTTTCTGTGATCGTGGTTCTTTTCACGATGCAAAAAATCTAACCATCGGAAAATATGAGGATTTATCTTAAACAGGGGTTTGTAGCACCCGCACAACGAGAAAATTTATGGTGGGGGTATGTGGTAAATGCATGAAAGTAGCTATAATGCGCCCCGCCTCCATGTAGCAATGCAGGCGCGGAAGATCGTCATCTCCGGTGAGGTGGCTGGACTTCAAATCCAGTTGGGGCCGCCAGCGGTCCCGGGCAGGTTCGACTCCTGTGATCTTCCGCCAATTAGCCTCTACTGAACTCCACTGTCTCAAGTAAATCCCCTATAATACCCGCAATTAAAGCTGATTATGTTCTCCCGAGGTCTACTGTCTCTACCAGAATCAAGTGTATTCTGGGGGCATAATGGGGGGCATGATTTATAGCCCCATTTTGAGATGCCCCCAATGAAGCTAACAGTCAGACAAATCGACACAGCCAAGCCCAAAGAGAAGCCATATAAGCTATCTGATGGTGGAGGCCTCTACATTGAAGTAACTACCAACGGCTCACGTTACTGGCGTTTAAAGTATCGCTTCGCAGGTAAGGAAAAGCGTCTTGCTTTCGGCGTTTATCCCGAGGTTTCTCTCGCCCAAGCTCGCGAAAAACGTGATGCTGCGAAAAAGCTACTGTCTGCAGGAAATGATCCCGGCGAACTAAAGAAAGCAGAGAAAATTGCCCAAAAGCTTAATTATGAAAATACATTCGAAGCTATTGCCCGTGAATGGCATCAGTTGAGAGCCGATCGTTGGTCATTGCGCTATCGGGATGAAATTATTGATACTTTTGAAAAGGATATTTTTCCTTACATAGGTAAACGCCCCATAGCTGAAATTAAGCCTATGGAATTGCTGGAAACCCTTCGCCGAATGGAAAAACGAGGCGCGTTAGAGAAGATGCGCAAAGTCAGACAGCGCTGCGGTGAAGTATTCCGTCATGCAATCGTGACCGGACGCGCTGAATACAATCCTGCACCCGATCTCGCTACAGCCCTCGCAACACCAAAGAAAACACATTTTCCTTTCCTGACTGCCGAAGAGCTCCCTCACTTTCTTAGAGATCTTGCAGGCTATACCGGGAGTGTTATTACTAAGACTGCAACTCAAATCATCATGCTTACAGGGGTACGAACTCAAGAATTACGTTTTGCCCGTTGGGATGATATCAATTTTGAAAAACGGCTGTGGGAAATCCCTGCTGAAGTGATGAAGATGAAACGTCCACACATCGTTCCAATGTCGGATCAGGTTGTCGCACTTTTTGAGTCACTGAAGCCTATTACGGGGCTATACCCGCTGGTATTTGTCGGACGTAATGATCGTACAAAGCCGATCTCAAAAGAGAGCGTTAATCAGGTGATTGAGTTGTTGGGATATAAAGGAAGGCTGACGGGGCATGGTTTCCGCCACACGATGAGCACCATTCTTCATGAAGAAGGCTTTAACTCAGCGTGGATAGAAACGCAGCTAGCGCATGTGGATAAGAACGCGATACGTGGGACTTACAACCATGCGCAGTATTTGGAGGGGCGTAGGGAGATGATGCAGTGGTACGCAGATTATATTACCAGTAACGCAAAGCACAGCGATGTAGCGTTCGGCTATATTTAGTTGCATTACTAAGTTAATTTTTTAAATATCTATCTGAAGCGGATTTCATTGCTTCAGATAGATAATAGAATTTATTTTTTGATATTATATATTTGAATGAAAATACATGATCAACATGCATGGAATATAGACTGAAAAAAAGATAACATTTCTTTCAAGAATAGTAAGGTCATTACCCCTCCTTAAAAAGGACATTATTCTATTTAATTTTAATGTCGTAATAATTTTATTCGAAGAGCCTAAATTATTAATGCGCTCTAAAATTTTTATGTAAGTAAATAAAGCCAAAATAAATGCCATTAGAATCGTAAATTCAGAAATGTGATAGCGTTCAAAAAGCCCCCAGGCACGGAATGCGAATAAAAATGAGATAACAGTAAAAAAGGAAAATAATCTTACTTTACGCTCACTCATAACAACTCCTTTCCAAACTCTTTATAATTTTTAAATATAAAATAAAAATTTTAACTGATGTAGTGGAGTCTACCACGTTTCTACGAACTCAAAAACAACAAAAGATAATGAAGATCAATTAAAATAGAGAATTTCTATCAGAAAAACACCCAAATTAATTATTCATAACCAAATGCTGTATATTTAAATAGATTTTAAAAAACATCTTTCCATTTTTTAAGAACATGTACTTAACAAACAAACTAGTCATCACGGTAAAATCACTATTATTGTTTATAACTGCCGCAGTCCAACTAGCAAATATCTATTAGAATATGAAAGTATTTATACCAAATAAAAATGTCAGATTTACATGCCCCCTCTATAACTAGAGGGAGCCGATAAAGATTAAGTTAGATGATCATTTAATAATTAAGCAGAAATATTAGTTGATGATAGCAATCTCTCAAGCTCTATATTGATTACCTCTATATTTAAGAAATGGCCAACTGAAAATAAGGTCGCCAAATCAAAAACTAATTTTTGCAAGGGTCGAAACTTATAAAACGGCTTCACAGTTTCAGAGATTAACAATGCCACTTTTTCTTCCGCAGTCTTCCCCTCAACGCATAGCATAGCCGTTTTGCAACAAGTGTTAAACACGTATTCCTCATAGCCATCGTAGACAGGATTATACGCTCGACTACCTTTTAAAATATCGCTATCCAGATATGCTTTGACTATCACATTTCTAGTTATTTGAGAAAGAAAATTTATGTTTTCTGCAGTTTCTCTGCCTGGACATTTATATTTCTCAATAAATTTTGCGGTTAGAAAAATATCTTTCCTTTCATTTGATCCACTTAAAATTATTATGTCATTGTAGAAAATAGGAACAGGAAGCCCGCAAATAAGACTAACAATTATACTTTCTTTTCTTTCTTTGAATTCTGAAGAATTTATAAGCCCTTTCAAAAAATCATTTAAATTCGCAACAGGAAAATCAGACTTCTGAGCTAATATACATAATAAATGGTCAATACTTAACCATGGGATATCATTAGCATGAGAAAGTTGGATGGTTGAAAAAGTTGAGGGATCTATAATGTCTTTAATTTTCACAAGATTTTCAGGAGTATCAACAATCCTGATTCTTTCTTCTTGAGAAATATTAATTAACAGCTTTAATTGTTGTATAAAGTCATAAGAGTTCTTCTTTATATCTGCTGCTGTAATTCGTTGCATGCCAAATTCAGTAACATCTAATGAGATATAATCTTCTCTCGTAATATCTCTTATCCAGTACTCTAAAATATCCTTAGTATAATTTGTTAATATTAATGTAATTCCTTTTTTAGCAATTAAAGAAACAAATCCCAATAGCGAAAGATAAATAGATGTATATAGATCAATAATAACTTTATCTGGGCTATTGATACCTTCATCATGTAGTTTTACATATTGTGTCGTGTCCGAAGAAGTTAAATGGTAATAGGCAGCTCGGAAATAGTCTCCACGGTGTGTAAAATCACCTCTCATACACAATGGAATATGAGGATTTTGGAGAGAAGGATTTTGCGTCGCCTTATTATTTGAGTAACGACGTAAAATCCTCTCGAAATATGGAAGAAATTCTTCTTCATTAGAAGGTAATTCAAACAATTTAAACGGATCTGACCCATCGTTATTTTGATCCCTTATTTTTATTGCAGCTTGATATGCAGCAATAAATGCAGGAGTTTCACTAGTAAGAGATATTTCCCCGAGGTAAGGATCTTCGACAGTTTCGCCCACAGTCAACTTTTCAAGTATTCTACCCAAAGGCGAATTAACATTCAAACACAGAGGATGTTCGGTCTCTACATCTCTTACTAATATACGATTATATTTTTTAAACCCATCAGTATATTCAATACCCTTAATGCAACATTTTGGTAAATATATAAAGTCTTTCTTATCGGTACGATTCATCAAAGAGTTATGATGTATATCTATTAGATATTTTGCCAGTTGATTAGGATTTACCACAAACCAGTCGACTAAAATAGCTTCTGCAATATTAGGGTCTACATATTTTGCTATGCTATTTAATAAAGGAATTTTGGTTTCATGATAGGAATAAAAAACCTCACAAGGGATCCCCACAACTAACTTAGTCAGGTCAACTTTACTGGCTTTATTCTTTTGATACAAATATAGCAGCAGATCCCATGAATAAGCATTCTTATTATTAATTTTAAGTGCTTTTTGGACTGCAGTAATTGCTTCTTCATCTTGCTGTATACGCTCATAAGCTTGAGCTTCTAACAGCCATACCGATTCGCTTTTAACATCATCTGAAAATAAAGCTAGTTTTTTAAAGAAAAGATCATTCTGCTCGCTTAAATATAGTGCTTGCAGTAAATTTTCAAGTAGCGGAGATAGCCATGGCTCGTCAGGTAATATAGGTTCTATATACTTTACTGCTATTAAAGGAAGATTTAAACTCATAAATCTTTCGCATAAAAACATTAAATTAGAAGGATTTAATCCCCTATATCGATTCATGTCTAAAGACAAGAATTCTTCAGCTTGTTGGGTTAAATCAATAATGGACTTTTTATCTTGAGATGTACATAACCAGACAGAGACTTGAAGTTCTAATAATGAGTTAATATAAGAATCGTCAGTACTAATTTTCCCTCCATTATGTCGCCAATCGGCAAGCGACTTTTTATTAAAAGAGCCATTTGTTAGCAATTCATTAAGTATGGAGAATGTCTCAAGGTCTTTTATTTCTTCTGGCAATTTCAACTCTGAATTTGTTGCAAAAGTTTTACTAGTAATTTTTGTAATAATCTCTGCACATTCACGACTGATTTTTTTTATATTAATAGTATTTTTTTTTGCAAGTTCTATCAGTTTTATATTTGTAAAATTAGTAATATAAAGCTGGTTTATTAACGGCAATGTAAAACGAGAAATATCTGATGGAAAGTTATCCAAGAGAGTGTTAATTAAGTAATCAACATGTTTTTTTTCATATATACTGAATGAAAGAATGTGTCTATTTTTAATATTGTTTAAGAAGGTAAGGGTTTCACAGTGAAGTAAGAAAAAAGTTGAATTTATTGAAGGGTAGTTTTCATTTAAGTATTGACTAAGGTCGTAGGCAATATTGATATTGTTGTTTCTTAATGAACCTCGAATTAACCCTAGTATCTCTTGTTCTAAGAAATTAAATTTACATTGACTATTACATGCTTCAACTATCTCATCGGCAGTTGCTAAGAACTCAAAAAAAACCTCATTCGTATAAGGCCCACTCACCTCTGCAGAAAAATATCTATCCCTAGCTGTATCTAGATGAATTTTGGACTCAAAATGTAAGAGTATTGAAAAAGCAACGTCTAAAGTGTCGTAATCTAATTCTTTATTTCGCACAAGATTTTGAAGTTCTTGTTTTTGATTTTGTAAGCCTTTTTCTTCTTGTATGAGGGCTACTTTAGTCTTCAGTGCATTTAATAATGATTTAACATTTATGTCTACACCATCTATGTTTGCAATGGACTCAAGCTTTTTTTCTGCATCAGATACTTTTCTGTGCGAAATATCCTGCATTAAATCAGCAATAAACCCTTTAATATATTTTGGTTCTATGTTGTTAATGATGTTGACAATTTTATTATTGCCAACATTGTCCCCAGAACCTGTATGGATTTGCTTTCCCATTATTTACCATTATTGATAACTTTGTTTCCAGCGACATTATCGCCAGTACCGTAGTGGTTTTGATTAACCATGCCAATTGATTGTTCTTGCTTAATATTTTGCATGCATTTTATTATTTCTGGATTATTATCAATACGTTTTTTTATTGCATGTTGTCCTAACTCATCTAAATCAAGCATATTTATCTTATTTGCCAACTCTTCTATCAATTCATCATCGAATAGCCATCCCTGTAACTTTCCTTTCAAAAACTCAGTCGAAATTTTTACCCCTTTGACAAAACCATCATAAAGGATTCCTGAGAGGATTGTACTAGTCATAAATTCCATACCAACTCCTACCTGCCCACATAGTAAAGTACTAAAAATCGCTTTTTTTTAAAGAAAAATCAACGATCTTTAACCATAAAATTGACTTCAAGAGCCTAACTTTTCAAGTCACATCTTCTATATGCCATCCTTTAAGCACAAGAGCATCACGTAAAGCCTGTGAAACACGGTTTTCGTTCGCTGCTAGGCATAATAATTTCGTTGGTCGAGACATTGCTACATAAAGGTTACGCATTTGCACCTGCTGGGTTTTAGGTAGCTTTGAAATCTTTTTGGTCGCTGTTCCTGAAATATACTCTAGCCCCAGTGACCTGCTCCCCATTGATTAATACACATCGATGTTAGTAATGTCTTCATAAGC
>NZ_DAMBVN010000009.1:0-184823 GCF_032052965.1 Kosakonia sp.
CGACCCCGACCTTGGCAAGGTCGTGCTCTACCAACTGAGCTATTCCCGCTTATCATCGATTTTTCAGCAACTTACAAACATTTTGCACTGAAATTTCGAGATGCCGTGTTTCACATTTCTGTGTCTTCACGGGAGGCGCATTATACGAGAATTCCTTCTTGCTGCAAGCCCCTGAAAGCAAATTTTCTTTTTTTTTGTTCAAGTGACGATTTAATCGACAAAATGAACATTTTTCCAGCAAACCCGCACCAGTACTGGCCTTGCAGGGCAAGGCAAACACATTCCCTGCCCTGCAAGAAACGCATTACAGCTTAATAAAGTGCTCGCGATAATAAGCCAGCTCCGCCACCGATTCGCGAATATCGTCCAGCGCCTGGTGGGTATTCTGCTTTTTCAGCCCGTCCAACACTTCAGGCTTCCAGCGGCGCGCCAGCTCTTTCAGTGTGCTGACATCCAGGTAGCGATAGTGGAAATAGGCCTCCAGTTCCGGCATGTACTTAAACAGAAAGCGACGATCCTGACCGATACTGTTGCCACAAATCGGCGATTTCCCGGCAGGCACCCACGCTTTTAAGAATTCGAGAGTAGCCTGTTCCGCCGCGCGGTCGTCAAGCTGGCTCGCTTTTACCCGGTCAACCAGTCCGCTACCAGTATGGGTGCGCACGTTCCAGTCATCCATTAATGCCAGTTGCGCATCGGATTGATGGACAGCAATCACCGGCCCTTCTGCCAGAATATTAAGATTGGCATCGGTCACCAGCGTCGCGATCTCAATAATGCGATCGCGCTCGGGATCTAACCCCGTCATCTCCAGATCGATCCAAATGAGGTTGTTTTCATTTGCGCTCATGCTATTTTCCACCCTTCTCGCGTCACTATATTCATCTAGAATTGCGTGTATCATAGTCGTTTTGCCCATCCAGGGCGACCAGGAGCCAGCACGATTGAGTAAAAATAAACTCTCCAAAGGGCAGCAGCGCCGCGTTAAAGAGAATCACCAGCGCCGGCTGAAAACCTCTACGGAGAAAGCTGACTACGATGACAACCTCTTCGGCGACCCGTCCGAAGGTGTGGTTATCAGCCGCTTCGGCATGCATGCTGATGTGGAATCCGCCGATGGCGAAGTGCACCGTTGCAATATTCGCCGCACCATTCGTTCGCTGGTCACGGGTGACCGCGTGGTCTGGCGTCCTGGCAAAGAAGCCGCAGAAGGCGTTACTGTCAAAGGCATTGTTGAAGCCGTGCATGAACGCACCACAGTGCTCACACGCCCCGATTTTTACGACGGCGTCAAACCTATTGCTGCCAATATCAATCAGATTGTGGTGGTCTCAGCTATCCTGCCGGAACTGTCGCTGAACATTATCGACAGATATCTGGTGGCGTGCGAAACGTTGCAAGTCGAACCACTGATCGTGCTGAACAAAATCGATCTGCTGGACAATGACGGCATGGCTTTCGTGAATGAGCAAATGGATATCTATCGCAAGATTGGCTATCGCGTATTAATGGTATCCAGCCATGCGCAAAACGGCCTTACCCCGCTGACAGAAGCGTTGACTAACCGCATCAGTATCTTTGCCGGGCAATCGGGCGTGGGTAAATCAAGCTTACTGAACACACTGCTCGGTTTGCAGGAGACGCAGATCCTCACCAATGATGTGTCCGATGTTTCCGGGCTGGGGCAACACACCACCACCGCAGCGCGCCTCTATCACTTTCCGCACGGCGGCGATGTGATTGACTCGCCGGGCGTGCGCGAGTTTGGGCTCTGGCACCTTGAACCGGAACAAATTTTTAACGGCTTTGTCGAATTCCATGATTATCTGGGCCAGTGCAAATATCGTGACTGCAAGCATGATACCGACCCGGGTTGCGCCATCCGCGAAGCGGTGGAGAAAGGCGAAATCGCTGAGAGCCGTTTCGACAACTATCACCGCATTCTGGAAAGCATGTCGCAGGTAAAAACGCGTAAAAGCTTTTCTGAATCAGATGACTGACAACTAAGCTAAGCATCGCTAGAATCGTCCCCCATTTGGAAAAGGATCCGGCGCACAGCGGCGGATCAGGAACGACAAAAACAATGGCCTGGAGGCTGCTTTGTTAAACTCATTTAAACTTTCGCTACAATACATTCTGCCGAAACTGTGGCTCACTCGCCTGGCGGGCTGGGGCGCAAGTAAGCGAGCGGGCTGGCTGACCAAACTGGTTATCGATCTGTTTGTGAAATACTTCAAGGTCGATATGAAAGAGGCACAAAAGCCAGACACCGCCAGCTATCGCACGTTCAATGACTTCTTTGTTCGTGCGTTGCGCGACGAGGTTCGCCCACTGAACACCGACCCGAACGTGCTGGTGATGCCGGCAGACGGCGTGATCAGCCAGCTTGGTGATATTGAAGAAGATAAAATTCTGCAAGCCAAAGGTCATAACTACAGCCTTGAAGCCTTGCTGGCGGGCAACTACCTGATGGCCGATCTGTTCCGCAATGGTAGCTTTGTCACCACCTATCTGTCGCCACGCGATTATCACCGCGTTCATATGCCCTGCAACGGTATCCTGCGTGAAATGATTTATGTGCCGGGGGATCTCTTCTCCGTCAACCATCTGACCGCACAGAACGTACCGAATCTCTTTGCCCGTAACGAACGCGTCATTTGCTTGTTTGATACCGAGTTTGGCCCGATGGCGCAAATCCTTGTCGGTGCAACCATTGTCGGCAGTATCGAGACGGTATGGGCTGGCACCATTACCCCGCCGCGCGAAGGCGTCATCAAACGCTGGACCTGGCCTGCGGGCGAGAGTGAGGGCGCGGTCGCCTTACTGAAAGGTCAGGAAATGGGCCGCTTCAAACTCGGCTCCACCGTCATCAACTTGTTCGCGCCGGGCAAAGTGAAGCTGGCGGAACAACTGCAAAACCTGTCGGTCACTAAAATTGGCCAGCCGCTGGCCGTATCCAACGAGCCTTTCGTCCCCGCCGCTGAACCGGCACCGTTGCCGGAAGCGGAAATTAAAGCAGAACACGACGCCAGCCCGCTGGTTGACGATAAGAAAGACGAAGGCTAATCCCCAACCCAGGAAGACTGACGTGCGCCTGATTATCACTTTTCTGATGGCCTGGTGCCTCAGCCTGGGGGCCGTAGCTGCTACGGCCCCCGATGCCCGACAAATTTCACAAGAACTGGAGCAGGCCAAAGCGGCGAAGAACACGCCGGAGCAGGCCGAAACCATTGAGGTGCTCCAGGCTGCGTTGAATGCACTCGAAGAACGCAAAGGTTCCCTTGAGCGTGCGCAGCAATATCAGCAAGTCATTGATAACTTCCCCAAGCTTTCCAGGACATTACGTTCGCAGTTGGATAACCTGCGCGACGAACCGAAAGCCGTTCCCACCGACATGAGCAGCGATGCGCTAAATCAGGAGATCCTCCAGGTCAGCAGCCAGTTGCTGGAGAAAACACGCCTGGCACAGCAGGAACAGGAACGTGCGCGGGAAATCAGTGACTCCTTAAACCAGTTGCCGCAACAGCAAACTGATGCCCGCCGCCAGGTGACTGAAGTAGAACGTCGCCTCAGTTCGCAAACGGCAGCCACACCGCTGGCGCAAGCGCAAAATCTTGCCGCGCAGGCAGAGTCAGCGAAGCTGAAAGCGCAGGTCGATGAGCTGGAACTGGCGCAACTCTCAGCCAATAACCGCCAGGAGCTGTCGCGCATGCGTTCAGAGCTGGCGCAGAAGCAGAGCCAGCAGTTGGATACGTACCTGCAGGCCTTGCGCAACCAGCTTAACAGCCAGCGCCAGCGCGAAGCGGAACAGGCGCTTGAAAGCACCGAATTGCTGGCGGAAAACAGCGCCAACTTACCGGCAGGTATCGTCGAACAGTTCCGTATTAACCGTGAGTTGTCGCAAGCGTTGAACCAACAAGCGCAGCGGATGGATCTGGTGGCCTCTCAGCAACGCCAGGCCACCAGCCAGACCTTACAGGTGCGCCAGGCGCTTAATACCCTGCGTGAGCAATCACAATGGCTGGGCGCATCCAATATGTTGGGCGAGGCGTTGCGCGCGCAGGTTGCCCGTCTGCCGGAAATGCCCAAGCCACAGCAACTGGATACCGAAATGGCGCAGTTGCGTGTGCACCGCATGCGTTATGAAGATCTGCAAAACAAGCAGCCACAGCTACGGCAAATCCGTCAGGCTGACGGCCAGCAGCTGACTGCCGAGCAAGGGCGTATTCTGGAAGCGCAACTGCGCACGCAGCGTGAGCTTTTGAATTCCCTGTTGCAGGGCGGGGATACGCTCATCCTTGAACTGACCAAACTGAAGGTCGCCAACAGCCAACTGGAAGACGCACTGAAAGAGGTGAATGAGGCAACCCACCGTTATCTATTCTGGACAGCGGATGTCAGCCCGATAACCTTTAGCTGGCCCATTGAAATCGTTCAGGACCTGCGTCGCTTGCTGTCGCTGGATACCGCCAGTCAGTTGGGGAAAGCCAGCGCCATGATGCTGACCAGCAAAGAGACGCTGTTCCCGCTGTTTGGCGCGTTAATTCTGGTTGGCTTCAGCATCTACTCGCGCCGCCATTTTACCCGCTTTCTGGAGCGTTCCAGCGCCAGAGTGGGTAAAGTCACGCAGGATCATTTCTGGCTCACCATGCGCACCGTGTTCTGGTCGATCCTTGTTGCCTCTCCCTTACCGGTACTGTGGGCGACACTGGGGTATGGTTTGCAGGAAGCCTGGCCCTGGCCGCTGGCGGTGGCCATTGGCGATGGCGTAACGGCCACCGTACCGCTGCTTTGGGTTGTGATGATCTGCGCAACCTTTGCCCGTCCAACGGGGCTGTTTGTCGCCCACTTTGGCTGGCCACGCAACCGTGTTGCTCGTAGTATGCGTTACTACCTGATGAGCATTGGCTTGATTGTCCCGCTGATTATGGCGCTGATCATGTTTGATAACCTTAACGACCGCGAATTTTCCGGATCGCTGGGCAGGCTGTGTTTTATTCTGATCTGCGGCGCGCTGGCGCTGGTGACACTGAGCCTGAAACGAGCCGGTATTCCCCTTTATGTGGATAAAGGCGGCAATGGCGATAATATGCCGAACCACCTGCTGTGGAACCTGCTGATGAGCGCGCCGTTGATTGCCATTCTTGCGGCAGCTGTCGGCTACCTTGCCACAGCGCAGGCACTGCTGGCGCGGCTGGAAACGTCGGTGGCTATCTGGTTCCTGCTGCTGGTGGTGTACCATATTATCCGTCGCTGGATGCTGATTCAGCGTCGCCGTCTGGCCTTTGAGCGCGCACGTCATCGCCGTGCGGAAATCCTCGCGCAGCGCGCACGCGGAGAGGATGAACCCGCCCATCAAACCAGCACGGAAGGTGTGGCCGACGTCGATGAAGCCGAAGTTGATCTGGATGCTATTAGTGTCCAGTCGCTGCGGCTGGTGCGCTCGATCCTGATGCTGATTGCGTTGTTGTCGGTCATTGTGCTGTGGTCGGAGATCCACTCTGCATTCGGTTTCCTCGAAAACATCACGCTGTGGGATGTCACATCTACCGTGCAGGGTGTGGAAAGTCTGGAGCCGATTACGCTGGGCGCGGTGCTGATTGCCATTCTGGTCTTTATTATCACTACCCAACTGGTGCGTAACCTTCCGGCTCTGCTGGAACTGGCTTTGCTACAACACCTGGAGCTGGCGCCGGGAACCGGTTACGCCATCACCACCATCACCAAATATCTGCTGATGCTATTTGGCGGGCTGGTGGGTTTCTCCATGATCGGTATTGAATGGTCGAAATTACAGTGGCTGGTGGCAGCACTGGGGGTAGGTCTTGGGTTTGGTCTGCAGGAAATCTTCGCTAACTTTATCTCTGGCCTGATCATCCTATTCGAAAAACCGATCCGCATTGGCGATACCGTAACAATCCGCGATTTGACGGGCAGTATTACCCGCATCAATACCCGCGCCACAACGATCAGCGACTGGGATCGTAAAGAGATCATCGTACCGAACAAAGCGTTCATCACTGAACAGTTTATAAACTGGTCGCTATCAGATTCAGTAACCCGTGTGGTACTGACGGTGCCAGCGCCAGCAGATGCCAACAGTGAAGAAGTGACGCAAATCCTTAACGCCGCAGCCGAACGCTGCTCGCTGGTGCTCGACAATCCCGCACCGGAGGTGTTCCTGGTTGACCTGCAACAAGGGCTACAACTGTTTGAACTGCGTATCTATGCCGCGGAAATGGGGCACCGCATGCCATTGCGCCATGAGATTCATCAGTTGATTCTGGCGGGCTTCCGCGAACACGGTATTGATCTGCCCTTTCCACCGTTCCAGATGCGTCTGGAGAGTCTGGACGGCAGGCGCAGTGCGAGAACGCTCACCTCAGCAGGTAAGAGCTCACGCCCGGCAGGCAGTTTATAAACATGCTGCGCCGGAAGGCGCAGCATGTTACTGGCAGAGAGTAGCCGTCCGGAGGGAAATCAGCTACGGGTGATGAGACACTTATGCCCGATCGACGGTAAAAGCGATCACGTCCGCCAGGCTTTCTGCCTGCAACGCCAGCATGATCAGGCGATCAACGCCTAACGCCACACCGGAGCAGTCGGGAAGCCCGGCCTTCAGTGCTTCCAGCAGGTTCATATCCACCGGTTGCTGCGGTAAACCCCGCGCCGCACGCTTACGGTTGTCCTGCTCGAAACGCTGTTGTTGTTCACGCGCATCGGTCAGCTCGTGGAAACCATTCGCCAGTTCAATGCCCTTGAAATACACCTCGAAGCGCTCCGCCACCCGATGATCTTCCGTACTGATTTGCGCCAGCGATGCCTGGCTTGCCGGAAAATGGTAAACAAACGTTGGACGATCTTTACCGATCTGCGGCTCTACGCCCATGGTGAAAAGCAGTTGCAGCAACGTATCGCGATCTTCTTCGCTATCGGCGATATTGCTCAGATCGAGCTTTGCCGCGACTTCACGCAGTTGGGTTTTATCGGCAGAGAGCGGATCGATTTCCAGATAGCGCTGGAATGCCTGCTGATAGGAGAGCGATTCCGCCGCCGGGCATTCCAGCACCTGCTGCAGTAAATCATCCACCTCGTTCATCAGACGGTACATGTCGTAATGCGGACGATACCACTCCAGCATGGTGAATTCAGGGTTGTGATGACGACCCATCTCTTCATTGCGAAAGCTTCTGCACAGCTGGAACACCGGGCCGCAACCCGCAGCCAGCAGGCGTTTCATGTGGTATTCCGGGCTGGTCATCAAGTAGAGATTCAGACCCTGAGAGTGGCCGGGACCAACAAAACGGGTTTCAAACGGGAACAGGTGAATATCCGTTACCGTCGCCTGGCTCATACAGGGCGTTTCCACCTCAAGTACGCCACGATCGGCAAAGAATCGACGGATCTCCGCCATCATTGCCGCGCGTTTCAATAGGTTGGGGATGGATGCGCTCGGCTGCCAGGTTGCCGTCTCGCTCATGGTACTTTCTCCATATTCAGACAAGGGGACGAAGTCTACCCGCATCGATCCACAGAGACAAATTTTGCACAGAAAATTTTCAGTTATGTCGTCTATAAATAGAGAGGACGGATTAAGTGATGATATCAATCAACTTCAGTGACGCATCACACGACAGAACAGCAAAAAAATCGAACACATCAAATTTCCCTTCGATCCCTACGGTTATACTGCCCTTACCCAAAAAGGAGCAGTGGAACATTTCCGCAATTACCTAAAGCGCTTCAGGCTTATCGTTGCGGAACAACAATAATCTGGAGGAATGTCGTGCAAACCTTTCAAGCCGATATCGCTGTGATTGGCGCAGGCGGAGCAGGATTACGTACCGCGATCGCCGCGGCGCAAGCCCACCCTAACGCCAAAATCGCATTGATTTCAAAAGTCTACCCCATGCGCAGCCATACGGTTGCCGCAGAAGGCGGCTCTGCCGCCGTGGCCCAGGATCATGACAGCTTCGAGTATCATTTCCACGATACCGTCTCTGGCGGTGACTGGCTTTGCGAACAGGATGTCGTTGACTATTTTGTGCACCATTGCCCGACAGAGATGACTCAGCTTGAGCAGTGGGGCTGTCCGTGGAGTCGTCGCCCGGATGGTACAGTCAACGTGCGCCGCTTCGGTGGGATGAAAATCGAACGCACCTGGTTCGCGGCCGATAAAACCGGCTTCCACATGCTGCATACACTGTTTCAAACCTCGCTGCAGTTCCCGCAGATCCAGCGCTTCGACGAACATTTCGTACTCGATATCCTGGTCGACGATAACCACGCTCGCGGCCTGGTCGCAATGAACATGATGGAAGGCACGCTGGTGCAAATCCGCGCCAATGCCGTTGTGATGGCTACCGGTGGCGCCGGCCGTGTTTACCGCTACAACACCAATGGCGGCATTGTGACCGGTGATGGTATGGGCATGGCGCTGGCACACGGCGTTCCGCTGCGCGACATGGAATTTGTTCAGTATCACCCGACCGGCCTGCCAGGTTCCGGTATTCTCATGACGGAAGGTTGTCGTGGCGAAGGCGGGATCCTCGTGAACAAAAACGGCTATCGCTATTTGCAGGATTACGGCATGGGGCCAGAAACACCCCTTGGCGAGCCGAAAAACAAATATATGGAACTTGGCCCGCGCGACAAAGTGTCGCAGGCATTCTGGCACGAGTGGCGCAAAGGCAACACGATCTCAACACCGCGCGGAGATGTAGTGCATCTGGATTTACGCCACCTTGGCGAGAAAAAAATCAAAGAGCGTCTGCCATTTATTTGCGAACTGGCGAAAGCCTACGTGGGTGTCGATCCTATCAAAGAACCGATTCCAGTTCGCCCGACCGCGCATTACACCATGGGCGGTATCGAAACCAATCAGAACTGTGAATCCCGCATTACCGGTCTGTTTGCCGTTGGTGAATGTTCTTCCGTGGGGCTGCATGGCGCCAACCGTCTCGGCTCGAACTCGCTGGCGGAACTGGTGGTGTTTGGCCGCCTCGCGGGCGAACAGGCGATGGAACGCGCCGCCACGGCAAGCCGTGCCAACGACGATGCCCTCAACGCGCAGGCTGCGGACGTTGAGCAACGGCTGAAAGCGCTGGTTAACCAGAATGGCACCGAAAGCTGGGCGAAAATTCGCGATGAAATGGGTGAGTCAATGGAAGAAGGCTGCGGTATTTACCGTACGCCAGAATTGATGCAGAAAACCGTTGATAAGCTGGCGGAGCTGCAGGAACGCTTTAAACGCGTACGTATCACCGATACTTCCAGCGTCTTCAATACGGATGTGCTTTACACCATTGAACTGGGCCATGGCCTGAACGTTGCCGAATGTATGGCGCACTCTGCGCTGGCGCGTAAAGAGTCCCGCGGCGCGCATCAGCGTCTGGATGAAGGCTGCACAGAACGTGATGATGTCAACTTCCTCAAGCACACTCTTGCCTTCCGCGATGCCGACGGCTCAACGCGACTGGAGTACAGCGACGTGAAAATCACGACACTGCCCCCGGCGAAACGCGTCTACGGTGCAGCGGCTGAAGCGCCCGAGAAGAAGGAGACGAACAATGGCTGAGCTGAAGAATCTAAAAATCGAGATCGTGCGCTATAACCCGGAAGTGGACAATGCGCCGCACAGTGCCTTCTACGATGTCCCCTTCGATGAGGCAACGTCGCTGCTCGACGCGCTGAGCTACATCAAAGACAACCTTGCTCCGGATCTGAGCTATCGCTGGTCGTGCCGTATGGCGATCTGTGGTTCCTGCGGGATGATGGTCAATAAAGTGCCGAAGCTGGCCTGTAAGACCTTCCTGCGTGATTACGAGAAAGGGATGAAAGTGGAAGCACTGGCGAACTTCCCGATTGAGCGCGATTTGGTGGTCGATATGACTCACTTTATCGAGAGTCTCGAAGCCATTAAGCCTTACATTATTGGCAATACGCGCACACCCGATCAGGGACCAGGTACGCAGACGCCGGCACAAATGGCGAAATATCACCAGTTTTCTGGCTGTATTAACTGCGGTTTGTGTTATGCCGCCTGCCCGCAATTCGGCCTCAATCCTGAATTTATTGGCCCGGCAGCGATTACGCTGGCGCACCGCTACAATCTGGATAGCCGCGATAAGGGTAAAGCGGAGCGTATGGGGCAACTGAACAGCAAGAACGGCGTATGGAGCTGTACGTTTGTCGGCTACTGCTCGGAAGTCTGTCCGAAGCATGTCGATCCGGCCGCTGCTATTCAGCAGGGCAAGGTAGAAAGTTCGAAAGACTTTCTTATCGCCACCCTGAAACCACGCTAAGGAGCGCATTATGACGACTAAACGTAAAGCCTGGGTTCGTCCTGTTCCCGCAAGCTGGTGGAAACAGCTGCCGTTTTATCGCTTCTATATGCTGCGTGAAGGCACGGCGGTAGCGGCGGTCTGGTTTAGCATTGTGCTGATCTTTGGGTTGTTTTCCCTCAAACATGGCCCGGAAAGCTGGGCCGGTTTT
This sequence comes from Kosakonia sp., assembly GCF_032052965.1. GTDB lineage: Bacteria > Pseudomonadota > Gammaproteobacteria > Enterobacterales > Enterobacteriaceae > Kosakonia. The sequence continues at coordinate 10,495 of NZ_DAMBVN010000009.1, forward strand.
GTCAGTTTCCTGCAAAACCCGGTTGTTGTGATCCTCAACCTTATTTCACTGGCAGCGGCGTTGCTGCATACCAAAACCTGGTTTGAACTTGCGCCAAAAGCATCGATCATCATCGTAAAAGGCGAAAAAATGGGGCCAGAGCCGGTTGTGAAAGGGCTTTGGGCAGTTACAGCTGTGGTCACGGTAGTGATCCTGTTTGTCGCACTGTTCTGGTAAGGAGGCCAAAGTGATTAACCCGAATCCAAAACGTTCCGACGAACCCGTATTCTGGGGCTTGTTTGGCGCAGGTGGTATGTGGAGCGCTATCGTCGCTCCGGTTATCATCGTGCTGGTTGGCGTGCTGTTACCTCTGGGCTGGTATCCCGGAGAAGCGCTGAGTTACGAACGTATCCTGGCGTTTGCACAAAGCTTTGTCGGTCGCGCTTTTCTCTTGTTAATGATTGCGTTGCCGGTGTGGTGTGGTCTGCATCGTATTCACCATATGATGCATGATTTAAAAATTCACGTGCCGAGCGGCAAATGGGTCTTCTACGGCCTGGCCGCTATCCTGACGGTAGTAACGCTTGTCGGCGTAATTTTTATTTGATACCTGTCGCTCTCCTGCATTCGCAGGAGAGCATATTTCTCGCCAGCGTCTATACCTGAAAGAAACAGCTGGAAGGAAAATACCATGCGTCTGCCGCTCATCATCGTTATGCTTGCCGCTGCGTTTTTGGTTTCTGCCTGCAGTTCCCCTACTCCTCCCGACGGCGTGACAGTGGTTCAGAATTTTGAAACCCAACGTTACCTCGGCAAATGGTATGAAATTGCCCGTTTGGATCACCCCTTCGAGAGCGGTCTGGAAAAAGTCACCGCGACTTACAGCCTGCGTGATGATGGCGCGCTGAATATCATCAACCGTGGCTATAACCCGGATCGCGGCATGTGGCAACAAACCACCGGCGAGGCCTGGTTCACCGGTGACCCGCGCACCGCGGCGCTGAAAGTTTCCTTCTTTGGCCCGTTCTACGGGGGTTATAACATCATCGCGCTGGACGATGACTACCGCTACGCGCTGGTTTGCGGGCCAGACCGCAACTACCTCTGGCTCCTGTCGCGCACGCCAACGCTTCCTGAGAAGGTCAAACAACAGATGTTAGCTATCGCGGCGCGACAAGGCTTCGCCGTTGAAAAATTACTCTGGATTAAACAAGCGCCTTAATGGGTGCTGAGTTTCAGACCGATAATACCTGCGACAATAAGACACAGGCTGACGATACGCGCCAGACTTGCGGATTCACCAAGCAGGACAATGCCGGCAATAGCCGCGCCGACCGCGCCAATACCGGTCCAGATAGCGTATGCCGTTCCTACTGGCAAGGTTTTCATTGCCCATGAGAGCAACAGCACGCTGGCGATCATCGCGGTAACAGTAATGATACTCGGGGTTAAGCGTGTAAATCCCTGCGTGTACTTCAGGCCGATAGCCCAAACCACTTCCAGAAGACCTGCAATAAGAAGAATAAACCAGGACATCATTGGCTCCGTTGCGGGGCCGTCCCCAGTGAGAATTGGCGCAAACGGGTCGTCCCGTTTGGCGTTTGAACAGGGAACAGATTTTGACCGTTTCAGAGTATTATTTCAACATTTTTGCTCTTACCCAATTTTAGGGGGTTAAAGCAAGAAATAGCCACTGTTCGCAGCGCAGTTCAGGCATTTATTAAGCAGATATACATCCTATGATGAATCGCTTTCCTGAATACAGGAAGTCGTGCGCCACCTTCTGACTGCGAATAATGATATGTTCAAAATTCTTGTGATTGACCGTTGTTACTTCACCCGTTCAGGGATGGAATCCTGGCTCAATCAAACTGATTTGTTTCCCGCGTCATTCCTTGTGACCGCACTGCATAACTTAATGTTAGCGAAAGAACATATTGTGCAATGGCAACCGGATTTGATCATCGCCGATCTCCATGGATTTAAAAGCGAAATTCATCATAGTCAGCAGCTTGCTTCACTCTTTTCTGTTTGCGGTGAAGACAACCAGCTTATCTTGCTGGAGTCGGGTGAGGATGCACAACTCTCCACGTTTTACGCGCAATTCAAGGTAAAAGCGAAGCTGCAAAAAACGGAATCATTAGAGTCGCTTGCCCGTACCATTGATACAATGGTGCTGGCCCGCCCGTTACGCGCCATTCCACGTATCGTCACGCCGTTACTCACAAAGCAGGAAGAGAAAGTGTTAACTCTGTGGATGGAGGGGAAAAGTAACCAGATGATTGCCAACAAAATGAGCATTAACGGCAAAACGGTTTATACCTACAAGCGCAATATCAGAATGAAATTGGGAATGGGGAACCGCTTTACACCGTTCCTGTCACTGCCCGAGAACCCACTGCCGGAAAACCCAAATTAACGGTACGGCGTAAGCCGTACCGACAGGGATGACTACTGCGCTCGTGTTGCCGCACCAGAAATCGCGCTACCGCCTTCGGAGATATCCTGACCGACGCCACGCGTCGTGTTACAAGCGGTCAGAACCGAAGAAAGGACCAGTACAGAAAAGATCGCAGCAATTGTCTTCTTAACCATAATATCTTCCTTTTGTGACCAATATTGTTTGTGTATAGCCACTTAAGCATAGACAAGATCCCGGCATATGACCGGAACGGAAGCATTTTTAAGAAGATGTGAAGTTTTTAGTTCGCCGCGCGGGAAATAACATGACCAAGACTCTGGATGTCTTCACCGACGCCGCGCGCGGTATTACAGCCAGAAAGAAAGGCACAACTGATAAGCATTAGTGAGAGGAATTTCGCAAAACGTTTCATCATCCCTGCCTGCAAAGTTCTGCGGCGTAGCACTGCGCTACGCCGACATCGCGATGATTATTTCACGCGGGAAACGTATTCGCCAGAGCGGGTATCAACTTTAATCACTTCACCGATCTGCACGAACAGCGGCACTTTCACCACGGCGCCAGTGCTCAGAGTAGCCGGTTTACCGCCAGTACCGGCAGTGTCGCCTTTCAGACCTGGATCGGTTTCAACGATTTCCAGTTCGACGAAGTTCGGCGGCGTTACGGAGATCGGCTGGCCGTTCCACAGGGTCACGATGCATTCAGCCTGATCCAGCAGCCATTTTTCGTTGTCGCCAATTGCTTTAGCATCAGCAGAGAGTTGTTCGAAGGTTTCGTTGTTCATGAAGTGCCAGAACTCACCGTCGTTGTAAAGGTAAGTCAGGTTCATATCGACAACGTCCGCGCCTTCTGCGGAATCAGTAGATTTGAAGGTTTTCTCAACACGTGTACCGGTCAGCAGGCGACGCAGTTTCACGCGCGCAAATGCCTGGCCTTTGCCTGGTTTTACGAATTCGCTGGCTTCAACCGCGTACGGCTCGCCGTCCATCATGATTTTAAGACCGGCACGAAAATCGTTGCTATAGTAAGTCGCCATAAGGCCCTCTGAAATTGTTAACTGGTAGCTAAGCCACAAAATGGCGCATATTGTAACCCTAAAAACCCCGTCCAGAGAAGATTGGTTATTGCAACTTAACGATGTAATCACCGATCCGGATGAACTGTTACGTCTTTTAAAGATAGACAATGACCCTAATTTAATCGCTGGTAGCGCGGCAAAGCGGCTGTTTCCCCTGCGCGTTCCTCGTGCATTTGCTGCGCGCATGCAGCCTGGCGATCCTAATGATCCACTTTTGCGTCAGGTACTTACCACATCGGAAGAGTTTCTCGCTGCGCCAGGTTTTACCACCGATCCACTGGAAGAACAAAGCAGCGTTGTGCCCGGACTGCTACATAAATACCGCAACCGCGCTCTGCTTCTGGTCAAAGGAGGCTGCGCGGTAAATTGCCGTTACTGCTTCCGCCGCCACTTCCCCTATGCCGAGAACCAGGGTAACAAGCGCAACTGGCAAGGTGCGCTGGATTATATTGCTGCCCATCCGGAACTGGATGAGATCATTTTCTCTGGCGGCGATCCGCTGATGGCCAAAGATCATGAACTGGACTGGCTGATCGAGCAGTTGGAAGCGATCCCGCATATCAAACGGCTGCGCATTCACAGCCGTTTGCCGATTGTTATACCGGCTCGCATTACCGATACGCTGGCAGCACGGTTTGCGCGTTCGTCATTGCAGATTTTGTTGGTTAACCATGTGAATCACGCACAAGAAATTGACGGTGATTTCCGGGCTGCTATGGGTAAATTACGCCAGGCTGGTGTGACATTGCTCAATCAAAGTGTGCTGCTGCGCGATGTCAACGATAACGCCCAGGCGCTGGCGGCATTGAGTAATGCCTTATTCGATGCGGGAGTGATGCCGTACTATTTGCACGTGCTGGATAAAGTTCAGGGCGCGGCACATTTTATGGTGAGCGATGAAGAAGCGCGTAAGATCATGCGCGAATTGCTGACGCTGGTTTCCGGTTATATGGTGCCTAAACTGGCTCGTGAGATTGGCGGTGAGCCCAGTAAAACGCCGCTGGATTTGCAACTGCGCCAGCAATAAAAAAACACGGCTGCGCGCCAGGCGGAGCAACACGCAGCCGTGAAAACAAGCCCCTTTACCGGGGATTCGTTATTCCCTGTTAAAATTTCTCCCACCCTTCATCATCAGCGCTGGAAATAGAGACAACAGACCGACTGTTTTTGGCGGAAAGCGAAGAGGCCTTCATTTCCTGCTGGCCTGGCAGACGGAACACATCCACAAGTTGTTGCAGTTTCATCGCCTGATCCTCAAGGCTACCGGCCGCCGCAGAAGACTCCTGTACTAACGAGGCGTTTTGTTGCGTAGTGGTGTCCAGTTCGGACATGGCCTGCGCAATCTGCGTGATCCCGCGATCCTGCTCATCCGAGGCAGCGGCAATTTCCTGCATCAGATCTTTCACTTGCATGACAGAATGTACGATGCCATTCATTGCTTCACCGGCCAGATCAACCTGTCGGGAACCATCTTCAACATAGCTCACCGACTCTTTGATCAGACTTTCGATCTCTTTCGCTGCCTGGGCGCTACGCTGCGCAAGGGAGCGGACTTCCCCGGCAACAACAGCAAACCCTCTTCCCTGATCGCCCGCACGAGCAGCTTCTACCGCGGCGTTGAGCGCCAGGATGTTGGTCTGGAAAGCAATGCCGTTAATGACAGACGTGATTTCAGAAATTTTATTCGAGCTTTCAATAATGTCTTTCATACGGCTAACGGTGGCGCTAACGACTTCGCCCCCTTGCGACGCCGCCTGTGATGCCGCAATCGCCAACTGGCTCGCCTGATGCGAGTTTTCCGCGTTCTGTTTCACCGTCGAGTTGAGTTCTTCCATACTCGCCGCCGTTTCTACAACCGCAGCGGATTGCTGCTCGGTGCGCGCAGAAAGCTCATTGTTGCCCATGGCAATCTCATTCGCTGCCGTATTGACTGAAGAGGACGCGGAACGCACCATCTTCAACGATTCGGCCATCCGGGCGATGAGCTGGTTGAATGCGCTGGCAGCCTGCCCGATTTCATCCATTTTCCCGGTATTCAGTGAGTAGCTGAGATCCAATTTTTCACTGATATTCACCATGCCGTCTTTCATTTCATTCAGTCGGCGACGAATATTAAGCACCGTCACCAATCCAAACAGACCCAGCGAGATCGTGGCAATAAGAGTGGTTGAAATGGATAATACGATTGAGCGGGAAATAAGTGCACTGCTTTGTTGTTGCGCGGCATCGACCAACTGCGTGTTATAGGCCACCTGGTCGGAAAAATCACTTATTAACAAATTAATATTACTTGCAATCATGCCATCGCTCTGCATGGCGTTTGAAACCGCTACGCGATCATTCGCTTCAGACAGTTTAAAATATTCATCCATCAGCCCTCTGAATTTATCCAGATCGGCAAGAGATTTTTTAGACTGTTCTATATCATGGGCATCAACGGTTAACTCTTTCAAATAATATTGATGCATGTTATACAATTTATTGTATGTCTCTAATGCATCTTTTTTTATTTTCGCCATCTCAACAGCGTCGTCAGACAGTGCGTGGAGGAAAAGCTGCCCACGAACGGCCATTATCTGCAGCATCTCAGAATTCATCGCGTCAAGACTGGGTAAGGTATTCTCCTGAAACGTCTCCTCTGATTTACTGATCTCCTGAAGCGAAATCATCGCAATAAGGTTCGTGCCGATAAGACTGATTATCAGCAAAGAAAAAGAAAGCAATAAGCGCTTGGTAATATTCATGCAAAACTCCCAACACCATCTCAATTAAATTATGAAGCATGCGGGAAATCCATTTCGCAATTCTTCCTGCTTGGGGATATCGGCAGATGGTGAAAACACTTTATCTGTTCCTTTAAAAAAAACAAAAAAGTGAGAGGTATAATGGCTTAAATCATTATTTTAAAAAACAACATTCATGGAGATTATTTAGCAGCAAATAAATATAGGGGAATAATATATATAATAATAAAGTTATTTTCTTTTTATTAAATAAATCACTCCCGTCATGGTTAACGGGAGTCGTCATGCATACTCAGTTTTGGCACTTATAAACCTGGCCGGTCATTTCGCTGGCTGTAGGTACAAAGCTGGACAACAGACCTTGCGTCGGACTGGTTACACCATACAGCACGTTACCGCCCATGGCGGCCGCCTGGTTGCGCAGGGCGTTTGCCGCGCCACGCATAGAGCCGCCTTCTTCCCCGTGCTGTCCAGAAAGCCAGTTGCTCTGCTTACCGGTTGCTGTGCCAAGGTACTGGCAATTAGCAGCAGGTTTATCCTCTACCAGGCGCACATTCTGCCCGCCAGAGGACAAATCGCTACTGCTGCTACACCCAGCCAACAACAGCGCAACACCAACCATCCCCACGAAATGTTTTACGTGCATGTTATTCCCCATAATCAATGAGCTGGACGCAAGTCGTCCGTGTGTAAACCTTATACTAAAAAGATGACCAAAAGAAAAATGCCGTCATCGCAGGCCGCACAATTCGGGACAGATAACGGCAAACAGGGTGTGTTTCACTTTCGTGTTGAGCAATGTTGTTTACGTACCACTTCAACATTCATATTGAGATACAGGCAGGCACCACCGACTCTGACCAACCGCGGTGAGTGGCAAAATGCAATAAAAAAAGAGCGGGGATTAACCCGCTCTTTTTCGATGAACTCACATCAGGGCACGCCCTGACTGTGTGTCCGGCAGCAATTACATCATGCCGCCCATACCACCCATGCCGCCCATACCGCCAGCAGCACCTAAGTCCGGCGCGTCGCCTTTAGGCAGGTCAGTAACCATGCACTCGGTGGTGATCATCAGGCCGGCTACGGAAGCCGCGTACTGCAGTGCAGAACGGGTCACTTTAGTCGGATCCAGAATACCCATGTCGATCATGTTGCCGTATTCTTCGGTCGCTGCGTTGTAACCGTAGTTACCGTCGCCACCTTTCACAGTGTTAGCTACAACTGACGGTTCTTCACCGCAGTTCAGCACGATCTGACGCAGCGGAGCTTCCATTGCGCGCAGCGCAACTTTGATACCCACGTTCTGGTCTTCGTTCTGGCCTTTCAGGTCAGCGATTTTGCTTGCTACGCGAATCAGCGCCACGCCGCCGCCAGCAACCACGCCTTCTTCTACCGCAGCACGGGTCGCGTGCAGGGCATCTTCAACGCGGGCTTTTTTCTCTTTCATTTCAACTTCGGTAGCTGCACCGACTTTGATAACTGCCACGCCGCCTGCCAGTTTCGCTACGCGTTCCTGCAGTTTTTCACGGTCGTAATCGGAGGTCGCTTCTTCGATCTGCTGACGGATCTGAGTAACGCGGCCCTGAATTGCGCTCTCTTCACCCACGCCATCGATGATGGTGGTGGTGTCTTTGTTGATCACAACACGTTTAGCCTGACCCAGGTCTTCCAGAGTTGCTTTTTCCAGTTCCATACCGATTTCTTCAGAAATCACGGTACCACCGGTCAGGGTTGCAATGTCCTGCAGCATGGCTTTACGACGGTCGCCAAAGCCCGGCGCTTTAACCGCAGCCACTTTCACGATACCGCGCATGGTGTTAACCACCAGCGTAGCCAGTGCTTCGCCTTCAACATCTTCAGCGATGATCAGCAGCGGTTTACCCGCTTTAGCTACTGCTTCCAGAACCGGCAGCATTTCGCGGATGTTAGAGACTTTTTTATCTGCCAGCAGGATGAACGGGCTTTCCAGTTCTACTGCGCCCGTTTCCGGCTTGTTGATGAAGTACGGAGACAGGTAGCCGCGATCAAACTGCATACCTTCAACCACGTCCAGTTCGTCCTGCAGACCGGTGCCGTCTTCAACGGTGATCACGCCTTCTTTACCCACTTTGTCCATCGCTTCGGCGATGAGCTTACCAACGGTTTCGTCGGAGTTCGCGGAGATGGTACCAACCTGAGCAATTGCTTTAGAGTCAGAGCACGGTACAGACAGCGCTTTCAGTTCTTCAACCGCAGCAGCGACAGCTTTGTCGATACCACGTTTCAGATCCATCGGGTTCATGCCCGCAGCAACAGCTTTCAGGCCTTCAGTAATGATGGATTGCGCCAACACAGTCGCGGTGGTGGTGCCGTCGCCCGCAGCGTCATTCGCTTTAGAGGCTACTTCTTTCACCATCTGCGCGCCCATGTTTTCGAACTTGTCTTCCAGCTCGATTTCGCGTGCTACAGAAACACCATCTTTGGTGATGGTCGGCGCACCGAAAGATTTATCCAGAACCACGTTACGGCCTTTCGGGCCGAGGGTAACTTTCACTGCATCTGCCAGAACGTTAACGCCGCGCAGCATTTTTACACGAGCGTCGTTACCGAATTTTACGTCTTTAGCTGCCATTTTCTCTTTCCTTAAATTCGTTCAGGTTCGCGCGTGAACTTACGCTTCAACAATTGCCAGAATGTCGCTTTCGGACATGATCAGCACTTCTTCATTGTCGATTTTCTCGGCTTTAACACCGTAGCCGTCGTTGAAAATCACGATATCGCCCACTTTCACGTCCAGCGGTTGCACTGTACCGTTTTCCAGGATGCGGCCCTTACCGACAGCGATGATTTCGCCACGAGTTGATTTGCCTGCTGCAGAACCGGTCAGAACGATGCCGCCAGCGGATTTGGATTCAACTTCTTTACGTTTGACGATCACACGATCATGTAACGGACGAATACTCATTGATAGCTCTCCTTTGAGAAAGTCATTATCAGTTATGGATGACGCCGGGCCGCACAGGGTTTCCGGCTGGTGACCTGAGAGATGGGGTTCGATATTTCCCCCTTCAAGGGGGAAGAACAAAAAAAATTTACGAAAGTGCCTGCTACCCCATAACCCTGCGCTATACCCCCATTGCTGGCAGGTGTCATTAAGCCATAAGTAAAATCGATTGTGATAACATCAAGCCTCTTTACAGCAGGCGGACAAAGGTTCATGAGCGGATTAAAACAAGAGCTGGGATTAGCCCAGGGCATCGGGTTGCTTTCCACCTCCCTACTCGGCACCGGCGTTTTTGCGGTACCCGCGTTGGCGGCACTGGCGGCAGGCAATAACAGCCTGTGGGCGTGGCCGTTGTTGATCCTGTTGGTGTTCCCGGTGGCGATCGTCTTCGCCGTGCTGGGACGGCATTTCCCTAGCGCCGGCGGTGTCGCCTACTTTGTCGGCATGGCCTTCGGTCCGCGTCTGGAACGCGTCACCGGTTGGCTATTTCTCTCTGTTATTCCGGTGGGTCTGCCTGCTGCGCTCCATATTGCCGCAGGTTTCTGGCAAGGAATGTTTGGCTGGCAAGGGCCGCAATTATTGATCACTGAACTGGGTACGCTGGCGCTGATCTGGCTGCTTGGGACGCGCGGTGCAGGCTCCAGCGCTAACCTGCAATCGATCATCGCCGGGCTGATTGTTGCGCTGATTGTCGCCATCTGGTGGCGCGGCGGCATTCATTTCAGCGAAATCCTCTTTCCCCCGCTGTCGCAGGTGCCGGTTTCTGCGATGTCGGCATCGCTGGCGGTGATGTTCTGGTGTTTTGTCGGGCTGGAAGCCTTCGCGCACCTGGCTTCTGAGTTCAAAAACCCCGAGCGCGATTTCCCGCGCGCGTTGATCATCGGTTTGCTGCTCGCAGGCTCAGTGTATTGGGCTTGTACCGTGGTGGTGCTGCATTTCGACGTCTGGCGCCACGACGGAGCCGCCGCCTCCCTGCCGTTGATTGTGGTGGAACTCTTCGGTAAGCAGGCACTGTGGATAGCCTGCATTATTGGTTACCTGGCCTGCTTTGCCAGCCTGAATATTTATATCCAGAGTTTCGCCCGACTGGTCTGGTCGCAGGCGGCCTATAAGCCTGATGGCGCGCTGGCGCGACTGTCAAAGCGCCAGCTACCGCAAAATGCCTTAAGTGCGGTGATCCTCTGCTGTATGGTCTGTACCCTTGCGATTTACGCCTTCAGCATCGATCTCGATACGCTGATCATCTATGCAAACGGCATTTTCATCATGATCTATCTGCTGTGTATGCTGGCAGGATGCCGGCTGTTGAAAGGGCGTTATAAAGGGCTGGCTGTATTGGGTAGCGCGCTGTGTTTGCTGCTGCTGATCGTACCCGGGTGGAAAAGCCTGTATGCGGTGGTGATGTTAGCGGCGCTCTGGATCCTGTTACCCAAACGCCGCTCAACAACTATTCGTTCAGTACAGCCTTAGAACAGGCCCGGCGCCGGGCCTTATATCAGCGATCGTCTTTGTCTTCGAGGCGATTACGTGGATCATCCTTGCGCTGGTACTCCCCTTCAAAAGTGTCTCCACCGCCGCTTCCCGCGCTAAACCCCCCCCCCGGCATGCGCGAGAAGCGCAAATGCGGCATCAGTTTCAGCGTGAGATGTTTTTGCACTGGCGGTAATAATAAGAGCAGCCCGAGGAAATCGGTAAAGAAACCGGGCAGTACCAGCAACAGGCCTGCGATGATCAACGACACGCTTTTGATCATTTCTGCCGCCGGGCTTTCACCTTCCGCCATTTTCTGCTGCATCAGCATAAAATTCTTGAAGCCCTGGTTACGCACCAGCGACATGCCAATCACCGAGGTAAAGATCACCAGAATCAGCGTCATCAGCACCCCAAAGACATGCGCGACCTGAATGAAGATCGAAATCTCAATGTAAACGTATAAAAAAACAGCAATAAAAGGTATCCAGCGCACTGGGGTCTCCTGTCTGCGGACAGACGCCCTGTGGCGTCGTTCTGAATGAGTTTGCGAATTGCGTAATTACTCAGATGGAGACAAATCAGAAAAATTCAATTTCACAAGGGATGAAAATTTTTCTGGCGTCGCGAAGCGGTGACTCAATTCACATATTATTAATTCTGATGTCACGGCGAAGATAATAAGTGATCAAGATTACGGCATTTCGCTATCATCAGCATATCATTCCGGGTATCCGGCCGATTAAGGGGATAATCGTCGGTCGGAAAAGACACATAACCATATTAATACTGTGGTTTTGGTGTATTCATTCGTAGCTTGAAAAAGAAGGTTCACATGTTAAACAACATTCGTATCGAAGAAGACTTGTTAGGTACCAGGGAAGTGCCAGCGGATGCCTACTACGGCGTGCATACTCTGAGAGCGATTGAAAACTTTTATATCAGCAACAGCAAAATCAGCGACATACCTGAATTTGTGCGTGGCATGGTAATGGTGAAAAAAGCGGCGGCGCTGGCGAATAAAGAGCTGCAAACCATCCCTAAAAGTATCGCGAACGCTATCGTTGCCGCATGTGATGAGGTCCTGAACAATGGCAAATGCATGGATCAGTTCCCGGTAGATGTTTACCAGGGCGGCGCAGGCACCTCCGTGAACATGAACACCAACGAAGTGTTGGCTAACATTGGCCTGGAGCTACTGGGTCACCAAAAAGGCGAATACCAGTTCCTTAACCCGAACGATCATGTGAACAAATGCCAGTCCACTAACGATGCCTACCCGACCGGTTTCCGCATTGCGGTCTATACCTCGGTGGTCAAGCTGGTCGACGCGATCAAACAGCTCGGCGAAGGCTTTGAAAATAAAGCCGTTGAGTTCAAAGATATCCTGAAAATGGGCCGCACCCAGTTACAAGACGCGGTACCGATGACGCTCGGTCAGGAGTTCCATGCTTTTAACGTGCTACTGAATGAAGAAACCAAAAACCTGCTGCGTACGTCAGAACTGCTGCTGGAAGTGAACCTCGGCGCGACCGCTATCGGCACCCGCCTCAATACGCCGGATGGCTACCAACAACTGGCGGTACAGAAACTGGCGGAAGTGAGCAACTTGCCGGTCGTCCCGGCGGAAGACCTGATTGAAGCCACCTCTGACTGCGGTGCATATGTCATGGTCCATAGTTCGCTGAAACGCCTGGCAGTGAAGCTCTCCAAAATCTGTAATGACCTGCGTCTGCTCTCCTCCGGTCCGCGCGCCGGGCTGAACGAAATCAACCTGCCGGAATTGCAGGCAGGCTCCTCCATCATGCCGGCCAAAGTGAACCCCGTGGTGCCGGAAGTCGTGAACCAGGTGTGCTTTAAAGTGATCGGTAACGACACCACCGTTACGATGGCCTCTGAAGCGGGCCAGTTGCAGCTTAACGTGATGGAGCCGGTTATCGGTCAGGCGATGTTTGAGTCAATCCATATCCTGACCAACGCCTGCTACAACCTGCTGGAAAAATGCATTAACGGCATTACCGCCAACAAAGAAGTGTGCGAAGGCTACGTCTACAACTCTATCGGCATCGTGACCTACCTCAACCCGTTTATCGGCCATCATAACGGCGATATCGTCGGCAAGATTTGCGCCGAAACCGGCAAGAGCGTGCGTGAAGTCGTGTTGGAGCGCGGTCTGCTGACCGAAGCGGAGCTGGACGATATTTTCTCCGCGCAGAACCTGATGCACCCGGCATATAAAGCGAAACGGTTTACCGATGAAAGCGAACAGTAACAGTAACCCCTACGGTTAACCCGATAAAAGGCACGTCCAATGCGACGTGCCTTTTCTTTTGGATGGTTACTAAAATATAACAAACCGATATCACTTAATTAAACAAGGAAGCCTGATTATGTTTGCTGCAGAACTTGTTCTCGTCCTGCTCGCGATTTATCTGGGAGCCAGACTTGGCGGCATCGGCATTGGTTTTGCCGGTGGATTCGGCGTGCTTGTGCTGACGCTCTTTTTTCAAATCAAACCCGGCGCAATCCCTTTTGATGTCATTGAAATCATTATGGCGGTCATCGCCGCTATCGCCGCGATGCAAGTGGCAGGCGGTATGGACTACCTGGTCAGTCTGGCGGAGCGCATGTTACGCCGTCATCCAAAATACATTACCTTTCTCGCGCCGCTGGTGACCTGGTTTATGACCATTCTGGCGGGAACAGGGCATACGGCATTTTCAACGCTGCCGGTGATCACCGAAGTCGCCAAAGAGCAAGGCATCCGCCCCTCCCGCCCGTTATCGATTGCCGTGGTAGCATCGCAAATTGCCATCACCGCCTCGCCCATTTCGGCGGCAGTAGTCTTTTTTGCCGGAATTCTTGAACCGCTGGGCGTAAGTTACCTGACGTTGCTGGCTATCTGTATTCCGGTCACGCTGATTGCCGTTATGATCACCGCAGTACTGTGTAACTTCCTCGGGTGCGAATTAAAAGATGATCCGGTTTACCAGGAACGTCTGGCCAAAGGCGAAGTGAAGCTGCGTGGTAGCCAGGTGTTTACGCTGAAGCCGCATGCCAGACGCTCGGTGATGCTGTTTCTGATTGGCATTATTGCAGTCATGCTGTATGCCACCGCGATTAGCCCGACTGTGGGGCTGATTGCCAACCCGGTGCTGCCGCGTAACGAAGCGATTGTGGTCTTTATGCTGACCATCGCCACACTGATCTGCCTGACCTGTAAAGTCGATACCGGCGAGATCCTTAACGCCGGTACCTTTAAGTCCGGAATGAGTGCCTGCGTCTGTGTACTGGGCGTAGCATGGCTCGGCGACACCTTTGTTAAGCATCATATTGAAGATATTCAAATGGTTGCTGGTGATTTGCTGCACAGCTACCCGTGGCTGCTGGCGGTGGTGCTGTTCTTCGCGGCGACACTGCTCTACTCTCAGGCGGCAACCACCAAAGCGTTGATGCCTGCGGCGCTGCTGCTTGGCGTGACACCGCTGACGGCCATCGCCTCGTTTGCTGCGGTCTCTGCGCTGTTCGTGCTGCCCACCTACCCGACTCTGCTGGCAGCAGTCGAAATGGATGACACCGGCTCAACACGCATCGGTAAATTTGTCTTTAACCACCCGTTCCTGATACCCGGCGTGATCGCCATTGCCCTGTGCGTGATCCTGGGCTTCGTGTTTGGCGGCATCCTGTTGTAAAAGTGCTTAAAATCGGGCCGCCTGGCGGCCCGATCCGTCTGCGCGTGGTATAGTCCTTGTTTTCGCTGATACGAGGTTGACGATGAACACGCCTGACGCTGTTGTTGTACTCTGTACCGCCCCGGATGAAGCCACCGCCCAGGAGCTGGCGGCAACAGTGCTGGCGGAGAAGCTCGCAGCCTGCGTCACTATTTTGCCCGGCGCAACCTCGCTCTATTACTGGGAAGGCAAGCTGGAACAAGAGTACGAAGTGCAACTGCTGTTGAAAACCGACGTCACGCATCTCGAAGATCTCTTCGCCAGCATCAAAGCTCATCACCCCTATCAAACCCCGGAATTACTGGCTCTACCCGTCACCCACGGAGATTACGACTACCTCACATGGCTCAACGCATCTTTACGCTGATCCTGCTGCTGTGCAGCACATCCGCCTTCGGTGGCCTCTTTGACGCGCCCGGTCGCTCTGACTTTGTGCCTGCAGACCAGGCCTTTGTCTTCGACTTTCAGCAACATCAGCATGATTTAACGCTTAACTGGCAGGTCAAAAAAGGCTACTACCTTTACCGCCAGCAGGTTCACATCACTCCGGCACAAGCCAGCATCGGCTCGCTTTCATTACCCAAAGGGGAGCAGCACAAAGATGAGTTTTACGGCGAAACGGAAATCTATCGCCAGCGGCTGATAGTACCGCTCACGGTGAATCAGGCGGCCAAAGGCGCAACACTCACCGTCACTTACCAGGGCTGCGCCGACGCCGGGTTCTGCTACCCGCCAGAAACTAAAGTGGTTCCGCTGATGGAGGTAGCGTCAGCGCAGGCAGCGCCGGTCCCCCCTGCCGAAAAGCAGAGCGCAGAGCGCGCGCCATTGCCCTTTTCTGCACTATGGGCGCTGTTGATCGGCATTGGCATCGCCTTTACCCCGTGCGTGCTGCCTATGTACCCACTGATTTCCGGTATCGTGCTGGGCGGTAAACAACGCCTCTCTACAGCACGTGCATTGCTGCTGGCGTTTGTCTACGTGCAGGGCATGGCGCTGACGTATACCGCGCTGGGGCTGATTGTCGCCGCTGCGGGATTATCGTTCCAGGCTGCGCTGCAACACCCCTATGTGTTGATCGGTCTGTCTGTGGTGTTTAGTTTGCTGGCGTTGTCGATGTTTGGCCTGTTTACACTGCAATTGCCCTCTGCTTTACAAACCCGCCTGACACTGTGGAGCAATCGCCAGCAAGGCGGCTCGCCAGGCGGCGTATTTGCCATGGGCGCGATTGCCGGGTTGATTTGTTCCCCCTGCACCACCGCGCCGCTCAGCGCTATCCTGCTGTATATCGCCCAAAGCGGTAATCTGTGGCTCGGTGGCGGCACGCTTTATCTTTACGCGCTGGGCATGGGCCTGCCGCTGATTCTGGTTACCGTTTTTGGCAACCGCCTGCTGCCGAAAAGCGGGCCGTGGATGGAGCAGGTCAAAATCGCCTTTGGCTTTGTGATCCTCGCGCTGCCTGTGTTCCTGCTGGAACGTGTACTCGGCGAGAACTGGGGCTTACGCTTGTGGTCGCTGTTAGGCGTGGCGTTTTTCGCCTGGGCGTTTATTACCAGTCTTGCCGCAAAACGCCCTCTGGTACGGGTACTGCAAATTGCGCTGCTCGGCGCTGCGCTGGTTTGCGCACGCCCGTTACAGGACTGGGCCTTTGGCACACCGGCTACGCAGCCCCGCACGCAGCTCCACTTCACGACGGTAAAAACCGTAGACGAGTTAAATCAGGCGCTGGCACAGGCTAACGGGCGACCCGTCATGCTGGATCTGTATGCTGAATGGTGTGTGGCCTGTAAAGAGTTTGAGAAATATACCTTTAGCGATCCGCAGGTGCAGGCGGCGCTGAAAAATACGCTGTTATTGCAGGCCGATGTTACCGCCAATAACGCCGGGGATGCCGCGCTGCTGCAGCATCTGAACGTACTCGGTCTGCCGACCATTCTGTTTTTCGATACGCAGGGGCAGGAGCAGCCCGCAGCCCGGGTGACCGGATTTATGGATGCCGCCGCCTTTACCTCGCATTTGCGCAATCAAGCCAGGTAAACAACACTTGATTGGGGTAATACGCTTCACATAACGGAGGAGAACGCCGTGCAACGCGAAGACGTTTTGAACCAAACTTTACAGTTGCTTGAGTTAAAAGGGATCGCAGAGACCTCGCTGGAGATGGTAGCCGAACGCATTGATTACCCCATTGATGAGTTCCGCCGTTTCTGGCCTGACAAAGAAGCTCTGCTGTATGACGCCCTGCGTTATCTGAGCCAGCAGGTGGATATCTGGCGCCGTCAGTTACTACTGAATGAAGAGCTGAGCAGCGAGCAGAAGCTGCTGGCGCGTTATGGCGCGCTGACTGAGTGCGTCAGCAATAATCGCTACCCCGGCTGCCTGTTTATTGCTGCCTGTACCTTCTTCCCGGACCCGGGCCACCCCATCCATCAACTGGCGGACCAGCAGAAAAAAGAGGCCCACGATTTCACCCATACACTGCTGAGCAAACTGGAAGTGGATGATCCGGCGATGGTGGCGAAACAGATGGAACTGGTACTGGAGGGCTGCCTGAGCAGGATGCTGGTGAACCGCAGCCAGGCGGATGTGGATACCGCGCAGCGGCTGGCGGAAGATATTCTGCGTTTTGCCCGTTGCCGCCAGGGCGGCGCACTGACGTAAACATCGGGAAACACTGCCCATTTAATGTGCCCCATTGCCCGGATAACTCAGTCACCAGAGCTGGGGATATTAAAAGTCCTCGTGTTGTTTAAAGAAAGACAACGCTGCAACCCGTATTTACAAGGCCTCGCTGCAAAGTGGGGCTTTTTCCTTTTATGGCTACGGTAGATTTCTGGTCGTTGCAATACGTTCCTTGTTTGCCAGATCCTTTGTCGTTTTCTTCGTTATTCTTTGCTTTTAAAGACATCTCTACCCTCTGGCAAGCCTCATTCTTACTTCTCAGCTACGGTCTTACCACAGTCAGTTACGGTTGCTCTCATTTATCACTGTTCATAATGATGCAAAAGCATGGGGAACGGGAGAATTAGCATTTAACCTTCATCTGCTGGTCTTAAATGGAATGCTGGCGCGGGGAAAATGGAAAGGAAACCAGACAGGCGGCTGAAAAAGATATGCGTTAAGCAGTTTAGTTTTACCCTCAGAATCGCCTCCCCAACAAAAGGATAAAACATGGATTGCTGATAAATTTTGGCAGGTGTAGAACCAGACAGCTGTCAGGGATTTGTGCAACAGCCTTCAAAATATATCCAACCATTAAACATAAACCAAGCCGACAGCTTTTTAAATGTAAAAGCAACAACGTGTGCTAACTAAACATAAAACAGAAAGCACGGGTTAAATTTATAAGATAACCGCTTTCTAAGTGGTTTTTCATACCCTTGATATGATTTTCAAATCAAACGGTTTTAATAAGGACTGTCTGAATCCTTGATTGTAATAGTATAGATTTTATCGAATTCGCTAGATTTTTGAAACATTGCCACATTGAAAAACCCCGAAACGCTAACTTTAATTACTCCTGTTTTAGTAGGCACCCCTCTAATTTGAAGGCAATTATTATCATATTTATCATTATCACAATAAGTCAAGTATAATCCCATATCACCTGGTGAAATACTACCTAATAACTCCCGATCACCATAAGAGTTTGTCAACGTAGCGACATTCCCACCAAAAATATTTATCTGCGCATAGTAAGATTGACCAACCAATCCATCATTAAGTTCGTTTATTTCTGGAGAAAATTCAGCATGTAATGTACATCCTGAAACAATTAACAAACAAAAAACAGCTAACGATTTCTTCATGCTATTTTAATGGTTTAAAAACCATCCCTCCAAAAAACCTGGAAACAAAGAAAGAAATATCTTTCTTATGTTTTATTTGATCGTAAACATTACCCCATGAGAATAAATTCAAATGCATATAACCGTTGGGATCCTGTGTTGCAGGACTCTCCCAAACAACCCAATGTGTTGGTACTGTTAGATTCGAGTCACTTCTACCTAAAAGTCCGTCATTAATTAATGTAATGACTTTGTATCCATTTTTTGCATATTCATTTAAATCCCGAATGCCTCGAATACCGGCCTGTACAGGGCCTACGTTACTGAACACTTTTTCATAACCGGCTTTTTCAAACCACTCCGTTAGTGTTTGCCACATAGTGATCCCCGCAACTGGAGAATCAAGAGTATCAAAACTTAAAACAGTATTCTCTGAATCTCTAAGCCCAGCCAATGTCATCCAGTCAAGACCTAATATCCTTGGCCGACCATTCTTTGTATAAAAAAAACCTGAAGGATGCTTACATCCTTCTCCAGGAGAAATTGTCAATGCACCTATTTTTGTCTTTCCATATCGCCAGAGTTCCCTGGCAGCCTGTGCATATACATCAGGGCGATCTATTTGGACACAGTAAAAAAATGCGGCAGGCCCACAAGCGCTTGCCGCATTTTGATCTGGAAAAGCATCTGGACAATGATTATATCTTTGATTTATTTGGTGTTCTATTATAACGTTTTCAAAAGGATCCAGAGGATCACCAATTGGATATTCTTTCGCAATAAATGGACGCTCGGGCACGGTGATTTGTATGAGTTTTGTTTCACCCCCCTGACTTTCAGGCTTCATTGTCCCTTTTGACTCAAAATAACAGGGGTTCTCACGCTTCACTGGAGACCTGGCGTTACCTGATGCAAATTCTTCAAGCGTGTACATTTTAGTAAAGGGTACAGGCGTCACGCAGTGTGTATGCAACATGGTTTTACGGTAAAGTCTGACTTCCATAATATAAATGGTGGAGAGAGGCTCATTTATATTTCCTGTCATGTGACTGTGCGTTTCGTAATTACTCTGAAAAGGATGTTGCTTCACATCAATCAGGGTATATTTATTCCTTTCAGAATCCATGCGATAAATGCACAGATCGTACAACAAACAATCGGTCGGAACATTAGAATTTATACGGGTACTAAGATGATACACAGCCATAATTAATCCATTAATATATGCAGTTTAATATTTTCAGCAGATTCAGCAAAATGCCATTCTGCGATTCCCTCGTTATCCGTGCTCCCCTTCTCTGTGTGACCATCCGGGAACATCAGCACATACCGACAGGCGATTATCATTCTGCCATCATCATAATCAGCACACTGAAGAAGTGTGTGATGTGAAGAAAGTTGTTCTGCAGGCTGGCTCTGCGCACAGATAATTTTTGCCGTTAACGGATTGTCTGCAGCAATGGCATCGTTCGTTCCATCGGCACCGTACTGCTGCACCAAAGAAAACCACCGCTCTCCCCTGCGTATTGCTCTGCCAGAGATCGCCTGAAACAATGACACCGGGCTTACCACATCCTGGGCCGGGCGAAATTTTTATCTCCCACCCGGAGCTTTCGCCTTCCGTTTACTGACCAGCCCTGACTCCCGGCATAACAGACAGCTCATGTTGATGTTTTATCACCAACCAGCCCGGAGTTTGTGTCATCTACACCGCTCTAACGATTGTCGGACAGTCGTTTTCCTCAGTCGGTAAGAATATGCATACTGACATCGTCTGCCGATTCGGCATAATGCCACCCTGTAATCCCATGCTCATCAGTAACGCCATCTTCAGAACGTCCGTCCGGGAAAATCAAGGTGTAACGACAACCAGCCATCAGGTGTTCATCGTCATCGGTACACTGAAAGCGAATACAGTTCCTGACGCTGGAACCCTGATCCTGCTGCGCAGACAGGGGGGCCTGGCTCGTATTGCGGGAAGCAAGGGTTCCCGGCATCGTACGGGTATACTGTGTGGCAGAGCCGAAAACATAGTGCTCCGGGCAGCGACATAACACTCTGTCACCTGTGGCAGCATACGTTTTGCCTTCTTCTGCCCAGTCTTGTGCAGAGGCAAGAATATCAAAACACCCGTTACATTTGCTGCAAGAAGCCTTGTCGCCAGTTCTGGCTATTGCTTTATTACCCTCAAACCAAGCCGCTGTAGCGGAAATGATTTGCCCATAACTCGTTTTGTCACCAAGGCAGGCCAGTGCCCTTGCCATCATTAATCCCTTAATAGAAAGTTAGGTTTGAGCATATCCATGCATTTACCAAGGTAATTGTCTTTTAGTTAACCAGCAATAACAAGCCTTTTGCTACCTACAGTTCATTGATAAATCGTCGACTTCCAGTAACTAAACCAAACGCCAGAAATCATATGAAAGTCTTTCAGCAGAACCCTGTTCTTCAATGTCGAAGAGTTTTGGCAGAAGCAAATAGACTAATATTTGAGCTGTTTCACTGTTTTTTGCCGAAAAAACACGCTCCTGAACGATGCAATGAAGATTTTGCATTGACGAGGCCAAGGTAATCCAGTTTAATACGCCCCGTTGCCCGGATAGCTCAGTCGGTAGAGCAGGGGATTGAAAATCCCCGTGTCCTTGGTTCGATTCCGAGTCCGGGCACCACTATTCAGAGCCTGTTCGTTAAGAGATGAAATCCTTAACGGGCATGACAGTAGTCCCCAGCATGATGAAGGTACTTTGCTTACCACATCATTGTTGAACGCGGGACTTAAATCCGGAGGATACTCTAGTATCGTCCGGATTTCTTATGCACATAAAATGACCACGGAGAAGGTATTTCCTCTCAGATGATTCCTGGGTCAATCTTCTGTAAATAAACTGCCCATAAGTTCTCCTCTTTTTGATCCCTTCCGGCTGTATTTCACTTAATTCACTGGTTTAAGCTGCCTCCATCTGTTCCGGCATCTTCCTCACTTTATTCAGATCCGTTTCTACGTACTTTAGTGTTACTGTCGGCGTTGAATGTCCAAGAAGCTCCTGTGCCATTTTGATATTACGATCCGGCATGCTCATCAAATTCGTGTCAATCGTATGTCTGAAACGATGCAGGCTAACACTAAATCCACGCTCTTTTGAAAGACGCCGGAAAAAAGCGCACAGCGGAGGATGATCCATGTTGTCCGAGGTTTCTTTCAGTGCCCCCGTAAAACGCGAAATATTGAAAAGCTGGTCGCCCGGACCGGCAACATGTTCAACAGATTTGTTATAAAGAAATTCGAGACATGGTCGCAATTTCGCCGTGACAGGGTCCCTGTGCTGCTTATGATTTTGGAGCCTTAAGGCCTCAGGCTTATCCAGCCCTTTTCCAATTCAACATCCCGAAGACGAATATGAAGCATCTGATTCTGCCTCATGCCAGTCCTCTGTAGTGCATCCAGTATCGTGAGCCAGAACCATGCTGGCATGAGGGCATAGCGCTGCTTCTCTTTGTTCCATCAGCAGGTGAGAATCACCGAAAGGTGCAAGTGAAATAGCTTTGCCTGGCTTGATACTGACCCGGTTGCTGAACTGGCGGGAGATCTGCCAGAACCTGCCCGGTATAGCAGGACATCAGCCTCATACTGTTGCAACATTGCCGGAAAGCGTTCACAGGAATCGATTTCATAGAGACATATCCTTAACTGAAGAAGAAAAAAGCGTCACGAGGATGGGCACAACGAGGCGTATTGCAAGTTCGGTTAACGGCGCATGCTCACTGAGCGGGAACCGAGTCCGCGATAGGCCTGTACAATGGCCCAGGCAGCAAAAAGGAAGATGACGATGGCTAACGCACCAAGAATGAGGATATTTAACTGCTCGGGCGTCAGGGAAGAAACTGTCCCGGCGCTCCAGCCATTCTGTTGTTGGCCATTCATCGCCATGACGGTTCCTCGGCACGGTATTGCCCGGCAACGGATGCCGGTACGGCTGGCTTCGCCCGGGATGGTTCAAGGTAGGTTGAAATACCCTGCTTCATCGTCGAAATATCGCGGGTCGCCTGCAGAAAATCAAAATAAAACCGGTCATTCTGATTCTGGTTGGCAACCACACAGGCCAGCCTGAACCTGATCCAGTTGCCTCATAACCAGCGCCAGTTCGTCTTTCTCGGAAGCGTTGCACTGAAAAACTGGCAGAATAGCCAGTATCAGCACACAGGTTATTTTTAAATGCTGCATCTATAGCTCTCTCCTTTAACGTTCGTCGTGAGAGTGACGCAAAGCAGAAGTTCAGACAGCATGAAACTCTTTGCGCGTCATCGATAAAAAAGTCGGAGAAATCCTAGGGAATGCGGCATAAACAAAGAGGTTAATATCTCTTAATGGTTGTTTCCAAAGTAATTAAAACAGCCAGTCAGAGACGAATCAAACAACTACGGTCAGGGTCAAAAAACTCTCCGCCACATGAACATACGGGATTCGGCAGAAAGATGCCCGTTTTTTTACGCGATGAAGGATTATGTATGACGTGGGTGTATGAACAAAGCACCGGTAATTTAAGCCACAATGGCAAATTTATAGGCAAGGGTTACGCAGGAAAAGGCACGGGAAAAAACAATGCACAGATGGAAGGGACTCCTGACATGGGTCCTCTACCAAAAGGTAAATATTCAATTACAGGTCATCCCTTTCATCACCCCCATACCGGTGCGTACTCGCTTAGGTTGCATCCAAATGCTGAAAATACCATGTATGGACGCTCTGGCTTCCTGATTCATGGTGATAGCGTAAAGCATCCCGGTACAGCTTCTAATGGTTGTATCATTCTGCCGCTGTTTATTCGCCAGAAAATCTGGAGCAGCGGAGATAAGTCACTTGAGGTTGTAAAATGAACAAATACATCATAGGCCTGATATCTTTATTCCCGCTCGCTGCCATTGCAGCGTCTCCGGATTGTCATTCATGGCCAATGAATATGGCTGAAGCCTGGATGAAGAATGCCGGCATCGTTGACATCGCAAATCTGGATGAATCGAAAACGGAAATAAAACGACTGGCATCAGAAAAAAAGGGAAAGGACCTCTACACTCAAGTTTATCACTTTGTCTTCCATGATAAATCAGGCAGTCGCTATGAAGTTATCACCCAAAGCGATGCATCCAGTACTGAGTGTTCTATAAGCGAAGTGAACAGTTTTTTGGTATCAAAAAAAGACATCACTCACTGAATTGTCTCTGATACAAAGACATTTGACCTACAAAACCATTAACGTAAAAGTATCGTTACTGGTTGTACTAAAAAAGCCCGCGGCATATCCCGCGGGCCAGGCAAAACGCCCAAATCTGACAGAATAAAAATCCTTATAAATATTTTTTAAATGTCGAAGTCACGATTGTCAGAACACCACCAATTAACAGCGCAGAGGGCACTATCAGAAGATTTGTCCATACAGCAGTTGGCCAGGCCAGATAAAGCATGCAGGGACCATAGAGCGCGGGTTTGATTAAACGTTTGGCGTGGTGATAAACGAAACTCGAGTCATAACCTGCTCCGTAACGGCGTAGATCGCGCCTGACCAGGCCTTCCACGATACCGGTGATCGCAACCAGCCCGAAAAGCGGCAGGCTCAAGAACAGAATCTGCACGCGAATAAAGAAAATCAGCGTGACCCAGACCGTAGCCTGCAGATATTCACCGAGCCAGTTCGCGAGCGTGGCACCGGAGCCATTGAGAGCCGGAAGAATACCCGTGCCTTGTTGGTTTTTCAGCCGGAATGACTGTAACCAGTTGTTGAATCCACTGTCGATAAACAACCATTGCCGGGCGGTATGCACCCACCGGCTGGCGGTTTCAACCGGTGCCGACATCAAAAGGCTCTGTGTATATCCTTCTGCCAGCCGATAACCAGCATATGCCCTAATTCACTTCTCGCCGGTAGACTGGAACCCGTCGTGTTGTACCGGTCAGGTTATCGAAGACATCGACTTCTGCAGTGGCAATGCGCAGGCCGGATTTTCTGAGCCGCTGTATATCAGCGGCGATACGCTGGCTACCAAACCAGAACAAGGCATCCAGCGCGGTGACTGGTAATCCCTGCTCCAGCGCCAGTTTCAGGCGTTCGCGTGGCGCGCGTACCTCTTTAGCGATTTGCTGGTAAGGTGCCGCAGTCGTTCCTGAGGCATCAACCCGCCGGATTCGGGTCGACAGACGGTACTGGAAGGCATCCGGGACATCGCTCAGCGTGTTTTTCAGGCTGTACACGCAGCCAAAGCGCTTACCGTTGAAGATGACGTTTTTCTGGCTGATTTGCAGTTCATCGCGCAGGCTGGCAATCAATTGCGGTGCTCTGATCAACAACAAACGGAAGGGCAATTCAAAGCTGGTTACGTAATCCACATTCAGTAATGCAATCCGTAACCGCTCTTCCGCTCCGGCGTGCTGTTGCAGGCACTCTTGCGCTACCTCCGCCCACTGCTGCGTCAGACGCGGTGTTTCAGCGGCTTCCGCAAAGCTGTATTTTTCAATTTGATAATCAATGCGTTCACTCACGCTGAGTGCCCCTCTGCTCGCTTATCCGTACCGGTTGTTTACTGTACCAACACTCGAATATAACCGGAAGATAGCGCGCGGAGAGAAAACAGAAGCCAACCAGACAGGCTACATTTACCGGCACATTGGTGTTTTAGCCAGCAACCCCGGCCACAGCGCGGCCCAGTCACTGCCATGCTTCATGCCCGACACCGTCTCAATTTGTGCACAGCGAGCCCCCGTCGCCTGTTGAAAACGCACCGCCACCGCCTGCGGCACCGTCGCGTCTTCACTACCGCTAAAGTGGATTTGTGGCACGCTGGCCAGCTTCGCTGCAACATCTATCGCGCTCATCGCATCCGGCATTGGCGTAACCTGATGGATCTGATTAACGTAAGCGACATCAAGATTCCCCGCCACGGTGCGCAGAGATCGCACATCGTGGCGCCGTGCCGCCAGTTGCGCAGCAATATTCGCCCCGCCGGAGTAGCCCACCAGTTCGAGCTCAACGCCCGGCATACGGCTAACAACGCGTGTCAGGGCTTCATCCATCGCATCGATTACCACGGGCGAAAAGCGCTGATCGGTCCACCACTTCACCGAACAATCAGCAGGCAGCGGTGGGCCAATGAACTGGCACGGTCGCGCCAGGTAGAGCACGTTGGGCGAGGGATCGGCGGCGGCCAGCTTCAGCCCAACGGGGTTATGCGGCGTGGGATCGCGGGAAGGTTGCGTACGGCTCACCCAGGCAAAACCGTCTCCTTCTATATAGACGCGCAGCACTTTCGCCTGCGGTGACGTTTTACTTAGGGCGCTTAACAGAAACGTTTTTGTTTGCAATGCTTCCTGGGTAAAACCGGCATGTTGAGTCAACTCAACGGCAGAAGTTCGCGCATCGTGCTCGGCGCATCCGGAGAAGCAAAAGACCAACGCAATCAAAGTCCCGGCGAGAAACTGTTTATCGTTCCTAATCATTATCTGTCTCTTTATTAGCAGGTTACGTGTTTTATTTCGCCGTTGAATCGCGTCGCAATTAAGAAATAATTAAGCAGGACTTATTGTTTTTTGCAACCGGATGTATATTCTGCGCATAAATATCATTAGGAAAAATCTTAATGGTATTTACACGCGATCTGTAAAGCATCACGCCTCTATCTCAACGGTAAATCATGACAAAATCACGCCTTAACCAGCATGGGTCTTTGCTGGTGGCTATTACCTCTGCGCAAGGATTGCTCGCCCCCTACGCTCACGCGGTTCCAACAAGCGAAACAATCAGCACAGCGGTAACATCCGGGCGCGTATATACCACAGGTTTTGACACACTGGAGATTACCTCTCAGGGCACATTGACTGCAGCCAGCAACACCGCAGCGCTACAGATAGCCTCTTCCGGCAATCTGGCCTCGCTGGCTAACCACGGACTCCTGTTCGCCACGGGCAATTTCGGCGTGGTGAGCACCGGCACTCTCGGCACCCTAACGAATACGGGCATGATTAACGCGCCAGGCTTTAGCGGTATTTACCTTGATTTAGGCAGTGCCACCAGCGCCATTATTAACAGCGGGACTATCGGTAATACCAGTAGCAACAGCTATGTCGGCTCCGGGATCACCACCGCTGGCGTGCTGGGTACCCTGACTAACACTGCCAGTGGCGTTATCAGCGGCCGCACCGGGGTCTATAACCGGGGTACACTCACTCTGCTGAATAACGCAGGCACAATCACCAATCAGAACAACCTTGGTGTCAGCGATCTCGGTGCGATTTTTAATAATGCTGGCACCATTACAACACTCGTGAACACCGGCACAGTGATTTATGACCATACCGGCACCAATCAGACCGGCGGTGCAGCAGTGCGTAACTTAGGCGTGATCGGCGAGCTGACAAACGCCGGTACGATCCTCAGCGATACCTTTGGTATTCGCAGTGATGACTTTATGAGTACGATCGGCACGATCACCAACAGCGGGTTAATTCAGGCCCCGCAGGCGATTTCGCTGGAAAATTACTTTGCCGCCTCAGAGCCAACGTTGATTAACAGCGGAACCATCGCAGGGGATATTGCTAACCTCACCAATCTGCCGTTCACGATCACAGGTGGGACAGTGACCACCGGTACACTGACAGGCTATGCAAATAGCATCGGTACGCTGCAGACCAACGGCAATGCCCTGACCTTCGCATCAGGATCGCTGCTGCTGAATGACAACATCACCTCACACAATGCGACCATTCTCAACGATGCCGCACAACTGCGGGTGGTGAACCCGATAACGATAACGGGCAACTACCATCAAAACGCCGCCGCAACGTTGCTCCTCGGTGTGGCTGATGGCACCAGTGCCGCCGGCAGTACCCAGAGCGATTACGGTTATGGCCGACTAATCATCAACGGTACCGCCACGCTCGACCAGGGCTCTCATATCTCCCTGGCACGCACGGGCAACACTTACCAGTTTGCGCCGGGCCAGCGTTATGTGGTTATCGACGCCAGCAGCACCGGTACGAATTACAACGCCAGCACACTGAATTACAACGCCGCGGGTTACACAGGCGCAGTATCAGGCACAACAGTCAATGACGGAAGCCGCAGCGCCCTGGTCGTCAGCCTGGCGCGCACCGAGCCTGACGTGACCACTCGCCCGACACCGGGAACTGTCACACCACCGGAACGTGGTCGGGCGACCCGGCCTGGTGCCGCCGCCGCGCTGGGTGGCCTCGGCAATTATGCTGGGATCTCGCCGCAGTTGCTGGAGCTGTACAACGCCTCGCTGGCCATTACTCATACCCAGGAAGCGAACCGTGTCGGCGAAGGGCTCTCCTCCAGCCAGAACATTAACGCCAGTGCGGCGACCGCCACGGCAATTAACAAAGCAATGACTGTCGTTGCCACGCATATGAACAGCGTGCGCAACCCGCACACTGCAGGCGCAAGCGGCGTTGCAACAGGAGATGACTACAGCAGCAACTGGATCTTATGGGGTCAACCGTTTGGTGGGTTTGCCCATCAGGGAACCACTGACAGCGTCAGCGGTTATCATGCAAAATTCGGCGGGATACTGCTTGGCGCGGATCGGGCGCTGGGAAGCCGCTGGCGCGCGGGCGCAGCCGTCAACATCAGTAATACATCGGTACACGGTCAGGACAGCCTGAAGGGCAGCACCTCCACGGCAGATAACTACGGGGTGATTGGCTATGCAGCCTACAGTGGGGAACCCTGGTATCTGAACCTTTCTGCTGGCCTGAACCGCCAGAATTATCACTCGCGGCGCCAGGTGGACTTTACCGGTTTTTCAGGCACCGCACAGAGCACGTTCAATGGTCAGTCCGTTACGCTGCAAAGTGAAGCTGGCTATCCGTTTACTCTGCCGCATGAAGTGGTGCTGACCCCGTTGGCGAGTTTCACTTATGGCTATCAGCACATTGAGGGTTACCAGGAGACAGGCGGTAACGGTATGGCGCTGAACGTGGGCAGTACCCATGGGAAGTCGCTGCAAAGCGATATTGGTCTGCGTGTAGAAAAGAGCGTAGCAACGCGACTCGGCAACCTGACGCCGTTCGCACAAATTACCTGGCTGCACCAGTATGGCAACCGTCAGATGAGCAGCACGGCGAATTACGCGGCAGACACCGTTGGCGAGACGCAATTCACGACCAAAGGTGCGTCACCGGTAAAAGATATGGCGGGTGTCGCCATCGGCAGCACGCTGTATGAAGCCAACGATATGAGTCTGGATGCCCGTTACGATTTACAGGCAGGCCAGCAATATCAGGCCCATACTTTTAGTCTGCGCTTACGAAAAACATTCTAACGAACATCGCAACGGGGGCCGCTACGGCCCCCGTTTTTGCATGGAGGGTTACTATGACGACGTCCCTTTCTTTGCAGCAGGCGCTGGATCTCGCCAGGCAACACTGGAACGCCGGGCAAGCGCCGCAGGCGGAACACTATTGCCGTCTGATCCTCAACCAACTGCCGGGGCAACCGGATGCCCTGCATTTGCTTGGCCTTATCGCACACACCTTCGGTCATATTGATCAAGCTATTGCACATCTGCGTGAAGCCTGCTCTGCCCCGAAATTTCCCGCACTCTATGCCAGCAATCTCGCTGAGATGTGCAGGCAAAAAGGGGCGCTTGAGGAAGGGGAGCGCTGGGCGCGCAAAGCCATCAGCCTCGATGCCACATTGGTGAATGCCTGGAATAACCTCGGCATTTTGCTGCAGGAGCAAAACAAGCTGGTGGAGAGTGTGCTCTGCCTGGAAAAAGTGCAGTCACTGACCCCGCATTCGGCCTGTGCACACGGTAATCTCGCGAATACCCTGCGCCGCCTTGGCCGCTTTGATGAGGCGCTGGCCCACTACCAACACGCCCTGATCCTGGCACCTGATGACGCCGCGATTAATAATAATGTCGCCGGTCTTTTGCTGGAAGCCGGGCGGCTGGACGATGCCCTCGCCCAGTGCCAGCAGGCGCTGCGAATCAACCCCAAGTTTGCAGAAGGCTGGCTCAACCTGGTCACCATTCACATTGCGCGCGGCGATCTCACCCCAGCCGCACAAGCACTCGTACGCCTGCAGGGGTTGGCCCCCTTGCACCCGGCAACCCGGCAAAAACAAGCCCAACTGCAGCAACTCCAGGGATCCGGCAGTACGGAACTCAGTGCGGCAGAATATGCGCCAATTCTGCAACAAGCCTTACAACTATTACAGCAAGGGCGCTTTGCAGATGCCGAAACGCTTCTGCGCCCGCTCGTTGCCTCCGGCAGTGGTCCGCTGGCTGTCTGGCATATGCTCGCCACGGTCCTGCGCGTTCAGGGTAAGCTGAGTGAAACGCTGGCCATTCAGCATATGCTGGTCGACCATCTTCCCGGCGATGCTGTTAGCCGCTTCGACCTGGCAGAAACGCTACTGCTGACTGGCGATTTTGACCGCGGCTGGCAGGAATATCGTCACCGCTATGACATGGCGCACACAAGGCAAATTGCCCGTCATATCAACGCAACCCGCTGGGCGGGGCAGCCGCTGCCCGATAAAACCTTGCTGATTTTTGATGAACAGGGGTTTGGCGACACACTGCAATTTATCCGTTTTGTGCACCAGGCAAAGCGGCAAAGCCAGGCGCGGATTGTCCTTGACGTTACCCCGGAGTTGCTGGCTCTGGTGCGCCGCGCCTTTCCGGAAGAACAGGTCATCGGGCGCGGTGAGCTGCCCCCCGTCTTTGACGCTTACTGTGAATTAATGGATTTACCGCGCCTGTTTCGTCTGCAACCTGGCGATCTGCCGATGGCAACGGGCTATTTGCATGCCGATCCTGAGCGTGTCTCGCAGTGGCAACAACGCCTCGCCAGTGTACCGCGCCCGTGGGTGGCGCTGGTGTGGGCAGGTCGCCCGACACATACCAACGATCACCGTCGCTCCCTGCAGTTGCAACAACTGGCACCGCTGGCGCGCGCAGAGGCCACATTTTTACTGATCCAAAAAGGCGATGCCGCATCGCAATCACCGCCGGAAGGGATGCGTACCGTCGCGCTCAGTCAGGCGATTGCAGACTTTGACGACACCGCGGCGATCCTGACGCTGGCGGATCTGCTTATCTCGGTCGACTCCTCGCCAGTACATCTGGCCGGGGCTCTACAGCGCCCGTGCTGGACGCTGCTACCGTTTATTCCGGATTGGCGCTGGCTGATGACGCGGGACGACTCGCCGTGGTACCCGGGCATGCGCCTGTTCCGCCAGCCTGCCATGGATGACTGGTCGACGACGCTCGACACCGTTGCCGATGCGCTGGTCGCCCGCTTCCCTCCAGCGGGAGATTAACCGACGCGGGGGCTGGAGTCCCCTCTTGCCCCGGCCTATACTTCGGGCATGTTCTGTTCATGCCCGTAGGCCTATGACCACGCAAACCCTCTCCCGCGACTGGCGACTGCCGCTCGTGTTTATCCTTCTGGCCGTGGTGTTGGCGCTCGCTTTTACACTGCACACCCACTGGGGCGCATTTCTGCAATGGTGCCTGGCAACGCAAATTACCCTGCACCGTTATCTGGTGATGTACCTGCTACAACTCAATAATCATCAGTACAGCGGCGGATTATGGCTGCTGACTGGCGCATTTTTTTATGGTGTGTTGCATGCTATCGGGCCTGGACATGGCAAGTTTATTGTTACTACCTGGCTCAGCACTAGCCACGAAAGCCAGATGGCGTCCCGCGTGGTCCCTGTGCTCGGCAGCCTGATGCAGGGCGTCAGTGCCATTCTGTTTGTCTTTATTCTGGCGGTCGGTTTTAACCTTGCCGCAGGCGATCTCAGCGAAAGCCGCTGGTATGTCGAGAAAGCCAGTGCCGTAATGATTGGCAGCTTCGGCGCGTATATCGCATGGCAGGCCATCAACAGTCTGCGCCCACCTAAGCTGACCATTACCGCCCTTTCGCCACTGCATCAGCACAACGGTAACTGCGGCTGCGGCCATCATGGGGTGGGTGCCCGTGTGGGCGGCGACTGGAAGACACGCCTTGGCGTCATTCTCGCCATCGGCGCGCGCCCGTGCAGTGGGGCAATCATGATTTTGCTGTTCTCGAATGCGCTGGGCATTGTGACGTGGGGTATTGCAGCTGTGATGACGATGGCCGTTGGCACTGCGCTGTCGATTGCGGGCTTGTCGCTGGCAGTGCGATATGCTCGTAACACCACGGCGGCGCTGTTTGGCCGTGATAAGCGTCAACTTAGCTGGTTCGTGCCTGTACTAAAGATCGCAGGCGGCGTGGCGCTAGTGTTGTTTGCTGTGGTGCTGTTTTTGACCGTGATCCCGGTCAGTGCTAACGGGGATTATATTGCGGCGGGATGTTGAAAAAATCCCGGAGGGCGTTGCCATCCGGGCTTTCAGGCTTACTCGTTAATCTTCGGATGTTGCTGCACCAGACGGGCTCGTTTTTCCTGCAATTGCGCAATTTCTTCATCGAGATCTTCGATTTTCTGCTCAATATTGTCGTGATGCTCCTGCAAGATTTCCCGCGCTTCCTGAATGTCCGAAGCCGCAGGCGTTGCCCCTTTAAGCGGCAGGTTCGCAGTCTCTTTCATGGTCAGACCGGTGATCAGGCCAATGACAGCCACCACCATCAGGTAGTAAGCCGGCATTAACAGATCTTCTGAGCTTTCCACCAGCCACGCGGCAAGGGTCGGCGTAATACCGGCAATCAGAATCGAGATATTAAACGCGCTCGCCAGCGCACTGTAGCGGATGTGCGTCGGGAACATGGCGGGCAATGTCGAAGCCATCACGCCGGTAAAGCAGTTAAGCACTACCGCGAGCATCAGCAGCCCCGCGAAAATCAGGCCAATAATGTTGCTGTTAATCATGATAAAGGCCGGGATAGCCAGCGCAAACAGCGCCACACTGCCCATCAACACAAACGGACGGCGACCAAAGCGGTCACTCAGCAGCCCCATGACCGGCTGGACAAACAGCATACCAATCATGATAGCGATGATGATCAACACACCATGATCTTCCGAGTAATGCAGGTTATGTGACAGGTAGCTTGGCATGTAGGTCAGCAACATGTAATAGGTCACGTTGGTGGAAATCACCAGACCAATACAGGTCAGCAGGCTACGCCAGTGTTTCGTGGCGATCTCTTTAAAGGAGATCTTCGGCCCATCCTGTAATCCTTCGCGATCGCCCTGCTCCAGCTTATCAACATGCTGCTGAAATGCGGGTGTCTCTTCTAAGGCGTGACGCAGGTACAAGCCGATAATGCCCAGCGGCAGCGCCAGGAAGAACGGAATTCGCCAGCCCCATTCCAGGAAGTTATCTTCGCCGACGACCGTGGAGAGTAGCACCACGACGCCTGCGCCCAGGACAAAACCGGCAATCGAACCGAAGTCCAGCCAGCTGCCCATAAAGCCGCGTTTACGGTCCGGAGAGTACTCGGCAACGAAAATAGACGCGCCGGTATATTCCCCACCGACTGAGAAGCCCTGCGCCATCTTACACAGCAACAGCAGTATCGGCGCCCAGATGCCAATGGACGCATACGAGGGAATAAGCCCGATACAGAAGGTACTGACGGACATAATTACAATGGTAATGGCGAGGATTTTCTGCCGACCGTATTTGTCGCCCAGCATGCCGAAGAACAGGCCACCCAGTGGACGAATAAGGAAAGGTACGGAGAAGGTCCCAAGCGCAGCGATCATCTGTACGCTGGGATTTGCCTCAGGGAAGAAGACCTTACCCAGTGCGTAAGCCACAAAGCCATAAACACCAAAATCAAACCACTCCATGGCATTACCCAGCGACGCTGCGGTAATCGCTTTACGCAATTTGGCATCATCAATGATGGTCACATCACGAAGCGTAATAGGTTTTATTTTTTTCCTTTTTAGCATGCCTGTTTTCCTCTTTAGACTCTCGCCCTGACCGCCCGACTATCCTTTCCCTGCCGGGCGTTTTTACAGTGTTTCCCACTGATATATTCAAGCGTAGCAGGTTTACTTACACTGGCAGCGACTGCCTGTACAACCGAACCTGTTGACGCCTGTTGGGCAGTGAATGACCTTTTTACCCTAACAGGGTTTCAAAAAGTGATCAAATTCACATAATTCTCTCCAGTGATAATCAACCCCCTCTTCTGGCCCAAAATAATCACCCACGAAATCATTAGCATACAACTGGTATTTTGCCGTTTTTTTACAACCCATTTACAGGCCTTTTCATTACGGAATGGCTCAGAAAATCTTTACATAAAATATGTGACGAAGATAACTAAAACGATGTTTTATTCTTATTGAATCGATATTCCAAAGATCGGATTATACGCGCAGAAACAGCGGTACAGAAAACGGTTATGCCCTTGTTCCGGCCAGCCATGCCGGGCAATAACCGCAGACTGGAAAGTACCTCCTGACGTCATACCATTCTAATTAATTGAAAATATTACATATTAATCTTTGGGTTTCCTCGCTCATGTTAATGACGAGAAATGAGGGTTCATGATGAAAATTAAGGCCACAATTGAACGTATTCCCGGCGGGATGATGCTAATCCCTCTGATCTTAGGGGCAGTTTTGAATACACTCGCACCAGACACCGGCGCTTATTTTGGTTCCTTTACCAAAGGAATGATCACCGGCACGGTGCCCATTCTGGCGGTGTGGTTTTTTTGTATTGGCGCGTCAATTGATTTACGCGCTACCGGCACGGTATTACGCAAATCCGGTACGCTGGTACTGACCAAAATCGCTGTCGCATGGCTGGTGGCGATGATTGCCGCCTCGTTTATTCCGGACACCGGTATCCAGACCGGGTTCTTTGCCGGCCTTTCCGTACTGGCTATCGTTTCCGCAATGGATATGACCAACGGCGGTCTGTATGCCAGCCTGATGAACCAGTACGGCAGTAAAGAAGAGTCTGGCGCGTTTGTCCTGATGTCGCTGGAATCCGGCCCGTTGATGACGATGGTGATCCTCGGATCTGCCGGGCTGGCCTCATTCGAGCCGCACCATTTTGTGGGCGCTGTACTGCCGTTCCTGATTGGTTTTACGCTCGGTAACCTCGATCATGACCTGCGGGCATTTTTCAGCAAAGCCACGCCGGTACTGATCCCCTTCTTCGGCTTTGCGTTAGGTAACACGATCAATCTGCGTGTGATTATGGATACCGGCCTGTTGGGGATCGTCCTCGGCGTGGCGGTAATCATCATTACGGGTATTCCGCTGATTATTGCCGACCGTTTGATCGGCGGTGGCAACGGCACCGCGGGTGTGGCAGCCTCTTCCGCTGCCGGTGCAGCAGTCGCTAACCCGGTGATCATCGCGCAGATTAATCCGGCGTTTGAACCAGTCGCCGCCTCTGCCACGGCGCTGGTCGCCGCCAGTGTGATTGTCACTGCGATTCTGGTGCCTATCATCACCGCACTGTATGCAAAACGCTTCGGCGCAATCCCGGCTGCCGCCAGCGAAGCGGAAAAAACGGTCGAATCCGCCAGCCATTAAACGTGATAAAAAAGCCCCTTTCGGGGCTTTTGCTGTCCGCTATGTCCTGCAATTGACGACCGCTCCGGCCAGACCATTGCAGGGCATACCGCTTAGTCGCCGAAAATCTCTTCTACCATGGCAGTGGCTATACGCGTTGCTGAACAGAGCCGCGGCATGCCAAGCGCCACCGTTTGCCAGCTCTGCGTGACCGACCAGCAAATGGGGTGCTGCTCAACGTCACACCAGTCACCCAGCCAGCCAAGGAGATCTTTGTAGTCCATCAGCCCTGGCGTAGAAGGCGTCGCCAGCCATTGATGATAGAAGTGGCGCGTGGTGGGCGCAGCGTTGATCTCCTGCGCCAGAAAATCCGCCGCCATGACACGCACATTATCTTTCAGCATTTTTGCCACGTCGGCATTCGCCAGCCGGCAGGCATCGCCAAAAGCCCCCCAGCGCAACTCCTCCAGAGCGACATAGCAGCGTCCGGCCATCGACCAGCCGTTATAATTCCCGGCGCGCCACTGGGTAAAGACGTGCTCGCTATGGTTCCCTGCCTGCACTGCCAGCCCGCGCTGCGTCAATGCTTTCTCTTTCCACGCGGTACGCTGGCTAAAATGCTCTACCAGTTCATCATACTGTTGATGTAAACCCGGCGTCGTATTGGCAGGGCGGCGTTCAGCCTGTTGCATTGCCGTCAGGCGCTGGGTAATACGGCTTAATGCCAGGTGGCCAGGATCAAGCATGCTGGCGAGTTTCTCGGCCAGGCCAAGCCGCAACGCATCATTCTCGTTTAGCACGCCCGACATCGCCCACGGGCGCAGTTGCGTTTGTGCCATGACTTCCTGCGTCAGACGTTCACGAAATAGCTGCTGTTGCGGCACAATAGCGCTCTGGCGCGAGGCATCGCCGCCCTGCACCAAATCCACGATAAATTTCGGATGAATACATTCCAGTACTCGTCCCGGCCCATCCAGTAGTCGATTTTTCATGGTTGATCTGCTGCGAATAGAGTTTGTATGTCATCGCGTAACAGACGTGCGTCCTCATGGATCCAATTCGCCGTCTTGATGCAGTGTTGCAAATGTTGCTGCAACGCTAGCACTGACGACTCGTTTTGCTGCCGTATCGTCAGGCTGTCACGCAAACTTTCCTGCAGTCCCGCCAGACTTAACGAGAACTCGGCGAAAAATGTTGCCATCCCTGCCGTAACAGAAACATCGACCTGCGCGGCTAAAGCTTTACGGATTTGTGCGCAAAAATGGGCAATATGATCAATCAATTTGGCGTGTAACGTTGCGATATCGATAACATAACGGGTACGGGTTACCACATAATCTTCCCAACCCCAGCTGGGATTATTTAGCCAGCGCGAGACCGTTTCCCGCACGCTGTTGCCACGCATCGCCTGCCCGGCAGGCACATCTTCCGATGCGATTGCATTGCTGAACAACGCGCGAGTATTAAAATTCAGCGTACTGGGCTGAAAAGCCGGAAAACTGATACGCGCCCGGAAGCCGGCATGACTCAGTTCTTCTTTTATGCGCATCTCGATAGGACGCATGGCGTCGTTCAGCGAACGGCCCAGCGTATTTTCCAGTTCGTCAAAACGCAGTGCCAGCTCGCGGCTGATACGATCCTGGGCCGCCAGTAAAATTGTCTCGCATGCCGAGCGGATTTTGCTGAGCACGCTTTGCGCCTGACCTTCATCTTCCAGTATCAGTTGATGAGGGTTCAGCGCATCATCCAGCCGCAAGTCCGCTTTACTCTCGCGAGCGATACGCGCCAGTTTTCCATCGTGGAACCAGCCATCAATGGCCTCAACAATTTCAAACTGCTGACCATGAATAAAGGTTTCCGCCGCCGCCAGCGCCCCTTCAACCTCATGCTGGATTTCATCACTGACGCCTTCCTGGCAAGTGTGAAGCAGCGCCATATCCTCTTCCAGCCGCGTAATATTGTGTTCCAGTTGCTCATAGGCAACGGTCAGTCCCTGATAACGGAAATCGAGGTATTCACGAGCGCTTTGGGTGTAATTCAGTAATTTGTGCGAAGCCGAACGCAGCGCATAGAGTGACGCGTTGGCATAGGCGGCATGCAGCAGTTTGCGGATCGGCTGTTCAAACAGAGAGTCCTGCCACAGCAATTCAGCTGCATGGTGAATGTGCTCTATATCGTCTAAGTCGGCAGTACGCCAGCGACGTCCCAGCGCCGCCTCGGCAAAGTCCTGCACCCAGCGCTGATCCTGGGGATCCGGTAACCGACCCTGGTGTTTGATCTCGTTGCGAGCCCGGTTCGCCAGATAGCCCCACATGGAAGAAACAGGAAATATCTGCGAAGGATTGATATGGCCTTTCATCAGCGTGCCGGAAATCAGCGCCCGAACCTGATCTTCATCGTCGCTGTTACGATCTTTTTGATCGAACTTATTGACCAGCGCATACAGCGGAACCGAACGACCCACTGCAGAAACCGCGCGACGCACTTCTTCATCGGATATCGATTTAAGCTGCGTATAGTCCATGACCGCCAGTACCGCAGAGGCCCGCGCTAGCTGTTCATTAAGCATTTTCTGCAGATGGGGCTGACCGGCTTCGTTTGGGCCGGGGGTGTCCAGCAGCGTCAACTGGCCCAGCTCTTTCTCCAGCCCCGCCAGATGGACAAATTCCACTTCAATGACCGGAATATGCTCAATAGCGGCATACGCCGAAAAGGGGAAATCCACATCCAGCGCTTTCGACAGGCGAACTAAATCATTCAGGCTCTTCAGGCAGTGAAAGATCGGCTCAGCACCCAGATAGTGTTTATCGAACGCATTACCCTGAGCGATACGGTCCAGCAAACCGGCCATGTCTTTATCGATTTCGATTTTTTGCGCCAGTTTGTCACGATCGTAATTAAATAGGCGGGTTTGTAATTGCTGTGACAGCGCGTCAATCGGCCCGACATGCGAAAAATGAAGAATAGGCTCTTTCTGGCCCGGAGTATGCCGAATAAGTGTCGGCAGCGCCGTCATTGGCCGATTACGATTAGGCAAAACCTCAGTACCCACTATCGCATTGATGGTGGTTGATTTGCCTGCCTTCATGGTGCCGACAATAGCCAGCACCATTTCCAGGCGAGTTATTTTGCGGAATTCGTTATGCAGTGTGGCCTGCTGAGCCTCAACGCCACGAGCGCTGAAATGTAAAGGAAGCACATTGGCGTTATCCGCCATGCCGGGAATCGCCGCCTCATCAAGCGTCGCCACCGGCATTTTTTTCAGGGCCTGGAGATTATGCAAAGAAAGTTGTAACAATCTCTCTGCTTCCTGGCTTAACTCAAAAATTGTTTGTGTGTGCATGTCAAAAGTCTTTCCTTAACGCAAATTTTCTTACTTTTATTTAGCCGCGATCTTTTATTAGTGAAGTTTCGGCTTTTATAATTACGTGTGGAAAATATCTTCAAAAAGATAAATACCTGATGGGACTCAGGAAAGTATATTTTTTCTCTCAAAAAGTGACAGCAATACGCCCCCGGTCATAAAAAACCGGAGAGTTAGAGCGTAGCTCATTTTCAAGAACAACCTGGATATATCGTCATTTATTTACCCACCCAATTTGAGAGGTAATTATCTGCCAATGGCGGCAGACACAGCAGGTATGACAGTTTGTGGCGAATTACACCGGATACTAACTGCCACAATATATGAATTAGTAAATGGTGGCAATTTCCACCCTAAAATATTCTAAATGTTCGCATCAGTTTTTCCTTAGTGGCTTATCCGGGATTAGCATCGCTTAAGCGAATGACAGGTTATGTCAGCCACATCACCTTTTTATCTTTTATGTGAAAAAATAATAACAACGTCAACTATACGGTTTTGCTGTATAATTGCGGCCTTTTCAGGCAATACGCCTTTTTTGCACCCGCTAAGTGCCTGTGCTTTATGTATTTTTTGAGGAAAAACCCTATGCAACTGCCCCACTGCCCACAATGTGACTCCGAATACACTTACGAGGATAACGGCCTGTTCATTTGCCCGGAATGCGCGCACGAGTGGAGCGACGCAGCCCCCAGCTCCGATGTCGACGAATTAATCGTCAAGGATGCTAACGGCAATCTGTTAGCCGATGGCGACAGCGTAACTGTTATTAAGGACTTGAAAGTAAAAGGCAGTTCTTCAATGTTAAAAATTGGCACCAAAGTGAAGAATATTCGTCTGGTAGAAGGCGATCATAATATCGATTGTAAAATCGACGGTTTTGGGCCAATGAAACTGAAATCAGAATTCGTTAAAAAGAACTAATGAATGACGGGGAGTTTTTGCTCCCCGCCTGGTTTACCTTTACCGGCACCTCTACACTTATCCGCAGACTCGTTACCCGAGGTAATGATTATGCCCCTCAGTCCCTACATCTCTTTTTCTGGTCAATGTCATCAGGCCATACAGTTCTATCAAAACGCGTTAAATGCTGAATTAACTTATAAAATAACTTTCGGCGAAATGCCTGAACCCGACGCCGATGAAGGCTGTGCCGCTGGCCAAACATTTAACGATAGCGATATTGCTCACGCCAACCTGCGTATAGCAGGCAGCGAGATCATGATGAGCGATGGTAAACAGAACGATGCCGCCTGCAATGGCTTTACATTGAGCCTCGCCACCCAGGATCTGGCACAAGGTAAAGCCTGGTTCGATGCCCTTGCCGACAGCGGGCACGTCACCCTGCCCTGGCAGGAGACATTCTGGGCGGAGGGTTTTGGTATGGTGACCGACAAATTCGGCATCCCATGGATGGTAAACGTCGCCAAACCCCAGTAACGTCTCATCCTGCCTGAACGGTAGCCACCCGCGTCTGCCGTTTTTTTCTTACGCTTGCAAGATTCATCCCCGCGCAATCCACGCATAACCCAAATGCAACATTTCCCCCTCAGCATAAGGGCACACTTTCTGTGGCCTGCGGGGCTTTGATGACCATGCACTTATCCAGACATCCGACCAGTTACCCAACACGCTACCAGGAGATCGCCGCCAGGCTCGAGCAAGAACTGCGCAGCCACTATCGCTGCGGCGACTGGCTTCCCGCTGAGCAGCAACTGGCCGCACGCTTTGAGGTTAACCGCCACACCTTACGCCGCGCCATTGATCAACTGGTGGAAAAAGGCTGGGTCCAGCGCCGTCAGGGCGTGGGCGTTATGGTGCTTACGCGCCCGTTCGATTACCCGCTCAATGCACAGGCGCGTTTCAGCCAGAACTTACTCGATCAGGGAAGCCATCCCACCAGCGAACGTCTGCTGGCAGTGTTGCGCCCGGCCTCCAGTCACGTCGCCGACGCGCTGGGAGTGCAGGAGGGCGATAACGTTATTCATTTGCGCACCCGCCGCCGGGTCAATGGCATCGCCCTGTGTCTGATTGACCACTACTTCTCCGACATGGCGCTGTGGCCGCTGCTGCAACAGTTCGACAGCGGCTCGCTGCACGACTTTCTGCGCGAGCACGCCGCCATTGACCTGAAACGCACCCAGACGCGCATTAGCGCACGACGCGCACAGGCGAAAGAGAGCCGCTGGCTGGAGATCCCGAATATGGCGCCGCTGCTTTGCGTGCGGACGCTTAATCATCGTGAAGGCGAGATCAATGCCACGGAATACTCCGTAAGCCTGACGCGTGCCGACATGATCGAATTCACCATGGAGCACTGAATGCATTTTGATACCTCCACTCGCCAGCGCTGGATGGCGGCGCTCGCCCAGTCCACTCCGGAGATGCTGCGGGCACGAATGCGCACGCTCGGGCTGGCTCCGGACTATGAGTTTGTTCGCGCGCCGCAAACCGGGCTGGTGCAGATCCAGGCACGTATGGGCGCGACCGGCGATCGTTTTTTCCCTGGCGATGCCACATTAACCCGCGCTGTCGTCCAACTCGGTAGCGGTCAGCTCGGCTTCAGTTGGGTGCTTGGCCGCGATAAAGGTCATGCCGAACGCTGCGCGGTGTGCGATGCATTGCTACAGGAACCCGAGCATTACCCAACCCTGATGGAAACCCTTATTGTCCCGCTGGAAGCGGACCGAGCCGCGCGCCTTCAGGCACGCCAGGCCGAAGTCAACGCCAGCCGGGTCGACTTTTTTACCCTGGTTCGCGGAGATAACGCATGACCTTACAACCCGCATTCGCATCCGCTGTTCATGATGCTCAACACTGTTTTCGCCGTCTGCTAAAAGCCATGAGCGAGCCTGGCGTTATCGTCTCGCTGCCGCAATTGAAACATGGCTGGCCGCCGCTGGGTGCGGCTTCCACCAGCGTACTGCTGACGCTGGTGGATAACGACACGCCAATCTGGATCTCCGGCGCGCTGAGTCATGATTTGGTGCGCCAGAATCTGCGCTTTCATACCAACGCGCCCCTGGTGGATCAACCGCAGCAGTCGCTCTTTGCCGTCGCCGATCACACCCTGAGCGCCGGGCAACTAAGCGCACTGCCGACCGGCACCGCCTTCAGCCCCGAAACCAGCGCCACGCTAATTTTGCAACTTCAGGGATTAAGCGGCGGGCGCATGCTGCGCCTGACTGGCCCGGGCATTCTTGAGGAGCGCATGATTGCGCCGCAACTGCCGGAATGCATTACCGATGAGTTTACCGACCGCCCGCATTCGTTCCCGACCGGTATTGATGTGATCCTGACCTGCGGCGACCGGGCGCTGGCCATCCCCAGAACCACACTTGTGGAGGTGTGCTGATGTACGTTGCTGTCAAGGGGGGCGAAAAGGCGATAGCTGCCGCCCACGCTCTGCAGGAACATAAACGCCGTGGCGACAGTGAACTGCCCGAACTTAGCGTCGGGCAAGTCGCCGGACAGTTGCATCTGGCAGTCGATCGGGTGATGACCGAAGGTGGCATCGCCGATCGTGAGCTAGCCGCACTGGCGCTAAAACAGGCCAGCGGCGATAACGTCGAAGCCATCTTTCTGCTGCGCGCTTACCGCACGACGTTACCGCGTCTGGCTGTGAGTGAACCCGTCGACAGCGCCAACATGCGTTTAGAACGCCGTATTTCCGCCGTTTATAAAGATATTCCCGGCGGCCAGTTACTTGGCCCTACCTATGATTACACCCATCGGTTGCTGGACTTTGCCCTGCTCGCCGAAGGTGAAACGCCGCCGCTGAAGAAAGCCGCACCATGCCCGCAAGAGAGCACACCACATGTGTTTAGCCTGCTGGTCAATGAAGGGCTGGCGAAAGCGGAGCACGACAGCGGTGCCACACCGGATGACGTAACCCGTCAACCGCCAGTGTATCCCTGCTCACGCGCCTCGCGGTTACAACAACTGGCGCGTGGCGATGAAGGGTACCTGCTGGCGCTGGCCTACTCCACGCAACGCGGCTACGGGCGCAACCACCCTTTTGCAGGGGAGATCCGCAGTGGCTATGTCGATGTCCATATCGTGCCGGAAGAACTGGGTTTTGCAGTCAACATCGGCGAATTGCTGATAACCGAGTGCGAAATGGTCAACGGTTTCGTCGCACCTGAGGATGAAAAGCCGCATTTTACCCGTGGCTACGGGTTTGTCTTCGGCATGAGCGAGCGTAAAGCGATGGCAATGGCGCTGGTTGACCGCGCCCTGCAAACCGCCGAATACAGCGAACCGGTGCGCAGCCCGGCACAGGACGAAGAGTTCGTGCTGGCACATGCCGATAATGTCGAAGCGGCCGGTTTTGTCTCACACCTCAAACTTCCCCATTACGTTGATTTCCAGGCTGAACTGGACTTACTGCGCCAACTGCAACAGGAGAAGCACCGTGGCTAACGCGCTGACTGGCTATAACTTCGCCTTCCTTGATGAGCAGACCAAACGCATGATCCGCCGTGCGCTGCTGAAAGCGGTGGCGATACCCGGTTATCAGGTGCCGTTCGGCGGGCGGGAAATGCCCATGCCCTATGGCTGGGGCACGGGCGGTATTCAGCTCACAGCCAGCGTGATCGGTGAAGACGACGTGTTGAAGGTGATCGATCAGGGCGCGGATGACACCACCAACGCGGTTTCCATTCGCCAGTTCTTCAGTCGCGTAACGGGGGTGGAAACCACCGAACGCACCACCGACGCCACGCTGATCCAGACCCGACACCGCATTCCGGAAACGCCGTTGGTCAATGATCAAATCCTCATTTATCAGGTACCTATCCCGGATCCGCTGCGCTTTATCGAGCCTCGCGAAACCGAAACCCGCACCATGCACGCACTGGAAGAGTACGGTGTTATGCAGGTGAAGCTGTATGAAGATATCGCCCGCTTTGGCAACTTCACCACCCGCTACGCCTGGCCCGTTAAAGTGAACGACCGCTACGTCATGGATCCGTCCCCCATTCCGGCATTTGATAACCCCAAAATGCATATGATGCCTGCCCTGCAGCTGTTTGGTGCCGGGCGCGAAAAACGCATTTATGCCGTGCCACCTTATACCCCCGTCGTCAGTCTCGACTTTGAAGATCACCCCTTTGCGCCGCAAAAATGGGATCAGCCCTGCGCTATTTGCGGATCGATCCACAGCTATCTGGACGAAGTGGTGCTGGATGATACCGGAAAACGGATGTTCGTCTGCTCGGATACTGACTACTGCCGCCAACAGAGCGAGGCTTTACGTAAATGATCCAACCGCTGCTTTCGGTGCACCAACTTTCACATCTGTACGCCCCGGGTAAAGGTTTTACTGATGTGTCGTTTGATTTATGGCCAGGCGAAGTACTGGGCATTGTCGGCGAGTCCGGTTCCGGTAAAACCACGCTGCTGAATGCTCTCTCAGCCCGCCTGCCGCCCCAGCAGGGTGATGTTATCTATCAGGGCCGTTCACTCTATGCGATGAGTGAGGCCGAGCGCCGTCGCCTGTTGCGTACCGAGTGGGGCGTCGTCCATCAGCACCCACTCGATGGTCTGCGTCGGCAGGTTTCCGCTGGTGGCAATATTGGCGAGCGCCTTATGGCGAAAGGGGCCCGGCATTACGGCGCGATCCGCGCCACGGCGGAGCAGTGGCTGAGCGATGTCGAGATCCCCCCCTCCCGTATAGATGATTTGCCCACCACTTTTTCCGGCGGCATGCAGCAGCGCCTGCAGATCGCTCGCAACCTCGTCACCCAGCCCAAACTGGTGTTCATGGATGAACCGACTGGCGGGCTGGATGTGTCCGTACAGGCGCGACTGCTGGATCTGCTGCGCAGTCTGGTGGTGGAAATGAACCTTGCGGTGGTAATGGTCACCCATGATCTCGGCGTGGCACGCCTGCTGGCAAATCGCCTGCTGGTGATGAAACAGGGTCAGGTGGTGGAAAGTGGGTTAACCGACCGCGTGCTCGACGATCCTCATCATCCTTATACCCAATTGCTGGTCTCCTCGGTCTTACAAAATTAAGGAGCGTCCGATGACTGTTTTGCGTGTGGAAAATGTCAGCAAGACCTTTGTCCTGCACCATCAACACGGCGTACGTTTGCCGGTACTGCATGAAACTTCGCTGAGTGTAGAAGCAGGAGAATGCGTGGTGCTGCATGGTCACTCCGGCAGCGGCAAGTCGACGCTGTTGCGCTCGCTGTATGCCAACTATTTACCCGACGCCGGGCATATTCATGTCCGGCATGGCGAGGAATGGG
Source organism: Kosakonia sp. (assembly GCF_032052965.1). GTDB lineage: Bacteria > Pseudomonadota > Gammaproteobacteria > Enterobacterales > Enterobacteriaceae > Kosakonia. Next base: position 54,795 of record NZ_DAMBVN010000009.1, read on the forward strand.
TCGACCTGGTACACGCGCCGGCGCGCAAAGTGCAGGAAGTGCGCCGCCACACCATTGGCTGGGTCAGCCAATTTTTACGGGTCATTCCCCGGGTCAGCGCACTGGATGTGGTGATGCAGCCACTGCTTGAACAGGGCGTGCCTCGTGAGGTCTGTGCTCAGAAAGCCGGGCAGCTACTCACCCGACTGAATGTACCAGAACGTTTATGGCATCTCGCCCCGGCAACGTTTTCCGGCGGAGAGCAGCAGCGCGTCAATATCGCCCGTGGTTTCATTGTCGACTACCCCATTTTACTGCTTGATGAGCCTACTGCCTCGCTGGACGAAAAAAACAGCGCCGCTGTGGTGGAACTGATCGCACAGGCGAAAGCGCGCGGGGCGGCAATTGTGGGCATTTTTCACGATGGCACGGTGCGGGAACGCGTTGCTGACCGTCTGTATCCGATGGGAACTCACGCATGATCATCAACAACGTACAACTTATCCTGGAAGACGAGGTCGTGAAGGGATCGCTGGAAGTCCGCGAGGGTGTGATCCGCGCGTTCGCCGAAACGCAGAGCCGCCAGCCGGGCGCGCACGATGGCGACGGCGGCTGGTTGCTGCCAGGGCTAATAGAGCTGCATACCGATAATCTGGATAAGTTCTTCACTCCGCGTCCAAAAGTGGACTGGCCCGCGCACTCGGCGATGAGCAGCCATGATGCGCTGATGGTCGCCAGTGGGATCACTACCGTGCTGGACGCGGTGGCCATTGGCGATGTACGCGACGGCGGCGATCGGCTGGAGAGTCTGGAAAAGATGATCAACGCGGTAGAAGAGACGCAAAAACGCGGCCTGAACCGCGCGGAACACCGCCTGCATTTGCGCTGCGAACTCCCCCATCACACCACACTGCCGCTGTTTGAAAAGCTGGTCGACCGTGAACCGGTCACGCTGGTATCGCTGATGGATCACTCACCAGGCCAGCGTCAGTACGCCAGTTACGCGAAGTACCGTGAATATTATCAAGGCAAATATCACCTGACGGATGCGCAGATGGACCTCTTTGAGCAAGAGCAGCTGGCGTTGGCAGCACAGTGGTCGCAGCCCAACCGCATGGCCATTGCTGCCCATTGTCGTGAACGCAATCTGCCGCTGGCGAGCCATGATGATGCCACCCGCGAACACGTTGTGGAATCACATCAGCTAGGCACACTTATCGCCGAGTTCCCGACCACCTTTGCGGCGGCGGAGGCGTCCCGTGAGCATGGAATGCGTATTCTGATGGGCGCGCCAAACATCGTGCGCGGTGGCTCTCATTCCGGCAACGTGGCGGCGCATAAGCTGGCGGAGCTTGGCCTGCTGGATGTGCTGTCGTCCGATTACTACCCTGCCAGCCTGCTGGATGCAGCGTTTCGCATTGCTGCTGACGAGCAGAACAGTTTCACGTTGCCGCAGGCGATCCGTCTGGTGACGAAAAACCCGGCGCAGGCGTTGAGCCTCCACGATCGCGGTGTGATTGGCGAAGGGAAACGGGCTGACCTGGTACTCGCGCATCACAAAGGCGATCATGTGCATATCGACCATGTCTGGCGCCAGGGAATAAGGGTGTTCTGATGAGCAGATTGATCTGGCTGATGGGGCCGTCCGGCGCGGGAAAGGATTCACTGCTGGCGGCGCTACGCAGTCGTGAACACCCGCAATTGTTGGTCGCGCACCGTTATATTACGCGCCCGGCCAGCGCAGGCAGTGAAAACCATATCGCGCTGAGCGAAAAAGAGTTTTTTACGCGCGCCGAGCAGCATCTGTTTACCCTTAGCTGGCATGCCAATGGCTTTTACTATGGCATTGGCGCAGAGATCGATCTCTGGCTGCAAACGGGTTTTGATGTGGTGGTCAATGGCTCGCGCGGGCATCTGCCACAGGCGCTGGCACAGTACGGAGATCGGTTAATGCCGGTGAACGTGCAAGTGTCGCCGGACATTTTGCGACAGCGGCTGCAGCAGCGCGGTCGGGAAAATGCAACGGAAATCGCCGCCCGCCTGGAGCGCGCCGCGCGTTATCATCCTTCAGGCTGCCTGACGCTTAACAATGATGGAAGTTTGCTACAGTCAGTCGAAGGACTGATTACGATGATACGCGCGCAACAAGGGAAAAGTGCGTAATGACACCGACGCAGTGACGCTGCGTTGATGACGTTTTCTCAACCGTTGTAAGAGGTCGTATGAGCTTAACCATCACCCTTACCGGCACTGGCGGCGCACAGCTGGTGCCGGTGTTTGGTTGCGACTGCGCCGCCTGCCACCGTGCGCGCCAGAACGTCGCACATCGCCGTAAGCCCTGCAGCGCCGCCGTGCAGTTCAATGACGCGATCACTTTGCTTGATGCGGGGATCCCCGACCTGATGGATAACTTTCCTGCGGGTCACTTTCAGCAATTCCTGCTGACCCACTACCATATGGACCATGTTCAGGGCTTATTCCCACTGCGCTGGGGTGTGGGCGATAAAATCCCGGTGTATGGCCCTCCGGACGAACAGGGTTGCGACGATCTGTTCAGGCACCCTGGTTTGCTGGATTTCAGCCACACCGTCGAACCTTTTGTGGTCTTTGATCTGCAAGGCTTGCAGGTGACCCCCCTGCCGTTAAACCACTCAAAACTCACGTTTGGCTATTTGCTGGAATCCGCGCACAGCAGGGTCGCATGGTTAACCGACACGGCGGGCTTGCCGAATAAGACATTGACGTTCCTGCTCAATAATCGTCCGCAGGTGGTCATCATAGATTGTAGTTATGAACCACGCCCGGAAACGCCGAAAAATCACAGCGATTTAACCACCGTTCTGGCGCTGAATGCGGTTATTGGCTGCCCGCGTGTGATCCTAACGCATATCAGTCATGTCTTTGATCAATGGATGATGCAAAACCCGCTGCCGACGGGGGTTGAAGCAGGTTATGATGGCATGCGGATTGTGCTGGATTAGACCGCACAATATGGATATATTCATTCCGGTTATTTCCCGCAGGAACCGGGACAAGAAGACGCAGCCTGTAAAGAGGTAGTTTGAGGGATAAAGCGTACAGACTCGCACTAAAAATTGTTGCGCATAACGCAACGGGGTCTTTAATACCCGCGTGTGATCAGGCAGTTATTTGCACTACGCGGCATAAATGAGTATCGACTTGCCATGAATGTGCTTTTTATTTGTAGCCGAAACCAGTGGCGCAGCCCAACGGCTGAGCAGGTTTTTCGTCGCTATCCAGGGCTGAATGCCCGCTCCGCTGGCACACAACGCCAGGCAAGAAAAACCGTCTCGCCCGCTATTCTCTCCTGGGCTGACGTAATTTGTGTGATGGAAGAACATCACAAAAGCCGGATTATGGCCGACTTTGGCCGCCTGATGCAGCATAAGCCGGTACACGTGCTGGATATTCCCGACGAATACCACTTTATGGATCCGCAACTGGTTGCGATTCTGGAAGATGTCGTTCCGGCACGTTTGGGTTTGCGCGTTCGCGTTCCGGCATAAGCGGTTAGCGATCGTCATCGTCTTCCAGTCTGCGCTGTTCATCATCAAGCTGGCGTCGCTCCTGATCGAGCTGGCGCTGACGATCGTCAAGCTGCTGGCGGCGGTCTTCCAGCTGCCTGCGACGTTCCTCATACCGCCGCTCGCGATTGTCGCGACGCAGACTATCTTCCCGATAACTGTCGTCACGGTTGCTGTTATCGGTATTGTAAGCATCGCCAATCGCCCGCTGAATATTGCCAATAGCATCATCAATCATATCGGCATGGGCCAACTGAGCGCTGAGAGAGAGTGCGCCGAATAACAGCGCTGTCGCGTAACGTTTCATAAAACCCGTCTCAAAAGGGGACTGGCGCTACGGTAATTCACCACTCAGCGGGCGAGTAGCGGAGGATTCTCAAATCCCTGACGGCTAACGCGCCACGTGAATGCGCGCCGCCGGCGGCTGTAGCGCGGTGTGACGGTTCACGTAATCGGCCAGCAGCGAGGCCATCGTCACCTCGTAACGATCGCGGACTGGCACCTGCCGGATACCGTAGTCGCTCACCTGCTCATTGCAGGCGACCCGGTAGATTTTGCTGCTCTCCAGCGGTGCGCCATTCACCTGAATCTGCGTCATTCTGTCGCCAACTGGTCGACTGAAATCCACCGTAAACGTCATACCGCTAACGTGTGCATACGCGCCAGAAATCACCTGCCGATCAGTGTAATTATGCTCGATAAAATCTTTGATCTGCTGCCCGCTCATGTCACGCGTTACGAGCGGAAGGGTGAATGGCAGTGCATTGCGTAACTGCCCTAACGAAACTGGGCCGGCCTGAATGCTGTCTCGCAAGAAAGCCCCGACGGTAAAAGCAATGTCAGCGCGGGCATGTTCCCGCTGCGCATCGGCCAGCAACATACCAAGATTAGTTTGCCCTGAACGGACATGTTCACGCTGCCCGTCCAGCGTAAAAGGCAATGTCATGACGACCTCGCTCAGCGTTGCCGCACTTTTCGCCCGCTGCTGCTGAATAAATGCCTCTACATGGCTCTCTGTAGTCACTGCGGCCAGTGCTGTCCTATCCAGCAGTCGTTCGCGCCAGGCCACTATTTTTTTATCTTTCAGGGTAAGGGTTAGCTCGCCAAGAAAGCGGCCATACTGCCCGACATTCACCATTATGGTGTTACCGATTCGCGTGCCGTCGGGCACTTCAATGTGATCGTGGCCATCAACAAGCACATCAATGCCCGGTACCGCGGCCAGCAATTTGCCGATATTGACATCAGGATCAACCTTGCCCAAATGCGCCATCACAATAATCACATCCACTTTATTTTTGATAAGGGCAACGGTGGTCTTAATTGCCGCTATTGGATCGCTCACCTCGAATCCGGTTAATTTATTGTCTGTTGTCGCCACCATTGCATTGAGGGGAGTAACGCCAATAATTCCTACATTCACTCCGGAAATATTCTTAATGACAAAAGGGTTAAATATTTGTTGACCTTGATAATAAACATTTGCCGAGACAAAAGGAAAATTCGCTTTTTTATCTAATGTCCGCAACACTTCACCGCCGAAGATAAAATCCGCATTACCTGGTGTAAATGCATCATAGCGCATGTAATTCATGGCGGTAATATTTGCAACGCCCAGGGATAAATCTGTCATCGCGATTCCGCTGACCGCATCGCCGACATCCAGCAACAGTACAGGGTGATTATTTTTTCTCATCGCCTCTGCATAAGCGCTGATTTTTCCATAGCCTATTCCCTCTTCACTCATGCCCCGCCCGTGCGTATCGCCCGTATGCAGAAGCGTGAGTGTTGTCTCGCGGGCAAAGTTGGAGAATGAAGTCAAAATAAGCATTCCGCAGCACAACCACTTTTTCATAGTGAATTCCCTTTATATTCCCGTTTAATAATTCTCTTCTAAATATATTTATTCATGATGAATAAAAACAAAAAAAACCTGAAATCCAAATCTCTCAAAAAAGAGAGATATGCGGATTTCAGGTTTAGCCTTAAATAAGTAGCAATCCTTTCAATCTAATTTATCGGCCGTTAGAGAAATGAGCAAGAACATTACGCTCAGGTCTGTGAAGATCATCACCAGAAATAACTACCGCTCTTATTTTTTCCGGCTGTAACCACAATTAAAGGTGTGCGTATTTTATGCGGCGATTCGCCGCAATGCCTGCGCCAGTTGGCCACGGGTAAAAGGTTTACGTAGCAGTTCCACATCTGGCAACGCAGGGTTCTGCGCCGGGCGCAGATCCTGGCCACTGATCAACAACAACGGCAAGTGTGGATAGCGCTGACGCGCAACCGCAATCACCTCTGCGCCGCTTAAACGCCCCGGCAGCATCAGGTCGCTGATTAACATGCCGATCTCCTGTGAGGCCTCCAGCAGTTGCAACGCCTGTTCGCCGGTTTCCGCTTCCAGTGTTAAATACCCCAACTCGTGCAATTGTTCACAGAGCGTCTGTCGCACATCAGCTTCATCTTCCAGCACCAGTACCAGCGTGTCGCGGGTATCGTGTGCCTGCATTGGTAAAGCCTCAACATGGCCGACTGCCTGCACGGCAGCGCGCGGCAGTTGTAATCGTACAGTAGTGCCCTGCCCCGGTGCGCTTTCGATCTCTACCCGGCCACCAGACTGGCGCACAAAACCGTAGACCATCGACAGCCCCAGACCGCTGCCGCTACCGGTTTGCTTGGTGGTAAAGAAGGGTTCAAATACTTGCGCCTTCACCTCCTGCGACATTCCGCAGCCATGATCGATAACCTCCAGCGCCACCATATCCTGCTTGCGTCCATCGCTACGGGTCACGCGTTGATTCCAGGTGCGTACTTTCACCGTCCCGCTTTGCCCTTCCATCGCGTCACGGGCATTCATCACCAGATTGATAATGGCGTTTTCCAGTTGCCCCACGTCGATCCACGCAGGCCAGGCCGGATGCTGAGCTTCAATGTCCAACGTTAACGTCGCAGGCAGCGAGTGGCGCAATAATTCCCCCAGATTCTCCAGCAATGGCTGCATCTCTACTGCATGCGGATGCAGTGACTGTTTACGGGAAAATGCCAGCAAGCGCTGCGTAAGCAATGCACCGCGTTCCGCTGCTTTCAGCGCGCGAGAAATCCGCGGCGAACCTGGCTGCTCCAGTTCGAGGCTGCCGATGATCACCGCCAGCAAATTGTTGAAATCATGCGCCAGTCCACCGGTCAGTTGCCCGACCGCTTTCATTTTCTGGCTATGCAGCAACGCTTCTTCCAGGCTTTTACGTTCCGTTCTGTCCAGGACCACATTGACCATGCCGCGTCCCGGAACCGGGCTGAAACGCAGTTCAATAGTGCGATTATCCACCAGGCGAAGTTCCTGGGTTTTAGGTAACGGGCGGGCAAGATTATCCTGTACATGCGCTGGCAGAGGAGCAAGCTGCTGGAGCAGGCTTTGATAATGCTGACCGCGCTGCAACGCGTGCGCCGTTAACCCCAATAACAAGGGATATTGCGGGTTCCATACCACCAGGCATCCCTGATTATCGAACAAGGCAAACCCGTCTCGCATGGCGAGGAAGGTGGTTTCGAGCTGCGTGCTTTTCTCTTTGAGCAGCTTTGAGGTGTGCTCCAGTGACGCAGTGTTACGGGCAAAAACGTTGAACGCGCGAGCCAGCTGGCCCAGTTCATCGCGCCGCTGCAAGGCCGGCACGGAGACATCCTGCTCGCCGCGCGCCAGTTGCGACATTGCGCGCGAGATCGCCGTCAGGTTAGACCCCAGATTGCGGTAGATATACCATCCGGCGAAACCGGTGATCACCAGCGCCAACAGCGCAAACACGCTGATAAAAATGATGATGGAGCGCATCTCCTGATGACTTTGCGCCGTGCGCTGTTCAGAGGCCTGTGCCACGGCAAAAACATAGCGGTTGATATCGCTATTCAGCAGTGCCACCAGCGCTTTGATATGAAACATTGACCAGCTGATCGCTAAATCACTCTCTTCCAGCTGGCGCGACAGCGGCTCCAGCTTCCGCAACTCGGCGCTGAAATCCGGCAAAATAAATGCCACTGCCGGCTCGCTCGCCTCATTGGGCAACTGACCCATAATGTCGCTCAGTTGCCTGATCGTCGGCCGTGGCGAGGGTGTCTGGATCGCCGCAATCATTAACCGGTCCATCTCCTCCAGCAGCCGCTTGTCGGGTACGTTGCGACCATTAAGGGCATTCAGATCCTGTAAATGACGTAAATAACTCTGGTTCTGATACAGCGAACTGAGCAACGCGTTGCGCTCAAGGTGGCGGCGCTGCCCGCGTTGTAGCATGTCGGTTACGCTCTGTTGTAGTTCATGGCTACGCCGGGTGATTTGCGCCACCAGTTGCGGTTCCAGCGAGGCCAGTGGCGCATTCGCCAGTTGGCTCAACGCGTGCTGGAGTGCGCCTTGCGTCGCCTTCAGTTGCTCCGCTTCCCCTTTATATTCCAGCGCCCCCACAACCTGGGACAGCCGAACCGCGGCCGTGGCGACGCTGGCGGTATCACGCGCCAGATTCATACTGGCGGTCATATCATCCAGTGTTTGCTGTTGTACCTGCTCCTGTAACTGGCTGGCGTGGCGAAACCCCAGTACCGCCACCCCGCAGACCATTAACGTGACCGCGACCACCAGCAAATTGAAGAACAACAGCCGCCCTCGGGCGCTGACGAAAAAGGGGCTTGCACGATACGGCATGAGGGCTCCGGATAGGGTTCAGCACGGTTGCGTAACATCACTATGACAAATATGAACAGCTTCTGACATTTTGCATTTACCAACGTGTGATGAAGTGCGGATATCGTTCTTCTGAGGAGCCAGGACATGAGCAACATGCCCGTGCTGGAGATGCGCAATATTGCCAAAGCGTTCGGCAAGTTTTACGCACTCAAAGGGGTGGATTTGACGGTCTGGCCCGGAGAAATCCACGCGTTAATGGGTGAGAACGGCGCCGGTAAAAGCACGCTGATGAAGATCCTTGCCGGTGCGTATAGCGCCACCAGTGGCGAGATCCTGATTGACGGTCAGCCCTATGTGATCAAGGGGCCAAAAGATGCGCTGGCAGCAGGCATTACCTTGATCTACCAGGAGATGCAGCTGGCCCCCAACCTCACCGTCGCCGAAAACATTTTCCTCGGCAGCGAACTCTCCCGTGGCGGCCTGGTGCAGCGTAAAGAGATGACCGCGCAGGCGCAGGCGGTGATCGATCGCCTCGGCGCGCATTTTAAAGCCACCGACCGGGTGAGGAAGCTGACCATTGCGGAGCAACAGCAGGTGGAAATCGCCCGTGCACTGCATCGCAAGAGTCGTATCCTGGTCATGGACGAACCCACTGCCGCGCTCTCTTCCCGCGAAACCCATCGCCTGTTTGAACTCATTTTGCGCCTGCGCGATGAAGGAATGGCGATCATCTATATCAGCCACCGCATGGCTGAAGTGTATGAGCTGTCTGACCGCGTGAGCGTACTGCGCGACGGGCAGTACGTTGGCGGCCTGACCCGCGACAAGCTGAACGCGTCCGAGCTGGTGCGAATGATGGTCGGTCGCCCGCTCAGCGACCTGTTTAATAAAGAGCGCGATATTCCTCTCGGCAGCCCGCGGCTGACAGTGCATAACCTGACCGATGGCGAAAAGATCTCGCCGGTCAGTTTGCAGGTACGTTCCGGCGAGATAGTCGGCCTTGCCGGTCTGGTCGGGGCGGGTCGTTCGGAGCTGGCGCAGTTGATCTTTGGCGTGCGCAAAGCAACGGGCGGGATGATCGAAGTGGATGGCGAACCGGTGGTGATCCATTCCCCGCGCGCCGCCATCGATCTTGGCATTGGTTTCCTGACAGAGAACCGCAAAGAGCAGGGCTTATTTCTGGAACTGGCAGCGCAGGAAAACATCACCATGGCGACGCTGGAGCGTGATGCCGCATGGGGCATGCTCAACCGTAAAAAGGCGCAGACCATTTCGGATGATGCCATCAAATTACTGAATATTCGCGTGCCGCATGCACAGGTTCGGGCGGGTGGATTGTCGGGCGGTAACCAGCAAAAATTGCTGATTTCCCGCTGGGTGGCTATTGGCCCACGCATCCTGATCCTGGATGAACCAACACGCGGCGTCGATGTCGGCGCAAAAAGTGAAATCTACCGCATCATGAACCAGATGGCGCGCCAGGGCGTAGCCATCCTGATGATCTCCAGCGAACTGCCGGAAATTGTGGGCATGAGCGACCGTGTCTATGTCATGCGTGAAGGCAGCATTGCGGGCGAACTGCACCACGGCGACATCACCCAGGAAAACATTATGACGCTGGCAACCGGCGTAAACGAATCTCATCACCAGGCGGTATCGCATGACTGACTCCAAAGACACGACAGCCGTAGAGGCCTCCGCCAAAAAGATGCTGATGGGCGATCTGATGCAAACGGTCGGCATCCTGCCGATTTTGATCCTGATTGTCGCCGTTTTCGGCTTTGTTGCGCCGAACTTTTTTACCGAAAGCAACCTGTTGAATATTACCCGCCAGGCATCGATCAACATCGTGCTGGCAGCGGGGATGACATTCATCATTCTGACAGGCGGTATCGATCTCTCCGTCGGCTCGATCCTCGGCACCACGGCCGTGGCGGCCATGGTGGTGTCGCTGATCCCCGAATTCGCCATGCTCTCGGTGCCAGCGGCGCTGATGCTCGGTCTGCTGCTTGGCACATTTAACGGCGCACTGGTGGCGTTTGCCGGGTTGCCACCCTTTATTGTCACACTCGGCACTTACACGGCGCTACGTGGTGCGGCCTACCTGCTGGCCGACGGCACGACGGTGATCAATTCAGATATCAGCTTCGAGTGGGTGGGCAACGACTATCTTGGCCCGGTTCCCTGGCTGGTGGTGATTGCTCTGGCGGTGGTGGCGTTGTGCTGGTTTATTCTGCGCCGCACCACGCTCGGGGTACATATCTATGCAGTGGGCGGCAACATGCAGGCCGCGCGCCTTACCGGCATCAAGGTATGGCTGGTACTGCTTTTTGTCTACGGCATGAGCGGCTTGCTGTCCGGACTGGGTGGGGTGATGAGCGCCTCGCGCCTGTACAGTGCCAACGGCAACCTTGGCATGGGCTATGAGCTGGATGCTATCGCAGCCGTGATCCTCGGCGGCACCAGCTTTGTGGGCGGCATTGGCACCATCACCGGCACGCTGGTGGGGGCGCTGATTATCGCCACGCTGAATAACGGGATGACGCTGATGGGCGTCTCCTACTTCTGGCAATTGGTGATCAAAGGGGCGGTGATCATCATTGCGGTGCTGATCGACAAATACCGTACCCGGCATCATCAGGCAGCATAACAATACCCTACAAAACAGAAGCGAGGATTACAGCATGCGTCTTAAACCTCTTGTCACTGCGCTTTGCGCTGGCGCGTTACTGGCCAGTGCGCCATTTGCGCAGGCCAAAGATTTGAAATCCATCGGCGTCACGGTGGGCGATCTGGCGAACCCGTTCTTCGTGCAGATCACCAAAGGCGCGGAGCTGGAAGCACGGAAACTGGCGGGCGATAAGGTCAAAGTCACGCTGGTTTCCAGCGGCTACGATCTCGGTCAGCAAGTGGCGCAAATCGATAACTTTATTGCCGCGAAAGTCGACATGATCATCCTCAATGCTGCCGACTCGAAAGGCATCGGCCCGGCGGTAAAACGCGCGAAAGAGGCTGGCATTGTGGTTGTCGCAGTCGATGTGGCGGCAGAAGGGGCTGATGCGACCATCACCTCCGACAACACCCAGGCGGGTGAAATGGCGTGCAAATACATTACCGATCGTCTGAAAGGCAAAGGCAATGTGGTGATCATCAACGGGCCGCCGGTTTCCGCTGTACAGAACCGCGTTGAAGGCTGCCAGACCGAGTTTAAGCGCCACCCGGATATTAAAGTGCTTTCGGATAACCAGAACGCCAAAGGCAGCCGTGAAGGCGGACTGGAAGTTATGACCTCGTTGCTGGCTGCTAATCCGAAAATCGATGGTGTATTTGCGATTAACGATCCCACTGCGATCGGCGCCGATCTGGCGGCAAAACAGGCACAACGTAATGAGTTCTTTATTGTTGGCGTTGACGGCAGCCCGGACGGTGAAGAAGCGCTGAAACGTAAAAACTCACTGTTTGTTGCGACCCCGGCACAGGATCCTCAGGTGATGGCGGCCCGCGCGGTGGAAATCGGTTATGACATTTTGCAGGGCAAAGCCGCGCCAAAAGAGCCGGTGTTGATCCCGGTCACTCTGATCGATAAACAAAATGTCGGCACTTATAAAGGCTGGACGGTGAAATAAGGTCTTTCGCCCTCTTTCGTCAGGGAGAGGGCGTGCCAACACAGGGGAAACCATGAAACGCTCTGCGATTAATGAAATTCTCGGGCATACGCGGCAGTTCTTCTCCATGCATGATGTGCATTTGCCGCCTTTCGCCAGTTTTCCGCCAACCAAATGGCAGCAACTGGACCGGGACGCCTGGCGCGAAGTTTTTGATCTGAAACTGGGGTGGGATGTCACCGCTTTTGGCGGATCGAACTTCGACGCGCAAGGGCTAACGCTCTTCACCTTACGCAACGGCTCACCCGATGGTGCGCCCTATGAAAAATGCTACGCGGAAAAGATCATGCACGTGCGCGACACGCAGATTACACCCATGCATTTCCACTGGCGTAAACGGGAAGACATCATTAATCGCGGCGGCGGCAATTTAATTATCGAACTGTGGAACGCCGATGCGCAGGAACAAACCGACAGCAACGACGTTACCGTAGTCATTGATGGCTGCATTCAGACTCACGCGGCAGGCAGCCAGTTGCGCCTCTCACCAGGGGAAAGCATCACACTCACACCAGGGTTGTATCACAGCTTCTGGGGCGAACCGGGCTTCGGCGATGTGCTGGTCGGCGAAGTCTCCTCGGTCAACGATGACGAGCATGACAACCGTTTCTTGCAACAGTTTGATCGCTTCAACAACGTTCTGGAAGACGAACCAGCACAACTGGTGCTGTGTAACGAATATCACCTGTTTCTGAGATAAGTTTCAGGTTAAAGGGGACAGCTATGCCGATGATTTCTCTCGCCGACGGGCTGGCGCATGCGCGCGAGCACCACTATGCCTTAGGTGCCTTCAACGTGCTCGACACCCACTTTTTACGCGCGCTGTTTGCCGCTGCAAAACAGGAGCGGTCGCCTTTTATCATCAATATTGCCGAAGTCCATTTTAAATATATCTCGCTGGAGTCCCTGGTGGAGGCGGTGAAGTATGAAGCCGCGCACCATGATATTCCGGTGGTACTGAACCTCGATCACGGCCTGCATTTTGAATCAGTGGTGCGCGCATTGCGTCTCGGTTTTAGCTCTGTCATGTTCGACGGCTCCACGCTGGAGTACGAAGAGAATATTCGCCAGACCCGCGAAGTGGTGAAAATGTGCCATGCCGTCGGCGTTTCGGTCGAGGCAGAACTGGGCGCGGTAGGTGGCGATGAAGGTGGTGCACTCTATGGTCACGCTGATGAGGCCTATTTTACCGACCCTCAACTGGCGCGGGACTTTGTGGATCGCACCGGTATCGACACGCTTGCGGTAGCCATTGGCAATGCGCATGGCAAGTACAAGGGCGAACCGAAACTCGACTTTGAGCGACTGGACGCGATTCGCCAGCAGACCGGGCTGCCACTTGTGCTGCATGGCGGTTCCGGTATCAGCGATGCCGATTTCCGGCGCGCGATTTCGCTGGGCATCCATAAAATCAACTTCTACACCGGCATGTCGCAGGCGGCGCTGGGCGCTATTGAACGGCAAATGGCAAACCGCCAGCCGCTGTATGATGAGTTCGCGCAGTTGTTGCTGGGGGTTGAAGAGGCCATTACGGACACGGTTGCCGGGCAAATGCGCATTTTTGGCAGTGCGGGGCAACTCTGATGGAACGCAAAGGGATTATCGCCGCGGGTAATATGCTGGTCGATCATGTTCACCAAATTGTGCAATGGCCGGAGCGCGGCTGGCTGGCGGAAATCACACATAGCGAGCGTTCTACCGGCGGCGCGCCGCTGAATGTGCTGCTGACGCTGGCGAAAATGCATACGGGCATGCCGCTACAGGCGGTGGGGCTGGTGGGTGAAGACAGCGATGGCGACTACATTATGGCGATGCTGGAGCAGTACCATATCAACCGCCAGCATGTCCAGCGCACGCACGTTGCGCCGACATCAATGTCACAAGTAATGACCGATCCCTCCGGGCAGCGCACCTTTTTTCACTCGCCTGGCGCTAACCGCCTGTTGGATCTCCCCGCCTTTGATAGCCTTGATAGCAGCATGAAAATCTTCCATCTCGGCTATTTACTGCTGCTCGACAGCCTGGATATGCCGGATGAAGAATTTGGCACCCGCAGCGCGCGATTACTGGCACAGATGCGCGAACAGGGTTATGAAACCTCGCTGGATTTGGTATCACGCAAGGGTGATCCGCGCTATCAGCCGCTGGTGTTGCCGTGCCTGACGCACCTGGATTATCTGGTGATTAATGAACTGGAAGCCGGCGAATTCAGCGGGCTTGCCATGCGCACCACAGACGACAAACCCCATATTGACCATATTGCGTTAGCGGCGGCAAAGCTGTTGGCGGCAGGCGTAAAACAGCGGGTGGTGATCCACTGCCCGGAAGGTGCCTGGGGTGAAGCCGCCGGGCAGGCCGGAGAGTGGATCCCTTCGCGTATGTTAAGCCAGGCGGAAATTATCGGCAGTGTCGGTGCGGGTGATGCGTTCTGCGCCGGGTTTTTATACGGATGCCATGAACACTGGACACTGCATGCCAGCGTCCAGTTAGCCCATACCTGCGCCCGCGCCAGCCTGCTGTGCGCTAACGCCATTGACGGCGCCAAAACACTGGAGGCGTTGCAGGCGGAGATCGCCGCCGCAACCTAACGGCCCGATAATGCGCAAGGCAAGGCAACTAGGCTGCTTTCGCGTTATCAATAACATCAGCCGCGAAGACGTAACCCAGCCCGCGCAGCGTTTTGATAAAAGCAGGCTGGTGCGGATTGAGCTCGATTTTGCGCCGCAGGCGCATAATCAGCACATCAATGGTACGGTCAAAAACCTCGACGCTTTCGCTATGGGTTAACGTGAGCAGTTGTTCGCGGCTCAGCACTCGCCGGGCGTTTTGCACCAGTGCCAGCAGCAAACTGTATTCCCCCTGCGTCAGGGCAATATTCTGCTGCTGCGGGTTAAACAATTCGCATCGCACAGGATCGAGATGCCAGCCGTTAAACAGGAAACCTGCCGTTTTCACGCCAGCGGTGTCGGCCGCCAGCACGCCAGTGCGGCGCAATACCGCATTAACCCGCGCCACCAACACGCGCGCGTTGAAAGGCTTGCCAATATAATCGTCTGCGCCCATTTCCAGCCCGACCACCACATCCGACTCACTGCCTAAACCGGTTAGCATCACGACCGGCAGTTCAGGCCGCTGTTTTTGCAACTGCTGTAAAACACGCAATCCGTTGATATCCGGCAGCATCATATCCAGCAGCACCAGCGCGATATCGGGTTTCTGCCCGGCAAGCGCTATCGCATCCAGCCCGTTATGGCAGACGTAGACCGTAAAGACATGCTCACTGAGCACCTCTTCCAGCAGTTCGCATACCGCCGTATCGTCATCTACCACCAGAATTGCAGGTTTCATCGGTCGCATCCGCAGGCGTTGTTGGGCTAAGTGTGATCCATTCTGTAAGCAGCCAACGATAAATGCAGTGAATTAATGCCGGTTTTTTAATCGGGGTCACATCCCCTCGCCTTTCGACACGTCACTTTTGACGATGACCTGCGTTTCGTCAGTATTTTGACCAAATTTGCGCCGTAATATCCGTTAATAGCCCCAATAACGCTATGGCATAGAAGATGCATAATGGGGAAGACAATTTTAACTGGAGCGAAAGTGATGAAAAAAGTCGTCACGGTTTGCCCGTATTGCGCCTCGGGATGCAAAATCCATCTGGTGGTCGATAACGGCAAAATCGTTCGGGCTGAAGCAGCGCAGGGGAAGACCAATCAGGGTACCCTTTGCCTGAAGGGGTATTACGGTTGGGACTTCATTAACGATACCCAAATCCTGACGCCTCGTCTGAAAACCCCGATGATCCGCCGCCAGCGTGGCGGCAAACTGGAGTCTGTGTCCTGGGATGAAGCCCTCGACTATGTCGCCGGGCGTTTAAGCGCGATCAAAGAGAAATATGGCCCGGATGCTATCCAGACCACCGGCTCATCCCGCGGTACGGGTAATGAAACCAACTACATAATGCAAAAATTCGCGCGCGCCGTTATTGGTACCAATAACGTCGATTGCTGCGCTCGTGTCTGACACGGCCCCTCGGTTGCAGGTCTGCACCAATCGGTCGGTAATGGCGCGATGAGTAATGCCATTAATGAAATCGATAACACGGATTTAGTGTTTATCTTTGGTTACAACCCCGCAGATTCTCACCCTATCGTCGCCAATCATGTTCTTAGGGCGAAACAAAACGGGGCGAAAATCATTGTCTGCGATCCGCGCAAAATTGAAACCGCGCGCATTGCCGATATGCACGTTGCGTTGAAAAACGGGTCGAACATCGCCCTGCTTAACGCTATGGGACAGGTGATTATCGAAGAAAACCTGTACGACCAGGCGTTTGTTGCCAGCCGTACGGAAGGCTTTGAAGAATATAAAAAAATCGTTGAAGGCTATACCCCGGAATCGGTTGAAGATGTCACGGGTGTAAGCGCCCAGGAGATCCGTCAGGCAGCACGTATGTATGCCGGGGCAAAAACAGCCGCGATCCTGTGGGGTATGGGCGTCACCCAGTTCTACCAGGGTGTGGAAACCGTGCGCTCGCTGACCAGTCTCGCGATGCTGACCGGAAATCTGGGTAAAGCTCACGTGGGCGTTAACCCGGTACGCGGCCAGAACAACGTTCAGGGTGCCTGCGATATGGGTGCGCTACCGGACACGTTCCCGGGCTATCAGTACGTGAAAGAAGAGGCGCACCGCGAGAAATTCGCTAAAGCCTGGGGCGTGGACAGCCTGCCTGCGCACACCGGTTATCGCATTAGCGAGTTACCGCACCGCGTCGCGCATGGCGAAGTGCGCGCGGCGTACATTATGGGTGAAGATCCTCTGCAAACCGATGCCGAGCTTTCGGCAGTGCGTAAAGCGTTTGAAGAGCTTGAGCTGGTGATTGTGCAGGACATTTTCATGACCAAAACCGCGTCTGCGGCGGATGTTATTTTGCCGTCTACGTCGTGGGGTGAGCATGAAGGTGTGTACACCGCTGCGGATCGCGGTTTCCAGCGCTTCTTTAAAGCGGTTGAGCCGAAGTGGGACTTGAAAACGGACTGGCAAATTATCAGTGAGATTGCCACCCGTATGGGTTACCCGATGCATTACAACAACACGCAGGAAATCTGGGACGAATTGCGTCATCTGTGCCCGGACTTCTACGGCGCTACCTACGATAAGATGGGTGAGCTGGGCTACATTCAGTGGCCGTGTCGCGACACATCGGAGGCCGATCAGGGTACCTCTTATCTGTTTAAAGAGAAGTTCGATACCCCGAATGGACTGGCGAAGTTCTTTACCTGCGACTGGGTCGCGCCAATGGATAAACTGACCGAAGAGTATCCGATGGTGTTGTCCACCGTGCGTGAAGTGGGTCACTACTCCTGCCGCTCCATGACCGGTAACTGCGCCGCGCTTGCCGCGCTGGCGGATGAACCGGGCTACGCGCAAATCAACACTGCCGATGCCGCAAGGCTGGGCATTGAAGATGAGGCGCTGGTGTGGGTGAACTCGCGTAAAGGGCGGATTATCACCCGTGCGCAGGTCAGCGAGCGTCCTAACAAAGGCGCGGTGTATATGACCTACCAGTGGTGGATTGGTGCCTGTAATGAGCTGGTCACAGAGAACCTCAGCCCAATTACCAAGACGCCGGAGTATAAGTATTGTGCCGTGCGCGTGGAGCCGATCGCCGATCAGCGCACCGCCGAGCAATATGTTATTGATGAATACAATAAGTTAAAAACCCGACTGCGTGAAAGCGCGCTGGGTTAATAACCGAACATAGTCATCTTATTAAAGCGGAGTGATTAATTCACTCCGCTTTTTCTTTATTGAGGCACATAAATAAATTACAGATGATATTTGAGAGCAAGCCCGAATAAAAATCTAATTTAACGCAAAGGAAATTACATACTTCATTTTAGACGTGAAGGAATAGTATATCAGGCAGCCACGTAATCCTTTTAAATTTAACCATGTTAGTATTTATGAATAGGAGAAGTCAGCCCCGGATCTGTTTCCATAACCCAGGGCTACTCCTCAACTCCTACATCGGTTGAAAGTTCGCTTCTTATTCTTTTCTTTAAAAAGAGTAAAAGGCATGACGCCATTAAGATACTTGTTAAGCATTCTATTAATTCTTTGTGTATCAATCCTGCTGCTCACCTTTATTCATCGTGGGAGCCTCTGGGAATTAACAATAAAGCGTCAACACCAGGGAGTGGCGGAAAAATTAACCTGTCTCTCTGGCTAAACCTGGCAGGGGGAAAGTTTTCCTGGCCGTGATCCGCAAAAGCGTTACCCGCGCACGTTAAATATCGCTCAACAGGCCCCGCGCCGAGCGATTACAGGGCAACACACCTGAGAGGCGCATCAGCGGATCTTCGCTATTCACCAGCATGGCAGTTAGATAAGCGGTGTTAACAAGTTAGGTAAACGGAAGGGAAGGAATGAGAAGCGTAACGGGATAACGAAAAACCCTGTCGGCGCGAGCGCGCTAACAGGGTTTCAGCAAGCTTACTGATCGGCGGTTTTGTCGAATTTGCCCAGCACTTCGCGCTCATACGCCAGCGCTTTTTTGCGGTCAAATTTGTGTTCCCACTTGGCGATAACCAACACTGCCAGTGCATTACCCACCACGTTCAGCGCGGTACGGCCCATATCGAGAATACGGTCAACACCGGCAATAAACGCCAGACCTTCCAGCGGAATACCGACGCTACCCAGCGTTGCCAGCAGTACCACAAACGAAACGCCAGGCACACCGGCGATACCTTTCGAGGTCACCATCAGCGTCAGCACCAGAATAATCTCCTGACCAATCGACAGGTCGATGCCATACAGCTGTGCAATAAAGATGGCAGCAATACTCTGGTACAGCGTAGATCCATCAAGGTTAAAGGAGTAGCCGGTCGGTACCACAAAGCTGGTGATTGACGCAGGTGCGCCGTAGGCTTCCATCTTTTCAATGATACGCGGCAGCACGCTTTCAGAGCTGGCCGTTGAGTACGCCAGGATTAGCTCTTCTTTGAGAATGCGGATCAAAATCCAGATGCTGAGACCGCAAATACGCGCCACGATGCCCAACACCACCAGCGCAAAAAACAGAATGGCGAAATAGACCAGGATCACCAGTTTAGCCAGTGGCCACAGCGAGGCAAAACCGAAGTTCGCGACCGTCACCGAGATGAGTGCGAAAACCCCTACCGGTGCATAACGCATCACCATATGAGTAACTTTGAACATGGTTTCAGAGATCGAACGGAACACCGTAACCAGCGGCTCGCGGTGCGTTGCCGGCAGGGAAGAAAGCCCCAGGCCAAACAATACGGAGAAGAAGATGATCGGCAGCATGTCACCCTTCGCCATCGACGCAATGATATTGGTCGGTACCAGCGATAAAATCGTCCCCATCAGGCCGTGAGCGTGGCTTTGCACTTCTGCGGTGGTGCTTTGGTATTTCGAAATATCCACCGCCGCCAGTTGTGACATATCAATACCTGAACCCGGCTGGAAAACATTCGCCAGCGTGATGCCCAGAACGATAGCAACCGTAGTGATCACTTCGAAATAAATGATGGTCTTCGCACCGATACGACCAAGTTGTTTTGCATCGCCAACACCTGCAATCCCAACAACCAGCGTGGAGATAACGATTGGCACCACAATCATTTTAATCAAATGAATAAAGATATCGCCTGCCGGAGACAGGAGGTTCGCAATCAGCCACTCGCGGCTGTCGCTGTGATAATGCAGGTAACTACCCAGAAGAATACCCAGCACCAGGGCCAGCAAAATTTGCCAGGCCAGGCTGACTTTCATGTTTTTCATAATTACAGACATCCTCAATGAAGCACCATTCCATGGTCAGGAACGACACATACTGAAAGGGTATGATTCGCATCGCACGGTATTGCGGGGTTTTTTAAAGCGCATTATCAGTATCATTTGCAGGGTGTAATACGCAACCCTATACCGTAAGGGGGTTTGACTGAATTTTCTCATAAAAATGGCTTTTTATTTCAATTATCACTTATAACTTGCTGTTATATAAAAGTTTTCTATAAGACCATTTACAATATTTACTTTTGGAAATTATTCACCGAATGATGTTCATTTGCGTATTTTTTGACCGGCAATAATGCCACACCGGTCATCGAACATGGAAATTTCGACTGCTTTTTATCCATCAGCCAGTCATTCGCTCAGCGGTGAGTCGTTAACATACACATAACATTCCGAGGTTAATTTCCGACATCGCCCATGATAACAAGCTGCGTCGGGTCAGCGTCCCGATAACGGATTACGACCGTATTCCCGCGGCGGTATTTGTCGGCGTCAAAAACCTTAACAATGATCTCTCGCTGGGTGGCGATCGGCCTGGTGCCAGCAGTAAATTCCAGCGTCAATTGCAGGAATATCCCCCCTTCGGTAGTGCGGCCGTCAGGTTGTCGGGCATCGGTAATTCGCGCCACTGTCTCAATGCCGGTGCGTTTAATCGCTTCATTTTCCCGCGAAGAAATAACAGAGTTTCGGACGCCAATAAAGACGATTACAAGCCCCCCGGAACAGAGAATAATACAGAGCCACATCGCGAGTGTTGGCAGCAAATCCATAACATCCTTTTCCTTCTTTCATGTATAAACCGGCTCGTGGCGACTCACGTGTTTTCAGCTTGCCAGGCACCTATTTGCATCACTGCGATACGACCTCGCTTGCCGGTTTTCACCACCAGCGGCAGCCCTTTTCGCAGCAAGTGAACCTGCCCCAATGTAATTAATGCCTTAGCGCTATAAAGCTGCTGAGAGTGGCCGAGGTAGAAAGAGATATCAAAAAACAGGTTGCCGCCGTAGAGAATATTGCTCTGCTGCCAGCTTTCGATACGGGTATTGTGCAATTCCCCTGGCCAGCTATCGCGTTTCAGAAATACCTTTGCAGCCCTTTCGCTGGCAGCGCTGCCTCTGAACGTAAGCCAGGTGGCGATCATAAATACGCACGGCGTCGCAATACCAATGCACAGCGAAGTCATCTCAAGGGTGGACATAGAAGTGAGCCAGTGTGGAAGCGTCATCGCTTTCTCCGTTGCGATTATCCCGTCGGTACTCTAGCACCGGCGCATGCACACGCTGCCCTGACGGGCATTTTTTTAAGAATGTTCTCAACCGGGCCTGCGTCAAAGTGTAATCGAATCGTCATTTTCCATAACCTACTGTTATGAAGCTTATTTATCTCCGCTGGATGTTTTTCGCCCGCTTTTTGCAGCTAGCGCATTTATTTTGCTGGTTTTTCATCCCATGCAATTAATGCGTGATCTGTCGCGCAAATAATAAACAAACCGGGCAACGCATCTTCAATTAACGTTTGCGTGACATATCATTAACATCCTACAAGGAGAGCAAATGCCATGAGCCAGATACATAAACATGATATTCCCGCAAACATTGCGGAACATTGCCTGATTAATCCGGAGCAGTATGCAGAGAAGTATCAGCAATCGGTGACCGATCCTGAAGCGTTCTGGGGCGAACAAGGCAAAATCCTTGACTGGATCACACCTTATAGCAAGGTAAAAAACACCTCCTTTGCGCCTGGCAATGTGTCGATCAAATGGTATGAAGACGGCACGCTTAACCTGGCGGCCAACTGCCTGGATCGCCATCTGGCTGAGCGCGGCGATCAGCCAGCGATCATTTGGGAAGGGGATGACGCCAGCCAGAGCAAAACCCTCACCTACCGTGAATTGCACCGGGATGTCTGCCGTTTTGCCAATGTACTGGTCTCACTGGGCATTAAAAAAGGCGATGTGGTGGCTATTTATATGCCAATGGTGCCAGAAGCCGCTGTTGCGATGCTGGCTTGCGCACGCATTGGTGCCGTGCATTCTGTCATTTTTGGCGGCTTTTCACCGGAAGCCGTCGCCGGACGAATTGTTGACTCCAGCTCCCGGCTGGTGATCACCGCCGATGAGGGTGTGCGCGCAGGGCGTAGCATTCCGCTGAAAAAGAACGTCGACGATGCGCTGAAAAACCCCGCCGTGACCAGTGTGGAACATGTAGTGGTACTGAAACGCACCGGCGGCAACGTTGACTGGCATGAGGGCCGCGACCTGTGGTGGAGCGACCTGACCGAAAAAGCCAGCGATCAGCACCAGCCGGTGGAAGTCGGTGCCGAAGATCCGCTGTTTATTCTTTACACCTCTGGCTCTACCGGTAAACCCAAGGGCGTGCTGCATACCACCGGGGGCTACCTGGTCTATGCCGCCTCAACCTTTAAATATGTTTTTGACTATCATCCGGGCGATGTTTACTGGTGCACCGCCGATGTGGGCTGGGTGACAGGCCACAGTTATTTGCTATACGGCCCGCTGGCTTGCGGCGCTATTACGCTGATGTTTGAAGGTGTGCCGAACTGGCCAACCCCGGCACGCATGAGCCAGGTGGTCGACAAGCATAAGGTGAATATCCTCTATACCGCGCCGACCGCTATCCGTGCGCTGATGGCAGAAGGTGACAAAGCGATTGCCGGTACGGATCGCTCATCACTGCGTATTCTTGGATCTGTCGGCGAGCCGATTAATCCGGAAGCCTGGGAGTGGTACTGGTCGAAGATTGGCAATGGCAAATGCCCGGTGATGGATACCTGGTGGCAGACCGAAACTGGCGGATTTATGATCACCCCGCTGCCTGGCGCAACCCAACTGAAAGCCGGCTCCGCCACGCACCCGTTCTTTGGCGTTCAGCCTGCGCTGGTCGATAACGAAGGGAACCCGCAGGAAGGCGCAACAGAAGGGAACCTGGTGATCACTGATTCCTGGCCGGGCCAGGCGCGCACGCTGTTTGGCGATCATGAACGCTTTGAACAAACCTACTTTTCCACGTTTAAAAATTGCTACTTCAGCGGCGACGGCGCACGCCGTGATGAAGATGGTTACTACTGGATCACCGGTCGTGTGGATGATGTGCTCAACGTCTCTGGCCACCGGCTCGGTACGGCTGAGATTGAATCTGCACTGGTGTCACATCCGAAGATCGCCGAAGCCGCCGTTGTGGGTATCCCGCACAATATTAAAGGCCAGGCGATTTATGCCTACGTTACTCTGAATCATGGCGAAGAGCCCTCCCCGGAACTGTATACCGAGGTGCGCAACTGGGTTCGCAAAGAGATCGGGCCGCTGGCAACACCGGATGTGCTGCACTGGACCGACTCACTGCCGAAAACCCGTTCTGGCAAAATCATGCGCCGTATTTTGCGCAAGATCGCCGCTGGTGATACCAGTAACCTGGGTGATACCTCCACACTCGCCGATCCTGGCGTGGTAGACAAACTGCTCGAAGAGAAGCAGGCCATTACCATGCCATCGTAATTCTGTCCTCAGCTCAACCCTCTCCCTTTCCGGGAGAGGGAATAATAAAAAACCCTACCCCCCAACGGATTTCGTGTTGCAGGCAGGCGGCAACGGCGCTTATCCCCAGGCGCATGGGCTAAGCGAGTGCAGCCAGCACACCTGCGGCGTAAAAGACGAAGGGGAAACTTCTGGAGAATCTGCGATGAATAACATCTATCAACAGATTGAAGACAGTGCGCATTTCAGGGAGTTAGTTGAAAAACGGCAACGGTTTGCCTTTACCCTTTCCATCATCATGCTGATCATTTACGTCGGCTTTATTGTGTTAATTGCGTTTGCGCCAGCCTGGCTTGGGACACCGCTGCATGCGGGCACCAGTGTGACGCGGGGCATTCCCATCGGCATTGGCGTGATTGTTATTTCGTTTTTGCTGACCGGCGTATACGTCTGGCGGGCGAACGGGGAGTTTGACCGCCTGACAAAAGCAGTGATGAGTGAGGTAAAAGCATCATGATGAGAGTCCTGACGGCGCTTGCCGCCACACTTCCTTTTACCGCCAGTGCCGCCGATGCCATTACCGGCGCGGTACAACGCCAGCCTACCAATTGGCAGGCGATCATCATGTTTCTGATTTTCGTGGTGCTGACGCTCTATATCACCTACTGGGCCTCCAAACGCGTCCGTTCGCGTAGCGATTACTACACCGCGGGAGGCAACATTACCGGTTTTCAAAACGGGCTGGCCATTGCCGGGGACTTTATGTCCGCCGCGTCATTCCTCGGGATATCCGCGCTGGTTTACACCTCCGGCTACGATGGGCTGATTTACTCGCTTGGTTTCCTCGTCGGCTGGCCGATTATTCTGTTCCTGATTGCAGAACGTCTGCGTAATCTTGGACGCTATACTTTCGCAGATGTCGCCTCTTATCGTCTGAAGCAAGGCCCTATTCGCATCCTCTCGGCCTGCGGTTCGCTGGTGGTAGTGGCGCTCTATCTCATCGCTCAGATGGTGGGTGCCGGCAAACTGATCCAACTGCTGTTTGGCCTGAACTACCATGTTGCCGTTGTACTGGTCGGCGTGCTGATGGTGATGTATGTGCTGTTCGGCGGCATGCTGGCCACCACATGGGTGCAAATTATCAAAGCCGTGCTGCTGCTGTTCGGTGCCAGTTTTATGGCCTTTATGGTAATGAAGCATGTTGGCTTTAGCTTCAATAACCTGTTTACCGAAGCCATGGCCGTGCACCCGAAAGGCAGCGCTATTATGAGCCCCGGCGGACTGGTGAAAGATCCCATTTCCGCCCTCTCGCTTGGCCTGGGGCTGATGTTCGGTACCGCTGGCTTGCCGCATATCCTGATGCGCTTCTTCACCGTCAGCGACGCACGGGAAGCCCGTAAGAGTGTGTTCTACGCCACCGGTTTTATGGGTTATTTCTATATTCTGACCTTTATCATTGGCTTCGGCGCGATCATGCTGGTGGGGGCAAATCCGGCATTTAAAGATGCAGCGGGCGCGCTGATTGGCGGCAATAACATGGCGGCGGTACATCTGGCAGATGCCGTTGGCGGCAACCTGTTCCTGGGCTTTATCTCCGCCGTGGCTTTCGCCACTATTCTCGCGGTGGTCGCCGGGCTGACACTGGCGGGGGCATCGGCGGTGTCTCACGATCTCTACGCCAACGTGTTCCGTAAAGGCGCAACCGAACGGCAGGAGCTGAAGGTGTCCAAAATCACCGTACTGGTGCTGGGCGTGGTGGCCATCCTGCTGGGGATCCTGTTTGAGAAACAGAATATCGCGTTTATGGTCGGGCTGGCTTTCTCCATCGCTGCCAGCTGTAACTTCCCGATTATTTT
The DNA here is from genome assembly GCF_032052965.1 of Kosakonia sp. GTDB lineage: Bacteria > Pseudomonadota > Gammaproteobacteria > Enterobacterales > Enterobacteriaceae > Kosakonia. Next base: position 79,832 of record NZ_DAMBVN010000009.1, read on the forward strand.
GCTCTCAATGTACTGGTCGAAGCTGACAACGCGTGGCGCAATGATCGGCGGCTGGCTGGGTTTACTGACGGCGGTGATCCTGATGGTCCTCGGCCCCACCATCTGGGTACAGATCCTCGGTCATGCCGCACCGGTATTCCCGTATGAATACCCGGCACTGTTCTCCATTGCCGTGGCGTTTATCGGCATCTGGATCTTCTCTGCCACCGACAATTCCGAAGAGGGTAAACGTGAACGCGAGCTGTTCCGCGCGCAGTTTATCCGTTCACAAACCGGCATTGGTATCGAACAAGGCCGCGCTCATTAATCGCCTTCCCCGGTCAGTAATGGCCGGGGATCACATTTTCCTCGCTTGCCAGTACCTCTCTCCCGCTATCGCGCTACAGTACAAAAATCACAATTGAAACACCGTTTTTAATACATCAACACGTTAATTCATTTATCACTTGCGAGGGTGCAATGAAAAAATATGCGCTAGTAGGTACGGGCGGGCGGGCCGGATTGTATATCTCTGCCATTGGCGGGCAATGGCGAGAAACAGCCCGTATGGTGGCTTTTTGCGATACCAACCAAACGCGTATGGACTACGCTAACCGGTTGCTGAAAAACGAAGGGGCCGCGCCGGTTTCAACCTGGCACGCGGGGCAATTTGAAGCCATGATCGCCGAAACCCGCCCCGATACGGTCATCGTAACCACGATGGATCGCACACATGATGATTACATTGTGCGGGCGCTACACGCCGGCTGTGACGTGATCACCGAAAAACCGATGACCATCGACGAGCACCGCGCGCTGCGTATTCTTGATGCGATTGAACAGACCGGGCATACCGTGCGCGTTGCCTTCAACTACCGCTATGCACCACACCACAGCAAAGTGCGCGAGCTGCTGATGAATAACACCATTGGCGAGGTCTATTCCGTGCACTTTGAATGGCTGCTGAATACCGAACATGGCGCAGACTATTTCCGTCGCTGGCACCGGGAAAAACGCAACAGCGGCGGGCTGCTGGTGCATAAATCGACCCATCATTTCGATTTGATGAATTTCTGGCTTGATAGCTACCCACAGCGAGTATACGCCGAAGGTGGATTGCGTTTTTACGGCAAAGAGAATGCGGAAAAACGGGGCATTAACGCTTTTTATCCCCGTGCGCACGGTTATGCCGCCGCCAAAGACGACCCTTTTGCCCTGCATATGGCCGACAATCCCCAACTCAAAGCGCTGTATCTCGATGCGGAACACGAAGATAACTACTGGCGCGATCAGAGCGTGTTCAGCGATGGCATTACCATTGAAGACACGCTCTCTGTCCTTGTGAAGTATCAAAACCAGTGTCAGCTCAGTTACTCACTTAACGCCTGGTTACCGTGGGAAGGATTAAACGTCGTCTTTAATGGCAGCCAGGGAAGACTGGAGATGAAAATCGTTGAGAAATCCTATGTCAACGCCGGGGGCGAGCGCGCCAGTGAAGGGAGCCTGGAATCGTGCGATATCACTATTTTCCCGATGTTTGCCGAACCCTGGAAAGCGGACTTTACTCTGGGTGAAGGCGGACACGGTGGTGGTGATAACGCCATGCTGGCGGATCTGTTTGGTGAACCGACTGATGACCCGCTGAAGCGTGCTGCGGATCATCGCGCCGGGGCAATGTCCATTCTTACCGGTATCGCCGGGAACCTCTCCATGCAACAGCAGCGCCCGGTTAATTTTAGCGAATTTGAACTCATTACCCGCCTGAAAAAACAGTAGCCTCCCCGCCCCGCGACCACAGGCGGGGCATTTTCCTCTTATTGCGCTAGCAAGCGCCACAAGCGGGTGCAGAAATGCATTACACTCAACGCGGGCAAAATCTAAAGGCATAACTATGGACATCAGAACGCTGCGTTATTTTGTGGAAGTGGTGCGCCAGCAAAGCTTCACTCGCGCCGCGGAACGTCTTTTTGTTACCCAACCGACCATCAGCAAGATGCTGAAAAATCTGGAAGATGAGCTTAACTGCACCCTTCTGATCCGCCACGGGCGCAAGTTATTGCTTACCGATACCGGGCGAGTAGTGTTTGAGCGCGGCGTGGCTATCCTCGCGGAATTTCGCCAGCTTGAAGCAGAGCTCAGCGATATTAACCAGCTCAATAAAGGGGTGTTGCGCCTCGGCATTCCTCCGATGGTCGGCATGCTGATGGCCGGGCCAATCAGCCTGTTTCGCCAGCGTTTTCCGGGTGTGGAACTGAAAATCGCGGAGTTTGGCAGCCTGACGGTACAACAGGCGGTGCTCAACAGCGAGCTGGACCTGGCGATGACGGCACTGCCAGTGGAAGAAGAGAGCAGCCTCACGGTTATGCCGCTGTTCAGCCACCCCCTGTGCGTGCTGGTTCCGCGCGAGGAGAGCTGGCTTCAACGCGATGCCGTTACACCGGAGGAACTTGGCAAGCATCCGCTGCTAATCTACAACGAAGATTTCGCCCTCAGCCGCCAGTTAATGCAACTCTTTAACCAACACAATGTTAAACCGCGCATCGCGGTACGTAGCGGGCAGTGGGACTTTCTGGCGGCGATGGTGCAGGCCGGCGTCGGAGTTGCCATTCTGCCTGAACCCATTTGTCAGCGGCTCGATCAGCAAACGTTGCTCTGGCTGCCGCTCCAGAGTGATTTACGCTGGGAACTGGGGATGATTTGGCGTGAAGGAAGCTACCTTTCACACAGTGCGCAGGCCTGGCTGACGTGTTGCGAAGGGTACTGGCTGGAAGCCCGCGGAAGCCAATAGCAGCCGGATAACATCGCGATATCCGGCCCGGTGATTTATTTGTTTTCCAGCAGCAGGGCTTCCAGCAAATCGAGGTCGTGCAGCAATTTTTGCAGCGTCTCGTTGCTGATCTGCCGGGTAGCGCGCAGATGATAAAGTTCGGCGCGCTCAGAACGCAGTGCCGCAAGGCGGAAGCGGCGTTCCAGATTCTCTTCCTGCAGGGAACTTTCCACATTGTTACGCCCATCGGCGCGGCGTCGCAGATTACCAATAACCCGTGAACTGACTTCCGTCAGTAGCTGATTATCAATATTCTCCTCGGTGTCTGCCGCCAGACGTTCTTCCATTTTCTGAATCGCGACAATCGCCACATCCGCCGTGGCTGCACGCGCCATCCGCTCCTCTTTGTGCTGCTGCGCGTGGTCGCGCACTTCAACATGCTGCAACAGCGCAGGCAGGGCGATGACGCCGACAAAGAGCGAAAACAGGATCACCCCGGCAGCAAGGAACACCAGTTCATAGCGTGCGGGAAAGACATCACCCGTCGGCAGCAACAGCGGAATAGAGAGGACACCTGCGAGGGTGATCGCCCCGCGCACGCCGGCGAAGGTAGCAATCAGCAGCTCGCGATCGCTCCAGGATGCGAACTCCATCGGTTTTTTGCGCAGGAAACGGCGGCTGAATCTCTTCATCGTCCACAACCAGCCAAAACGCACCAGCATCAGCGCCAGGTAGATCAGCACGATATCAGTAAACAACATCCAGGTTTCAACGTTCGGATCCGCCTCTGCCGCCACCAGCGAAGACTCCAAGATGCCCGGTAACTGCAGCCCCAACAGCAAAAACACCATGCCGTTAAAGACAAACTCCAGCATCGCCCAGGTGCTGTTGGCACGCAGACGCATCGCCAGCGGCGCAGTGCGCATGACGCCCGAGCGGGTGATTGTCATCCCGGCTGCGACAGCAGCAAGGATGCCGGAGAAACCAATATGTTCAGCAATCAGATAGGACGCGAACGGCAACAGAAACAGCAGCACGATTTGCGTTGCAGGCTCATCGCCGCCCCAGCGGCTAAGAAAACGCAGCGAACGACCATACAACCAGCTAACAACAAAGCCCGCCAGCAAGCCGCCAATGGCAACTTTTAAAAATTCTACCGTTGCGCCGCCCACGGTAAACACCATCGTTCCCATGGCGACAGCAACAGCAAACTTCAGCGATACCAGGCCGGAGGCGTCGTTCATCAGCGCCTCCCCCTGCAAAATACCCATGATTTTCTTTGGAATGCGCCCTTCACCGACAATGCCAGAAAGCGCCACCGCATCGGTTGGCGACAGCACTGCGGCCAGCGCAAAAGCTGGCACCAGCGGAATACCCGGCACCATCCAGTAAATTAAGAAGCCGATGCCGACTACCGTCACCACCACCAGCGCCAGCGCCAGGCCAAAAATTTCGCGCCCATGTTCGAGAAACTCTCGCGTGGGGGTTTTCCAGCCATCGGCAAACAGCAGCGGAGGAATAAACAACACCAGGAAGAGTTCCGGGTCGAACTCCACATGCAAACCGAAGGTTGGAAAGGCCAGCAGTGCGCCAATGGCGATTTGCATCAGCGGTAGTGGAATTTGAAACGGTAAAACACGGGTGACTACGCCCGAGAGCGAAACCACGAGGGTCATGATGAGAATGGTAAAGAATATTTCCATGCGTTCCCTGTTTGCGATGTCTTGTTATAAAGGCCTCAGACCTTGATGCCAGAACATCCAGCTTAACGCAAAGAAACCGGGCTGTGGGCAAAAAAATGGGCAACCGAAGTCGCCCATTGTGCTTATGTTAAGGTGCGCAAGCGCGGTCAGATAGCCCAACCGCCAGCGTAGAACACCACCAGAGCGACAGCAATCACCACGGTGCCGATATTCAGTTTGCGCCATTCGCCGGATACCACGCGGCCAATCACCAGCGAAGCAAAGCCAATCATAATGCCGGTAACAATGTTACAGGTCAGGACGATAAATACCGCCGTGATCAGGCCAGACATCGCATCAACAAAGTCAGCGAAGTCGATTTTCGCCACGTTGCTCAGCATCAGCAGCCCGACATACATCAGCGCCGGTGCAGTAGCATAGGCGGGCACCAGGTAAGAGAGCGGGGAGAGGAACAGGATCAGCATAAACAGCACGCCAACCGTCACCGCCGTCAGGCCGGTTTTACCGCCCGCCGCAGTACCTGCCGCAGATTCAATATACACAGCCGCCGGCGCAGCACCCACCAGACCGGAGAAGACGCTGCTCAGGGAGTCGGTGGTCAGCGCTTTGCCGCCATCGATAATCTGGCCGTCTTTATCCAGCAGGTTTGCCTGCCCTGCCACTGCGCGGATGGTCCCGGTGGCATCGAACACCGCCGTCATCACCAGCGCCAGCACGCTTGGCAGCACGACCGGGTTCAGCGCGCCGACAATGTCGAGACTACCGATCAGCGAGTTGCCTTTGTCATCGCTCAGCGACGGCATGGCAAAAATACCGGAGAAGTGCACGCTCGGGTCGAAAATCAGCCCGACAATAGACACGCCGATAATGGTCAGCAGAATGCCACCCGGCACTTTTAGTTTTTCTAGACCGATAATCACCGCCAGACCAATCAGCGACATGATCACCGGGAAGCTGGCGAAGTGACCCAGCGCAACCGGCAGGCCGTCCAGCGGGTTTTTGATGACCAGGCCAACACCGTTGGCGGCAATCAGCAGCAGGAACAGGCCAATACCAATACCGGTACCGTGCGCAACGCCCTGCGGCAGGTTGCGCAGGATCCAGCTACGAATGCCTGTCGCGGAAATCACCGTAAACAGCACACCCATCAGGAACACGGCACCCAGCGCAACCGGTACACTAATGTGCTGGCCCAGCACAAGGCTGAAAGCAGTAAATGCCGTGAGCGAGATTGCGCAGCCGATAGCCAGCGGGAGATTCGCCCACAGCCCCATCACGATGGAGCCAACACCTGCCACCAGACACGTGGCAACAAATACGGCTGCAGGTGGGAAACCTGCTTTACCGAGCATGCCGGGTACAACGATGACGGAGTAAACCATCGCCAGGAAGGTGGTTAAACCGGCAACGATTTCCTGACGGACAGTACTGCCGCGGGCAGAAATTTTAAACAGTGCGTCAAGCGAACCGCCAGTACGCGCAGAAGGCGTAGACATAGAAAACATCCCCTGAGAATTTTATTGTTCATTGGTATGCGTGGTAACAGTCCACTGCAGGTTAAACGTCATCTCCCTGTGCTGCGTTGTGGCAAGGGGGCCACAAAAAAGCAAACGTTTAACTCCGCGCAAACAATGGGTGGTCAAAAAAAGGCAAACGATTATCCAGCGTTTAGATACCGCTTTTCAACTGAACTTTGCCGCTTTTTGCTAAATTTCGCTTATGACGGCGAAGAAGTGAACGGCAGATGCGCAAACGTTATCGTCGCTGCGCAACTTTGCAACATTTTGGGATCATTTTAGCCGCCGGGAAGTTCGAACGGCCCTCCCTGGACAATCGCCCGTTGCCACGCTGGACGCATTTCGATGCGCTTTTTCCACGCGCGTAAATTGGGCAGGTTGTCCACGCCGCCCCGCGCAAGCAGTGCAAAGACCGGGAAACTCATCTGGATATCCGCCATGCTGAGTTTTTCACCGGCAAACCAGCTACGGTGCGCCAGCTGTTCTTCAATAAAACGCGCATGCGTGTCGATTTGCGGGTTAAGCCAGGCTTTCTGCACACCCTGGCTCAATACTTTGCCAATATGGCGCACGCCAAACGGCACCGGCGGTTTGCCGAGGCTGGCAAAAACCAGTTTCATTAACAGTAAGGGCATTAACGATCCTTCTGCGTAATGCAGCCAGAAGCGGTAATCCAGTTTCTGTTGTAATGCGTCTGGTTTAAAGCTCTGCCCGGTATCGTAGGTTTCCTGCAAATATTCGAGGATCGCGCCGGATTCAGCGAGGATCAGACCATTATCTTCTACCACTGGCGATTTACCCAGCGGGTGGATCTTTTTGAGTGAGTCCGGCGCCAACATGGTTTTTTCACGCTCGTAACGCACAATTTGGTACGGCACGCCAAGTTCTTCCAGCGCCCAGAGCACGCGCTGTGAGCGCGACTGATTAAGGTGATGCACCGTTAGCATGTATTTCTCCCGAGGATCTTTATGAATTAACTATAGAAAAGCGCCGCAGTTGCGTATGGAAAAGTGCGCATAAAAAAGCCAAAAAAAAGTGCTCAAAAAAGTAGCAATTTTACCCACCGCGCCTACACTAAAAGTGTCAGCACAATCCGGAACCTCCAACATACATGAGGGGTGCTGATGTCGGGGGAAACCCTCCTGCAACAGAGCGGGATAGAGAGAAAGACAAAGACCGGGAAACGACTAAAGCGCCCCAATGGGCGCTTTAGTTTTTCTATGCTCAGTCATCTTCAAGCAGGCGCGCGCCGGTTCCCTGCTGGCCCAGTTGATCGCCGGGGTTACGCAGTGGGCAGTCGCTGCGCGACAGGCAACCGCAACCAATGCACCCGTCCAGTTCATCGCGTAGCGCCACCAGGGTATGAATACGCCGGTCTAACTCCTCCCGCCACTGCGAAGAAAGCTGCCTCCACTCTTTTTTACTCAGCGTATGCCCTTCCGGCAGAACGCCGAACGCATCGCCTATGGTCGCTAGCGGAATGCCAATGCGCTGCGCAATCTTAATGATCGCCACGTAGCGCAGCACATCACGGGTATAGCGCCGCTGATTGCCGGTATTTCGGGTGCTTTTGATCAGGCCTTTGCTCTCGTAAAAGTGCAAAGCAGAGACGGCCACCCCGCTACGCTTCGCCACTTCACCGGGGCTGAGCAGGGCTTTGATACGCGGCATTCTCTTTTCCATAAAACCTCTTTACCTCAAGTTAACTTGAGGAATTATACTCGCTTCCAGACAAAACGACGAATCGGGAAATGAGGAAGCTTTATGTCCCATCAGCAGATAATTCAGACCCTTATTGAATGGATTGATGAACATATCGACCAACCAATGAACATTGATGTAGTCGCCAGAAAGTCCGGTTATTCAAAATGGTATTTACAGAGAATGTTCCGCACCGTGATGCATCAAACGTTGGGGGACTATATCCGTCAGCGCCGTTTGCTACTCGCAGCAGAAGCGCTGCGCACGACGCAGCGCCCTATTTTTGATATCGCAATGGATTTAGGCTATGTCTCGCAGCAGACTTTCTCGCGCGTGTTCCGCCGGGAATTTGACCGCACACCGAGCGATTATCGACATCATGCCTGATGAGAGATCATTTTAACGAAGGCGGCTGTTTCACCCAGTTTTTGAATTCCTGCGGTGGCAGCGCCTTCGCAAAGAACCACCCCTGACAGAATTGTACCCCACGCTTCAACAACCAGGTCACCTGCTCCGCTGTTTCGACCCCTTCGGCAATAATCTTCAGACGCAAGCTCTGCGCCATCTCAATAATATGCTCGGCAATTAAATGGCTGGTGCTATTAGTAGTAAGGGTATCAATGAAAGATTTGTCGATTTTCAGGATATCGACATTCAGTGAATAGAGGTTGTGCAGATTGGAGTAACCGGTACCAAAATCATCAATCGCCACTTCATAGCCCGCCTGGCGAAACGCCTGAATAACGGGGGTGGTTTTCGGCACATCAATAAAGCCGCGTTCGGTCACTTCTATTTTAATTTGCTCGGCGCGCACCGCGTGCATCTTGGCTTTGCTGGCTATCAACGAGATCAGGCGCGACGAGTGGAAATCGGCAGCGGATAAATTGATGGATATATAAAGACCTGGCGTTTGAGCGAGAAAATCACCCAAATCGCTAAACACCTCGTCAACGACATAATCGGTAATGCGCTCGATCATGCCCTCTTTCTCCGCCAGCGGGATAAACTCCGCCGGACTCATCACCTGGCCGTTAAAACCCGGCCAGCGTAGCAATGCTTCCGCGCCGACGCATGTGCCATTTTTGATGTCGATAATCGGTTGATAATGAAGCCGAAGTTGTCGCTTCGTTAACGCACGGTGCAGCATACGCCGTGGGGAGTTAAACTCCTGCCGTGTTCGCGACCATATTAATAGAATGATCACGCTGCATATCATTCCCAACGGCAACGTGATCATTGCCTGGTGATAAAAGAACTGGAAATAACGATCTTTGGAGGTTGAAACAATAATCGCAATCGGCCGTTTATCGGCGTGCGCGATGGTATAAAAACGCTGGCCTTGCTGGAAGGTGAAGTCGTTAATACCAATCAGTTTCGATAATGTCGCGATATCTGCCTGGCGACTCACAGAGAAGAATAAATGCGTAACAGTATCGTAAACGCCATACGCCAGTTCGTTGTCTTCCGACATCACATCACTATAGGCAAGCGGGTTTACCACCGCCACATAATTGCCACGCTGCATATAGACCATTTTATAACCAGCGTAAAACGGCGTATCACGATAGTAATAAATAGCGATATTCGGGTTGCGTTTGTACTCCGCAGGCGAAATAACATACGGCTTGTCGGGCGTTATTACGCTCGAGCACAAAAACTGATCACCACGGGCATAAATTAAATCTGAAACATACAAACTGCCGCGCACGATATTGAGCATGGATGCCCGGTGTTCTGCGGAGCAAATTTTTCCATCATATTTTTCGGCTTTAGAACGGAGGATATCGACTTGATGAACAACCGCTTCCGTTTTATTTAACGCAAGTTGCGCAAAAGAACGAAGTTGGATTCCAGTTTCTTTTACTGCACGGATATGCGCAAACCATAGCGACAACATCACCGGCAGGAGCACTACCATGATGATCCCGACAATTCTGAGCATCTTGCGACGCACGCTATGATTCATGTCCGCCTATATCCCTGCATTTAATGTGCCTTTCAATGTACGGCAGGATGCTTTGATAAACAGGTGATTACGTTGCATGAATCATACGACATTAGCAACTGACTTTTGCCATTAAAAACCTAATATTTGGTTATGACGATAATATTCGACCGTAAGCCAAACTAAAAGTAGAGCCAATCTTTATTTAGGGAAAAATATTAATCCATTGATCAGGTGAGTTTTTACTTAATGCAACAGAGTATCGTTGATTAAGCCAAACTTACCACAGGATAAAAAAGAACTGACGTCACAAGGTTTTTTTCACCTTAAAAATGCAATTCCTTCATAATTCCTCCTTTATTATAAAAAGGCGTCGGCAATGACGGTTTTGCTACGTCCCGCGCGCTTTGCCTCGTACAGTGCGTTGTCGGCAAGCGTAAGCAGCACTGAAGTATCGACTCGATCGTCAGTCACCGATACTAAACCTGCGCTAAAGGATAAGATGATCTTTTCATCAATACTAAACAAGGGGGTTCGCACCAAAGAGGCGCGAATTTTTTGGCTAAATCGCAGCGCAGATTTGCTGCTGGTATAAGGCATTAAAATCAGAAATTCCTCACCACCGAGTCGCCCAAAAAACCATGAGGGATCGCTATGCTCGCGGATATGATCGCAAAAATGGATCAGCGCGGCATCACCTGTTGGGTGGCCCCAACGATCGTTAATGCTTTTAAAATGGTCGAGATCCAACATTAACAGACTGAAATGACTGCGCGGATCGGCCATGTTACAGCTCCGCAGCGACGCGTTAAGCTGCTGCAAAATAGCGAAACGGTTATAACACCCCGTCAGATCATCAATCGTGGCTTTCCTCTCTAGTTGCCGCTCAGCCTTTTTACGCTCGGTGATATCAAGACCAATACTGAGGATAGAATGGTCAGGCAGCAGAATGTTTGACCACAGCACGGTCAGAACCTGACCATCCCGTCGTATCGGGTGCCATTCATCCATATCCACACCAGGTGAAGCATTAACCGAAGCGCGAACTTTTTGGCGTACCAGCGGATCGGGGAAAAACAACGCTAATGGATCGGGTTGCTGATTGAGCTGTTCCAGAGTCCAGCCAAAGAGACGTTCACACTCGCCGTTCCATAATGTGCAGCGGTTATTTTTATCAAACGAGTTCATTAATACCGGAGCTCGATCGAATAACACCTTATATTGCGCAACTATATGTTGCATCTCTTTCTCAACACGATCGCGAACAATAATCTCCGCAAGAAAATCTTTTAATTTTTCGACTAATATAACGACCATGTTTTTCATGATCGATAATGAAGGGGCAACTTGAGAAAATGCCAGAAAAAAATATCCATTAATGCCAGCATCTTTAGCATTCAATTTACAGAGGATACCGCTTTTTAATTTATTGCTGGCCTCTTTGTCGCCAGGGAATAGTAATGTTGCCACCTGCCGCCGCCAGCAAATAACGCGCCAGGCGCGCTGGTGCCGCCGTAATTGTGAGTGTGCCAGTAAGGCCTGCGCGTCCTGCAAGGTACAGCCGACCTCGCCGACGCTGGTGAGCTGCTGCTCTGCTCCCTGCTCGATCAGCACCCATGCCAGGCTTGCGCCCAGGGCTGCATTAATACTCCCGAGGATCTCTTCCATTGAGCGTTTCCCTGTCAGCCACGGCATCAGCTTCGCCAGAAGCGTCAGCGCCGCTGCTCCGTCTCCTAAAAGTGCGGCGGAAATCTCTGTTTTCATATTTCATCAATCGCAGGTTATTAAGTACAGACCGACCCACAATGATTTAATCAGGAAGAAAATAACATACAAAATTAGCCCGGATAACAGGCGAAAAATTCATACCGGACGGCGTTGTAACATCCTACCAGCGAAGAATATATCGATTGAAATCAAGTCCCCTGAATAATCACTAACAGGCAAATTAAGCTGTTCAATGAAGCATAATAGATGTTCTGCGAACTGTAAATGTTGTACCAATTAGCCGGTATAATAATTCCGTACCGGTAGTAATAAATTTAAGTTAAATCATCTCATCGCGCGGGATATAGATCCGTAAAGAGCATAACGTTATTACTTGTTGTAGAAAATCGATGATAAAAACAGCAAAAAGCCGCTTTTTCGCACTGGCGAATAAAAGAACAAGTGTGATATAGTTCACACATTCCTGAAACAGGAAACAAAGTTTCATTTTGTTGTGCTACTCCGCGGACCTCAGCGTTAACGCTGCCACGCGTGCATCACGCCAGTCCGCCCGGTATTCGATTCTTTTGAGGATGGTTTGATGGCTACCTTTACCACCAGCGTCGTGCTCTTTCGCTGGCAGTTGTTGAGCGCAGTATTAATGTTTATGGCCAGTACGCTGAACATTCGTTTCCGCCGGGCGGATTACATTGGTCTGGCGGTTATCAGTAGCGGCATGGGACTGGTAGCGGCATGCTGGTTTGCCACTGGCCTGCTCGGCATTACGATGGTAGACGCTGCCAAAGTCTGGCATAACCTGGTGCTGGTGATGGAAGAGGTCGCCCGTCAGGCACCGCCAGAGTGGCCGATGGTGATTACGTGATTAAAAAAGCGCCTGCGGGCGCTTTTTTGTTGTTACGACCAGGCCATACAGCGGTGGATTATTTCCCCAGTTTTGACAGCATCTCCGGACGCATAAATTTATGAATGACCAGCATAAACAGCACCGACGGTACCAGCAGGATCAGCGCAGTGATTGACGACACCTGGTAATTGCCAGACATACTGGCGGTATACAGCAGGATAGGCAGGGTGGTGATATCCGGCGCGCCGACAAAAAATGTGGCGGTAAACTCATCCAGCGACTCCAGAAAGACAAAGATACTGGCGGCAATTAACCCTGGCGCAGCCTGCGGCAACACAATATGGAAAAAGGTATAAACCGGCCCGGCACCCAGATTACGCGACGCGCGCGCCAGCAGCGGATCGACAGCGGAGAACGCCGCCACGCTGATCCAGATGGAATACATCAAACCGTGCACGCTGTGCACTATCACCACGCCGGCCACCGTTCCGTTTAATCCCCACTGATAAAACAGCCGCGCCACGTTCATATAGACCGTCAGATTCGGAAACGCCTGCGGAATGAGAAACAGCAGCATAAAAAAGACGCGCAGCGGCATGGATCGTTGCGCCAGCGCATACCCTGCCGGTACGGAAATGACCAGACAAACAGCCACCGCCAACACCGCGATCGCCACACTGACCGACAAGGATCCGGACACATCACTGTAAGGGCTAAACACCTGGCTCCAGTATTTCATACCCCACTGGCCCGGTAGCGCATGCGGGAAAAACCAGCTCTCCGCAACCGTCCAGATCAGCAGGTTAAGCAACGGGCCAAACAGTGCCAGCACCAGAAAAGTCAGCAGCAAGGTTTGCAAGACCAAACTGGCTCGGATCTTGTGCAGAATGGCACTCATGATTGTGCTCCTTTAGCATGCAGGCTATGGCGCAAATAGAACCAGGACAACAGCGCGCAAATCAAATAGGAAATGACACCCATGGCATTCGCCACCGGGTAATCACCATACGAATTCACGCGAAAGGCCATATCGACGGTCATCATCGTTGGCGTACCTGTACCAATCATCAGCGGCACCGAAAGCACAGACATCATCGTCACGGTGGACAGCACCAGCGCGACGCCGATGGTTGGCAACACCTGCGGCAGAATAATGTCGAACAAAATGCGCAGACGTGAGGCACCCAGATTTTTCGCAGCCAGAATATGCGAGGCATCCACCGCCGACATTGCGCCACAAATCAGGAGGGTGGAAAACGCCATCTGCTTCCAGACAAAGGTAATAATGATCCCGCTCCAGCCGAGTAGCGAGGTGGTATCCATCGGCGTAAGCACCCCGGCCGCCACCAGAGCGTTATTCATCAGCCCATTTTTCGCCAGGAAGGTCCGCATCATTTGCGCAGTGACGATAAAAGGAATAAACAGCGGCAGGCGGTAGAGAAAACTCAACGCTTTTACGATCCCGCGATAAGGAGAAAGCACAATCACTGCTGAAATGCTTATCGACAACAGTGCGAGGATCGCCAGCGAAACCAGCACGATAACAACCGTAAACAGGATGTCGTTTGAATAGAGCGTCAGGACCTTTTCAAAATGCACCAGCGTAAATTGCCGGGTATCGCTGGTAAACGCTGAAACCAACGAGAAACCTAATGGCCAGAGGAAAAACAGCGCTATCATCAGCGTTGCCGGGGCAACCAGCAGTAAATATTTTGTCGCGTGTCGCATGGTAAACCTGAGTCGTCACAAAAAAAATGCCCGGCCATAAAGTGACCGGGCACCCACGCTAATCAGTTAGATACCTGGCTCTCGTAGCCTTCTTTGATATCGTTAAAATACTGATTAATTGGGAAGCTTTTACCATTTTTCGCCAAATCATCCGGCGAAATTTCAGCAAACAGCTTCTGCCATGTTGCAGCATCCAGCTTGTCTTTTACGTACTGAGCATCGATACCTGGATACCAGTTAAATTGTTTGACGATCCCCTGAGCCTGAACTTCCGGACTGGTGGCCAGCGCAATAAAGTCCTGCGCCAGTTTTGCCTGGGCCGCATGTGCTGGCACCACGTAATACATCGGCTGGCCAGGCATGCCGGGGGAGATCAGCGTCAGTTTAATCGACGGCGGCAACTTGCCCTGGTCTTTCCAGCTGTAGAACATATCCACCCATACTGGCCCCATCGTGATTTCACCCCGGCTCAGCATATCGAGCGTTCCGGCATTACCCGGCGTAAAGGTGACATTCTGATTAAAGGCTTTCAGTTTGCTCCATGCCTGATCCCATGTTTTTTCCACGCTTTTATCGTAAGGCAACGCCGACAAACGCGCCGCGTCCGTGCCGTAGGCATATATCCAGCCCACGACAAAGCTCACCCCGGACATGCCATTCTTAATGCCGTTGTAACCAAAAGCTTTTGGGTTTTTCTGCGCCCACTGCACCAGTTCGTCATAGGATTTCGGCGGCGTTTTGATCAGGTCACTGTTAAAGGCGATCGCCGTCTGGCTTAAAAACATGGGCATCACATAACCGTCAACATTCACGCCGAGGGCATTTTTGGCATTATCCGCAGTGACCATTGACCCGGTATTAATCGTCTGGCGGTACTTCTCCAGCAGCCCTTTCTCTACCAACTGCCCACCCGCAGCCTGATGTACAACCGCCACATCAATGTCCCAGCTTTTGGCACCGCTCTGCTGCTGCGCTGTTAACTTCTCGATAATTTTATTCGACCCGGCATCCCCGGGCCCAGTTCCTACTACCTGCACTTTCACCCCTGGATGGGTGGCTTCAAATTTCGGCCCCAGCCAGGTTTTGACATAATCCACCATATTCTGATCGCCCGCCGTTGCGACGTTAAGTACCGTTTCGGCGCTGGCGGCCGTCACGCCATAACCCAGACAGAGCGCGGTTATTGCAGCAAGTTTCTTATTTACGGACATGATGTATCCCCAGGAAAAGTGTGTGTCAGTTGGCATTACAAAGCGGTTTCAAAAACATGCAAAGCAGGCTCAGGCACATGCAGCACTACCGGCGCGTTCGCCGGGCGGAACTGCGGTGAATCAGCCAGTAAAATGTGTCCATCGCAGCGCACGCTATGGCGATATTGATGCCCCAGGAAAGCGCTCTCCAGCACCACGCCCTGCAGCAATAGTCCCGAGGCTTCCGGCTGCGGTAAGCCATGCAAAGTGACATCCGAACTGCGAAACCAAATCGTTTTATTCGGTGCGTCCGGGTGGGTAATGCAGTTATCAGCGCCCATAAAATCCGCCACAAACGGCGTTGCAGGGCGATGGTAAATATCCTCCGGCGTGCCGATTTGCTCGATTCGGCCGTGATTCAACACGGCGATCCGATCGGCCATTACCAGCGCTTCTTGCTGATCGTGCGTCACAATCAGCGAGGTAAAACCGAGACGTTTTTGCAGGGCTTTGATTTCATGGCGAACGTTAAGGCGGACTTTGGCGTCCAAATTCGATAACGGCTCATCCAGCACCAGCACATCTGGTTCAATTGCCAGCGCACGTGCCAGCGCCACACGTTGACGTTGGCCCCCGGAAAGCGCGGTAACTTTTTTATCCGCATATCCCTCGAGGTTGACGATTTTTAATAATTCCTGCACCCGTTGTTGGATAGCATCTTTTTTCCAGCGGCGAACTTTCAAGCCATAGCCGATATTTTGCGCGACAGTGAAGTGCGGCCATAGTGCATAACTTTGAAATACCATGGTGATATTTCGCTGCTCTGGTGTGAGCCGGGTAATATCACGACCATCAATCGCAACATTACCCGATCGTACGTCTATGAACCCACATAACGCGTTGAGTAATGTGGTTTTTCCGCAACCTGACGGGCCAAGAAGAGCGATCATTTCCCCCTTCGCGACCGCTAAATCAATACCGTGCAGGACGATATTTTCGCCATAGCCAATTTTTAGCTTTTCAATTTGCAAATAACTCACAGGCGATCCTTTTTCCGGCATTTTTTCACCGATGAACACGTGTTCATTTATTTGTAAAAAAAATGCAACTTTGCGCCGACATTATGTGAGCCTACTTTGTCGTCTATTTGTGACAATTTGATTAAGTCATCAATAAATTTGGTGAGGCCAAATGAAAATAGATGTTTTGGGCTGCGGCAGTGCGTTCTCATTGCAACACAACACCTCGGCTATCTGTGTGACCGACAACCATCAGCAGCGGTGGTTAATCGACTGTGGCCCAACCATACCCCGCACACTCTGGCAACGGCGCGGTGACGTTAACGATATTGATGCCATCTACTTCACCCACGTTCACCCGGATCACTGCACCGGCCTGACCGCTCTGCTGAATCACTGGAAGAGCTTCGGTCGCCGTAAGCCCCTGATAATTTGGTCGCAGCGCGAACAGCGCGCCGTACTGATGCAGCTGGCCAGGCTTGCCAACTGGCCCAACAGCGATCTCTGTTTTGGTATTGAGTGGCGCGACAGTGAGCCCGACTTTCACTGGCAGGGCTGGCGCATCCGCACGGCTTTTACGCACCATGAAATACCCAACCTTGCGCTGCGCATTGACGCGGATGAACGCACGCTGTTCTACAGTGGTGATGGCCGCCCGACCCCGGAAAGCATTGCGCTGATGCACCGCGCAGATGTGGCGTTTCAGGAGTGTACCTCGCTGACCGCACTGCCTGCTGATGCCTCGCACGGCGATCTTCCAGGCTGCCTGGCGTTGCGTGACCAGCTTCATTTGCCGCGCCTTGGCCTCTACCACTGCAATGACGCGGCACGCGAAGCCCTGGCGCAGGCATGTGCGGTATACCCGGGGTTATTTCTCTGCCAGGATGGGATGGTGATTGATCTCAGCCATTGCACGGAGGAGCACGCGTGAGCCCCACGACACGCAAGGCCGCTGTCACCGCCGAAGACGTCGCCAGGCGCGCCGGGGTATCGCGCGCGGTCGTCTCCCGCGCGTTAAGCAGCAACGGCAGCATCTCCCCGGCGACGAAAGAGAAAGTCCTGCGCGCGGCACAAGAGCTGGGCTACCAGGTCAATTTTCTCGCTCAGGGGCTTAATCGTCAGCGCAGCCATTTGATCGGCGTGATCGTTTCGCGTATTGGCGATCCGTTTCGTAGCAGCCTGCTGGAAGGGTTACTGCACGAGATCCAACGCCGTGGTTACCAGGCGCTGGTGACGGAAATCACCGGCGAACAGGATCTGGCCCCTACCCTGCGCCGCTTTACTCAGTTTCGTGTTTCCGGGGTCGTCGTCACTTCCGGCAAACCCCCCGAAGCGCTGGTTAACGAATGCGTTAGCCAGCAGATCCCGGTTGTGGGCATTAACCGCCATCCGGATATCCCATTGGTTGATTTTGTCTGCTCGGACAACGATGCTGGCGCGCGCCTGGCCGCCGAACAGCTTTTTCGCTCAGGCTGCCGGCGATTTGGCTGGCTGAACAATCAGGGCTCGACCTGGGCAGGGATAATGCGTGGCGAGGCGTTTTACCAGGCGCTGCAACAGCTGGGCGTTGATACCGCGTTACATGTGCACGCCATTACCGCCTGCGAAGAGGGTTACGAAGGGGGTTTTCAGGCAGCGCAGGAGTGCGACGAGGCTCTTCCGCATGGCATCTTCTGCGCTAATGCGCAGCTTGCCTGCGGCTTCCTCGACGGTATGCGCCAGCGCGGTAAAAAGGCGCCGCAGGATTTTCATTTGATTGGCTTTGACAATACACCGCAAAGCGGTCAGTTCAGTTACCAGCTTACGACGCTGCATCAGGACGTTGCAGAAATCTCCCGCCGGGCGCTCACGCGTCTGCTGGAGCGGGCGAAAAACCCACTGCAGCCTTCCCGCGTGGAGTGGGTTAAGGTAGAGCTGGTTCATCGACAAACATCACCACGCATTGGCTAAGAGTCCGGATATGACAGAACAGTTTACCCACGCGCTTTGTGCGTTGATTCGACGTCTCGGTCAGGAGGCGAAACAGCTTCGCGATAGCGGGCTGACCATCGAACAAAAAGGCCGCCAGGATTTTGTTTCCCAGGCGGATGTGTATGTCGAAACAGAACTGCGCGCGTGGCTGAAAACCCAACGCCCGCAGGACGGTTTGCTCGGTGAAGAGCGCGGGCTGGAGCCCGGCAGCGAGGGGGTGTGGGTCATCGATCCGATTGATGGCACTACAAACTTTATTCTCGGTATGGATTACTGGTGCATTTCCGTGGCGTATGTCAGAAACAATGACATTGTCCTGGGCGTGATTTATGCCCCCGATCGCAACGAGTTTTTCTTTGCCGAAGCCGGAAAAGGGGCGTTTTTAAACGACGAGCGATTAACAATCCGCGATCCTGAACCGGACGCGATCGTGCTCGGGCTGGGGCGCTCCAGCCGTACCGCGCCGCGGGACTATACCCGTACCATTGAAATGCTGTTTGAACAGGGTGTCGAACATCGTCGTTTTGGCGCTGGCGCGCTGATGCTGGCCCACGTTGCCGCAGGCCAGGTGCATGGCTACTTTGAGGCACATCTGCACAGCTGGGATGCGCTGGCCGGGCTGGCCATCATTAAAGCCGCCGGCGGAATGCATAATGACTTTCTTGCCAATAACGGGCTGACGCAGGGCAATAATGCCTGGGCCGCCAGTCCGGCTGTCTGGCGGCGTTTACAGCCGCTATTGCTGCCAGACGAGTGAGGTGATCCGCTCAGGCATAATGTACCGCCAGCCAGAGGGTTGGCGGTTCGGCCTGTGTCCAGTTAACCCGGTGGCGGCACTGCGCCGGGATATTCACAAAATCCCCAACCTGCAACACACGCTCTGTGGTTTCCCCTTCCAGTTGTAAACCCGCAGCTCCCTGAACAATCAGCACCCACTCCGCCTGCGGCTGGCAGTACCAAAAATCGGGCGGACTGGCCTGCCCGGTAGAGATAATGCGCTCGATTTTCACCCCAGGGCGCGATAACAGATCGTCAAAAACCTCCGCGTCCTCCGCCTGTCCGGCATCCGGAAGCTGTTGGAAAAAGTTGCTCAGCATACGCCGCCCTCCCCTGTGATACAGGTTTAAGCATGGCAGGTTGCGCCCGCCGCAGCGAGCGCTTGCCCGACAGTTTTACGTCGCGGGCCACTGATTCAGGTGAATACCGCGCTGCGGCGCGCTTTCGGCGAAGTCGCGCAAGACCGCTTTCACATCCGGGTCGAAATAGTCAGCATTGTCATGCTCCACAATCACCACGCTGCGCTCGGGGATCCTGGCCAGTAACGTCTGCAAACGTGGGTTGTGCAGAAAGGTCAGGTTCTGGTGAATGCGCAGCACATAGTGATCGTCAAAACGGGCGAGTTGCAATGCATTGCGGTGACTGTGGTAAATACTCAGTGCAATTTGCATCACCAGCCCCAGACCGATACCGACCAGCATGCCAAACGCAATGATCCCGACCACTGTAGTGAGGAAAGGCACATATTGCTGCGGCCCGGCGCGAAACTGCGCAATAAACAGGCGCGGTGTCGCCAGCTTATAACCGGTGTAAATGAGCACGGCGGCAAGACTTGCCAGCGGGATCACCGACAAAAAGCCGCCAAACCACAACCCGCATACCAGCAACAGCACACCGTGCAACAAGACGGAGAATTTCGATTGCGCCCCGTTGCTGACATTCACCGAACTTCGCACAATCACTGCGGTGATCGGCATAGCCCCAACCAGACCGGAAAGCAGGTTGCCCGCACCTTGCGCGACCAGCTCTTTGTCAGGCGAGGGCGCCGGGTTCTGTGGACGCAGTTTTTTCAGCGCTTCCTGGCTCAACAGCGTTTCGAGGCTGGCTACCAGCGCCAGCGTAATGGCGACGGTGTAAACCCCCGGGTTCTGCCACGCCTGCCAGTCCGGCCCTTCCAGCTCGGCCAGCAGATCGCCAAAGGAGCCGAACGCAGGCAACGTAATACGCGGCAGCGACGGTAGCAGGTGCGGGGCGGCAACGATCAGCGTTAACACCACGGCGCTGCCCAGCACCACGGCTACCAGCGGTCCCGGGATCCAGCTCAGAATTTTGAGCCCCTTAATGGCTGTTGAGTCCCAACACCACAGCAGTAGCAAGCCCGCCGCCGCCACGGCAAACGAGGTCATCGAGAAGGTGAAATCGCCGCTGAACAACACACGCAAACTGCTCTCCTCTACCGCGCCGAAGGCCACCGGGATCTGCTGCATAATCAGCAGCAAACCAATGGCTGCCAGCATTCCCTTGATCACACTACCCGGCACCAGAGCAATAAAGCGACCGGCACGCAGCAGGCCCATCGCGAATTGCAACACGCCTGCCAGTACCAGCGCGAACAAAAAGGCTGAGAACGATCCCAGTGTTTCTACCGAAGCCACAACAATGGTGACTAACCCTGCCGCAGGGCCGCTTACCGCAAAGCGGGATGGGCTAAGGGCCGTTACCAGTAATCCGCCAATGATGCCGGTCAGCAGGCCGACAAAGGGAGGTAAACCGCTGGCCTGAGCGATCCCCAGACACAACGGTAAGGCCACAAGGAAGACGACGACACCTGCCAGCGTGTCCTGGCGTAACGTATTGTTCTTCATGTGCTTGCCTCCGCAGTTTTCTCCACAAGGGTCTTCAGATGACCGGTGGCCAGGTCATAAACACAGCCATAAATATTGAGTTCTCGCTGGCTACGCCAGACATCCAGCACCGGCGCTGTTTGCACCAGGCGTGAAAACTGGATTTTTACGTTGTCTTCGACCAGCTGGTTCAACGTTTCTGCGTCAGGCGTACTGGGGAATGCGGCACCATCGATTTTCTGGCCGAGGACGTCGCGCAACAACGTAATGCGCCGCGCCAGCGCGGAAGACTCCTGTGCGAGAGGCATTTGCGGCAGTTGCAGGGCCGCCTGAACGCCGCCGCAACCGTAATGACCGCACAGCACGATGCGGTGCACCTTCAGGTAATGCAGAGCGTATTGCAACACGCTCATAAAGTTATCGTCCGTTGGGTCGACCATATTGGCGATATTGCGATGAACAAATAATTCACCGGGATGTGAGCCGGTGAGCACTTCTGCAGGAACACGGCTATCAGAACAACCAATCCATAAAGAGTGCGGCTGTTGTTGATGAAGATGTTGTTCAAAATAGTGTGGATCGCTTTGAAGTTTCAACAGCGCCCAACTTCGGTTTCTGGCCAGCAGCGGTTTTAATGTGTTCACAGTGCGACTCCCTTATTGTCAGTGGTTGGCCTGGCAGGTTTTATGCGGGAACTTTTACTACTAGCACTGTCTGGAAAAATACATACTTAAGGAAATTCCTATTGTGGAATTAAAATAGTAAAAAAAGTCCAAATGTAAAAAAACGAAAATACGTAATGGCACGCATATACAGATATAGAGATTTTATTGAGCTTATTGATATGTACGCTAATAGTCACCCATACAAGGCTAAATAACTGTGAGGTTTCTGAGAAAGGATATATTGCGTCGCCAGCAGAGAGCTGTTGCAGTAATTAACACGTCATCACCAGGCAATACACTTACGATAGAAAATATTGCCGGCGTTATTATAAGGACAAACAAGACGTTCTTGTTTAGTTTACATCGAGAAAATTATCATTTTCGTAATAATAGTTTAGCGCCCGGATATACTCGTCCAGCGAGGCACCCGGTTTCTGGCAGTTAACCAACATAATGACACTGGTGGCATCTTCACCTGAATAAAGGTACTCCAGTTCATTTTCGATTACCGCCGGGGGGTAAATTTCCGTATCGTCCTCCACCTGCGGGTAACCAGCAAACAGATAGATCCCCTCTGCCGTCAGTTTCTCCCCGGTGCCATAAAGACAAAAGTTGTCATCCTGGCAGTCAGTCTCGTTTATCCAATCGATAATCTCCGCCAGGCTGTATTGGCGATTTTTCGTCAACATATCGTCTCACTCGTCAGCGTATAACACGGTTTATCAACGTCATAGCTTACTTTTTTTGCGCTCCGCCTGGTAAAAGGCGAGGTATTTTTTATCACGTCCCAAAAACGCCTGCGTTTTTGCGTAACCGTAAGCCGCGTGGAAATGAGCGTAAGCTTCCTCGTACTGTTGAAGCTCATAACACACCATGCCCATGATGACCGCCGGCGCCGTGTCCCTGTCGCTTTTCAGCCCCAGCAGCATTTCTGCCCAGACTTTGGCTTTTTCAAAATCACCTTTATCGAACCAGGCAGAGCAAAAGCTTGAGATGATCCACAAAGAGGGCATCATCCAGTCGGTTTTCGGTTCCGGCACTAACGCCCAGGCTTTCTGATATAAAGAAACCGCCCCATCCATGTCACCGCCCTGCCGTGCGTCATCCCCTTCTTCAACAATCTTATCGATTGCACTGCCTAAGGCAGGGTCTATGTCGTATAAATCTCGCACAGGAGCGACTCCTTATTAATTGAATGATAGGGGTAAATCAGCAAGTCATATTGTCGGTTGTCAGGGGTGAATGAAATCAGGCAAATTCTTATTTGCACCCACGTCGTTAAAACGTAAAAATCACTTATCCTAAATTAGACAGCGCAACATGTTACGCATCAACACGGTCTGCCTGAAGTTATATCGACCGCAACGCGTTACGACAACATGTAATATTTCAGGGAAAGGATTAACAGCCTATAATAGGGCATTTAACGATTATTCAAGATAACGCATCCCACCTGAGCCAACCTTGCTAATTATTTAGCATCATTTGCTGAAATAATCAAAAAAATGACACAGGGAAAGGTAGTCATGAAATAAGACTTAAGATAAATTAACCTGCCAATACAAAGTACACAGTAAGCAAGAGTTCTTTAACTACGCTGTTGTCAGTTGTCCTCTCTTGCTCTCGCCGCCGGATTTATTCTGTTCAACGCACCGGGTCTGAACCAGTAATAAACATTTCACTCAGATATTTTTTAATAGCATCATCATATTGGGTTCAATCGCTCCACTATCATTCCTGATAAGAATAAAAGTTTACTCTTTTCACAATAAAGAAAAAAATATCCCATAAATAACCCTTTATCCTTTTGCGATTATCCGCTGTCGGTGATCCTTATCCCCTTTGACCCAGAACATCTCGCTCGGCGGTAACAACCCGGAAGAACAGAAATCGATTATCGTGCCCGACCAGCCCTCCGGGACATAGCGCTCATAATGCATATTTTCAACAAATTGCGCATACAGCGTTCTGGTATCAAAATCGATAAACAGGTCGGGCATCAGATCATGAATGTCCCACCAGGTCGTATTCGGTGAGAGCCTTCTGTAAAATTCGTCACTTAATACGTCTTTGTCTATTAAATAGCCGTCATTGATGAGTAATGACATAAATTTATCTGCGTTATCTTCATTAACAATGGGCAGATGGTAACGCTCCTGGTGATCATAGGTTTTTACGCCAAAAACCCCGTGTTTTATAAAGTCATTAACCCAGTTTATTCGGTCTAATACCCAACACGTTTTGAAAGCCGCAAACCAGTATATTTGGTTCTTTCTTTTAATAAGGACAACACTATTTTCGTCTTTATCGATTGGCATAGTAAGCATCCATTAATTTCTGTAAAACATTAACACACTTCAATATTGACATCCAGAAAGGCAATAAGCCACCTCACCTTGCCAGCTACCGGACGATAGTTTGGTTTGCAAAGGCGTTGATTATGAATATTGCCAGAAACCGGCTACGATAGATTCATCCGTTTTATTTTTATATAAGTATAAGGCACCATAGCCAAATATATAATCACCGTCGATGACATCGGGTGGATAAAAGTCTTCATCGATCTGCACGAAGAACTGATAATCATCGTGTTTAAGATTCGTATAATAATACTCTTCATCCTGAATCAATTTTGGATGTTCGCTTTTGGTGATAAATCCGAAGTCGTCTGTTTCTCTTTCATTAAAACCAATAATATATGATTGATTAATACGTTCTATTGTATAGTTTTTATTGGTACTTTCACCGGTATAGGGATGAACAAAAACTTTTACTGCGCAGGCAGGGTAAATATTATTCTCCAACAATACACCATATTCTTGCGGAACAAAAATAGAAATAAACAACTGCGAATCATCCGGATGTTGGAAATTGATGTAAAATTTAAGCCCTTCGATTTCAGAGAGTTTATCCGTAAAGTATTGAGGAATATTTCCACCAATTCGGCCAATAATACATTCACTTTGAGAATTATCAATATGAGCCAGTATGTTTACTTTTTTCATTCAGATTTCCTGTTATCGAATAAACTCGCGTAAAAGCCATGCAAGGCATTGATATGTAAGTTATTTTCATTTAAATCGCAACACGCATCAGATATATAATAACAAATTGATATTTAACAATTTTTACATACCTTACCCACCTGAAAGTCTGTCAGATGAAGCAATCCATAAAAGAAACCACTGGTGATATTTCTGGATAATTAAAAAATAATACCGGGAGATTACGACTCCCGGCAGTAGATTACTTCTTCATTTCATTATATCGCTTGAAAAAATTATTTAGCGCATCATGTTCATCTTGTGAAAATAATAAAATAATCTTATCCCATGAGTGCCCTGTCACTTCATAATACTCTTCAATATACGATTGAAAGTTTACTAACGTTTCAATATTGACGATTCCCGTCGGTTCTCTCATTTGCCAACCATCCAGGAAAGCTTTTAACGCCGAAATCGTATGCCGACTTAAATATAAAGCAGGCCTTTTCTCTATCATATCAATCAGTTTAATAATATCGTTCATAATCAAAACCTTAATGGAGTAACATCCAAATCACCGCCAGGAGAGAACAGATCATTTCGCCAATCTTCATATTTTACACCCGTTGGGTTCATATTATCAAAAACTGTATCTCCGACTCTGATTGCTTCGTGGTGACCATTGGTGGCAATATTGGTACCGGCTCTATCACTCCAGATATTACCAAAGAAACCTTGTTTATTCGGCGTTTCGACGATCAGATGCTCACCATGTATTCCTGCTTGTTGCATTTTGGTTTTTAACGCTTTGGCAAATTTATCGCATTTAAAGATCGCTTTAAATTTATCGCTGACTGTCGCAGCCAGATCTCTGGTTTTTGCGACATCACATTCCGTTAATCCTAAAGGATCGATATAACCAAAGGGGTTATGAACATAAGCATAGGTGTTTATTCCGCCTTTTAGCCCTATCGGATCCTGGCTGATGTAGGCGGCAATTGCCGGATCATAATAGCGGTAACGGTTATAGTGCAGCCCGGTTTCCGCATCATAATACTGGCCCTGGAAGCGCAGCGGGTTATCAATGCGGTTAGCATAAACCTGCCCCTTTTCGCCCCAGGCACCCGTGTTCTCTGCCCAGACGATGTCCCCGGCAGGCGAGGTCAACCGGACTGGCGCACCGTTCGGGTCGCAGTGATAGTGCCAGCTCTGTTTTGCCCCTCCTTCCTGTGTCAACAGCGCCAGCGGCCGGAAGCTGCCGGGGTAGTAGATGTATTCACGCATGCGGCTGAACAAGGGCGCCTGCGCTTTCTGCCGTTTTAACCTGCCGCCGGTATCGAAAATGCTCAACGCCGCCAGCGGTTCTTGCGTAGTGGTAACGGTTTCGCCCGCCAGCGCATCACCCTGCCAGTAGAACCAGTGCGTTGATGTGGCGGTCTGTTTAAATACTCGCCGCCCAAGCCCGTCATAACCATAGCGCACCAGGCTGTCACCTTTGCGCACCGCAATAAGCTGGCGGTGATCATCCCAGGTAAAATCTTCTTTTTCGCCCTCGTCCTGCACAGGACGACGCTGGCGCAGTTCTCCTGCGCGGTCAAACACATAACGGACGCCATGACGGGTGCCTTCGCGGAACCAGCCGCCTGCACTGTCGTTGACACTGCGTGTTTTGGTCTGCAACGGGCTCCCTGTTGCCTCCTGCACAAACTGCCGCAGCACGCCATCCGGTGAGGTATGCGCCGTTAACCGGCCAATCGGATCATACGCGTACCGATCGTTTCCCCACTGGCTATCTTCGCGCAACGTCAGGTTGTTCGCGCGATCGTAGGAAAAACCGCGGGAAAACAGCGGCAAGGCGTTTTGCAGTACCTGCTGCGAGGTAAGCCGACCAAAGCGATCGTAATTGAAATGACGCGTCACCTGTCCGGACAGTTGCTCGCTGATCCTACGCCCGCTCGCATCGTAGGCGAAAATAATGGGCGCATCATCGTTGAGTTGCACCTGCGCCAGGCGGTCATACTCATCACGCTCATAACGCACCTGATGGCCGCTGTCACTGTCGCGTGAGACCAGCAGCCCGCGCGCGTTGTAACCGTAACGCAGCTGGAAACCGTCCTGCTCTTCCTGCAACAACCGCCCGGCATCGTCATAACGCCATGCCAGCCGTCGCCAGGGGTTTTCGCATAACACCATGCGCCCACAAGGATCATAGTGATATTTCGCCTGTAGCGTATCGCCGCTGCGCCGTTCACTTAATCGCCCGGCTTTATCATAGCCATAGCGTACTTCACGTCCGAGCGCGTCTTCACGGCTGACCAGGCGACCTGCCTTGTCCCAGCCGTAACGCGTCAGTTGCCCCCAGTAATCGCATTCCGAGGTTACCCGTCCAAGGGCATCGCGGGTCAGTTGCCAGCGCTGACCGTTTTGATTAATCACCGCCAGTAGCCGATCTTCCGGGTCATAGTGGTAACCAAACGTCGCCCCATCCGGCGTTTCACTGGCGGTCAGCATGCCGGTGCCGTTATAACGAAAACGGGTCACGTTGCCCTGTTCATCGGTCACGTGGAGTGGATTGTCTTCCCTGTCGTAGACGATACGCACTTCACCGCCCGCCGGATTAACCGTCGCCACCAGCCGGTCTTTGCTATCCCAGTGGTAGCGGGTGCTTCCTCCGTCCGCGTCAATACGCTCAAGCAGTGTGCCGCGCACCGAATAGCGGAAACGGATGGTGCCCGCGCCGCCGGGGCTTGCCGATTGTACAAAACCGAAACGGTCATAGTGATAGCAACCCGACAGCGAGCCCGGTTCCTGCGCCTCAATAAGCTGCCCGTAGCGATCATAGAGATAACGCGCCGTGACACCCGTCGGGTCCGTACTGGCAACCTGATTCCCGTTCGCATCGTACTCGGAACGCCAGATGGCCCCTTTCTCATCGGTCAACGCCAGTAGCTCGCCAAACGCATCATACGCCGCCTGAATCACGCTTCCGTCCGGCATATACTCGGCGGTCATACGTCCCAGCTCGTCATATTCCCAACGATGGGTGCTGCCGTCCGGCTCAATCAGTTCAAGCGTACGACCGAACTCGTCATACCTAAACACAGTGTTGCCACCCAGTGGATCGATTTCCGACACCGGCAGGCCGTTTTCGTCAAAGGTGATGCGTGAGATATTGCCCAGCGAATCCGTCACTTCCACTTCGTTGAGCAGATCGTGATACGCAAAGTGATAATCCCACACGCCGCCATCGCCCCACGCATGCACCACCTGCCAGGCGTCGTTGTACTGATAGTGAAAACCCTGCCCGTTACGATCAATATGACTGACCATATGATGCTGCTGGTAAGAGAAATGGCGCGGATGCGACAGGGCATCAATCTCCGCACTCAGTTGCCCTTCGTCGTCATACTCGTAGCGGGTCAGCGGTGTGACTTCACCCTCCAGCGCATTCCGCAGGCGCAGCGCGAGCAGGCGTTGGTTTTCCTGGGTAACGAGGATTTCACGGCCGGTCAATCCCTGGCAGGTAAATTCGCGAATTTGCAGCAGTTCGCTGCCGTTCCACTCAAAGCGCCAGCCATTACCGTTACGATCGGCAAGTTGGCGGATCGGTAATGCCCCGTATTTGCCGCTAAACTGCAGTTGTGGGCCGCTCTCCTGTGCAACCTGCCACAGTACTTCACCATTGACGGTTTCCCGCCACAAACGGCTGCCGTCCGGCAGGCCGGAAATACCCTGCTCACGTCCGTCTGCCTGTGGCAGCCCGGCAAACAATGTTATGCCCTCCGGTTGCGTCAGTATGGCAATGCCATCCTCCGCCATTACCTGCAGACGGATATCCGCTGGCGTCGACCAGCCATGGCCGCACATCCCCTCTTCGTGCAGGTCGGCTGAGGAGTAAGTGCGGGTCCATGCCAGTGGCAGGCGCCCCGGTAGCAAAAAGTCCTGTTGCTCCAGGCTGACACTGCCATCACGAATATCGACCGGTTCAGCGCGCAATACCCGGCATTTTAAGAAGCCGGGATCCATGTTGCGGAACAGTTTTTGGCGAAGTTTACGGAAACGGCGCATAAAGAGTCGCCATTGCGGCGTTTTCTTCAGCTTTTTAAAGCCCTTTCCCAGACCGCTTAACCCGGCGCGCAGCAGCAGCGCCATCAGGTTAATGGTTGGTGGCCCACCGACAATCACATTGTTGGGGATAGCCAGGTTAAAGGTCAGCGGCAATGTCAGGGAAAGCGGTTTCGGCCTGGCGGCGCGTTTCAGCCGAAACGGCGGGATCAGGCCGAGAATATTACAGCTCAGCACCGGCATGCCGATGCGGGAGAAAGGCTCACCGTCTACAGAAACGGTTTTACTGCCCATAAACAACTCATCTTCAAGCTGCGGGCCGCCCGGCGCACGCAGCGGCGGGATCCACGCTCCCCCCACCGGAATATGCACCGCAATGCCACCGGTTCCCGCGCTGGCGCGTTTAATGCTATTGACATGCACCGTTGTACCCAGCAGCGGCAAATAATCGAACACGTCAAAAACAATGCCGATATGTGGCGTTGGCAGCGGCCACGGGTAGGTATGGATATCCAGCCCTAGCTGCGGATCGAAGTGAGCGCCGGAGTGCATCAGTCTCGCCTCAGAACATGGCACGCAACAAGGCGCGCAGGAAAGTGCGGATCTCGGTGGCGAGATCGCTATCGGAGATGCTCAAAAACAGCAGCGCGAGCAGCGTGACAACAACAATGATAATAATGCGGGTCTTCATAACGGGTTGCTTCCTGCATTTTCAGATAACGAGGTATCGGTGTCGCTCCACGCAGGCAGGCTTTGCCACTCACCTGGGGGCGCATCGAAGGGATGAGCGATATCCGGCAGACCATTCCAGTGCGGGTGCAATTTCTCCCGTGCCAGCCGGATAACGCGGCGAAAACTCTCATCTCCGCGGCGGATCAAGTTTTCACGCTCTTCGCGGATAACAGTAAAAGCAGCTTCAAGCTGCAATTGCAGGCGGCTCTCGACCTGTTTCACCTGCTCAATTCCAGGCCTCGGGGGCAAACATGTTTCCGCGTGTTGGACGAGGCGCTGTTTTTCGCTCTGCCAGCGCATGGCACAGGCTTCAATAGCCTCCGTGCGCCGTTTATCATGGATGCGCAACAAATCCTGCAACACCAGCGGTAAAGTCGTCTGCCCGCGTTCAGGGAGCGGCACTCTCTCCGCCGCCTTCACTGCGCGGGCGTACTCTTCCATCGCCGTGGGACGGTGGCCAGCCAGCCACAGGCAGAACCCGGACATGCGCCACCCTTCTGTCTCAAAGACAGGATGCGGGATCGCCTGCGCCTCCAGCGCCGCCTGACGA
This sequence comes from Kosakonia sp., assembly GCF_032052965.1. Taxonomy (GTDB): domain Bacteria; phylum Pseudomonadota; class Gammaproteobacteria; order Enterobacterales; family Enterobacteriaceae; genus Kosakonia. The sequence goes on from NZ_DAMBVN010000009.1 coordinate 109,541, forward strand.
TAGCTTTTTGCCGCCTGCAGATACGCTTTTTTCGCAAACCAGGCGCCGGCCTCGCCAAAGGTACTCTGCGTACGCAACTGCCCTTTCAGCACCGGGTCAGCTATCTCACCCGAGACGTTTTGCGCCTGCCGGTAGTGTTCTACCGCCTGCGCGTGGTCATGGCCTTTCAGCCAGCCGCCGGCGATCAGGTTATGCATCATCGCTTGCTGATCGGCCCAGCCGCGCCGCCGGGCCAGCGCCAGCGCCAGGCTTCCGCGCTCAGCCACCTGTGCGGCAGTGCCTTTTTCCAGCAGGAGCATGGCGTCTGCCAGGTAGCGGCGGAACAGTAAACGATCGCCATCCGGATCGGTTTGTTGCTGCGCGGTCTGGTGCATCACTTTCATGCCATCGATCTCATCGACAATCAGTTTCACCCGCTGCGGGTGCGCCTCGTATAAGGGCTGCCACACTGGTTGTTCAACGGTATCAATTAACAGCAGACGCGGCGCACTTTCTCCCTGCTCCAGCCAGCCGTTAAACCAGCGCATCAGGGCGCTTTCATCACTCACGCCGGAGGGTTTCAGCACCAGCACCAGATAGCGAAGATCATCGGCAAAGCTGTCGGTAAATCCTTGCAAAAGCTGGCTCAGTTGGCCGGGGGAATAACACGGCAGGTATGCGTCGGCATGCCAGGGCGCGGCACCTTCCGTCGCTTCGTAATGTTCGACAAATTCACGCCCCAGCGCCTCGCTGTAACCGAACCCCGTTTCGAAAGGCGTATGCAACCCGAGGAACAAATCCGGCAATGTGCGTCCTTGTGGATGCTGTTGCAGCGCGATAAAACCATCCAGCAGGGACTCCCCCTGGGCCGGAACCCTCCAGATAAACAGCCGGGTTTGCGCCGCCTGCTCGCTGGCATCCAGCCAACTTAACTCCAGCTCTGCCATCACTTTTTCGGTTGGGTTTTTCGCTTTGCTCATCGGCATTCTCTGTCAGGCGTTAAGCTCAATTTTCTTGCCATTGACCATTACCCCGGCGGCATTGATCGTGATCGTCGATCCGCCTGCGGTGATTTCAACGCTGCCATTACCAATCAGAATGCCGCTTTCGCCCACATTAATGCGGAACGTATCGGTGGCGCTGTCCGCCACGCTGCCTTGGGTAAAACGGGTATCGCCGCCGGTAATACTCAGCGTACGCCCGGCACCAATGCTCACATCCTGCTTTTGCGTCACGGTGCGTACTTCGCTGCTGTGCACCGTTACATTGCGATTGCCGGTAACGTCAAGCGTCTGGTTACCCGTGACATTCACAGTCCGGTTCTGCTGAATGTTGACCGTTTCGTTCCCTTGCACGGTACGGGTACGATCCTGCACCACCGTTAACGTCTGGTTCCCCTGCACCGTGCCGGTATTGTTACTTTTCACCGTGGTGGTGTGATTACCGGTAATGGTTTCGTCGCGGTTTTGCTCCACGCTGAGAGTTTCATTGCCTTTCACGCTTTCGGTACGGTTTAACTGCACCGTGGTGGTTTCATTGCCATTAATGGTTTTGCTGCGATCCTGCCCCACGGTAACTGTCTCGTTGCCATCTACCGTGCGGGTGCGGTTCTGTTTGATATGGCTGGTTTCGTCTTTACCAACGGTTTTGGTGCGGTTGCTGCCCACATCATGCGTTTCGTCATTTTCGACTTCAGTGTCCATATTGCGCTCAGCGTGCAGCCACAATTGCTCTTCGCCGGGTTTATCTTCAAAACGCAGGGCGTTGGCATTATCCGGCGAGCCATCTTTCGAGCGGCTCATAAACCCCATTTGTGTAGCCGCGGCCGGTAGCGCCCAGGGCGGCATGCTGGCTTCGTTATATACCCGGCCAATAATGATTGGGCGGTCCGGCTCACCGTTAATAAAATCCACCACCACTTCATCACCCACACGTGGGATCTGCACCCCGCCATATCCTTGACCTGCCCACGCGCTGGAGACGCGTACCCAGCAAGAGCTATTCTCGTCACCCTGGCTTTCGCGATCCCAGTGGAATTTCACCTTCACGCGACCGTATTTATCCGTCCAGATCGATTCCCCTTTCGGCCCGACAACCCGCGCCGTCTGCGGCCCATAAGTGCGTGGCCAGTCGGTGGACATTGCCGGGCGGAACGGCGTTGTCGCCGGGATCACGGTAAAATCGATACGGTGTTTCGCCGTGGCGGCATCGCCCGATGCATACTGATTTTCTTCAAACTCATAGCGTGCGCCGACAACAAGCCACTTTGCGTTGTCGGCGGCGTTGGGAGACTGTGTCAACGTGAAGGTATGCCCTGGCGCAATCCCGGTGGCCGTCGCCGTTCCCTGCGTTTGCTGCTGCTCTGCCTGCCAGGACTGCTGGCGGATGCGTGCATACGATTCGCCGTCGCCATGTTCAACAAAGCGCCCTGGCCAGTCATAGACATCGATTTTCCCTGGTGTGGGGGAAACCGGGTTTTGTAGCGTTTGCAGCATCCAGGCATGGGGTTTGCGGAAGTCATAATCATCGGTGCTGTAAAGCCCCGGCGTCACGACATGCCGCGCCATCAACTGGCTGATGCCCTCTTCATTGACTGCGCCGCCGCTCGCTTGCGCATGCCAGGGAATCGTTTCATATCCGGGGAACGCTTCCGCCTGCGAGTAATCATCCATCAGCACCAGCGTGTGGCCGTCCTTACTGTGACGAAACACATAACTGATGCCTTCCAGTTCCAGCAGGCGGCTTATAAAGTGGAAACTGCTTTCCGCATACTGCACGCTGTAATCCCACTGCCGATAGCTGCGGGTGAGTTTGTCTTCAATCTTGACGTTGTACTCAGAAAACAGTTTCTTTGCGATATCCGGCACGCGCTGCTGCTGGAAGATACGAAAGTTACGGTCACGCATCATCGGCCAGAAATCCGGCTCGAGCGTCGTTTGATACACCGCGTAGCGTGTACCTTCCAGCGCTTCGGAACGCACTGAAACCGCCGTAATTTTGCCGGTGAGATAGCGTTCAGTGCCCAGCACACCGGGGATGACCACGGTCATGTCCTGGCCGAGCAACGCTTGCCGATCGAGGCTGAAGTCTTTGCTCAGCAAATCGACCTGAAAACGAAATGGCGTAGAGAGCTGCTCTTCTCCTTTAAACATCCAGAATAAGAGAGCATCACTCCCGGCGGATGACTGAACGGTTATCCGGTTAACCATACGAGTTCCTTTATAGCAGAGGCGAATAATCCGGGAGAAAAGCAGTCTCCACGCGTAAGCAGCGCAGGGTATTATGAAAAAGAAAAGTTAAATGCGGGGGTATTATTCCCGGGCGCTGATTTTTAAAAGTAATATTACCCGCATGGCATTGAAATCTGTACTTGATGATAGATGAGATTTATCTTATTTTCCTGGATAAATAATAACTTATTGCAAATCAAAGCAGTGATTATTACCACGCTCGTTTTATGGTTTCCAGGTTATTCGATTCAGCCGACATACTTTCAACGCATGATATATTCTGTGGTTTGTCGTTATATTTCGCCGAACAGTTAAATAATTACTCACGTTATTTTAGAAGCGATGAAGGGTTAGCATTATTTATTTGCCAAAAATAAACGTATATAAACAAGCGCAATGACTTGCCACTCCAACACTCATCCTCAGCGGTGGCCGGTGATATGCCGCTTTTCACCGCCCGGGTCATCACAACGTGTCGCTTGTAGCAAAAAAGTATTGCTTAGCGCATTTTAGTATATGGTTATTCAGATATATTCGTTTTCGCCCACGGTGCAGGGCATATAATCCGCACTAATGCGAGACCAGAATTATTAACTGGGCTTATAATGAACACTTTGCCAGCGACTTCTGGCAACACGCTCTGTTCGGAAGGTGTGCAGTGCCAACATGGTTACCCTTAGCGATTGATTCATTCTGGCCAATGCTTTCCGCTGGTCTGAAGTTCACCATTCCCCTCACCCTGATTTCGTTTGTCCTTGGCCTCACGCTCGGGTTTGTGGTGGCGCTGCTGCGCCTGTACGGGCCGGGTTTTTTGAAGCCGATCGTTCGGTTTTACGTTTGGCTGATCCGCGGTACGCCGCTGCTGGTGCAGTTGTTCCTGATTTTTTATGCCCTGCCCAGTGCCGGCATCACCATTGATGCTTTTCCGGCTGCGGTGATTGGTTTCACCGTCAACATCGGCGCTTATACCTCTGAAGTGATCAGGGCGACGCTGCTGGCCGTGCCTAAGGCGCAATGGGAAGCGGCGCACTCAATCAGCATGACCTGGGCACAATCTTTACGCCGTATCATCCTCCCGCAGGCCGCGCGTATTGCCGTTCCGCCACTCTCTAACACCTTTATCTCTTTGGTGAAAGATACCTCACTGGCATCCGTGATTACGGTACCGGAGATGTTCCTTTCCGCGCAGCAGATTGCCGCCGTCACCTATGAACCGTTGATCCTTTATAGCGAAGCCGCCGTCATCTATTTGTTCTTCAGTTCGGTGCTGTCTCATTTGCAAAACAAGCTTGAGCAGAAATTAGCGGGTACGACACCTAAAGGAGCCGTCAGTGATAACACTCTCCCACATTGAAAAAAGCTTTGACGGCCACCGTGTCCTGAAGGATATCAATTTGACCATTCAGGAAGGCACAGTGACCACGCTGATTGGGCCTTCCGGCAGCGGCAAAAGCACGCTTTTACGTTGCATTAATTTGCTGGAAATCCCGCAGTCTGGCGAGCTGACCATCGGTGCTGAACGCATCGCCTTTACGCCGAATGCGCGTATCAAAGGTCAGGATATTCGCCGTATCAGTCGTCAGACAGGTATGGTGTTTCAGAACTTCGCGCTGTTTCCGCATATGACCGTCCTCGACAATATTACGGAGGGGCTGATCACCGTGCACAAGTGGGAGCGAGAACGCGCGCGCCAGCGTGGCGAGGAGTTGCTGACCAAAGTGGATATGCTGCATAAACGTGACGCATTGCCCAATACCTTATCCGGCGGTCAACAACAACGCGTAGCCATCGCCCGCGCCCTTGCGCCTTCACCGGCGGTGCTGTTATGTGATGAACCCACCTCCGCGCTCGATCCGGAGTTATCCGGCGAAGTGGTGGCCGTTTTACGCCAGCTGGCGCAGGAAGGTACGACCATGATCACGGCGACCCACGATCTGCGCCTGGCGTCCAATATCGCCAGCCAAGTCGTGTTCCTGGAAGCCGGGGAAATTGTCGAATCCGGCACGGCCAACGATCTTTTTTCTCATGCGAAAAAGCCGCGTACCGCGGAATTTATCGCCTCTTTAAGCACAGCGCTCCCGGAAATCGGGGCCAACCAATAACAATCAATAGGGGTAGATTTAGATGAAAGCACTCGCAACACTCGTTATTGCCGGGGTTATGCAGCTTGGTTTTGCCCACGCGGCGCTGGCGCAGGACGATCTGGCAAAAATCCAGTCCGCCGGGGTTCTGAAAATAGGTACCGAAGGCACTTATCCTCCGTTCACCTTCCATAACGCGTCCGGCACGCTGGAAGGGTTTGACGTTGAAATCGGCCAGGAAGTGGCTAAGCGCCTGAAAGTGAAAGCCCAGTTTATTGAAGGCAAATGGGATGGACTGATTGCAGGTATTGACGCCAACCGTTATGACGCAGTGATTAACCAGGTCGGTATTACGGAAGCGCGCCAGAAAAAATATGACTTCTCCGAGCCGTACATTGCCTCCAAAGCCGTACTGATCGTCAACGACAAAAACAGCAGCATCAAGAGCTTTGACGATCTGAAAGGCAAAAAATCTGCCCATTCGCTGACCAGTAATTACGCGCAGATCGCCCGTAAATACGGCGCTGAAATTGTACCGACCGATGGTTTCAACCAGTCTATTGATCTGGTTGTCCAGGGGCGTGCTGACGCCACCATTAACGACAACCTCTCTTACCTGGACTTCAAAAAACACAAACCGTCAGCGCCAGTAAAAATCGTCGCGACGGAAGATAACGCGGAAAAATCCGGCGTGCTGATCCGTAAAAACAATCCGGAACTGAAAGCCGCTATCGATAAAGCGCTGGAAGAGATCAAGGCCGACGGCACCTACGAACGTATTTCTCAGAAATACTTCGGTGCGGATGTGTCGAAATAAACGCTGTGTCTTATCTTCTGCAAAACCCCGCCTGGCGGGGTTTTTTCGTTTTATTCGCCATAACAGGTCAGCCAGTCAATAAAGGTTCTGACCGTGTCATCGTCCCGCTCGCCGGGCAGCAGGAAATAATTGCCGGTTTTTATTTTTTGCTGCGGAAAAGGTGAAACCAGACGCCCTGCGGCAAGATGCCGGGCGCAAAACAGATGCGGGATCACGGCCAGGCCGAGGCCATCTTCCGCGGCCTGGATGGCAGCGAACGTTTGATCGAGCGTGATCGGCTGCACATCAGGATCGAGCCTTACCCGATGAGCGTCCAGCCAGTACTGCCACAAATCTTCCCGCGCCCGGATATGGATCATGGTATGCCCGCGAAGATCATCCGCTGCACGTACAGCGTGCTGTTGCAGATAAGCCTGGCTGCAAACCAGCACGCTGTGTTCCTGCAGAAAAGGGATCGCTTTCAGCCCGGTAAAATGAGCCGGATCGCGGCGGATCGCCACATCGAAAAGCGCGCTGCGGTTCACCGCGCCCATACCGGTTGTGACCTCCACCGAGATATCCGGATGTGCCTCATTAAACGCCGCCAGCCTGGGCATCAGCCAGTGCATGGCAAACGTTGGCAGGCTTTGCACTACCAGGATGTGCGAGCGGGCATGCGCTGTTACGGCCTGTTCCGCTGCCGCGAGCTCTTGCAAGAGACGCGACGCCACTCGGGAAAAGACCACGCCAGCTTGCGTCAACCGGACGTACCGGTGCCCGCGATAAAACAGCGCCACACCTAACTTCGCCTCCAGGCTACGAATGTGTCGGCTCACTGCGCCAGTGGTCAGGAACAGTTCTTCTGCCGCAGCACTGAAACTTTCCAGCCGCGCCGCCGCTTCGAATGACGGAAGATGGGGTAGAGAGAGTAATCTTTTCATTGGTTGATTTTAGCTCAACCAACCTTAAGAAAAATGATCGTTTGTCACGCCCCGGAAGCCGTTCTTACCATGTGCTATTCAGTGAGATCCGGTGTGGCCAAAAATGAAACCCTTTCACGCGTTATGTATCAGTCGAGTGGGTACCTGCCTTGGTACAATGGCTTTTGCCGGTGCATTGCCGGTTTTTAGCCGCGAGTGGCAACTGAATGCGACCGACGCCGGAAGCATACAGACAGTGTTCAGTCTTACTAACGCGGGCGCGTTATTGGTGACCTCCTGGTTGAGTGACACGCATGGCGCACGCAAAATTTACCTGCTTTTTTCATGGCTGGGCTGCATCGCATTATTGCTGTTTGCTCTTTTTGCCGACTCGTATGCCAGCGCCCTGTTGATGATGGCCTTTGTCGGCCTGACCCAGGGCGGTGCTTACACGCCCGCCATGCTGCTGGCAATAAAGATGAACCGCGCGCCAAAGCGCGGCTATGCGCTGGGCATGATCCTTGCCGCCGGGTCGCTGGGATACCTGCTTTCGGTGTTTCTCTCCGGCTGGAGCGCATTGCGCTGGGGAGCATCTGCAGTGTTTTACCTGTGCGCGGCAGGCGCATTTATCGGCGCGTTATCCGGCACGCTGGCGCTCGCCTCGTTCGATGCGCGAACCCCGGTTTTCGCACCATGTTATGTTCCAGCAAAAGGCTATGCACTCAAAGGTGGCGCATTTTTACTGCTCGTCGGTTACATCGCCCACTGCTGGGAATTACTGGGAAACTGGGCGTGGACGCCAGCCCTCCTGGTTCAGGTCTTACAACCTTTCTCTTTTTCGCCCCTCATCGCCGGGTTTATCGTGGCAGTGGTTGTGCATCTGGCGGGGATGTTTGCCACACTTATCGTTGGCACAATTTCAGACTATTTTGACCGTTCTATCATATTGATCTTTATCGGCGGGATCGGTGCAGTGTGCTCTTTGTTGCTGGGATGGTCAGTGAGTTGGGGGGCGGGCTGGACGCTGTGGCTGGCTTTTATAGCGAGCTTTTTTATTCTCGGCGATTCCGGCGTGCTCTCAGCGGCCATTGCCGACAATGTACCCGCTCCCGTACTGGGGCGGATCATGGGGCTGCGTTCGTTGCTGGGGTTTGGTATTGGCTCGCTTGCCCCGCTCTCATTTGGCATGGCAATGGATGCCAGCCACCGCTGGGATGTGGCCTACAGTGTGCTGGCTGCCGGTGGCGCGACGGCGTTCATCTCTGCCCTGTTGCTACATTTTTATGGCCGGCAACGCACTGCATCGTGACAATCCATCCCTGCCTGTAAGGAATGTAGCAGCGACAATAAAAAACCCCGCATAGCGGGGTTTGTGTTGTCTGATGGATAAAATCAGAACGGAATGTCGTCGTCGAAATCCATCGGCGGTTCGTTAGACGGAGCCGGGGCAGATTGCTGCTGCGGGCGAGACTGCGCGCCGCCGCTGAACTGGTTGCCGCCCTGCGGCTGTTGAGGCTGGCCCCAGCCGCCCTGCTGCTGGCCGCCGCCTGCCGGTGCACCGCCGCCCTGGCGACCACCCAGCATTTGCATCGTACCGCCAACGTTAACCACCACTTCAGTGGTGTATTTTTCCTGACCGGATTGATCGGTCCATTTGCGGGTACGCAGCTGGCCTTCGATATATACCTGAGAACCTTTACGCAGGTATTCACCCGCGACTTCGGCCAGTTTGCCAAACAGCACAACACGGTGCCATTCAGTCTGCTCTTTGGTTTCACCGGTCTGCTTGTCACGCCAGGATTCGGAAGTAGCCAGCGTAATGTTGGCCACTGCGCCACCACTCGGCATATAGCGTACTTCCGGGTCCTGGCCCAGATTACCGACGAGAATCACCTTGTTTACGCCTCTGCTGGCCATGATCGTGTCTCCTGAAAACGTTTCTTAGTAGTGTAAACGCGCGAGTGTACCATTTCCATATGGCTTATTGATAGCTGCGAAGCTGGTTCCAGAGATCTCTCGCGGGGGGCATATTTTGACATACTTGCACGGAACATGCATGTGAATACTGTATATTCATTCAGGTTAAATTGTGTCATAATTAGCCGTTTCAGACCGCCGGTTGTCCTTCAAACACACCGGGCAAAAAGTGTTCCTCCGGGTAAAAGGTGAATGGATTGGATAAGATAGAAGTACGGGGCGCCCGCACCCATAATCTCAAAAACATCAACCTCGTCATCCCTCGCGACAAACTGATCGTTGTCACCGGGCTTTCGGGTTCTGGCAAGTCCTCGCTGGCTTTTGACACGCTTTATGCAGAAGGGCAGCGCCGTTATGTTGAGTCGCTTTCCGCATATGCACGCCAGTTTTTGTCGCTGATGGAAAAACCGGACGTCGACCACATTGAAGGCCTGTCGCCTGCTATCTCCATTGAGCAGAAGTCAACCTCGCATAACCCACGCTCGACCGTCGGTACCATTACAGAAATCCACGATTATCTGCGTCTGCTGTTCGCCCGTGTTGGTGAACCACGCTGCCCGGATCACGACGTGCCGCTGGCGGCGCAAACCGTCAGCCAGATGGTGGATAACGTCCTGTCACAACCGGAAGGCAAGCGCCTGATGCTGTTGGCGCCGGTGATCAAAGAACGTAAAGGCGAGCACACCAAAACGCTGGAAAACCTTGCCAGCCAGGGCTATATCCGCGCCCGTATCGACGGTGAAGTCTGCGATCTGTCCGATCCGCCGCAACTGGAACTGCAAAAGAAACACACTATCGAAGTAGTGATTGACCGCTTCAAGGTGCGTAGCGATCTGGCGCAGCGCCTGGCGGAATCGTTTGAAACTGCGCTGGAGCTTTCCGGCGGTACGGCCGTGGTTGCCGATATGGATGAGCCGACCGCAGAAGAATTGCTGTTTTCCGCCAACTTCGCCTGCCCGATTTGCGGCTACAGCATGCGTGAGCTTGAGCCGCGCCTGTTCTCATTTAATAACCCGGCGGGGGCATGCCCGACCTGTGACGGCCTGGGCGTACAGCAATATTTCGATCCTGACCGCGTTATCCAGAACCCGGAGTTATCCCTGGCTGGCGGTGCGATCCGCGGCTGGGATCGCCGCAACTTCTACTATTTCCAGATGCTCAAATCGCTCGCGGAGCACTACAAGTTCGACGTGGAAGCCTCGTGGGACAGCCTGAGCGCCAACGTACAGAAAGTTATACTGTTTGGTTCTGGTAAAGAGTCGATTGAATTCAAATACATGAACGATCGCGGGGACACCTCCGTGCGTCGACACCCGTTTGAAGGCGTGCTGCATAATATGGAGCGGCGCTATAAAGAGACGGAATCCAGTGCGGTGCGCGAAGAGCTGGCGAAGTTTATCAGCAACCGTCCATGCGCCTCGTGTGAAGGCACACGCCTGCGCCGCGAAGCACGCCATGTCTTTGTCGAAAATACCCCGCTGCCGGCCATCTCCGACATGAGTATTGGCCATGCGATGGACTTCTTCAACAACCTGAAACTTTCCGGCCAGCGGGCAAAAATCGCTGAAAAAGTATTGAAAGAGATTGGCGACCGTCTGAAGTTTCTTGTCAACGTCGGCCTGAATTACCTGACGCTGTCCCGCTCGGCGGAAACCCTTTCCGGCGGCGAGGCGCAGCGTATTCGTCTGGCGAGCCAGATTGGCGCAGGTCTGGTAGGAGTGATGTACGTGCTGGATGAGCCCTCCATCGGTCTGCACCAGCGCGATAATGAACGTCTGCTCGGCACGCTGGTTCACTTACGTAATCTCGGCAATACGGTCATCGTCGTTGAGCATGACGAAGACGCTATTCGCGCAGCGGATCATGTTATTGATATTGGGCCGGGCGCCGGTGTACATGGCGGCCAGGTTGTCGCAGAAGGCCCCCTGGACGCCATCATGGCCGTACCAGAATCGCTGACCGGCCAGTACATGAGCGGTAAGCGCAAAATTGAGGTGCCCAAACAGCGTGTGCCGGCCGATCCGGCAAAAGTCCTGAAACTGACCGGGGCGCGCGGCAATAACCTGAAAGACGTGACGCTGACGCTACCTGTAGGCCTGTTTACCTGTATTACCGGGGTTTCTGGCTCCGGTAAATCAACGCTGATAAACGACACGCTGTTCCCCATCGCGCAGCGCCAGTTGAACGGCGCCACCATTGCCGAACCCGCGCCTTACCGCGATATTCAGGGGCTGGAACATTTCGACAAGGTGATCGATATTGACCAGAGCCCGATTGGTCGTACACCACGTTCCAACCCGGCAACCTACACGGGTGTGTTTACGCCCGTGCGCGAATTGTTTGCCGGTGTACCGGAGTCCCGTTCACGGGGTTATACACCGGGTCGCTTCAGCTTCAACGTCCGCGGGGGTCGCTGCGAAGCCTGCCAGGGTGATGGGGTCATCAAAGTGGAGATGCACTTCCTGCCGGATATCTACGTGCCGTGCGACCAGTGCAAAGGCAAACGCTATAACCGCGAAACGCTGGAGATCAAATACAAAGGCAAGACCATCCACGAAGTGCTGGATATGACCATCGAAGAAGCCCGTGAATTCTTCGATGCGGTTCCGGCTCTGGCGCGTAAACTGCAAACGTTGATGGACGTTGGCCTGACGTATATTCGTCTTGGGCAGTCCGCCACCACGCTTTCCGGCGGTGAAGCACAGCGCGTGAAACTGGCGCGCGAGTTATCGAAGCGCGGCACCGGGCAAACGCTCTATATCCTCGATGAACCGACAACCGGCCTGCACTTTGCCGACATTCAGCAATTGCTGGACGTGCTGCACCAGTTGCGGGATCAGGGCAACACCATTGTGGTGATTGAACATAACCTGGATGTAATCAAAACGGCGGACTGGATTGTCGATTTGGGGCCGGAAGGTGGTAGCGGCGGCGGAGAGATCCTTGTCTCAGGTACGCCGGAAACCGTCGCCGAATGCGAAGCCTCGCACACGGCGCGATTCCTCAAGCCGATGCTGAAGTAATCACACGGTATATTGCTGTCTGAGCGGTTCAGGCAGCAATTCCATCGCCTGCTGATAGGAAGCATCCACCAGATAGTAAATCTGCGAATCCGGTAACGATCCATCAAGATACACCGTGCTCCAGTGAGCCTTATTTAAATGGCGACTGGGGCGCACATCCGCATGCTGTTGGCGCAACAGTTCCGCTAATTCCGGGCTGGTTTTTAACGACACTGCCGGGCGACCTTCGATCTCCTTCACCATCGCGAAAAGCACATCAGCGACCTTGATCTGCGTCGCTTTCCAGTCACTGTGCACGCTCTGCTCAGCCCCGGCTTTCGCCATGCAATATTGGAGTAACTCCGAGATTGTCATCTTTTTTTTCCTTGTCATGCCGCGGCCCGTTACCGCGAACGGCTGAAATGGTTATTTAAGCGTAGTGCATTGAAGAAAAAATCGACGATTGTTACAAATCCTGACACTCCGGGTGCCCTTACCGGACAGTAAACATAGCGGAACGGGCAAGAACAGCTGCATAAACGCGCTCGCGTTACGTTGCGATCGGGCAACAGAAGCGCGCCAGGAGAAAGTAAGACAGGTTTTTATTCCCCTTGCAGCGTCGCGATAATTTTCCGTGCCCCGCCGTGAATGCGATGCTCTCCCAGCCAAATCCCCTGCCATGTACCCAGTTGTACCTTCCCGTTTTGCACCGGCAACAACAGCGAGACGCCAAGCACCGAGGACTTAATATGCGATGGCATATCATCCGGCCCTTCGTAATCATGCTCGTAGTGCGCATTGTCCGGCACGGCTTTCAGGAAATGCTGTTCCATATCGAGGCGCACGGTGGGATCGCAGTTTTCATTAAGCGTGAGAGACGCCGACGTATGCTGAAGCAGCAGGTGCAATAAGCCAACGCGCACGTGGGAAATATCGCGGATTTGCCCCAGCACCTCCTCAGTGACCAGGTGAAAACCGCGCGACTTCGCACCAAGCGTAAGCGTTTGTTGGTACCACATAGGCAGTTCCTTAATCGACAGTGAAAACGCTTTAAGTGTGCAGCATCTCGCCGAAAGGTAAAGCCTGTTCAATAATCGGAATTAACGATCACCTCTTCACCCAGCGCACCGGCCTGCGGTAAAGGCCGATAAGTGGAGTTGGATGCGCGTAATACGCGGATTGGCCGGGCTTCGCTCTCGCGCGCAGCGGTGATGTCGCTGTCGGAATCGCCGTAGAAAATGCGGATCTGTTTGGCCTTCAGCCACTGGGTTTTATTGTTCTGCCCTGGCTGATCACCCGCAAAGATCACCGGGTTCATATTCGCTGCAGGAATGAGAAAATCATCCTGCAGTGTTTTTGTTACCGTTTCGGTTTTTGTCGCGCTGCGGCCGGTAATGAAATAAATGCTGTCGCCGCGCTTCACGTGCATGGCAATCAGTTGACGCGCGACCTCTTTCGGAATGCTGAATTCATCCCAGCCATTGTTCATCTTTTCCCAAAATGCCGGGTTATGTAGATATTCGTCGCTGTTGGGTGACCAAGTTTTTTTACCGCGCCAGAAGCCAGGACTGGAAAACAATACGGTGTCATCAATATCAAACCCGACCGCCATCGGCGGGCGCTCGACCAGCGAGCGTTCGATTTGGGCAACCGAGACCCAGTGAACAGGGGCTTGTTCAGCCAGTTTTGCGACAGTGGTGCCCTCGCTGGCAGGCGTTGGCGCTGAGGCATATGCCAGCGCGCCGCCGAAGGTAAACCACAGGCAGGCGGCGCTGAGAGCGAGTGTGAACTTTCGCATATTTATCCCTAATTTATCAGTTCGTTATATTTTATAAATGTTGCGAATGGTCAAAAGCCTTTCCGACCATAACCCCAGCGGCAGGTGAAACAAAGAATTTTCTGCGGATAAATACAGGAATGAGAGAGTACGGGAGGAAATTATCCCCTGCCGGGAGCAGGGGATCGGGCCTAAAAGTAAGTATTCACTTACATTACGGCGGCAAATGCCTGCGCAACGCGATGCACATTGCGGCCATTCAACCCGGCAACACAAATACGCCCGCTGGCGACCAGATAGACGCCAAACTCTTCGCGCAACCTTTCAACCTGGGCTGCGCTCAGGCCAGTGTAGCTGAACATACCGCGCTGCTTGAGCAGGTAGTCAAAATTGCCGCCCGGCACCGCCTCTTTCAGCACCTTCACCAGTTCCTGACGCATGGCCAGGATACGTGTACGCATGGCTTCCACTTCCGCCAGCCACGATGCTTTCAGACCGGCATCGCTCAGTACCATCGCCACCAGCTGCGCGCCAAAATTCGGCGGGCTGGAGTAGTTACGGCGCACCGTTGCTTTTAATTGACCAAGCACACGGTCCGCCGCCTCCGCGTCTTCGCAGACCACCGATAAACCGCCAACACGCTCGCCATAGAGAGAAAAAATCTTCGAGAAAGAGTTGCTCACCAGTGCAGGCAGCCCGGCACGGGCCATCGCGCGGATGGCATACGCATCGTCTTCCATGCCTGCGCCAAAACCCTGATAGGCAATGTCGAGGAACGGGATCAGATTGCGCGCTTTTGCCACCGACACCACCTCATCCCATTGCGCGTGGGTCAAATCCGCGCCAGTAGGATTGTGGCAACAAGGGTGAAGCAGGACGATGCTTTGTTCCGGCAGCGTGTTCAGCTTTTCCAGGAACGCGTCGAAACGCACACCATTGGTGACTTCATCGTACCAGGGGTAAGTGCTCACTACGAACCCGGCGCCTTCAAAAATGGCGATGTGGTTCTCCCATGTTGGATCACTGACCCATACTGCGGAGTCCGGGAAGTAACGTTTCAGAAAATCTGCGCCCACTTTCAGTGCGCCGGAGCCTCCCAGCGTCTGCACGGTGGCGACGCGTTTTTGCGCCAGTACCGGATGATCCGCGCCGAACAGCAGCGGAGCGATAGCGTGGCGGTAGCTGTTCAGCCCTTCCATCGGCAGGTAAAGTGAAGCGCCATGCGGCTGTGCATTAAGGCGGGCTTCCGCTTCAGCCACGGCTTGTAAGCGCGGAATGATGCCATCTTCGTTGTAATACAGCCCGATGCTGAGGTTTACTTTGTCGCTACGCGGATCTTCTTTGAAACGCTCCATGAGCGAGAGGATCGGATCGCCAGCATAGGCGTCAACTTTCTGAAACACGCGTGTATTCTCCAGGTTTACAGTAGGCAGGAACCACCACAATAAACTGGAAGTTCAGCCAGGTCGAGAGGAGTGCTGGCGGCAACAAAAAATAAGCGCGTCAGCTGCCTGCCACGGCGAGAATTTGCGCTACGCGCTGACTGACAGAACCCCGTACCCGCATAAAAGGTACGCCGCGCTGCGTCAGCTGTTCCACATACCAGGCCTGCTGGCGCTGGCGGAAGGTCTCATCCTGGCGCGTGCCATCCTGAACAAAGGGAAAATCATCCTCGCAAAGCACCACCAGATGATAGGACCGCTGCGCCAGCGTAAAGAGTGCATCAGGCGCTTTGCCGAACATCTCCAACGTATAAAATAACGTCGTCAGCGGCGAGGTATCGCACACCAGCCAGCGCACGGCATCGGCGTTGTCTTCACGGGCAACCTGGGTTTGCGCAATCGGCAGCATATCGTCATACGCCAGTTCACCGCCTTTTTCTTCCCAACGCTCACGTCCGTACTCCGCAACAAAAGCAGTGCCGAGCGCCTGGGCCAGTGCTGCGCTGAGCGTACTTTTACCGGTGGATTCCCCGCCAAGCAGGCAAATACGCTTTACAAAATCACGGTACACCACCGGCGACAACATCTGACGCCAGCGATGAACATCGCCGCGGATCAGCGTGCCGGACGGCGCGTGTGCGCCCTGCTCACGCTGCAAACGCACATGTGTTACAGGCTGTGCAAAACGCTCACTGAGTACCTGCGCAAACCCTTCACCATACGCTTCAGCCGTGAAGACTGCCTGCGGGCGGCAGCGCAGCACCTGCAAACAGAGATCGGCCATATAGTGCCGATGGAGGGAGTCTGGTGCGTCGTTATGCGGTAACGCGCCCAGTCCCCAGGACGTTACGCGCTCAGGCGTCAGCACGACAACCCCGCACTGCGGGAATCGCGCTTGCAGCCAGTGTTCGCGTTTGTCGGGTTCACAACCGGGCAGTTCTGGCTGCGAATAACTGATCAGCCAGACACGCTCACACTGCGCCAGCGCAGCATTGATTAGCCGCTCATGCCCACAATGCAAGGGCGCAAATTTACCGACCACCAGCCCGCTGGCGAAGCGCTTCATCGTGCCGCCAGCGCCTTACGCCACTGGTACAACCCATGCCAGGCATTACACCAGAACACAAGATACAACCCGGCGGTTAGCCACAAGTCGCGTGCGGCATAGAGCGGAACGGCGATAGTGTTGACCAGCAGCCAAAAGTACCAGCTCTCCAGCCGACGCCCCATCAGCATAAACTGCGCCAGTACGCTGAACACCATAATGGTGGAGTCCAGCCACGGCGACCACGCATTGGTAAAACGGTGCAACAACCAGGCATATCCTGCGGCCACCACCAGCGCACCAGCAAACATTGGCAACAGGTGACTGAAAGGCGTTTTGCGTACGGCCAGTTCATGGCCATGATTACCTTTCAGCCAGTTGATCCATCCGGCGATACTGCTGGCAATAAAGAACAGTTGCAGCGTGACGTCGGCATACAACTGCACGGAGTAAAACACCCAGCCATACAGCACACAACCGATGATCCCTGTCCACCAGGTGTGCATATTGTTGCGGGCGGCAAGCCATACAGAGAGGGCATACGCCAGGCAGGCGGCAATTTCCATCGGTGACACGCGGCGTTCCTTTTAATCGAGGTATTTCAGTGTCGCCCTGGTCGTCAGGCGAGTAATAAGTTCGTAAGCACTCACATTCGTGACGTCTGCGATGCGCTCAACGGGCAGCCCTTCTCCCCAGAGCATCACTTCATCCCCGGCGCGGTCCTGCGCCTGCGGCCCCAAATCAACGCAAATCATATCCATTGCCACACGCCCAACGATGGGCACTTCGCGACCATTTATCAGTACGGGCGTCCCCGAAGGTGCTGCCCGCGGGTAACCGTCGCCGTAACCCATGGCGACCACGCCCAGGCGGGTGTCTCGCGGGCTCTGCCACGTTCCCCCGTAGCCAACAGGATCGCCCGCTTTATGCTCGCGCACGGCAATCAGCTTTGACGTTAGCGTCATTACCGGCTGGAAACCAAAATCGGCCCCACGGGAGTGCCCCCCGAGCGGCGAAACACCGTAGAGGATAATGCCAGGACGAACCCAGTCGAAGTGCGATTGCGGAAACAGCAGCGTACCGCCGGAGGCCGCAATGCTGCGTAAACCGGGTTTACCGTCCGTAAAGGTCGTGAAGAGATCTAACTGGCGTTCTGTCGCACCACACTCCGGCTCATCAGCACGGGCAAAGTGGCTGGCAACATTCACCGGCAGGCGGACATTTTTGCATTGCGACAACCGGGTATAAAACGCGTCGGCTTCGTGGGGATGCACGCCCAGGCGATGCATGCCGGTATCAAGTTTCATCCATACCGTTACCGGTTCGCTGAGGGTGGCGCTTTCCAGTGCCGCCAGTTGTTCGACGCTGTGGATAATCGTCTGCAGGTGGTGGTCAGCCACCAGAGGCAAATCCTCCGCCGAGAAGAACCCCTCCAGCAATAGGATCGGCTGGGTGATCCCCCCCGCACGCAGTTCAAGGGCTTCTTCGAGACGGGAGACGCCAAAAGCGTCAGCATCAGGGAGCGTTCGCGCGGTCTCAACAAGACCGTGTCCATAGGCGTTCGCTTTCACGACCGCAACCAGTCGGCTGGCAGGAGCCAGTTCGCGTAGACGTTGCAGATTGTGTCGCAGAGCGCGGCGATTCACTACTACGGTTGCCGCTTGCATTTTTTTCCTTAATAACAGAATGTCCGGCAGCTATGAGGCCGGGGTGAGCTGGCGTAGTCAACGCCCCTGCGGCACAAAAGATGAAGAACCATTATTCGTCATCGTATTGCGGCCCCGCATAATTATCAAAACGCGACCATTGCCCGTTAAATGTCAGACGTACCGTCCCGATAGGGCCGTTACGCTGCTTACCAATAATGATTTCCGCAATGCCTTTTAAGTCACTGTTTTCGTGATAAACCTCATCACGGTAGATAAACATGATTAAGTCGGCATCCTGCTCAATGGAGCCGGATTCACGCAAGTCGGAGTTTACCGGTCGTTTGTCGGCGCGCTGTTCAAGTGAACGGTTAAGCTGCGACAGCGCAACGACGGGCACTTGCAACTCTTTCGCCAGCGCTTTCAACGATCGGGAGATTTCGGCGATTTCCAGTGTACGGTTGTCCGACAATGACGGAACGCGCATGAGCTGAAGGTAGTCGATCATAATAAGCCCAATGCCGCCATGTTCGCGGGCAATACGCCGCGCACGGGAGCGCACTTCCGTCGGCGTCAGGCCGGAGGAGTCATCAATATAGATATTGCGTTTTTCCAGCAGGATCCCCATGGTGCCGGAAATGCGCGCCCAGTCTTCATCATCCAGTTGGCCGGTACGAATACGCGTCTGATCGACACGCGACAGTGAGGCCAGAGAACGCATCATAATCTGTTCGGAGGGCATCTCAAGACTGAAGATCAGGACCGGTTTATCCTGCAACATGGCCGCGTTTTCGACGAGGTTCATGGCAAAGGTCGTTTTCCCCATCGATGGACGCGCGGCAACGATAATCAGATCCGACGGCTGCAAACCGGCTGTTTTTTTATTGAGATCATCGTACCCGGTGTTCACCCCGGTCACGCCATCGTGCGGTTGCTGAAAAAGTAGCTCAATACGCGCTACGGTCGCTTCCAGTACGTCAGCGATATTTTTCGGGCCTTCGTCTTTATTGGCGCGGCTTTCGGCGATTTTAAATACCCGAGACTCTGCCAGATCGAGCAAGTCTTCACTGGTACGCCCCTGCGGATCAAAGCCGGCGCTGGCGATTTCATTCGCCACAGCGATCATCTCACGGACAACCGCACGTTCGCGCACGATGTCAGCATAAGCGCTAATATTCGCTGCACTTGGCGTATTTTTGGACAGCTCCGCCAGGTAGGCAAAACCGCCCACAATGTCTAACTGCCCCTGTAGCTCCAGAGACTCCGCCAGGGTAATGAGGTCGATGGGTTTACCCATCTCCTGCAGGCGGTGCATCTCAGTAAAAATATGGCGGTGCGGGCGGGTATAAAAATCGTCGGCAACAACGCGCTCGGCGACATCGTCCCAACGTTCGTTGTCCAGCATTAAACCGCCCAACACCGACTGCTCCGCTTCGATGGAATGCGGAGGCACTTTCATCCCCTCGACCTGGAAATCACGGGGCTCAGTCTGTTTGTTGAAGGGTTTATTTCCTGCCATAGTGAATGGAGCTACCAAGGTAATGAATGGTTCGAAAGATTATCACAGCACTGAGTTCAGGAGGAAGCATGGCGACACGAATAGAATTTCACAAGCATGGCGGCCCCGATGTACTGAAAGCGGTAGAGTTTACCCCAGCGGATCCGGCGGAACACGAAATCCAGGTCGAAAACAAAGCCATTGGCATTAACTACATCGACACCTATATCCGTAGCGGTTTGTACCCGCCTCCGGCCTTACCGAGTGGCCTGGGCACCGAAGCGGCGGGCATTGTCAGCAAAGTGGGAAGTGCCGTCACACACATTAAAGCGGGCGATCGCGTGGTGTATGCGCAATCAGGGCTGGGTGCCTACAGTTCAGTGCACAACGTGGTTGCCGATAAAGCGGCAATCCTGCCTAATCCCATCTCGTTTGAGCAGGCTGCAGCCTCTTACCTGAAAGGATTAACGGTCTTTTATCTGTTGCGTAAAACCTGGGAAATCAAACCCGACGAAGTGTTTCTGTTCCATGCGGCGGCGGGCGGCGTCGGGCTTATCGCCTGCCAGTGGGCGAAAGCGCTGGGCGCAAAACTCATTGGTACCGTCGGCTCAGCGCATAAAGCGCAGCGCGCGTTGCAAGCTGGCGCCTGGCAGGTGATCAATTACAGCGAAGAAAATGTGGTAGAGCGCGTTAAGGAGATCACCGGCGGCAAAAAAGTGGGCGTGGTTTACGACTCCGTCGGCAAAGACACCTGGGAAACCTCCCTCGACTGCCTGCGCCGTCGTGGGCTGATGGTCAGTTTTGGCAATGCTTCCGGCCCGGTGACTGGCGTGAATATCGGTATTCTCAACCAGAAAGGCTCACTGTATGTGACCCGCCCGTCGTTGAATGGCTATATCACGACCCGCGAAGAGTTGCAGGAAGCCAGCAATGAGTTGTTTTCCCTGATTGCCAGCGGCGTGATTAAAGTGGATGTTGCAGAAAGCCAGAAGTTTGCGCTGGAGCATGCGCAGCGCGCACATGAGGTGCTGGAGAGCCGTGCAACTCAGGGTTCCAGCCTGTTGATCCCCTGAGCTATGTAGCAGAAAGAATTAGGGCTTCCCGCGGGAAGCCCTTTCTTTTTTTAGTTCGGCTGTAGTGTAGGGTACAGCGCGATGAATTCGTTAACGTCGCGATAGTGACAGATTTGATAAGTAAATCCTATGCGGTTCTAAGCGATGCGCCTGTAAATGTTTCAGGGATGTGACGCACCACTCAATACTTTAGTAACGCCAACGGTTATTGCGTTGATAACGTGGGAGCTTCGGCTCTTTAATCGCGCGGATCACCCAGACAACCGCAATCGCCAGCAACAACCATGGCAACATTTTGATCATCAGCGCAAAAAGCCCACCGAGAAACATCACTGCCGTCGCCACCAACAGCGCGACGATGATGCCCAGCAGCGAAACGCCGGTCACCAGTAACATGACAAAAAAGCCGATAATAAATAACAGTTCCAACATGGCGCTCTCCTGGAAATAGATCGTTTGCTTTGCTATTTCAAGAAACATGCCAAAACGAGTTAGTTGATTAATAAACAAAAAATCCCGCACAGCGGCGCGGGATGTGGTGAATTTGACGAGAATGTAGTGAATTTTATCGCTTTGAGGCGACCAGATTCAGTGCGTGCTCAACAACAGTAATGTCTGCTCCGGCTTTATGGGCGTTTTCACTCAGATAGCGTCGCCACTGGCGAGCACCCGGGATCCCCTGGAATAGCCCCAACATATGACGCGTGATATGACCGAGGTATGCCCCCTGGCTCAGTTCACGCTCAATATAAGGATACATGGCACGCACGACGGCAACCGGATCGGCATCGATCACGTCTGCACCGAAAATCTCGCGGTCAACCGACGCCAGTATCCCCGGGTTTTGGTAGGCTTCGCGCCCTACCATTACCCCATCCATGTGTTGCAGATGCGTTTTAGCCTCTGCCAGAGATTTAATACCGCCGTTGATCGACATTGTCAGATGCGGAAAATCTCGCTTCAACTGGTATACGCGTGGGTAATCCAGCGGCGGAATTTCGCGGTTCTCCTTCGGACTCAGTCCGGAAAGCCAGGCTTTGCGCGCATGGATAATAAAGGAGGAGCACTCGCCTTTACCGGCAACCGTACCGATAAAGTCGCAGAGGAAGGCATAGCTGTCTTGATCGTCAATACCAATGCGTGTTTTTACGGTAACGGGAATAGACACCACGTCACGCATGGCTTTAATGCAGTCTGCCACCAGCTGCGCTTCGCCCATTAAGCAGGCACCAAAGCGCCCGTTTTGCACACGATCGGACGGGCAGCCAACGTTAAGGTTAACCTCATCATAGCCGCGCGCTTCAGCAAGTTTTGCACAATGCGCCAGCTGCGCCGGATCACTGCCGCCAAGCTGCAGGGCTACCGGATGCTCTTCTTCGCTGTACGCCAGATAGTCACCTTTGCCATGAATTATCGCCCCGGTAGTCACCATTTCGGTGTACAGCAACGTCTGGCGCGACAGCAAACGCAGAAAGTAACGGCAATGTCTGTCCGTCCAGTCGAGCATCGGCGCAATAGAGAAGCGATGAGCAGGGAAAGTAGCGGACTGATTTTCTGGCAACATGGCGAATAATTAAGCATCGAAGGAAAAAGGGGCGCTACTATAGCACAAGCAAAACCGGAGGCGCAGCGCCTCCGGTTATTCATCAGAATGTCAGGCTCAGCTGTGCGCCCGCACCCCAGGTTTTATCTTCGCCCACCAGCCCCATCAGATCGACATGGACACGGTTAAACGGAGCAAAGCCAACACCGCCAGTGAAGACGTTTTTGTCATCGCCTTTCACATCAGCACGATAACCGGCGCGTACTGCCAGCCAGCTCAGCGGGCGAACTTCACCACCTACGCCGACATACTGAGAGTCTTTCTCGCTCTTGAAGCCCTTGGTTTCGGTTAAGTCACCATCCGCGCTCAGGGTCACGAGATCGTTATGCCAGGCCACACCCGCTGTTACTACCGGGCTGATCTGGTAGGTATCTTTGTAATTTACCGTATTGCCGGTTCTGCCATTACGGATCAGTACATCTTTGGTGTCGATATCACGGGAGATCAGGTTCGTGCCAGTTAACCCGACGGTAACGTTGTCGCCAAAGTCCGCTGCGGCACCCACATCGACGTTAAAGCCGCTGTCATCGGTACGGTAACGGCTGTTGCGCCACTCGCTGCTGCGATAGTCATAAATTGAGGTGGTGTAGTTCCAGACCCAGGTTTTTTGCAGCTTTGGCGTGACGCCGAGCGACAAAGGCACACCGGCGACTTCAAACTGACGCGCGATGGCAATCCCGTAATCAGAGACGATAGCCGCACGGCCTGACGCTGTGGAGTTGAGGTTTTTAGTGATTTCATCGCTGCCGTTCGGTGAAATCACCGCGTTTAACGCTTCGGTCGTAGCGGTAACCGTATTGTTCTGAATGCCGCGCAGATAGGTAATATCCTGCTGATCTACCGCCGTGCTCACGATCGCATGCGCGTAGGCTTTGGTGACAAACGCGACCGAGAGCACATCATTCGGGATACTCACCGCGATACCCGCTGCCGCTTTTGCCCGCGCCGTTTTCCCATCCAGGAAAGTCAGCTCGTCTGCCAGGTCTTTCGCGGCGCTCTGGAACTGGCCCACGGTACCGAGCGGGTTGGCAATGACCTGCGCCGCCGTCAGGTTATCAACGACATCACGATAGCCATCAATCTTGTCGCGGATATCATCGATCTCATCGCGCAGGTTATCTTTATCCGTGATCTGCGCCTGTACACTCGGCAGGATAACGGTGATGTCATCTTCCGGTTTTGCTTTTGCGAGCAATGCCGGGTTGATCAATACCCCACTGCCATAATTTGCGGAGGCAACACCCGTCCCCCCCATTGCATCGTTACGCGCTTCCGCCCAGGTATTGGCTGCTCCCGCCTGATTTGCCACAAAAAAGGAGACAGCTAAAGCGACCACCGAAAGTTTGAGATTTTTTTTCACAGTATGCGTCTCGTAGTCAGAATGAGTTTTTTTAAGCCTGATTAGTATTTGCTAAACAGGAATGCTCTATTGCTGCGAATAACAGAGGAAAAAGTAGCTAAATCTTCTGAATGTAAGAGAAACATGCAGAAGTTATTTTTGTGATTGACGACACTATTTATTTATAGAAGAAGGTAGAAGTTTCGTGAATATATTGGCGAAAAAGAGATCCCAGGTCGCGATCTCGGCGTTTACCGCCGAACATGGTAAAGTAGCGGTTTATTGTTTTGCCAACTGAGAGCGCCTATGGACAACACCACTTCGCAAGAGATGTTAGTGCAGGCTGAAAAGCTGTGCGCGCAACGCAACGTGCGCCTGACCCCTCAGCGCCTTGAAGTGCTGCGATTAATGAGCCTGCAACAGGGGGCGATCAGCGCTTACGATCTGCTCGATTTGCTGCGCGTGAACGAGCCGCAGGCTAAACCGCCGACGGTTTACCGGGCGCTGGATTTCCTGCTGGAGCAAGGGTTTGTTCATAAAGTCGAATCGACCAACAGCTATGTACTGTGCCATTTGTTCGATCAACCCACACATACGTCTGCTATGTTCATTTGCGATCGCTGCGGGTCTGTGAAAGAGGAACAGGCGGAGGGCGTTGAGGATATTATGCACGCACTGGCGGCAAAGATGGGCTTTGCACTGCGTCACAATGTTCTGGAAGCACATGGCTTATGTGCGGCCTGTGTGGAAGTAGAATCCTGCCGTCATCCCGATCATTGTCATCATGATCACAGCATAATGGTGAAGAGAAAACCACGCTAAGCGCGATCTTAGATTAATAACGGGATGATACTCTGAATGTTCTGAGTTCACCAAAAGCTGGGAGGTACATCCATGTACCGTTGGGCAGGAGCCGTCAGAGGGTTAACACATTGAGGGTCAGTGTTGTCGGCTACCAGCGATAATCGTTACGCGTTTCCCAGTCTTTCACTTCATTCTCGGCCTGGTCTTTCGCGTAACCGTAACGTTCCTGGATTTTCCCAACCAGTTGATCACGTTTACCTTCAATGACGGTCATATCGTCATCGGTAAGTTTGCCCCATTTCTCTTTAACAGTGCCTTTAAACTGTTTCCAGTTACCGCCGACTTCGTCTTTATTCATCATTGACTCCTTATCGTTCGGTTAAAAGTTACGTTCTCGTTGTGTTGAACGTACTGATAATTGTAGTCAGGAATATCGACCTTCGGGATACATTCGGAATCTTTAACCATCCAGGGCATCCCGGACAGTGGAAACGAGGCGAGAGTCATTATTAAAAATCGAGGAGAATGAAGAGCGATAAGCGCTGTCAGGAATGCCCAGTGTCAGAAAACCAGCTGCCGTTGCGCCAGTGACGCCGCCACAGCCACGCCAGTGTTAGCCCACGTAGCGCCAGAAACACCGCCAGCGATAACCACAGAGCATGATTACCCAGCACGGGGAGAGTCAGCAGCGTCAGGGCAAACCCTGCGGCAGCGACAGCCATACTGTTTCGCATCTCCGCTCCTCGCGTCGCGCCGACAAACATGCCATCCAGCAGATAACACCACACGCCGACCACCGGCAGGATCACCTGCCAGAACAGATAGAGCCCGGCCAATTGTTGCAACGCGGGCAGCGAGGTCAGCAGTGCAATGAGGTGCTTCCCTGCCAGCGCATAGAACATCGCAAAAGCCAGCGCTACCAAACCGGCCTGACGGCAAGCCGCATGCCAGACATGCATTAACTGGCTACCGTCTCTGGCTCCGTACGCCTGCCCGGAATGGGCTTCTACTGCGTAAGCGAAGCCATCCAGCGCGTAGGCAGTGAAGGTCAAAAACATCATCAGCACGGCATTCGCCGCCACCGTCTCGGGCCCCAGCCGCGCACCAAAAACGGTAATGGAGCCAAAACAGAGCTGGAGCAGTAAAGAGCGCAGCATAATATCGCGATTTAGCGACAGTAACCGCCTGACACCACCACGCCAGGCCTGGCGCAGCATCGGAATCGTTATGCCATGCATAATCAGTACGCGCCGCGCCATAAGCAACCCAATGACGAATGTCGCATATTCCGCGACCGCGGTTGCCAGCGCTGCGCCCTGCACATTCATGTGCAGCCCCATCACCAGCCAGACATCAAGCACAATGTTCAGCGCATTGCCCACCACCAGCAATATCACCGGAGCACGAGCATACTGCACGCCTAACAACCACCCCAGCAGTACCAGATTACCCAGCGATGCCGGCGCGCTTAGCCACCGGATCTCCAGGAAGCGCCGCGCCTGTTCCAGTACAGCCTCACTGCCACCAGTGATGTGCAATGCAAGATCGATTAACGGCGTACGTAGCATGGCAATTAGCACACCGACGACCAGAGCCAGCAGCAGTGGCTGGATCAGTGCGCGGGCCAGTGCAGAAGTGTCACGGGCACCAAACGCCTGTGCTGTAAGGCCGGTCGTGCTCATGCGCAGAAACAACAGCAGCATAAACAGAAAACTGGTTGCCGTTGCGCCAATCGCCACACCGCCAAGATAGACAGGGCTGTCGAGATGACCGATCACTGCTGTATCCACCAGCCCCAACAGCGGAACAGTGATATTGGAGAAGATCATCGGCAGCGCAAGTCGCCATAGCGCTTTATCGGAGGCACTTAACAATGACATAGCCGTGTAGGAATCAGTCGGGGAGAAAGGTTTTACGCTGCGGAGCGTATAACAGCACCGCAGCACATAAGCGGGGCGTTACAGCCACTGCCCATTGCGAATGACACCGACCGCCAGACCTTCAATGGTGAAGTTTTGATCGCGCAGGTCAACCACGATTGGGGTGAATTCGCTGTTTTCCGGTAACAATTCTACGGTGTTACCGTGTTTTTTGAGGCGTTTTACCGTGACTTCGTCTTCAATACGCGCCACAACAACCTGGCCGTTACGCACATCCTGCGTTTTATGCACGGCCAACAGGTCGCCATCCATAATGCCAATGTCTTTCATCGACATCCCGCTAACGCGCAACAAGAAGTCCGCATGCGGTTTAAAAAGTGAGGGATCGACCTGATAGTGACCTTCAATATGCTGCTGTGCCAGTAACGGTTCGCCCGCAGCAACACGCCCGACCAGCGGCAAACCTTGATCTTCTTCTTCTCCGAGCAGCAGGCGAAGACCGCGCGATGCGCCGGAAACTATTTCAATTACCCCTTTACGCGCAAGCGCTTTGAGGTGTTCTTCAGCCGCATTTGGGGAACGGAACCCCAATTGTTGTGCGATTTCCGCACGCGTCGGTGGCATACCGGTTTGATTGATGCGTTCGCGGATGAGATCGAACACCTCTTGCTGCCTGGCCGTTAAAGCTTTCATTCCGCCCCCTGGGTGTATATACAGTGATGCTGTGAGTATATACAGTTAAAGGCGATTTTGGAACCAAATTTAAGCAAAAAACCAGGCTCTTAACGAATTCCGGAAGCATTATCGAAAATATGACCAAAGCAACGAGATCCAGGTAAACAGCGCCAACAGGATAGACATCAGCACGGCGGCAGAGCCCATGTCCTTCGCACGCCCCGAAAGCTCATGGAATTCGGTACCAATTCGATCGACGACCGCTTCAATCGCACTATTCAGGATTTCCACAATCATCACCAGAGAAACCGAACCAATCAGTAACACGCGCGTGATCGCGTCAATATCAAGCCAGCAGGCGATAATAATGGCCAGCGTCACTGCAATCGCTTCCTGGCGAAACGCCGCTTCATTTACCCATGCAGCGCGCACCCCTTTCCAGGAATAACCGGCAGCTTTAATGATCCGGGTTAATCCAGTGGTATTATTAGCCATGAAAAAGAACCTTTTTATGTAATGAGCGTCAATGTCTATGTAAGCACGCAGCGGTACAACAGAAATTATGCGCGCTTTCTGATATTCTTTGCGGCGCAATGGCACTATTAACCAGAGGCTTTACATCCTTTATGTCCGGCTGGCCACGAATTTACTACAAATTACTGAATTTACCATTAAGCGTGCTGGTAAAAAGTAAATCGATCCCCGCAGAACCTGCACAGGAACTGGGTCTCGATACGTCACGCCCCATCATGTACGTGCTGCCTTACAACTCTAAGGCGGACTTACTGACACTCCGCGCACAATGCCTGGCACATGAGTTGCCAGACCCGCTGGAACCGCTGGAAATCGACGGCGCGCTCCTGCCGCGCTACGTGTTCATTCACGGCGGACCGCGTGTATTCACCTATTACACGCCGAAAGAAGAGTCCATCAAACTGTTTCACGACTATCTGGATTTACACCGCAGCCATCCAGACCTGGATGTGCAAATGGTGCCTGTGTCGGTGATGTTTGGCCGCTCGCCTGGGCGTGAAAAAGGTGAGGTGAATCCGCCGTTGCGCATGCTTAACGGCATTCAGAAATTCTTCGCTGTCTCCTGGCTGGGTCGCGACAGCTTTGTGCGCTTCTCGCCGCCAGTTTCCCTGCGTCGCATGGCGACTGAACACGGCACAGACAAAATTATCGCGCAGAAACTGGCACGTGTCGCCCGTATGCACTTTGCCCGCCAGCGTCTGGCCGCTGTAGGGCCGCGCCTGCCTGCCCGTCAGGATCTGTTTAATAAGCTGCTTTCCTCCAAAGCGATTGCCAGGGCAGTGGAAGACGAAGCGCGCAGCAAGAAAATCTCACACGATAAAGCGCAGCAAAACGCGATAGCCCTGATGGAAGAGGTCGCGGCGAACTTCTCGTATGAGATGATCCGTCTGACAGACCGTATCCTCGGCTTTACCTGGAACCGCCTTTATCAGGGCATTAACGTGCACAACGCCGAGCGTGTGCGCCAGCTAGCTCATGATGGCCATGAAATTGTCTATGTACCCTGCCACCGAAGCCATATGGACTATTTGCTGCTGTCCTATGTGCTTTACCATCAGGGACTGGTGCCGCCGCACATTGCTGCAGGCATCAACCTGAATTTCTGGCCAGCCGGGCCGATTTTCCGTCGGCTGGGGGCGTTCTTTATTCGTCGTACCTTCAAGGGCAATAAGCTCTATTCCACCGTGTTCCGCGAATATCTGGGCGAGCTGTTCAGTCGTGGCTACTCCGTGGAGTACTTCGTGGAGGGCGGTCGTTCGCGTACCGGGCGTTTACTGGATCCGAAAACCGGTACACTGTCGATGACCATTCAGGCGATGCTGCGCGGCGGCACGCGCCCGATCACGCTGGTGCCAATCTATATCGGTTATGAGCATGTGATGGAAGTGGGCACCTACGCTAAAGAGCTGCGTGGTGCGACAAAAGAGAAAGAGAGCCTGGTGCAGATGGTGCGTGGCCTGAGTAAGCTGCGCAACCTGGGTCAGGGTTATGTGAACTTCGGCGAGCCGATCCCGCTGATGAACTACCTGAACCATCATGTACCGGAGTGGCGCGAGTCTATTGATCCTATCGAAGCGATTCGTCCGGCATGGTTAACCCCGACGGTGAACAATATTGCGGCCGACTTAATGGTGCGTATTAACAACGCCGGCGCGGCTAACGCGATGAACCTGTGCTGCACGGCGTTATTGGCCTCTCGCCAGCGTTCATTAACACGTGAGCAACTGACCGAGCAATTGACCTGCTATCTCGATTTGCTGCGCAATGTACCTTATTCACCGGATTCAACAGCCCCTTCTGCCAGCGCCAGCGAGCTTATCGATCACGCGTTGCAGATGAACAAATTCGAAGTCGAAAAAGACACCATCGGCGATATCATCATTCTGCCGCGCGAGCAGGCAGTCCTGATGACCTATTACCGCAATAACATCGCGCATATGTTGATGTTGCCGTCGCTGATGGCGGCGATTGTCACTCAGCATCGCGCAATTTCGCAAAGTGAGATTCTGCGCCATGTAGAGCAGCTTTATCCGATGTTGAAAGCGGAATTGTTCCTGCGTTGGGAGAAAGCCGAACTGGCGAGCGTTCTGGAGAATCTGACCCAGGAGCTGTTACGTCAGGGGCTGATCACGCTGAAAGAGGATCGTCTGAGTATCAACCCGGCGCACTCACGCACGCTGCAGTTGCTGGCGGCAGGCGCCCGCGAAACGCTGCAACGCTACGCCATCACGTTCTGGTTGCTGAGCGCCAATCCGTCGATGAACCGCAGCACGCTGGAAAAAGAGAGCCGTACTCTGGCCCAGCGTTTGTCCGTGCTGCACGGCATTAACGCGCCGGAGTTCTTCGATAAGGCGGTGTTCAGTACGCTGGTGCTGACGCTGCGAGACGAAGGCTATATCAGTGATACCGGTGATGCGGAACCGGCACAGACGCTCAGCGTGTACCAGATGCTGGCGGAGCTGATTACATCGGATGTGCGTTTGACGATTGAGAGCGCAACACAGGCAGACGTGTAACGGTAAGATCCCCTCTCCCTGCCAGGGAGAGGGGAACAAATCAGAGCAGGTAGCTTAACGCCAGGCCTAAAAACAGCACCAGCCCAACGTAATTGTTGTTCAAAAACGCTTTGAAGCAGGCATCGCGATCACGGTTGGCAATCAGTTTCTGCTGATACACAAACAATGCCCCCGCCACCCCTACCGATGCGTAGTAAATACCGCCCAACCCGTTTAGCCAGCCCACTGTCGCCATCAGCATCATCACCGCAACCTGTAAAATACCGATGATCAGCTTGTCATGACGGCCAAACAGGATCGCCGTCGACTTGATACCGATTTTCACATCGTCATCCCGATCGACCATCGCATACTGCGTGTCGTAAGCCACCGCCCACAAGATATTGGCAAGGAACATAATCCAGCAGCTCAGTGGTACCGACTCGCTGACAGCCGCAAATGCCATCGGTATCGACCAGCCAAACGCTGCCCCCAGCACCACCTGAGGCAGGTGCGTATAGCGCTTCATAAACGGATAGACCCAGGCCAGCGCCAGCGCGGCAACTGACAGCAGGATCGTCATCATATTCAGAGTCAGTACCAGCGCGAAAGCCAGCAATACCAGTACCACGAACAGCGTTCGTGCCTCATTCTCAGTAACATCACCGCTGGGTAAAGGGCGGTTAGCCGTCCGCTTTACGTGACCATCAAATTTACGGTCCGCATAATCATTTACCACACACCCTGCTGCGCGCATCAGCCAGACACCCGCAACAAACACCAGCAAAATCCACAGCGGCGGCAAGCCCGGCGTCGCAACCCATAACGCCCATAATGTTGGCCACAGCAGCAGCAACGCCCCAATCGGTTTGTCCGTACGCATCAGCCGGTGAAAGGCCAACAGCTTATTCTGCGTGAGACTCCACTCCATTTTCATTTTCCTCTCAGTACAACGGCGACGCAGGCAAAAACAGTTCGGTCAGTATGAGCGGTTTTCCGCCCAGACGCAGACGGGAACGACGTCCCCACAGCTGCTCATGACGACCGATTTCAATAAAGTCACGCGTAAGCGTAGAAGAGGTAAAGAGATATCGCCCAAGCGGCGTAGTGCCCAACTGTTGCAACGCCAGTTCCGGGCCGCTCAGGGTAGACTCTGGCACCACTGTGCGCCCGGCAAGCCAGGGTTCACCATCGGCACACAGCAAGATTTCCCGCAGCCAGTAACGGGGTTCGGCAGGCAACAAGCCATGCTCCTGCTCAATGTCAGCCGCGCTGACAAAGGCTTCCCGAATTAACGTAACGCTTACCGTTTTGCCCTGCTGCTCAAAACGTTTAGTCATGGAATCTTCCAGCAACAGCCAGTCCAGTTGTTGCGGTTCTAGCGCAGGAATAGCATCGAGATAGCGCAGCGCACGCAGTTGCGTTAGCGCGGGGTGTGACATGCCTTACTCTCCGGTACATAACGTAGCATTATTGTATCGCAGAACGGGACATGCAGGCGGGAAAGTTCATTCAGTTTTCATCAGCGCAACAGATACGCAACAGTGCGCTACTGTGCCGGAAAAAAAGGTGCGTCAGGCGACGCACCAGTTGCTGCAAATATCAACATTGTGGGGAGACTGTTACCCCTTGCCTTTTACACTGCTGATAAAAGTGGAACGGGCTGACTTCGACCCGAGGCGCTCTGCTTCATCTAACAATTTCAATGCCTTATCAACATCCCCCTTCGCAACAGCCTGCTTAATAGCCCGGTTAAAATAGCTCTCCGTATCATTAAGCATTGGCTCGCTTTTCGCCGCAGGCGCAGCAGCCGGGGCCGCTACAGGTGCCGGTTGCGCGTTGTAAGCCGGTGCTGCGGTATTGCCGACAGTCACCGGGCCCGGGCCGGAGGAACCAAACAGTGGGCCAACCAGGATGCTGGAGCTGCTACTGTTTTTCACTTTCAGGTTCACCACCCCTTCCGCAATATGGCGCGCTATGGGATCCGGGATATCAGGGATCGCGTTGCCCACGCCTTTCGCATAGGCTTTAGCGGGATCAAGCAGCGTGGTGGTTTTCTGCAAATCACTTTCGGTGGTGAACGCAAGGATATAGAGCTTCTGCTGGCCCAGCGCAGGCGTAAGGCGCATAACCCCTTCCAGTCGGTCTGCACTTAAGACTCCCGGTTCCTGGTAGGTAAAATAGCTACTCGGGAAATAGGCCGCAGGTGACATATTCTGATCAAAGACCAGCACGTTTGGCGCAAATACACCGGTATTTTTATTAACATCGCTTGAAAGCGTCAGCGAAAGTTCACCGATGTTAGCTGGCACGCTAAACGCCGCAACTGGCCCGGTAATCCCCGGAACATTCAGATGCTGACCGCCAGTGGCAAGCCGCACCGTCTGGCTTTTGGACGTGTCGACGGGCGTCCAGGTGAGTTGTTGCAGTGCTGATGTCGGAATCGACGGCGCTGCCGCTGTGTTCTGTGGCACGATATTCACATCAGCCAGCGCGACACCCGGTACCGCCGCCAGCAACCCCGCGGAGAGGCACAGGGCAATGAAGTTTTTTTTCATTTTCATTTTAATCACCTTCAGGATGCAAAACAGCGGTGGCCAGGCAATAGCGCGCTGTTTGTAAGAATCAGAGGGGCTTACGCCCCTCTTTTGTTTACGCGAGTGAAACCCTTACCACCAGATTTCCATCTGAGCACCGAAGCTCCATTCGTCACTGTCGCCACGGCCAAAGCTTGAACCGCCTGTACCATTGCGGGTTGCCAGACCATAGTTGGCGTTCGTGCCCGGATTACCGCTGGTGTTGTAACCCCATTTTTCGTCCCATTTCGCATAGGTTGCGAAGACGCGAATGGCCGGGCGAGACCAGATGCTGTCGCCTGCCTGCCACTGTTGTGCGAGGGTGATTTTGTACTGGTTGTTCGTGTCGTTGGTGCGCTGAGACTTCACGTTGTCATAGCCCACTTCCAGCAGGGTGCTCATGATCGGCGTCCATTTGAACATTGGGCGCACACCCACCGTCCACCATTTGGTGCCGTTGTTGTTATCCCAGTCGATGTCCTGATACATACCGACATACATCAAATCCCAACGGTCGCCGAGAGAGATGGCACCGTGGTCGAGGATACGCAACAGGCTGCCGTTGTTATTAGTGCTGTAAGGCAGCTTACTGTCGCTTTCAATACCGATACCGGAGCCTTGCGATAACCCTTTGCCCTGCGATGTCAGCGCATCGGTCGCATATTGCACGACGAACTTGTTATAGCCTTTCAGCATGCTCTGAACGTGCTCAGCCGTGAACAT
The DNA here is from genome assembly GCF_032052965.1 of Kosakonia sp. Taxonomy (GTDB): domain Bacteria; phylum Pseudomonadota; class Gammaproteobacteria; order Enterobacterales; family Enterobacteriaceae; genus Kosakonia. The sequence goes on from NZ_DAMBVN010000009.1 coordinate 142,636, forward strand.
CCAGCCGTCTTTCGTTTCGGTATTATCATATAAATGGTAGCCGTCACGGGTGTTAGCGCGGCCATAGTCAACGCCAAACTCCAACGTACCGCCCGGGTTGATGGCCATCTGCGCTAAACGCACGTCAAAAACATCGTTGGCGGTTTTTTCGGTGTAATCGTAAATGCTGTTGCTGGCGAAGGTAGAAGAGCCGCCAGCTTCTGTCGAACGGGTCGCAGCCAGAGAGAGTTTACCGAAGCCGAGATCGACGTTTTCCAGACCTGCGCCCGGGCCGGAAATATCCCAGTAGTAGAAGTCAATCATGTGCACGTCATGACGCTGGTAGAAACGTTTACCCGCCCAGATGGTCGAGCCTGGCAGCGCATCGATCAGGTTTTTACCCTGCACGTTAGCTTCACGGAATGCCGGGTCTGTTGCTTCCCAGTCATTTTGCTGGGCTACGGAATAAGCCACGTTAGTGTCGAAGTAGAAGCTTTTATCGCCCTCCTTCCACACTTCCTGGCCGAGTTTTAATTCAGCGTAGGTTTCACATTCGTTGCCGAGACGGTATTTAGAGCCTGCACCCGTCGCCTGGAAGCATTGCTGCTCGCCGCCGCTGCCTGTCCAGCCAATGCCGGAACGGGCATAACCTTTAAAGTCGACGGCGCCCGCCTGAGCAGACAAAATGCCTGCCGTAATGGCGAGAGCCAGTGGAAGTTTGCGCAGAGTAATCATCATTCTATCTCCTGAGATCATTGCTTTTCTTTTTACACATCCCCTTTTGCGCTATCTCTTGAGTGGCTGCAGCGAGATAGCGCGAATGGCTTTGTGTAAGTTTTTTGGAATGCTTAAACGCCAGGTTCTTTATGCAACCGGCGGCAGGCGGTGCCATCTTCACGGAACAGATGGCAACGCTCCGGCGGTAAACCGATGGCGAATGTGGCACCCTCTTCTACCAGCACCACGTCGGTCTGGCGGTAAACCAGGTTCTGACGTATTGCGGGGATCTGGATATGAATTTGTGTTTCGTGACCGAGCTGTTCTACGACCTGAACTTCACCCTCCAGCGTGACATCGGCGATGTCGCTGGGAAGCAAATGCTCCGGGCGAATGCCCAAAGACATGTTGGCGCCGACCTGCACATTGGCGCTGTCTACTGGCAGCCAGACTTGCTGGCGGTTAGGCAACTCAACCTGCACCTGCTCAATGGCAGTAGCCGTCACTTTTACCGGCAGGAAATTCATCTTCGGCGAACCGATAAACCCGGCGACAAAGCGGTCAGCCGGATAGTGATAAAGCTCCAGCGGTTTACCGACCTGCGCAACGCGGCCGGCATCCAGTACCACGATTTTGTCGGCCAGCGTCATCGCTTCGACCTGATCGTGGGTGACGTAAATCATCGTGCGGCCCAGTCGCTTATGCAGACGCGAAATCTCAATGCGCATCTGTACACGCAAGGCGGCATCAAGGTTGGAGAGGGGTTCATCAAGCAGGAAGACGCGGGGTTCGGCCACCAGCGTACGGCCAATCGCTACGCGCTGACGCTGACCACCGGAGAGTGCTTTCGGTTTGCGGTCCAGCAAATGCGCCAGTTGCAGGACTTCGGCAACCTGCGTGACACGCGTTTTGATGGTTTCTTTCTTCTCGCCCGCTAATTTCAGGCCAAAAGACATGTTTTCCGCGACCGATAAATGCGGATAGAGTGCGTAAGACTGAAATACCATACCAACGCCGCGTTCAGCGGGAGGAACCTCATTCATACGGGTATCGCCAATCAGCAAATCCCCGCTGGTAATGGTCTCCAGCCCGGCAATCATGCGCAGCAGCGTCGATTTACCACAGCCTGACGGGCCAACAAACACCACGAACTCACCTTCGTGGATCTCAAGGTTAATGTCTTTCGACACCACCACATCGCCCCAGGCTTTCGTTACATTACGCAGCTGTACGCTCGCCATGCCCTTCTCCCTTCGTTACAACCTTTCACCAACAGAAACATTCAACGTTGGCTGACTATGGGGCATCGGTACAGTGTGCGAATCCTCCACCCCCCCGGTTTTTTATGGGGGAGGAGATGGGAGGATGAGCAGGATGGCTCTGCCCCCCGGACGGGGGTGCTGCGGGCATTTTCGTGATGCGCTTTGCAAAAATCAGCGCTTTTTTGTGTGCGCTGAGACACATAACGAAAATTTATGCAGCACAGATCACACAAATCACCCCGGGGGCGTAGGTTTAAGGAGGATGAGAAGCGCTTGCCAAAAAAGGAGACTAATCCCGTCGAACCACCCTGAACGTATCCACGAGCACATCACCTAAAGGACGGGATATATGAAAATCAAAACAGGCGCACGCATCCTCGCATTGTCCGCAGTAGCGACGATGGTGTTTTCTGCCTCTGCCCTCGCCAAAATAGAAGAAGGCAAACTGGTTATCTGGATCAACGGCGATAAAGGCTATAACGGCCTTGCCGAAGTGGGTAAGAAATTTGAGAAAGACACCGGGATTAAAGTCACCGTCGAACACCCGGACAAACTGGAAGAGAAATTCCCACAGGTTGCCGCCACGGGCGATGGCCCGGACATTATTTTTTGGGCACACGACCGCTTTGGTGGCTATGCGCAATCTGGCCTGCTGGCGGAAGTCACTCCGGACAAAGCCTTCCAGGACAAGCTCTATCCCTTCACCTGGGACGCAGTGCGTTACAACGGCAAGCTGATCGCTTACCCGGTAGCCGTGGAATCCTTGTCGCTGATTTATAACAAAGACTTGCTGCCAAACCCGCCAAAAACCTGGGAAGAGATCCCGGCGCTCGATAAGACGCTGAAGGCGAAAGGCAAAAATGCCCTGATGTTTAACCTGCAAGAGCCATATTTCACCTGGCCGCTGATCGCTGCCGACGGCGGATACGCCTTCAAGTTTGAGAACGGCAAATATGACGTGAAAGACGTTGGCGTAGACAGCGCGGGTGCCAAAGCGGGCCTGAGCTTCCTGGTGAAACTGATTAAAGACAAGCACATGAACGCCGACACCGATTATTCAATTGCCGAAGCGGCGTTTAATAAAGGTGAAACCGCACTGACCATCAACGGTCCGTGGGCATGGGCCAATATTGAGAAGAGCAAAGTCAATTACGGCGTCGCCCCGCTGCCAACCTTTAATGGCAAACCGTCGAAACCGTTCGTCGGCGTCCTGAGCGCGGGCATCAATGCCGCCAGCCCGAATAAAGAACTGGCGAAAGAGTTCCTTGAAAACTACTTGCTGACCGATCAGGGTCTGGAAGAGGTGAACAAAGACAAACCGCTGGGTGCCGTGGCGCTGAAAACCTATCAGGATCAATTAGCAAAAGATCCGCGCATTGCCGCCACTATGGATAACGCGAAAACCGGTGAAATTATGCCGAATATCCCGCAAATGGCTGCCTTCTGGTACGCCACCCGGACTGCGGTTATCAATGCCGTGAGTGGCCGTCAGACCGTGGATGCTGCGTTGAAAGACGCGCAGGGTCGTATCACCAAGTAAGTCACAGGACAGGTGGCGCGGCGGGCAGGCCAGAGAAGCGCCGCGCCACCTGTCACTCGTTTTCATCGTTGTAAAAGGATGTTCCCATGGATGTTGTAAGAAAACGCCACTGGTGGCAAAGCCCGAAAATCGCCTGGGCCGCCATTACCCTTACCGGGCTTCTGGTGGCTTACCTTGTCGTCTTGATGTATGCCCAGGGGGAATACCTTTTTGCCATCACCACCTTGATCCTCAGTTCCGCAGGTCTGTATATCTTTGCAAACCGGAAGGCCTACGCCTGGCGTTATGTTTACCCAGGGGTAGCAGGCATGGGGCTGTTTGTGCTATTCCCGTTGATTTGCACCATCGCCATCGCCTTTACCAACTACAGCAGCACCAACCAGCTTACCCAGGAGCGCGCGCAACAGGTGTTGCTCGATCGTTCTTATCAGGCAGGGAAAGCCTACAATTTCGGCCTTTATGCGTCGGGTGACGCATGGCAACTGGCGCTGACCGATAGCGACACCGGCAAACACTACCTTTCCGACGCGTTCAAACCCGGTGGCGAGCAGAAAATCACCTTAAAAGAGGTGAATGCCCTGCCCGACGGTGAGCGCGCGAACCTGCGTGTCATCACTCAGAATCGCCAGGCACTCAACCAGCTGACGGCCATTCTGCCGGACGAAAGCAAAGTGATCATGAGTTCACTGCGCCAGTTCTCCGGCACCCGCCCCCTGTATCAATTGAGCGACGACGGGGTGCTGACCAACAACCAGAGCGGTGCGAAATACCGCGCAAATAACGCTATCGGCTTTTTCCAGGCGATCAATGCCGACGGAAGCTGGGGCAGCGAAAAACTCAGCCCCGGTTATACCGTGACCATCGGCTGGGACAACTTTACCCGTGTCTTTACCGATGACGGTATCCAGAAGCCGTTTATCGCCATCTTTGTCTGGACGGTGGTGTTCTCTGTGCTGACCGTGGTGCTGACTGTTGCCGTTGGCATGGTACTGGCGTGCCTCGTCCAGTGGGAATCGCTCAAAGGGAAAGCCATTTATCGTGTACTGCTGATCCTGCCCTATGCAGTGCCGTCGTTTATCTCGATTCTGATCTTCAAAGGGTTATTCAACCAGAGCTTCGGCGAGATCAACATGATGCTGAGCGCGCTGTTTGGCATTAAACCCGCATGGTTTAGCGATCCCACTACGGCGCGGACCATGATCGTGATCGTTAATACCTGGCTCGGTTATCCCTACATGATGATCCTCTGTATGGGGCTGTTAAAAGCGATCCCTGACGATCTGTATGAAGCCTCGGCAATGGACGGCGCCGGACCGTTGCAAAACTTTTTCCGCATCACCTTACCGCTGCTGATCAAACCGCTCACACCGTTGATGATCGCCAGCTTCGCCTTTAACTTTAATAACTTTGTGTTGATCCAGTTGCTGACTAACGGCGGCCCGGATCGCATTGGCACCACCACGCCTGCGGGCTATACCGATCTGCTGGTGAGCTACACCTACCGCATTGCCTTTGAAGGCGGCGGTGGTCAGGACTTTGGGCTTGCTGCCGCGATCGCCACGCTGATTTTCCTGCTGGTCGGTCTGCTGGCTATCGTCAACCTGAAAGCAACCCGCATGAAATTTGATTAAGGAGGACGACGCAAATGGCTATGGTGCAGGCGAAATCGCAAAAAGTGCGACTATTGGTTACTCACTTGTTATTGCTGGTATTTATTGCCGCCATTATGTTCCCGTTACTGATGGTGGTCGCTATTTCGCTGCGTGAAGGTAACTTTGCGACTGGCAGCCTGATTCCGGAAACTATTTCCTGGGAACACTGGCGTCTGGCGCTGGGCTTTAGCGTGGAGCACGCCGATGGTCGCGTTACCCCGCCGCCGTTCCCGGTGCTGCTGTGGCTGTGGAACTCGGTGAAAATCGCCGGAATTACCGCCGTGGGGATTGTTGCGCTATCCACCACCTGCGCCTACGCTTTTGCGCGTATGCGTTTTGCCGGTAAAGCCACGCTGTTAAAGAGCATGCTGATTTTCCAGATGTTCCCGGCGGTGCTGTCGCTGGTGGCGTTATATGCGTTGTTTGATCGCCTCGGTCAGTACATTCCCTTTATCGGGTTGAATACGCATGGTGGGGTGATCTTTGCCTATCTAGGCGGGATCGCGCTGCATGTGTGGACGATCAAAGGCTATTTCGAAACCATCGACAACTCGCTGGAAGAGGCCGCCGCCCTGGATGGCGCAACCCCGTGGCAGGCCTTTCGCCTGGTGCTATTGCCGCTGTCGGTGCCAATCCTGGCGGTGGTGTTTATTTTGTCGTTTATTGCGGCCATTACAGAAGTTCCTGTCGCCTCGCTACTGCTGCGCGACGTCGACAGTTACACGCTGGCCGTGGGGATGCAGCAATATCTCAACCCGCAGAACTATCTGTGGGGAGATTTTGCTGCAGCGGCGGTGTTGTCCGCCATTCCGATTACCGTGGTCTTTTTACTTGCGCAGCGCTGGCTGGTTAATGGCCTGACAGCAGGCGGCGTGAAAGGTTAAGTTTCATCGTTGTTATTACGCCCTGAAGATGTCGGGTGAGAGCAAGGCGGCGACGGTATTAATCCCTGAAGCTGATTAACGTCAGTAGCGGGGTAAATAACGGGAGCCACCACCGCTGTCACCCGAACGATGACGGGCGATGCCACTGCACCCTCAACTTGTATGATCCTAACTTGTGACTGTTGTTTGGCGATCCCCCGGATCGCCGTTTTTTTATTCGCGCTTCAGCCGTTTTGAGTTGCACAACCACAAGGTGATCACCAGCAGCAGGATCGCTGCAGAGTAGATCAGCACATCCATCGGCGACTGGTGATCGACAATGATCAACCGTACGATCGCGGTTATGCCGATGTAAATAAAATAGCGCAGCGGGAAGTGAAAGCCGGACTGAAAATACTTCACGATCAAGGCAATAAACTCGAAGTAAAGGAAGTAAACGACCAGCCCTTCTACCAGTTCATATTTACTGGTTTGTACCGGCGCAAACAATACGTCCGCCAGGTGCAGCGTCTCTTTGCCCAGAAAGACGATTAGGATCAGGCCCAGACTTAACAAACCCAGGTTCAGCACGGTTTGTAAAAGGGTCGATACAAACTCAGCGCGGGGGCGAGTGAGCGATGTCATAGCGGCACCTCATTCTGGAGTAAGACCCTTTGTATAACGTAAAAATGTGATCTTGATCTACATTATTTGCTTATATTTTGTGACACAGCGTGATGACATGTTGCATCGGTAAATTTCACGCAGGGAGCCTTAAACAGTGCTGACTATACGTAAAGCCCGCCCGGACGACGCCGCGTTATTGAGTGAGATGGGCTATGCCAGCTATACCCACCACTTTGCGCATCTGTGGCATGAACAACAGGAGCTGCAGGATTTTTTGCAGCAGGAATACTCCCTTAACGCTTTACAGCAGAGCCTGCAAAGCCAGGCCAGTGAGTGGTTTGTCGCACTGAGTACCGTGCCGGCAGGCTTTGCCAAAGTCTCCTGGCACTGTGCCATAGAGGGCGAAACCCAGGCGGGTACGCTGCTGCATAAGCTCTACCTGCTGCCGGGAGAAACCCGCAAAGGTTATGGAGAACAGATGATTGCCGAAATAGAACGCATGGCGAAAAGCCGGGGCGAAACCTTTCTCTGGCTGGAAGTGCTGGACGCCAACCCGCAGGCTTACCGTTTTTATCTTCGCCAGGGCTTTACGCACATCAAAGATACCGTCTTCAGCACCCCCTCTCAGCAAAGCACTTTGCATATTCTGGGCAAAGCCATTTAAGGAGCGAAAATGGATCTCCGCCAGACCGCCGTGCGCAATGTTACCTGCGGCGAAAATGTCGTTATTTATCAACCGGCAAATCTGTATAACTGCACCCTTGGCGATGATGTGTTCATTGGCCCTTTTGTTGAAATTCAGAGCCATACACACATTGGCAACGGCAGTAAAATTCAGTCACACAGCTTTATCTGCGAATACGTCACCCTCGGCGAGCGCTGTTTTATCGGCCACGGTGTGATGTTCGCTAACGATATGTTCCGCGACGGCAAACCCAATCCCGACCGCAAAAGCTGGGGGCGCATTGTGATTGGCAATGATGTGTCGATTGGCAGCGGCGCCACGATCCTGGCGGTGACGATTTGCGACGGAGCCGTTATTGGCGCAGGCAGCGTCGTGACCAAATCGATTAGCGAAAAAGGGGTGTATGCCGGGAATCCTGCGCGGTTACTGCGCAGGCTCTAACCCCTCTCCCGTAAGGGAGAGGGGCCAGGTATCACTGGAAGTTCAGTGTCTTATCGGTGGTCATATTATAGAGTTCAAACTTACGACCCAGTTTCTGGCCGCCATCACGCGTTAGCGGCGTCCAGCCGATACCTGCACGGCTGCGGGTCGCGCCAGTACTGAAGAGATCCAGCGGTACAGAGATATACACGCCTTTGGTGAAATCCCCTTCCCCATACTGTGCCGCCGACACGTTCGTCAGGGTCGCGTATGCACCCACTACGACGCCACTGTCGAAGTGTTTTGAGATATCCAGCGTGCCGCCTTTATCTCCCGCCAGATACTGCCCGACGCTGGCTTTCACCAGTACATCCTGGGCAAACCACGGCGTCCAGTAAGTGGTGAAATGGCCGGTCTTCGCGCTGTAGTCGGTGAACTTCATCATGTCCTGCGCGCTACGCCAGTCACGCTGTTTCACGTAGTTGGCATCAATACCGAACGCCCAGTTACTGTCTACCGGACGCCACAGCAGTTCAGCCCCTGCGCCGCCGTACATGGTCTCCAGATAACCGGCATACACCTGGCCATAGATGTCATTACCCAGGTACTGGAAGTAGTTGGCCTGCATGTTGTTAACGTACACATCGTTCTGCACGTATTCACGCACGCGGGTACGAACGCGCGGCAACGCCGAGTCCCTTGGCGGGTTGGTATAGTTGAATTTGTCGTAGTTATTGGCAAGGTTGGCAAACAGACTGCCGGTGGTCAGCAGGTGATCGGTCAGCCACCAGTCCGCTGTCGCCATCACACCAATCTGGTACATATAGAAGCCTTCCGGCCCACCAAGAGACTGGTTAAGCACCGGATCGATGTGGAAACCAAAACTGGCCTTATCCATGTACCAGCCTTGCTCTGTATTTTCCGGAACAATCGGCGTCACACGTTTTTGCGCCAGCACGGTATCATGACCCAGCGTTTCGCCTTCAAGGTGGCCTTTCAGGCTGGCGACATCCGTTTCGGTCGTCACCTGCGGCAGGTTCAGGCGATTTTGCGTCACGCGAATGGTACGAATGCCATCCGGCAAGTCGTTCATAATAATGCGGTTCGCACGCTCTATCCCTTCCTGCGTATTACGGTATTTCACCTGCTCGCCCGTCACATACAACGTATCGCCCTGAACCTGAATCTTCGGATCCGCCAGACCGGCATTATATTTCAGCAACGTAAGCTGATTGGCCACCACCGAGTGCTGCAGAATCGCATCCTGCGGCTGCGGCTGATACCGTGGACGCGGGTTGTCCCGGTAGGTGGGGCGCAGATTGTTGAAGTTGTTACGCAGGGTAAACCCAAACATCCAGGTATTCCCACGCTCATAGCTTAAATTGATGTCAGCCCAGTCGGTCACACGGTAGATAGCGCCAACGTTAAAGTTACTGCGCTGCGGCAGCTTACCGGCATAATCCTGCTGATAGTTGTTGCCTTCATATTCCAGTTTCAGGCGCAGCGGGTGCCAGGGCGTTTGATATTCCACACCGCCGAACAGCGATGCCGGGCCGCGAAACATTTGCGAAGTGTCGGTGGAACCTGCGGCTTTGTTGCTGTTATCACGGGTACAGAATTTTGCGTCGTAGGTACATAGCGGGTTTTTAATATTGCCGCTGGTCCCCAGGTAGCCCCAGCCAATACCGAGGGAAAAATCGAGCGGCCCCCAGTTTTTATTCGCTACCAGATATTCGCCATCAAACAGGCCAGTACCCCCAACGTCACGCGCCCCCACAGCCACCTGCGGCAACCAGTAACTTTCTTCCCACAACCGCACTTTTAAATCGAAGGCTTTATCTTTGTAGGATTGATCGCCGGAGAAGGCTTCAACCGAGCTGTATTTTCGCGTACGCACGTCGGTATAACGCAGCGTGGTTTCCAGCCAGGGCAGAAGCTGCACCGAAGCCGAATAGAAACGGTATTGATCATTGTCGCGGTAGTTAAGGCTAAGCTCACCTTCTGGCGCTACACGCGCCGTCGGGGTTTGCAACAGACCCACGCCGCCAAAATCCGACTGAGACGGGCCAACCGGGTCCGGGAACGTTTCGGCGTGACAGGCCGCGCTGACTCCCAGCGCCAACAAGCTTATTACAAACGATTTTTTCATTATTATTCCGGTATCCGATGCGTCAGGGACTCAAGAATGTCAGCGTTGAGCTCGTCATAAACGTTGTTCCACAGACCCGGTGCAAAGCCCACAAAAATGACGCTGCCAGGCATCGGCTCGACATGGCGTCGGTTCCAGTAAGCAACAGGCACTTTCTGCGTCAGGCCTGTGGGATAAACCACCCACGCATAGCTACGTTCGGCACCGCTCAGCAAGCTCATCTCATCCAGATAACTCACCACGTCCCGCCCTGGCGTGAACGGCTTTTTACCCGGACTGCTAATCAACCCCACCACCGTAATCGTGGTGGGGTGCGGCCCAACCCACAGGGAGTATTCGCCCTGCAGCGGACGGTTTGAGAGACGATGCAGACGAATATAATCCGGATCGAGCGGCACAATCTGACGCCCGGTGATTTTCATATCCTCTAACTGACGACGCAGAGAGATGATTGCCGCAGCATCGTCACCGCCTTCGTCGGCGGCAACCGTACTTAAGCGAGCCAGCAATGCCTGGTGGCGCGCCTGCTGTTCGACAGTTGCCTGACGTTCGCTCACCACCGCACCGGGCCACCAACTGTTCGCCAGCCGGGGCTGCCCGACCAGGTCACTTAAGTGTTCGGCATTAGTGAGTTTTTTCGGGCTGGCGTCTCCGGACATGTAAACATCCACACTGCCGGCTGCCAGAGCCAACGGTGAAAAGAGCGTTAAAAGCAGCGGAAGCAAAATACGTGTTTTCATTATTTTGCCGCCTTAATCAGGGTCATTCTCACCGGGAACCAGCCAGCACCCAGATATTGCACCGACTGGCGAATAAGCCCGTCCTCATCCACCCAATAGCGGTTGCGCCAGCTTTTCTGATCCGTGGTGACGTCTTCATCCAGAATGCGTACCGTCGTAACATCGCTGGCCACTTTGACAGTGTCCGTGCCGTTCCAGCGGAACTCAGAACGCGCAGTGGCGTAGCGTACCTGGCTGTGTTCGGTCCAGCCCATGGTGCGCGTCCAGCTGGCACCGTCCACAATCTGATTCGGTTTGGCGAGCGGGTCGGAACCCAGGTTATTCACTTCAATTAAGTTATCGCCGCCGAGCTTATCGCCGCCCAGCTGCGTTTTTACAATCCGTGAGTGCTGTGTCACAACAACGGCCTGATCCTGTGTCACCCATTTCTGCTGCCCGTTTTCTGCGAAAGCGAGCACCACAAACAACTGCGGGCCATCGTTAATCTGCATGTACTGGCTGGCGTAAGGCATATTCAGCAGTTCGTCATCCGTCAGATGAACACCAGGGGTACCAAACACACTATTCCAAAGCGACGTTCCCAGGCCTTTAATCGGGCCAGAACATGCCTGAAGGAGCAGGCAAAGCAAAATGATTCCAGGTCGCTTCACGACTCTTCTCCGAAAGGGGCGAAATAACCACACCGAAGTGTGGTTATAGTTAATGTCCCCGTGATTAACGGGTACTGGTTGTTGTGGTGGTCGTGGTTCCGGTGTTGGAGCCATCACCGCCACCGACTGCCGCAAGAGCGACACCCGCCGCAGAGCCTACGGTGCTGACGCTCGTCGCTGCAGAACTGCCTGCAGAGATAGAGGTCGCCGCCGACCCTGCTGCTTCACCGATTTGCACCGGTGCCGCGAAGGCAGACGTAGCCGCAAGTGCGGATATGGCAAAAATGCCATACAGGACTTTTTTCATATCAATTTCCCTTCATTGAATGAATGGAGATTTACCTGAAAAAGCTCAGGCGAGATCGAGTATACACAACTAAAGCAGATGAATTACGCCTCGGGAAATAGGCGGATGCGTTTTAGGAAAATTGGTATCTGGTGAGGTTTAAGAAAAGAATTGAAGAATAAATGTGATATTTATCAAATAATTAAATTATCACAGAAACATGACGCAATGAGGCTAGTCCTAAAATTTATAGCAATGATTGATGGCCTTGCTGCCATTTTCAGATAAACCTGATCAACCATTTCGCCATGAACAAATCCGCTCGTTCTTTATCATTTATCCGTAATAAAAATATCAATATTGGCTTTGCTTATATATGTCAAAGACAACGCCGCCAATATTTCTGGCGGCGTTTAATATACGGCAAAAAAAGCGCCGCCGGAGCGACGCTTTACCGATTAACCGCGCCAGGACTTGTAGCGGTTAATCAGGCCATTGGTTGAACTGTCGTGGCTGGAAACGGCGCTGGTATCGCCCAACTCCGGCAGAATGCGGTTCGCCAGCTGTTTACCCAGTTCAACCCCCCACTGATCAAAGGTGAAGATGTTGAGGATTGCGCCCTGAGTGAAGATTTTGTGCTCATACAGCGCAATCAACGCACCGAGGCTAAACGGGGTGATTTCGCGCAACAGGATAGAGTTGGTCGGGCGGTTGCCTTCAAAGACTTTGAACGGCACGACGTGATTCAGCTGAGCCGGATCTTTACCCTGATCGCGATACTCCTGCTCTACCACGTCGCGGGATTTACCGAACGCCAGCGCTTCGGTCTGAGCAAAGAAGTTAGACAGCAGCTTCTGATGATGATCGGAAAGCGCGTTATGGGTTTTTGCCGGGGCGATAAAATCGCACGGCACCATTTTGGTCCCCTGATGGATCAACTGATAGAACGCGTGCTGACCATTGGTGCCCGGTTCACCCCAGATAATAGGACCAGTCTGGTAATCCACCGCGTTGCCATTACGGTCAACGTACTTGCCGTTGGACTCCATGTTGCCCTGCTGGAAGTAAGCTGCAAAGCGGTGCATATACTGGTCATACGGCAGGATAGCTTCGGTTTCGGCACCAAAGAAGTTGTTGTACCAGATACCAATCAGCGCCAGCAGTACCGGCAGGTTTTTCTCAAGCGGGGTGGTGGAGAAGTGCTTGTCCATCGCGTGCGCACCGGAGAGCAGCTCCACGAAGTTGTCATAGCCCACAGAGAGAATGATCGACAGACCAATAGCGGACCACAAAGAGTAACGACCGCCAACCCAGTCCCAAAATTCGAACATGTTTGCAGTGTCGATACCAAACTCGCCCACCGCTTTCGCGTTGGTAGAGAGCGCCGCAAAGTGTTTCGCCACATGTTTATTATCACCCGCGGTTTTCAGGAACCAGTCACGCGCACTGTGGGCGTTGGTCATGGTTTCCTGCGTGGTGAACGTCTTAGAAGCCACCAGGAACAGGGTGGTTTCCGGGTTCACTTTTTTCAGCACTTCGGCGATATGGGTGCCGTCGACGTTAGAAACAAAGTGCATATTCAGATGGTTTTTGTACGGACGCAGCGCTTCGGTCACCATAAACGGGCCAAGGTCAGAACCGCCGATACCGATGTTCACCACGTCGGTGATCGGCTTGCCGGTGTAACCTTTCCACGCACCGGAGATGATCGCTTCAGAGAAGGATTTCATCTTCTCCAGCACCGCGTTCACTTCTGGCATAACGTCTTTGCCATCAACCACAATCGGGGTATTGCTACGGTTACGCAGCGCAACGTGCAGCACCGCGCGATCTTCCGTGCGGTTGATTTTCTCACCAGAGAACATGGACTTGATGGCGCCAGCCAGTTCTGTCTCTTTTGCCAGCGCCAGTAAGGCGTTCAGCGTCTCTTCGGTAATGCGGTTTTTGGAAAAATCCACCAGCATTAAATCGTCGAACGTTGCGGAAAACTTCGTGAAGCGATCATTATCTTTCGCGAAAAGATCAGCGATCGTAACGTCCTTCATGTCAGCGTAATGTTTCTGTAATGCCTGCCAGGCAGAGGTCTGCGTTGGATTGATGTTTTTCATAGCAATACTCTTCTGATTTGAGAATTGTGACTGCGGTCGATTGTAGCGCCTGCCAGGGAAAATTGTGATGGTTTTTGTTTCGCACCCGGTGCGCAATGCGCAAAACGCCCGCAATAAGCGGGACATTTGCACACAACATAAGGCATTTTACTGATCCCCAAAGCACCATGAAAAATCCGCATAATCCCGTCGTTGACAGCGTACCCGCTGACGCTTTATTTATAACGGCACACTCCGCGCGTACGCGGCGTAAATTGAGTTGTATTACCGAGCCGTAAAAGGCAAAGGTACTTATTACCAGCGTATTTCGCGCATTTCGTCAGCAGCAAGGCGGCAACTGAGCGCATCTCCAGGAACTTACATCGGTAAGTGACTGGGGTAAGCGAAGGCAGCCAACACCGCTGCGGCGCGAAAGGCGAAGGTAATAGCCAGAAGAGGCGCGTTGCCCAGGTACACGGTGTTCGAAGTGCCAGACTAAAGACGACACCTGAGGGGGAGCAACGCCGAGATAACAACACGCCTGGCAGCGCTTGTTATCGGCTACAGAGGCTGAATCCTCTGGGTTGTCACCAGAAACGTTCCCAGTCGGGCGTTTCGCAAGGTGGAGCACTTCTGGGGAAAACGTAGTTGCTTTGATATCTGCGCCCACCCCGTTTTTCGCTCTTCCCTTGTGCCATGGCTGAAATAGTGGATCCCCTGACACGAGGTTGTTATGTCTAATTTAGTTGTCGCCAAATTCGGCGGCACCAGCGTTGCCAATTACGATGCCATGAACCGCAGTGCGGACGTGGTCCTGTCCGATTCACAGGTACGCCTGGTGGTGCTTTCTGCTTCCGCTGGCGTGACGAATCTGCTGGTCGCTCTGGCAGAAGGCCTGGAAGCCAGCGAGCGTTTCGTCAAGCTCGACGCCATTCGCAAAATTCAGTTTGATATCCTCGAACAGCTCTCGAACCCGGATGTGATCCGTGAAGAGATCGAACGCCTGCTGGAAAATATCACCACACTCGCCGAAGCCGCCTCTCTGGCAACCTCTACCGCGTTGACCGACGAACTGGTTAGCCACGGGGAGTTGATGTCGACCCTGCTGTTTGTTGAAGTGCTGCGCGAACGTAACGTGCAGGCACAGTGGTTTGACGTGCGCAAAGTGATGCGCACCAGCGATCGTTTCGGCCGTGCCGAGCCGGATGTTGCCGCACTGGCGGAACTGGCCTCTGCGCAACTGGCTCCACGCCTTAGCGACAGCCTGGTCGTGACACAAGGGTTTATTGGTAGCGAGGCCAAAGGGCGCACCACCACGCTGGGCCGCGGCGGTAGCGACTACACCGCCGCCCTGCTGGGTGAAGCGCTGCACGCCACGCGCGTGGATATCTGGACGGACGTGCCTGGCATCTACACCACCGATCCTCGCGTGGTGCCAGCGGCAAAACGCATTGATGAAATCGCCTTTGAAGAAGCAGCAGAGATGGCGACCTTTGGCGCGAAAGTGCTGCATCCTGCCACATTGTTGCCAGCTGTTCGCAGCGACATTCCGGTGTTTGTTGGCTCCAGTAAAGATCCTAAAGCGGGCGGCACACTGGTCTGCAATAAAACGACCAATCCACCGCTGTTCCGTGCCCTGGCGTTGCGCCGCAAACAGACGCTGCTGACGCTACACAGCCTCAATATGTTGCACTCCCGTGGTTTCCTGGCAGAGGTGTTCGGGATTCTGGCGCGGCACAATATCTCCGTTGACCTTATCACCACGTCCGAAGTCAGCGTCGCACTGACGCTGGATACCACCGGATCCACCTCAACGGGTGATACTTTGCTGACGCAGGCGCTGCTAACCGAGCTGTCCTCATTGTGCCGCGTGGAAGTGGAAGAGAACCTGGCGCTGGTTGCGCTGATCGGCAACGATTTGTCGAAAGCCTGCGGCGTGGGTAAAGAGGTCTTTGGGGTGCTGGATCCGTTTAATATCCGCATGATCTGCTACGGTGCCTCCAGCCATAACCTGTGCTTCCTTGTGCCGGGGGCAGAAGCCGAGCAGGTGGTGCAGAAGTTGCACCATAATCTGTTCGAGTAAGCCTTGCCGGATAATGGTTTTGCTTTATCTGGCCTGCGCAGACTGCAGGCCAGATAAGCTCAACACGCCATACCTTACGTCATGCCATTACCGTCTGATACAGCAACCGATCGAGTTCGCTTACCTTACCGCTACGGCTTTCCGGCAGTGTTTCCGGCTCTTCGCCTCGCGCCAGCTCATGCTGGATAAAGGCATGCAACAGTGGCCGACGCGCGCCATATTGCGCCTCTCCTGCCCGCTGTTTTATCGCTAACAGGTCGTCGATTTCCGCGCGTAATGGCATGCCCAAATCGCTGCCGTCCAGCAAAGTGGCAAAACGCATCGGCGGCATGCCTTTTCCGGCTTCTATCCATCGCACGGCCAACAACGGGCGCAGCACGTAGAAGTATTTCTTGAGCCGTACCTGCTCATCCTGCAAATAGTCGCGAAAGTTTTTCTTTGCCATCGAATAGTAATGCCAGCGTGCTCTCACCGGGGAGAACCAGTGCGGCACCTGAGCACGCAGCGCGGCCAGCGTGGCGTCATCCTGCAGGTAAACAACCGGCGAATCCAGCCACTCTATCAGGGTCGGGTTGGCCCCCTTCAGCAACCCCAGCGCTTTTCGCCACTCCCAGCCGCACACGTCCAGTTCAGCGTCTATGGGCAGCTCTATCACATCACGTTGTGGTTCAACGCGCAGGTACCACTGCGGTTGATGCACATATAAAAAACGCACATCGTAGTCGCTGTCCGGGGAGGCAAAGCCCCACCCGCGACTGCCGGATTCGCAGGCATACAGCACTTTCACGCCATATTTCTGCTCAACCTCGTGTAAAACCTGCCGCACACGCTCGCGCATTGCGGCATCAACACTGTGAAACGCCATACCTTTTATCCTTTTACACACACCACCTGGCGCAGGGTATGCACCACTTCCACCAGCGAGGCTTGCGCCGTCATCACGGCATCAATATCTTTATAAGCCATGGGGATCTCATCGATCACATCGCTATCTTTGCGGCATTCCACATGCGCCGTTGCACGGATCTGGTCTTCTACGGTAAAGCGTTTCTTTGCTGCCGTACGGCTCATTGTTCGACCTGCGCCGTGGCTGCACGAACAGAAGCTCTCTTCATTTCCCAGACCGCGCACGATAAAACTCTTTGCGCCCATCGAACCAGGAATAATACCCATCTGGCCTTTCTGAGCGGAAACCGCCCCTTTACGCGTCACCAGGATCTCTTCACCAAAGTGCGTCTCTTTTTGCACATAGTTATGATGGCAATTGACGGCTTCCTGCTGCGTCATAAACGGTTTGCTGACAATGCGCGACAGCGCAGCAAGCACGCGCGACATCATCACTTCGCGGTTATGACGGGCAAAATCTTGCGCCCATTCCACCGCCTCCAGGTAGTCGTCGTAATGCTGACTCCCTTCCTGGAAGTAGGCCAGGTTTCGGTCCGGCAGGTTGGCGATATGCTGCTGCATATCCTGCTGGGCCAGCGTGATAAACACATTGCCAATGGCATTCCCCACGCCACGCGAACCGCTGTGCAACATCACCCATACCCGCTGTTGCTCATCCAGGCACACTTCAATGAAGTGGTTACCGGTACCCAATGTTCCCAGGTGCTGGTAGTTATTGGTTTTTACCAATCCGGGATATTTATCCGTCAATCGCTTAAAGCGCGGCGCCAGTTGCGCCCAGTGGTTATCCACTTCCTCTGGCGGTGTTTCCCACGCCCCTTTATCACGTTTCGATCGGTTAACTGAACGCCCGTGCGGCACCGCCTGCTCAATGGCGCTACGCAACCCGCTCAGGTTATCCGGCAGATCGTTTGCCAGCAGCGACGTGCGTACGGCAATCATTCCACAGCCAATATCCACGCCAACCGCCGCCGGGATAATCGCCCCTTTGGTCGGGATCACGCTGCCAATGGTCGAGCCTTTCCCGAGATGGACATCCGGCATTACCGCCAGATGTTTGAAGATAAATGGCATTTTGGCTGTATTCAGCAACTGGTCGCGCGCCTCCGGCTCCACCGGTACGCCGTGCGTCCACATTTTTACTGGCGCGGTATTGGCCTGCGCCAGCAGTTGATAATCGTTATGCTGCATCATGATTTCCTTTAATATTCACAAGGCCATGCAATACCTGGTCCAGACCACCGAAGACCGAGATCTTATCGATGCGTTCCGCCACACGCTCCAGGGTTTCCATCTCTTTCAGTCGCAGGGCGACCGGGTTGCTTTCCATTACTTTCGCCGTGTTCAGCAAGGAACGAGTGGCGGCGGTCTCCTCCCGACGGCGGATCACGTTGGCCTGCGCCGTTTTTTCTGCTTCGACCAGGCGAGACAAAATGGCTTTCATCTCACCAGGCAGAATGATGTCTTTCACCCCCAGCGATGCCACTTCAATGCCAAACGCCGCCATGCGGTTCGCTACCTGCAGGCTGACCACATCATCAATAATCTGCTTGTCTTCCAACAGTTCATCCAGCGTGCGGGTACCCACCGCTTCACGCAGCGCAAATTGCAACTCGCGGTAGAGGTGATCCAGTGGTTTACTCAATTGCGCAAATGCGCTCAGCACGTCGGTATAACGCCAGTTCGCCGCCAGGTTCAGACGCAACGTGACTTTGTCTTTCGTCAGGATCTCCTGACCGCTCACTTCAAGTACCTGCAAACGCAGATCCACCACTTCGGCCTCAACCAGATGGTTCACTTTCCAGTAACCGCTTAACCCAGCCGGTAACAGCGCCTGCGTGACGCCATCAACTTTCAGCACCCCGGCATGCCAGGCCGGCACCTGCACCGCCAGAATTGCGTCGCGCCCTTTTACCGTCGCGCCACGTTTTGGTTGTAACACTGCATTGAGGATCTCTGCGGGCACGCTCACATCACGGGTGCTCATGCGCACCAACTTCAGGGTATCATCCGCTTTCCAGTACAGACGGCGCGTCGACGGCGGCAAAATCTCCTGCAGTGCGCCGTTCAGATACAGCGCGCCCGCTTCATCATCCTGCATATCCGCAACCAGGCAAAAACGGTCTACCCATTCCGGCTGAAAGCGGCGCAAATACTCCGCCAGCCCTTCGGCTACTTCGCTGCCGTCAATATTGACCACCAGCACCTGGGGTTTATTGAACCACGGCAGGCGGTGTTCTCCGGCTTCCAGCACCGCGTAGTAGTCGCCCTCTTTTGCCAGTAAACCTAACTGACCTTTACGTATTGTGATTTTATTGGTCATAACGCTTTCCTTAAATTGTTTTGCCTTAACGACCGCGGATGCAGGGGCGAAACCACAGGGGAAACACTGTTTTGCCTGCGGCCCGGCGCCGTTACCGGCGGTCGTCGGGGGTAGCCCTGAACAACGGGCTACCGGGTACTGCATCATGGTTATCTGCATAGATAATTGGTTGCGATTCGGGATTCGAACCCGAGAGAAAACCGACTTCTCGCATAGGTCTTTCCACTGACGGAACGCCCCTGCGGAAAACGACACTCGCCGTTCCCGGTGCGCCGGCGGGTAAACAACTCCCTGCTAACCAGTGTGCTGACAGGATAGTTATTGCCAGAAGTGTGCCAAAATAAAAAAATGGTGCGTTATTTTTCTTAATTAATTGAATATTAATATTTTTATTTTTCTAACTGATTAACTTCATTGCAGCGGAAGACATTCTTTTTTATCCTTTATTATCGCTTTTTATCTTTTGGGATAATCATGAAACGTCGGGTAGTGATTGGTGTTCTCGGTACCGTGCTGGATAAGCGCGGTAAAAGACAGAATCGTTTTCGCAAATGGCGACCCACAGTCGGCCTGTGTCAACAACCGGACTTGCCGGTGGACCGGCTGGAGTTGCTGCACCAACCACGCGATGAAGGGCTGGCCCAGCAGACCGCGGATGACATCACACAACTCTCCCCGCAGACTCAAGTGCGTAAGCATGCAGTGATGATTAAAAATCCGTGGGATTTCGAGGAGGTGTATGCCGCATTCCTCGATTTTGCGACCCACTACCCTTTCGACACCGAGAATGAAGAGTACCTGGTGCATATCACCACCGGGACGCACGTCGCGCAGATCTGCTGGTTCCTGCTGACCGAAGCGCGCTACCTTCCCGCCAGCCTGTTACAAACCGGCCCGGCGGCAAAAGGTGCGTCTGACGAGGCCATTGCTGCCGGTGTCTGTTCGGTCATCGACCTGGATTTGAGCCGCTACGCGACGCTGACCAGCCGTTTTCAGCGTGAACAGCAGCAGTCGGTGTCGTTTCTGAAATCCGGCATTGATACCCGCAACGCCACCTTTAACCGGCTGATCGATCAAATCGAGCGCGTCGCACTGCGATCGACTGCGCCGATCCTGCTGACCGGGCCAACCGGCGCCGGAAAGTCGTTTCTCGCCAAACGTATCTTCCAGTTGCGCCAGTCCCGGCACCTCGTGCAAGGGCGACTGGTCGCGGTGAACTGCGCCACGCTGCGCGGCGATAACGCCATGTCAACGCTGTTTGGCCATGTGAAGGGAGCATTTACCGGCGCGCAGCAGGCGCGTACCGGTTTGCTGCGCGAAGCCGATGGCGGCGTACTGTTTCTGGATGAGATTGCCGAACTGGGGCTGGATGAACAGGCTATGCTGCTGAAAGCCGTTGAAGAAAAGACTTTTTTCCCATTCGGTTCTGATAAAGAGGTCCACAGCGACTTTCAACTGATCGCCGGGACGCACCGCAATATGCAACAGTGGGTCGAGGAAGGTCGCTTCCGCGAAGATCTCTTTGCCCGTATTAATATGTGGACTTTCGCGCTACCGGGGCTGGCTGAGCGCCGGGAAGATATCGCCCCCAATATTGAGTACGAACTGCAACGCTTCTCCGCTGAGCAACAAACACAAATCCGTTTTGATAAAGGCGCGCGCGAGCGCTATTTGAGTTTTGCGTGTTCACCGCATGCCGCCTGGCGCGGCAACTTCCGTGAGCTCAGCACCTCCATTGCACGCATGGCCACGCTGGCTGAGCAGGGGCGCATTACGGATGCGCTGGTTGACGAGGAGATTCAGCGGCTGGAGCATCACTGGCGCGGCGTACCGGTATCGGGATCGTCTGCGCTGGATTTCAGCACGCTCGATCTGTTCGATCAACGCCAGTTAGAAACGGTGATAGAAGTGTGCCGTCGATGCCAGACGTTGTCGGAAGCCGGACGTGAACTGTTTGCCGTTTCCCGGCAGAAAAAAGCCAACCCGAACGATGCCGATCGCCTGCGTAAATACCTTGCCCGCTTTGGCCTGAGCTGGGAGAGCCTGCACAGCGCAACATAAAACATCTTCATCATAATTTGTTTGAATAATATTCCTTAGCACGATAAACAATAACTATGGTCGGGCTCGATCCCGGCCTGTTTATAACAAAACACAACACAACGATCGCAAGGAATATCCCCATGCTCGCAACTCTCACGCGGCTGTTCCCGTTATGGGCACTGCTGCTCTCCGTTCTCGCTTACTTTTTCCCACCCACCTTTGTTGCTATTGGCCCGTGGGTCACGACGCTGCTGATGCTGATTATGTTCGGCATGGGTGTGCATCTGAAAATCGATGATTTTAAACGGGTCTTATCCCGCCCGGCACCGGTAGCTGCGGGGATTTTCTTGCACTATTTGGTGATGCCGTTGGCCGCATGGCTGCTGGCGCTGATTTTCAAAATGCCGCCCGACCTCTCCGCCGGGATGGTGCTTGTTGGCAGCGTTGCCAGTGGCACGGCGTCCAATGTAATGATTTTTCTGGCAAAAGGGGATGTTGCGTTGTCGGTGACCATCTCCTCTGTGTCGACGCTGGTTGGCGTGGTGGCGACACCGCTGCTGACACGCCTGTACGTGGATGCGCATGTTCAGGTCGATGTGATGGGCATGCTATTAAGTATTTTACAGATCGTGGTGATCCCCATTGGCCTGGGGCTGATTGTGCACCACCTGTTCCCTCGCCTGGTGAAAGCCGTTGAACCGTGGCTGCCCGCCTTTTCGATGGTCTGTATTCTTGCCATTATCAGTGCCGTGGTAGCGGGCTCTGCAGCGTATATTACGTCGGTTGGCCTGGTGGTGATCGCCGCCGTGATCCTGCATAACAGCATTGGGCTGCTCGGGGGTTACTGGGGCGGGCGGCTGTTTGGCTTCGATGAATCCACCTGCCGTACGCTGGCGATTGAAGTAGGCATGCAAAATTCAGGTCTGGCTGCCGCACTGGGTAAGATCTACTTCTCTCCGCTTGCTGCGCTGCCTGGCGCGCTATTCTCCGTCTGGCACAATCTTTCCGGCTCGCTGCTGGCGGGTTACTGGTCTGGTAAACCGGTCGATCAGCGCAACGTTGAAGCAGTAAAAGCGCGTTAATTCACGTGGGTTAATGCCGGATAACCGTGCGTTATCCGGCACCGTCATCGTCGTTTATCCTCTGGCTCCCTCCCAATGAGAGAGCGCTTTCATTTGCAGTTTTTGCCTTTCCTGTAGACAGTCATATTGTCTTTTTAAAAATTTTGGGACTACGCAATGAAATCTGAAGCCACGCCTTACAGACGCCGCCTGAATATTTTTATGCTGACTTCTGTGCTGATTGTCACCGTTGCAGGATATACGCCGACAACACACGCTGCAGACAGTAAACCTGTGAATATAGCGGTTTACAGAGGAGAAGCCGGTTGTGAGGGCTGCTCAGAAATGGTGGTCAAATCACTCGCTAAAACAGGTTTAAAACTGTCCATTAGCTACATAGGCGAGAACGAAAAGCTCAAGTTGAACCGCCACAACCTGAAAAATTTTGATTTGTATATTCAGCCCGGAGGCGGGCAGGACATCCCTGCAGCTTACGATGCGATAGGTGATGACGGCGCTGAAGCTATCCGTGATTTTGTGCGTTCTGGTAAAGGGTACCTTGGGCTGTGTATGGGTGCGTACCTGGCTGACAGAGACTGGATAGGGCTTATTAATGCCCCCCTTGACTCAGAGGTTGGCAGACCAGGTGCCGATGCCCACAACGAAGGGGATTACACGCTGTCGGTAAAATGGGATGGTAAGAAAGAATCTTTTTACTATCAGGATGGCCCCTTTCTGAGTAACAGCACTGGGAGCCCTGGCTATACCCCCATCGCTTATTACAACAATGGAGACGTTGCAATGGCGGCCTATGCCTATGGAAAAGGGAACGTTGTGCTTACCGGGCCTCATCCTGAAGCGGATGAGAGCTGGATTGATGCCAGTAAACCCGGCTACATCCCCGCACAAAGTAAAATGACACGCCTGCTGAATTATTTAGCCATCGCGAAAGAGTAACCTCGCGCACCGACGGCTTGAATACCAGGGATTCGACAAGCGGGTTCATATTGAGCAAACGCGTGTACTTATTCTGAATAACTGCCCGTCGCTAAGGCGTCAGGCCAATTTTGCACAAAATAATAATCTGCAGCTATCGCAGCAATACATAACGCTGGCGGCAAGACTGCCGATAACCGGATCAGTCTAACTTTTTCCGGTAAAACTGATGCGTATGCCCTCCCTTAAACACATTTTTTCTCTGAGCCGCCTGCGTTCGTCCGCTTCCTATAACGCGCTGTGCAAGAACAAGCCTGTCATTGAATTCAGCCCGGAGGGGATAATACATAAGGCCAGCCCACTTTTTCTTTCCACTATGGGATACCGTGCTGATGAAATCATCGGTCATCACCATCGGATATTTTGCCCGCCTTCGCTGGTTAACTCCCCGGACTACAGCCAGTTCTGGCAGCGTCTCGCCAGGGGAGAAAGCTTTAGCGGCAAGTATCTGCGGCTTGCCAGGGGAAATCGTCCTGTATGGCTTGAAGCCAGTTATATCCCCGTGACCGATCGACGTGGCCGGGTGACAAGGGTCATTAAAATAGCGGCCGATATTTCAGAACGCGTACATGTCGCGCTTGAGCAGGAAGCCATCGTCAATGCTATTGGCCGCTCGATGGCGATCATCGCCTTTAACCCGGAAGGGGTCGTGCTCGAGGCAAATGAAAACTTCCTGAAGACCACGGGGTATAAACGGGAAGACGTTGTCGGTAAACATCACCGGCTGTTCTGTTCAGAAACACTTTATAAAAGTGACGAATACCGGCAGTTTTGGGAAAAGCTGAATCAGGGCGAGTTTTTTTCCGGCGAGTTTCCACGCCTTAACCGTCGGGGAGAGCCTCTGTGGCTCCGTGCAACCTATAACCCGGTCTTTAATAGCGACGGGCAGCTTTACAAAATCGTGAAGTTTGCGACAGATGTAACGGCACAGGTTCTGCGTAATCAGAGAGAGCAGGAAGCGGCAGTGCATGCATGGGATATGGCCGTGCAGACCCGTGGAAGCGCGCAGGCAGGTGCCAGTGTTATCGAAAACAGCATCCGGATGATTGACAGGATCGCGCAGGGGATGGGGGCCGTGTCGACCGATGTATCACGGCTTAATGATCAGTCTGACAGTATTGACGGTATGGTTGAAACCATCCGAAGCTTTGCCATGCAGACAAGACTGATTGCCCTGAATGCCGCGATTGAAGCGGCAAGGGCGGGTACCTACGGAAGAAGTTTTGCTGTTGTTGCGGCAGAAGTGCGTACGCTCGCCGCGAGCGTCAGTAGCGCGACCGAAGAAATTGAGCGGGTTGTGGCGAGCAACAATCAGCTGGCTAAAGAGGTGCTTAATGGCATTGAAAACAGCCTGATGAACACCACTGAAGGCGCTGCTCTCATGCGTGAAGCGGGTGAAGTAATCGCCAGCATTCAGGAAAATGCAGAAGGCGTTGTGAGTGCGGTGAATGATGTCGCCCAGTCTGTGAAAGCCGGTTAACGACAAACCGGCTCCGACAACCGGAATTATGTGCCGCTGCACCCCGCTTCAGCCCTTCTCATCCCGATTGATGCGCAGCGGGGAAATGCCAGCTTTTTGCAGATAACCGAATGAGGTAGTCGCCAGATCAACAACAACATGTCCTCGACCACTGACAAAAAACTTTTTTGAATAATTGCCTGGCAACCACCTTTCGATGAGGGCTGCGTACAGCGTTCACCCGATCCCTTATTTTTC
This sequence comes from Kosakonia sp., assembly GCF_032052965.1. GTDB lineage: Bacteria > Pseudomonadota > Gammaproteobacteria > Enterobacterales > Enterobacteriaceae > Kosakonia. The sequence continues at coordinate 167,422 of NZ_DAMBVN010000009.1, forward strand.
CTGAGTCAGAAAGGCGGGGGCTTTCCTGTCAGGTCCTCTAAAGTCACGCTTCTGCCAGCGTTGCAAGGTGCCAGAAATGGACTCTGTCGTTCCGAAAGCGGCTTGCTGTTTGAGCGAAAGGTAGGGCAATCTGGGGAGCCTGAACTGATACAGGGAACTATGCCAGATGGATATGATGCTAAAATTCATGCTCTCTCAGTATGCTGAACTGCCCGTGCCCCAGGACATCCTCCATAGCTGGCTTGAAAAATGGATTTCTGAGCAGGAAAAATACTGTGTGGATAGTACCTTTTCATCACGGTTCCCGTGGAAAGAAACTGGCTTACCACAGGCGTATTTTCTACAGCGAAAACTCAATATTGATGGCCAGCAGTTTCTTACTGGTCCGCGTTACCGTGGGGGCGATATCAACAGCCCTTTCATTGATATCGTCGCTTCAGACTCCAGCATCAATTGTTCTGTACTTAAATCTGTCTGCCAGGAGTGGGCGCAGCTAAAGCCACAGTACATTCGTATTCTCACGCCCGGCCACGAAAAAGTTCACGGTATAACAGACCAACTCATCTATGCAGCCTGGCTGTCTGGTGCTGCAGAATATGAGGATGACACAGTAACCCTGAGACTGGCTGAATACGCCGATTTTGAATGGTGTCGACAGGCTCTGATAGATGCCTATCAGCATGCGTTGTTAGCTATCCCAGCCTTAAGAGGCAACCTGTGCTCTGTCGATGACGAAGAGCTCAGCGATCATATTTCAGAAGGCGATGCGCATATTGTTTACGAAGAGGGAATTCGTGTCGGACTGATAATTTGCGAAAAAGGAGACGTCGCTTTTTTACGTGGTTACCGAATTTCTGAAGAGGTTATCCTTCCTGCCTTTCGCGGACGCTCTCTGGCTTCCCGGGCTCAACGCCTGCTTTGTCACCCTCTTTACCACGCCAGTCGGGAACCCATCCTGGTGACAGGAACTATCCTGCCGGAAAATTTACCGTCAATAAAGACAGCTGAAAAAGCGGGAAGGGCATGTATTCTCAGATACGCGTTTTTACCTGCGATTTATTGTTGACTAACTTGCCTGCAAACTGATTGTGTTAACGTTCACGCGTGGTACAAAACTGCCGATACGAGCCGCTTTCCGACATTGTGCATCCCGTGCATGCATGCTACGCCGGTATCACGTACACTCGTTGCACTTCCTGAGGAGAGAGTCCTATGGCACTGACCCGATTGACGCAAAAAGAGATGACGGAGAGTGAGCAGCGGGAGCTGAAAACGCTGCTCGATCGCGCCCGCATCGCACATGGACGCCCGCTGAGTAATTCTGAAGCGAACCACGTAAAAAAAGAGTATATCGATAAGCTGATGGCGCAGCGCGAAGCGACTGCAAAGAAAGCCCGCCAGGTGAAAAAACAGCAGGCTTATAAACCGGATGAGAATGCCAGCTTCTCCTGGTCTGCTAACACGTCCACGCGCGGCAGGCGCTGATCAGCGCCCTTTCTTTTTCCGCCCAGGCTGGGTAAAGCGTTTCCCTGCGGGTTTGGCCCGGCTTTTCTCTTCAGGCCGGGCAGCTTTGGCAACGGGCTTCTTCGCCGCCGACTGCGGTTTCGCTTTGGCTTTCGGCTTCGCTTCGGACGATGAGTTCTCAATCAGTTTAAACAATGCAATCAGTTCATCATCGGTAAGGTCACGCCATTCTCCCGGCGGCAAGCCAGTCAGACTCACGTTCATAATGCGGGTACGCTCCAGCTTCGTGACCTCATAACCGAAGTGTTCGCACATGCGGCGGATTTGGCGGTTGAGCCCCTGAACCAGCGTAATACGGAAGCTAAACGGCGCTTCTTTTTTCACCTTACATTTTTTGGTTACCGTGCCGAGGATCGGCACGCCTGCCCCCATGCCACGAATAAATTCATCGGTCACGGGTTTATTAACCGTCACCAGGTACTCTTTTTCGTGGTCATTGCCGGCACGCAGGATTTTATTCACCAGGTCGCCGTGGTTGGTCAGGAAAATCAGCCCCTGTGAATCTTTGTCCAGGCGGCCAATCGGAAAAATACGGCTGCTGTGGTTCACAAAATCAACGATATTGTCTTTTTCGCCGTCTTCGGTGGTGCTCACAATGCCAACGGGTTTATTCAAGGCGATAAACACCAGATCTTCTTCGTTTCGCGGTTCGATAAGTTGACCATTGACCTTAACAACGTCACCGGCGACCACCTGATCGCCAATGCCGGCGCGCTTGCCGTTGATAAAGACATTTCCTTGTTCAATATAACGGTCAGCCTCGCGGCGTGAGCAAATCCCGCTTTCGCTAATGTACTTGTTTAAACGTGTTGATTGAGCTGGCAGCATAAATTCTCCTGTAAAAGCGGAATATAACTGTCTTCGGGAGGAGATAAAAACGGATTTTAACACCGCAAATTGTGATTTGTGCACTAACCCAATGAAAGTGGGCTTTTAGCGCCGTGCCCGCCGACACGGCAGTTTTTAGTAGTCGTCGCGTTCGTCATCTTCATCCGGCTGCTCCAGCACACTGTAGGCCACTGAGCAGAACAGCGAGTTCAGACGTTTCATATCACCCAACAGGCCAAGATGCAGCGAACTGGTTTCAATACTCTGCACGTTCTGTTGATGCAAGCGGTCCACATGCGCGTGAGCATAGCGGCGGTTCATAATACGAAAGCGATGTTTGCTGCGGCGCAGACGGCGCGCGCTGGTCACATCGCTGGAGAAAAACACCGACATGGCAAGTTTCAGGTTCCCGACCAGGCGTTCGTGCAGGGCATCCAGCTCTTGCAGCCCTTCAAGGGAGAACGCACGCCGCGCCGCCAGTGATTTATCGGCAATTTCACTGCCCATTCGTTCGACAATGTCCGATGCCTGCTCGAGATTCAGCGACATTTCGATGATCTCCGCCCAGCGTTTAGACTCCTCTTCAGCCAGCTCCTCTTTGGGCATCCGCGCCAGATAAAGTTTGATAGCCGTATAAAGCACGTTGATGTCATCGGCTTGTTTGCGGAGCTCTTTTTCCTGCCGCGGCTGGCCGTGCATGACTTTATGTAGCCCTTCAAGCATCAACTCCATCGCATCTCCCATACGCAGGGTTTCTCGCGCGGCGTTGGCCAGCGCCAGCGTTGGGGTATCCAGCGCGCTGCTGTCGAGATGCTTCGGTTTCAGGCGGGCATCCAGTTCCGGCTCTTCACGAATAATACGTTTACAGAACTGCGCCATCGGCCCGGCAAACGGTACCATCACCAGGCAACGGATCAGGTTGTAGAAAACGTGGAAATAGATAACCAGCTCGGCTTCCGGCAACGGCAGTTTGTGCATCGTTCGCGCCAGCACATGCACAAAAGGCAGAATCATCAGGCTGCCTACCAGTTTAAACAACAGACTGCCCAGTGCCACACGGCGGGCGGCGGCATTAGCGGCGCTGTTATTGATCATGGCCAGCAGCCCCGAACCGAGGTTCGCGCCAATCACCAGACATAACGCCACCGGGAAAGAGATAATGCCTGCCGTGGTGAGCGTGGCGGTCAGCAACACGGCCGCCAGGCTGGAGTAACTGACAATGGCAAACACCGCGCCGATTAGCGCATCGAGCATAATGTCGCCGGTCAGCGAAGCAAAAATTACCTGCACGCCATTAGCCTGCGTGATCGGCGTTACCGCCTGCACAATCAGCTCCAGCGCCAGCAGGATCAAGCCAAGCCCGATACTCACCCGCCCCAATTGCCCTTCACGGGTTTGTTTACGGCCAAGGAAGAAGATTACGCCAATAAATATCAGTAGCGGCGAGAGCCAGGAGAGATCAAAGGTGAGGATACGCGCCATCAGCGCGGTCCCGACATCTGCGCCCAGCACAATAACCAGCGCCGGGGTGAGCGCCACCAGATCCTGCGCTACAAACGATGTCACCAGCATTGTGGTCGCATTACTGCTCTGCACCAGCGCGGTGACGCCGATACCAGCACAGAAGGCGAGCGGTTTTTTCTCTACGCTACGGCTCAGGACAGTGCGCAGACGCGCGCCGAAAACACGCATCACGCCAGTACGGACAATATGCGTGCCCCATACCAGTAAGGACACTGCAGAGAGCAAATGAAGCAACGTCAGCACGGATTGAGGTTCTCCTTATCGTTATGCGTTGTGTTTTCCCCACCGGGGGAAGATCAACATTATGCGTTAAGTATAAGGTGTTAAAGCGCGGAAAAGCGCAGAGCACCGATCTGGCGCCCTGTGAGTTGTAAGGAAAAATGACAGTTTTGTGACAGCGGTAAGCTTTCGCTGTTAGTCCATCGCTGCAGGTGCTGTGCCTGGGCGATCCTGCCGTTTAGCCCAAACAATGGAAGCTATCTTTATCGCTTCCGAGAAGATAAACAGCAGAATCGCCAGCCATGTTGCCCGCGAACCGGTGAGATGCATAAACAGCGGAATAATGGTCAGCGAGCATTTTAACGACACGACCCTGGCTATTTCCTGAACAATAAAGAGGCTGTTGGGTATATCTTTTTTTACCAGTAACCACCAGCCGGAAAAAACCAAAGAAACGATCATCAGGATATTGATGAAAAACATCACCTGAATAATTCCGCCCATCAGGCCACCGACGCCCATTTGCGCATAATTCGAGTAGAAGCCGTGAATGTCGGAATAAAAGGGAACTTTCCCGCTTTGCAGTGAAAAAAATAAATAGCTGACCAGAGCCAGCGCATCCATAATACCCCAAAAAACAAAAATCTTATTTTTTAAATTCATAATCCTCGTCCCTTACGCCTGGGATCCATTGCCATGATTTACCCGATTGCGCCCAGGCATCATCACCCTCCAGATATTTCTGGTACACCACCCGCTTTTCCCCATAGCGGCGGATCACCGAACGAGTATAGAGGATTTCCCGCGTGTCCGGCGCGACGCTGTCCGGAATGGGCGTCCACAGCTGAACTTTATCCCGCGAGGTGTTCATATAGTCCTTGCCATCGGAGCCAAACACCCGCCCTTCATCCCCCATGCTGGTCGCACGGTTGAGCAGCATCATCGCCGCATTTTTAACACCATGATAATCATTTTCGCTTGTTTTCCAGTAGCCTGGACCATACTCCGCCGTCACGGGCACAAAACTGCTGCGAGTTGGTGCCGGGCGGCCATGTACGGCAACGCTGTCTTTAAAACCGTTCAGGATCGTTCTGATAAACACGGCGTTAAATGAAAGGCTTTGCACACAGAACAGATCCGCGTTTTCGGCAATAAAGAAGGGATAAGAGAACCGGCTGCGCGCGCTGACGTTGGGTCGCACCACCACCACCACGCCTTTATCCACCAGGCCATCGATATGCTTTTCTTTTTGATGCCCTAACGGATCATGCGGTAAACCATATTTAAAACCGTGATGCCGCTTAATGGTATAGCCATCAATACTGCCCAGAATATTATTCGGGCTATTTTCAATGAAATATTCCTTTTTGATAATATTCTTCGCAACATCCGGGGCCAGGATATTTTCATAATCCTTCGGCAATAGATTTCTTTTTCTTATATCATAAATATCCATTTCATAATACCTAAGTTAAATTTATGACAATTAAATGAAGCGCAAAAGAGTAAGCAACCTTGCCTTTTAGCCGAGCCACTATCATACGCATGAAGCGGAACAGGGGCCTAAGAGAATATATAAATTTAAGAATGTTCTTAGTTTAAATTTATATTATCTTTGCTTCACAATTGTTTCGCGAAAATGAAATGATGAAAAAAAGGGCATTCAAAAAATGCCCTTTGCTGATTAATCTGCGTCGTAACCGAGATTGGGTGCCAGCCAGCGCTCGACTTCGGCGACCGACATCCCTTTGCGTCGCGCATAGTCTTCAACCTGATCACGCTGAATTTGTGCGACGGCATAATACTTGCTGTCCGGGTGGCTGAAATACCAGCCGGAAACCGATGCGCCAGGCCACATAGCGAAAGATTCTGTCAGTTTCATTCCGGTGTGTTTTTCAACATCCAGCAATGCCCAGATTGTCCCTTTCTCAGTATGTTCCGGGCAGGCGGGGTAGCCCGGCGCCGGGCGAATGCCCTGGTAATTTTCGCGGATCAGTTCGTCATTGCTGAGATTTTCGTTCGGTGCATAGCCCCAGTAAACTTTGCGCACGCGCTCATGCAGGTACTCGGCAAAGGCTTCAGCCAGGCGGTCAGCCACTGCTTTGATCATGATTTTATTGTAATCATCATGCGCAGCATCGTACGCCTCTGCCAGTGCATCCTCTTCCAGCCCACCAGTTACCGCAAACGCGCCAATATAGTCCGCTTTGCCGCTCAGTTTCGGCGCGACAAAATCCGCGAGGCAATAGTTTGCGAAACCGACTTTCTCGGTTTGCTGGCGCAGATGGCAGGCAACACGTTGAATCTCTGTGCGGCTTTCATCGCGATAGATCTCAATGTCATCACCTACGCGGTTCGCCGGGAACAGCCCGACCACGCCGCGCGGATTCAGCAATTTTTCCGCGCTCAGCTTATCGAGCATTTCATTGGCATCAGCGAACAGACGCTTCGCCTCTTCGCCAACGACTTCATCCTCAAGAATGCGGGGATACTTCCCGGCCAGCGACCAGGTCATAAAAAACGGCGTCCAGTCAATATAGTTACGCAGCGTTTCGATGCTGGCCGTCACTTCCTGTACACCGAGACGATGCGCCACGGGCGGCGTATAACTTTCCCAGTCGAAAGCCAGATCATTTTCCCGCGCCGCCTGCAACGTTACGGGCGGCGTGCGTGGTTTTTTACGCGCATGCTGAATACGCACGGTTTCATACTCTTTGCGTGTACGGGCCACAAACTCATCATGTTGCGTATCTGAAAGCAGCGAAGCCACGACACCAACGGTACGTGACGCGTTCTGCACGTAGACCGTCGGCCCACTGTAATTCTGCTCGATTTTCACCGCCGTATGCGCTTTCGAGGTGGTTGCGCCGCCTATCAGCAGCGGAATAGTAAAGCCCTGGCGCTCCATCTCTTTCGCCACGTTGACCATCTCATCCAGCGAAGGGGTAATCAGCCCGGAAAGACCGATCAGATCGGCATTCACTTCGCGCGCGGTTTTTAAAATTTTATCGGCGGGCACCATCACACCAAGGTCGATGATCTCGTAGTTGTTACACTGCAGCACCACGCCAACAATATTCTTACCAATGTCGTGAACATCGCCTTTCACCGTGGCGATCACCATTTTTCCGTTGCTGCTGCCCTTCTCTTTGCTGGCCTCGATATAAGGTTCAAGGTACGCGACCGCCTGCTTCATTACGCGGGCGGACTTGACCACCTGCGGCAGAAACATTTTGCCCTCGCCGAACAGATCGCCAACCACGTTCATACCGTCCATCAACGGCCCTTCTATCACTTCAATAGGACGCGTGGCCATCTGGCGGGCTTCTTCCGTATCCAGCTCGATAAATTCGGTAATGCCTTTCACCAACGAGTATTCGAGACGTTTTTTTACATCCCAACTGCGCCACTCCGCTTGCTGGGCATTTGCGCCATCGTCGGCAGCTTTGCTACCGCGGTATTTTTCCGCCAGTTCAAGCATCCGTTCGGTCGCGTCATCGCGGCGATTAAGGATCACATCCTCAACACCATCGCGCAGCTCGGCAGGCAAATCATCATAAATGGCCAGCTGACCAGCGTTAACAATCCCCATGTCCATACCGTTGCGGATGGCGTAATAGAGGAACACGGCATGGATGGCTTCACGTACCGGGTCATTGCCACGAAATGAGAATGACACGTTGGAGACGCCGCCGGAAATCAGCGCATGCGGCAGCTCGCGTTTAATGTCTTCACACGCGCCGATAAAGTCCTGCGCATAGTTGTTGTGCTCTTCAATACCGGTCGCTACGGCGAAGATATTCGGATCGAAGATAATGTCTTCCGGCGGGAACCCCACCTCTTCGGTGAGGATCTTATAGGCCCGGCGGCAAATTTCGATTTTGCGCGCGCGGGTATCCGCCTGGCCAACTTCGTCGAACGCCATCACCACCACGGCGGCGCCATAGCGGCGCACTTTTTTCGCGTGCTCGATAAAAGGTTCAATTCCCTCTTTCATCGAGATGGAGTTAACGATGCCTTTGCCCTGGATGCATTTCAGCCCTTTTTCGATCACCTCCCATTTGGAAGAGTCGATCATTATCGGCACACGGGCGATATCCGGCTCACCGGCAATCAGATTGAGGAAACGCACCATTGCCGCTTCGGCATCCAGCATCCCCTCATCCATGTTGATGTCGATAATTTGCGCGCCGCTCTCCACCTGCTGGCGGGCTACATCCAACGCTTCGCTGTATTTTTCTTCTTTAATCAGGCGCTTGAATTTAGCAGAACCGGTGACGTTGGTACGTTCGCCGACGTTTACAAACAGGCTGTCGTCGCCAATATTCAGTGGCTCAAGGCCCGACAAACGGCAGGCGACGGGAATGTCCGGTAACTGACGCGGCGGTAAATCTGCAACGGCGCGGCTCATGGCGGCGATATGCTCTGGCGTGGTGCCACAGCAGCCGCCAACGATATTCAGGAAGCCGGCTTCTGCCCATTCGCGGATTTGCGCGGCCATGGTGTCGGCATCCAGATCGTACTCGCCAAAGGCATTGGGCAGGCCAGCATTCGGGTGCGCAGTGACGTAGCATTCCGCGATGCGCGACAGTTCCTGCACATACTGACGCAGCTCATCCGGCCCTAATGCACAGTTCAGACCGAATGTCAGCGCATCGGCATGCCGAAGTGAGTTATAAAACGCTTCGGTGGTCTGCCCGGAAAGCGTACGTCCGGAGGCATCGGTAATGGTGCCGGAGATCATGATCGGCAAATCCACCCCTAACGCTTCAAATTCTTCTTTAACCGCGAAGATTGCGGCTTTGGCGTTGAGCGTATCAAATACGGTTTCGATCAGGATCAGATCTGAGCCCCCTTCCACCAGCGCTTTGGTGGACTCCCGGTAGGCTGTGACCAGTTGATCAAAGGTGATATTACGAAATGCCGGATCGTTCACATCCGGCGAGATCGAGGCGGTGCGGTTGGTCGGGCCAAGCACCCCGGCAACATAACGCGGTTTATCCGGCGTTTGCGCAGTCCACTTGTCGGCACTATCGCGTGCCAGTTTCGCCGCGGCAAAGTTGATTTCCGCCGACAGGGATTCCATCTGGTAATCCGCCATGGCGATGGTCGTCGAGTTGAAGGTATTGGTTTCGATGATGTCTGCGCCCGCGGCAAAATAGGCGTCGTGGATCGCGCTGATCACCTCTGGCTTGCTAAGTACCAGTAAGTCGTTGTTACCTTTCAGATCGCAGGGCCAGTCGGCGAAACGCTCGCCGCGAAAATCCTGCTCGCTCAGACGGTAGCCCTGGATCATGGTGCCCATGCCCCCATCCAGAACCAGAATGCGTTCACTTAACTGCTGCTTCAGTTGCTCAACTTTGCTGCTCACACGTGCTCCCGACAACGCTCAATCAGGCCAAAAGGCCAGCAGAACATACTGGCATAAAGTAAGAGAACGGAAAAGCGACAGCGGGGTAACATGAGAGATGTTCAGCATCACTCATCCGATCAGTCTGCCGGGGAGTTGCGTTATACTCACTTAAAACGAAAATAATTTCCACGATACAGAAAAGGAGCCCGCCATGGCCACTTCCGTTCCCGCTAAACGAGGCAGAAAAGCTACAGCCCCGGCCGCTCCGGCGGGTGGGCAAGTCCAGTCATTGACCCGCGGTCTGAAACTGCTGGAATGGATTGCTGAGTCTCATGGCAGCGTCGCCCTTACCGAGCTGGCGCAACAGGCCGGTTTACCAAACTCCACCACCCATCGTTTACTCACCACCATGCAACAGCTGGGCTTTGTTCGCCAGGTCGGCGAGCTGGGCCACTGGTCGGTAGGCGCGCATGCATTTATTGTTGGCAGCAGTTTTTTGCAGAGCCGCAACCTGATGGCAATCGTGCATCCGATCCTGCGCAACTTAATGGAAGCGTCTGGCGAAACCGTGAATCTTGCGGTGCTGGATAAGAGCGATCATCAGGCAATTATTATCGATCAGGTGCAATGTACCCAGTTGATGCGAATGTCCGCGCCGATTGGCGGCAAACTGCCGATGCATGCTTCCGGCGCAGGCAAAGCGTTTTTGTCGCGTCTGAGCGATGAGCAAGTTGGCAGCTTGCTGCACCGCCAGGGGCTGCATGCGTACACCCATGCCACGCTGGTATCGCCGGTGCACCTGAAAGAGGATCTCGCCCAGACGCGTAAACGCGGCTACTCCTTTGACGATGAAGAGCACGCGCTGGGGTTACGCTGCGTTGCAGCGTGTATTTTTGACGAACATGGCGAACCCTTTGCTGCGATCTCCATCTCCGGGCCTATCTCACGCATCACGGACGACCGCGTGACAGAACTGGGCGCAATGGTGATCCGTGGCGCTAAAGAAGTGACGCTGGCTTACGGTGGAATGCGTTAACATCCAAATGGTTACAGCGTGTTTACTCACCTTACGCCATCAGAAACGTTTACGCTCGGTTCCTCGGCAGTATGTGCCTATCTGCCGTTAACGCGATCGTGGCGTAAAGACTTTGGCACCATGCGTGAAGGGCGCATGATCGACAGGATTGATTCGCTCTGTTTTGTCGCGCCGGTGTTCTTTCATGTCGAGCGTAACGGCTTTACCTGCTTATCCAGCCTGGCGCAGGGCTCCTGCGCCGAAGCGCACGCTAAAACGCTGACGCCGACGATAGGCGTAAACATCTTCCACATGCCCGCTGCGAATACGCGCCTGCAGTCCGCGCCAGTAGTCGGCACACAATAAATCGGCGTGCATCTCCTCGAACAGCGGGCCAATCTCCGGGTCGGCGCACAACCAGTGGCGAAACTCTTCCGGGAAAACATCCCCCGGCGCCACGCTGTACCAGGGTTCGGCGCTCAGTTCATCTTCCGGGTAACGCGGCGCGGGAATATCACGGAAATTCACTTCCGTCATATAACAAATTTCATCGTAGTCGTAGAACACTACCCGTCCGTGGCGAGTGACGCCGAAGTTTTTAAACAACATGTCGCCGGGGAAAATGTTTGCCGCCGCCAGCTGGCGAATCGCGTTACCGTACTCTTCGACGGCATCACGCAACTGCTGGCCTTTGACCTGCTCAAACCACAGATTCAGCGGCACCATCCGGCGTTCAATATAGAGATGGCTGATGGCGATACGGTCACCGAGATCGGTGATTTTGCCCGGTGCTTGCTCCAGTAATAGCGCCATTAATGCCGGAGAGATTTTGTGCTTCTCAAGAACAAAGTTTTCAAACTCTTGCGTGTCCGCCATGCGGCCAACACGGTCGTGCTCTTTTACCAGTTGATAACAGGCGCGAACGTGCGCGGCGCTCATCTCTTTTTGCGGCGGAAAAACATCTTTGATCACTTTAAAAACCCGGTCGAAGCCCGGCAACGTGAAGACCAGCATCACCATACCGCGGATGCCCGGCGCTTCAATAAATTGCTCCTGACTGGCATTGATGTAGTTCAGATATTCACGGTAGCTTTCAGTTTTGCCATGTTTCTGGCAGCCAATCGCCATATACAGCTCGGCGGTGGTTTTGCCGGGCAGGATCTCGCGCAACCACTCCACCGTCGCGGCAGGCAGCGGCGCATAGACCATAAAGTACGAGCGGGCAAAACCAAACACGATACTGGCTTCTGCAAAGGTGGTCAGGCAGGTATCAACGAACAGTTCGCCTTCATCGCTGCGGTGGACAGGCAACAGGAAAGGTAGCGTTGCTGTCGGGGTGATCAATTTCCCGACCAGCCAGGCAGCTTTGTTGCGGTAAAACAGTTCGTTTGCCACCTGCAGATGAGACTGCGCCAGCGTTTCATGACCGAAGACCTCGCTCAGATGGGCGATAATATAGCCAACATCACGCGCCTTATCCTGCCAGCTCAGACGCAGCGGTAAGTCAGAAAGCACTTTTGTCAGCAGCGACTCCCAGCCGCGATCCGGCCAGAAGGCTTTTGCCAACGGGCGCGGAATGGTGCGAAACCGCCGCTCCGGCTGTGAACTAAAGATAAACAGACGCTCAGGGGTGAGAGAGCGGTGATCGAACAGACGGCAATAGACGGAATTGAAGAAGCTTTCGGCAATTTCAAAACGCGGATAATCTGGCAGCAGTTGTGTGTAGTGCTCTTTTACCCGCAGCAGGAAAGCGGCATCCGGGCTTTGGCTGTCGGTAATGCAGCGCAATTGTTCCACCACCAAACCGACGTGATGGTCATAGAGATGAATACGTTGTTTCATCGCCTGCTGAACGGCGTGCCAGTCGGCCTGTTCGAAGCGCTGTTGCGCGCCAGACGTCACTTCCAGAAATCGCCCGTACTGAGCGTCAAAGCCCTGCAGGATGGTTTGTGCAATCAGCAGTTCCAGGCCACGCGACATTCTCACCCCCACCGTTCAGGCCACATAAGCGCAGCGCCATCCGTCCGGCATGGCGCTGCTACCAGACGCGTTTATTCAGAACTGCGCTTCTTCGGTCGAGCCGGTCAGTGCGGTCACGGAAGAGGCGCCACCCTGGATAATGGTGGTGACCTTATCGAAATAACCGGTGCCCACTTCCTGCTGGTGAGAAACAAAGGTGTAGCCCTCTTTGCCGGCGGCAAACTCTGGCTGCTGGACCTTCTCAACGTAGTGCCTCATTCCTTCACCCTGCGCATAGGCGTGGGCCAGATCAAACATGTTGAACCACATGCTGTGAATGCCCGCCAGGGTAATAAACTGGAACTTATAGCCCATGTCTGACAGCGCCTGCTGGAAGCGCGCAATGGTGCTGTCGTCGAGGTTTTTCTTCCAGTTAAAGGATGGCGAGCAGTTGTAGGCCAACAGTTTGCCGGGGAATTTTGCATGGATAGCATCCGCAAAGCGGCGTGCCAGCTCAAGGTCCGGGGTGGAGGTTTCGCACCATACCAAATCCGCGTACGGCGCATAGGCCAGACCGCGACTGATAGCCTGTTCAATCCCGGCATGCGTGCGGTAAAAACCTTCGCTGGTGCGTTCGCCGGTAATAAAGGCGCTGTCATACGGGTCGCAATCGGAAGTGACCAGGTCGGCAGCATCTGCATCGGTACGGGCAACCACCAGTGTTGGAACGCCAAGGACGTCTGCTGCCAGACGTGCGGCAACCAGTTTCTGCACCGCTTCCTGAGTGGGTACCAGCACTTTGCCGCCCATATGGCCGCATTTCTTCACTGATGCGAGCTGATCTTCGAAGTGAACCGCCGCTGCGCCGGCTTCTATCATCGATTTCATCAGTTCAAATGCATTGAGCACGCCGCCAAACCCGGCTTCGGCATCGGCAACAATCGGCAGGAAATAGTCGACAAAACGCGGATCACCCGGTTCGATACCGGCAGACCACTGGATCTGATCCGCGCGGCGAAAGGTGTTGTTGATGCGTTCTACCACTGAGGGAACTGAGTTCGCCGGATACAACGACTGGTCCGGATACATGCTGGAAGCCAGGTTGGCATCTGCTGCAACCTGCCACCCGGAAAGATAGATGGCTTCAATCCCTGCTTTAGCCTGCTGTAACGCCTGGCCACCCGTCAGCGCGCCGAGGCTGTTAACGTAACCTTTCTTAGATTCGCCATGCAGCAGCCGCCACATTTTGGCCGCGCCGAGCTGCGCGAGTGTACATTCGGGATTAACCGAACCGCGTAATTTCACCACATCCTCCGCGCTGTATGGGCGGCGGATGCCTTCCCAGCGCGGTTGTGTCCATTGTTGTTGTAATTCTTCGATTTGTTGGGTACGGGTTTTCATATGCAGATGCTCCATTTTTTCACTCCTGGCGGCCCAGGCGTTATTGGTGAAAGCAGTTTGGTTCCTGCCAGCGCACAAGAGCCGGAGCGTACAAGGTGTACGTGAGGATTTTGCGCGTTGTCAGGGGCCAAAATGGCTAACAAAATAGCCTGATAATTACGCCAGCAGGCGATAACCAGGTAGCGTCAGGAAGTCGATCAACTCATCAGAGGTGGTGATCTGCTCCATCAACCGGGCGGCATCCGTAAAACGGCCACTGCTGAAACGGTGTTCACCCAGCTCTTCCTGAATAACGAGCATCTCTTCAGCCAGCATCTGGCGGAACAATGCTTTGGTCACAGGTTTGCCGTTACTCAGCGTTTTTTCGTGATGGATCCACTGCCAGATGGATGTGCGGGAAATTTCCGCCGTGGCGGCATCCTCCATCAGGCCATAAATCGGTACGCACCCGTTACCTGAAATCCATGCTTCGATGTACTGCACTGCTACGCGAATATTGGCGCGCATGCCTTCTTCTGTGCGCTCGCCTTCGCAAGGAGCCAGCAATTGCTCCGCGGTGATGGGTGCGTCTTCCTCACGGCTGACCGATAACTGGTTTTGCCTGTCGCCCAGCGCCGCGTTAAACACGCCCATCACCGTGTCGCCAAGTCCCGGATGGGCGATCCATGTTCCGTCGTGGCCGTTTTTGGCTTCAAGCTCTTTGTCGGCCCTGACTTTGTTCAATACCCAGTTATTGCGTTCGGCATCTTTGCTGGGAATAAAGGCCGCCATGCCGCCCATCGCGAATGCGCCGCGGCGATGACAGGTTTTGATCAGCAAACGGGAATATGCGCTCAGGAACGGTTTGTCCATCGTCACGACCTGACGATCGGGCAACACGCGATCCGGGTAGTTTTTCAATGTTTTGATATAGCTGAAAATATAATCCCAGCGTCCACAGTTAAGCCCGACGATGTGGTCACGCAACGCGTGCAGGATCTCATCCATCTGGAATACAGCGGGCAGAGTTTCAATCAACAATGTGGCTTTGATGGTGCCGCGCGGCAGATTAAAACGATCCTCAGTAAAGCTGAAAACCTCGCTCCACCACGCCGCTTCCTGCCATGACTGAGTTTTCGGCAGGTAGAAATAAGGCCCGCTTCCTTTCGCCAGCAAACTCTTGTGATTGTGGAAAAAATAGAGGGAAAAATCGAACAGGCTGCCCGGGATCGCTTCGTCACGCCAGGTCACGTGTTTTTCCGGCAGGTGCAAACCACGCACGCGGCAGACCAGCACGGCCGGATTGGGTTTCAGCTGATAGATTTTTCCCGCTTCATTGGTATAGCTAATAGTGCCGTTGACCGCATCACGCAGATTGATCTGCCCATCGATCACTTTGTCCCAGTTGGGCGCCAGCGAGTCTTCGAAATCCGCCATAAACACTTTTACGTTTGCGTTAAGGGCGTTGATTACCATTTTGCGCTCAACCGGCCCGGTGATCTCGACACGACGATCCCGTAAGTCGTCCGGGATGCCGCGAATTGTCCACTCACTCTCTCTAATGGAAGCCGTTTCCGAAATAAAAGCAGGCAACGTACCGGCGTCAATTTGCTGCTGCTGTCGCACACGAGCGGCTAACAGTTGATTGCGTTTCGGCGTAAAGCGTGTGACCAGCTCGCTGAGAAATTCTACTGCTGCCGGGGTGAGGATCTGTTTTTCCTGCTCGCCGTGCGGCTGCGTAAAGGCCAGTTCGTCGGTTGTTGTTGCCTGTGGTGTCATGGTGCGGCTCCTCATTTTTGCATCGAAGACATTTCCCAATGAGAACGAAGATCGTGCGTACAGTTTTCGTTCAGCAAGAACAATCCTGGCTAAATCTTTTTCCAAAATCAAAAACAATTTCCATTTTTAATCTAAAATACAATTAACTTATTGATAACAATCAGATTATAGTTTTATTGTGCTATGAAGTGGTTTTCGGAAATAAAAAAGGCGCCCGAAGGCGCCTGGAATGGGAGGCTGAAACGCTTAATCCAGCGTCGGATTCATATGACGCAGATCGAATGGCGTGATCTGGTAGACGTAGTAGTTTAGCCAGTTGATAAACAGTAAATTGCCGTGGCTGCGCCATGAGGCGCGCGGTTTATTCTGCGGATCGTTCTGCGGGAAATAGTTGTGTGGCAGCTCCGGACTGAGCCCTGCTTCCGCGTCGCGAAAATATTCATTCGCCAGCGTATTGGCATCGTATTCCGGATGCCCGGTCACAAAGGCGATACGTTTATCTTTGCTGGCAAACAGGTAAGCATCCCCGTCCTCGGTTTGCGCCAGGATCTCGAGATCGGTGTAATCACGAATCAATGCTGCCGGAAAATCCGCGTAGCGCGAGTGCGGTGCAAGAAAAACGTCGTCAAAGCCGCGGGTTAGCAAAGCATGGGGCTGGAGAATATGGTGTTCGTAGACGCCGGAGAGCTTTTCGTTGCGGGTTTGTTTCGGAATTCCGTAGAGGATATTCAGTGCGGCTTGTACCGCCCAACAGACGAACAGCGTTGAGGTGACATGATCTTTTGCCCATTCCAGCACCTGCTCGATCTGCGGCCAGTAGGCGACGTCGTTAAACTCAACCAGCCCCAGCGGGGCACCGGTGACAATCAGACCATCGTAGTTGTCGTGGCAGATTTCATCGAAATTGCAGTAAAAGGTGTTCAGGTGCTCCGCAGGCGTGTTGCGTGACTCGCGGGAATCAATACGTAATAAACGCACATCTACCTGCAAAGGTGAGTTAGACAGCAGGCGCAGGAATTGATTTTCCGTTTCGATTTTCTTCGGCATCAGGTTGAGGATAAGCACCTTCAGCGGACGGATTTCCTGCACTGTTGCGCGCGAGGTCGTCATGACAAAGACGTTCTCATCGCGTAAGAAGTTGACGGCTGGCAGCTCGTCCTGCACCCGAATCGGCATAACTTATACCCTCACAGCATACGTTTAAACGTTTAGACATCCAGATAGCCGAAGATACCCAGGAATGATCAAAATGTCGAGTCCGCAGGAGAAAGGTGAGAAAGTTTCACGTCCCGCCACGCTGGCTTTGCAAATAATGTTGCCGTTATCGCCTGGCTTTTTTAGCCTGACTCAGGGCCGCCAGTACCTGCTGATCGCTGAGGGGAGTCGGGCTGTCAATGACCTGCGGGTAGCGGCATCTGCCATGCGCTGCACCAAATGTCATTTCAAGGATAGCGCGCTCTTCAACGGCTGACAGCCCGCCTTCGTTCATTTCTAACGCGTGTGAGATGATTTCGAGGCGCCCCACGCCAGGAAGCACGCTCTGCCAGAAAGAACGGGGAGCCAGTTGTTGAATGAGATCGTGCAATACTTTTTCAGCGAGGAAGAAGTCGGCAATCAGGATCCGCTGATTACTGAACGTTTGCAGGCCGGAAACTTGTTGATGGGTATTAAGATTGCGAACAACCATGCGGTTTTTATAGATTTGGGCATACAGAACAGCCATAGCTACTTCCTTTAGCAGTTTTTAGCGTAAGTGCAGGCTAAACAATAGCAAAAAGGCCCGGTCTTGCGACCGGGCCTTCTGCTTTGTCTGATGCCTGG
>NZ_DAMBVN010000010.1:0-168664 GCF_032052965.1 Kosakonia sp.
GAGCAGTTGACTTTTAATCAATTGGTCGCAGGTTCGAATCCTGCACGACCCACCAATGTAAAAAAGCGCCCTAAAGGCGCTTTTTTGCTATCTGAAATTTCACAGCATATCCCATGAGACAACGGCTTATCGAGGCGCGAGCAAATCCGGGCCATTTTCTACCCATTTTTGCCCTTTACTCTCCCGCCCTGCTAAGCATTGCGCCAAGAAGTCATCTGCGCCTTATCCCATCTATGATGCTAAAAATGCAGCCAGAGATATCACCACATAAAGATTATTTTTTATATGTCATAAGTGCCTGCCAGCACGGACACAATACCTTACATTTACCTTAAGCTGGCACTAAAAGCCGTGTTATCTGCAATCATTAACACAATAAAATTCTTTATTTTTCAATAGTTAAATGACGCAACAGAGATCCATAATTTATCCTTATTCTGTGAATATGATGCTCACATTGCGCTCACTGTTTGAACGCAACTCAAGAAGTTTTTGGTTACGCCGATAATGATGTTTTATGGCAAAAAGGGAGGCACAATGACAACAATCTCAGCAACAACCCCGTCAGTAGTACAAAGCAATACCAGTAAAACCAGCGGCAGTTCATCCTCTGCCAGCAGCGATACCGCTGCGCAGATCTCCCGGATCAGCGCGCAGATCACCAAATTGACTCAACAGCTGAAAGAAATTTCTAACGGCAGTGGTAGTACGGAAGAGAAAAAGAAACAGCAAGAAATCATCCAGGCGAAGATCCAACAGCTGCAAGCGCAACTGGCACAATTACAGCGTAAACAAGCGGAAGAAGCTGAACAGAAACAAGCTCAGCAGCAACCGCAAGCAAAAGCGGAAGGTGTAAATAACCCTTCAGACGATCACCAGATTGATATTTACGTCTGAGTAAATAATGGATCGTCCTCTCGGGCCCGGTTTAAACACCGGGCCTGTTCTTTTACGACTTCCCATAACGCCTGCGCCGCCCCGGAAAGCGAACGGTTTTTTCGTCGTACCAGCATAATTTTACGCAACATCTCCGGCGCCAGACGTTTTACCGCCAGTTGGCTTCCCTGGGGCAACGGTAACGCCAGTGCCGGTAAAATACTGATGCCAATACCCGCTTCCACCATCGGAAAGAGCGTAGCCGGATGGCCGATCTCCTGCACAATCTGCGCCTGTATGCCGAAGTGCAACAGCGCGGCGTCAATCAAAGCCCGGCTTCCCGACGCGTAATCCTGCACCACCAGCCGCGCGCCATCTAACGCCAGCCAGGGCACAGAAGCCAGTTGCGACCATGGGTGATCGTTACGGCACAGCAAAAAGAACGGCTCTTGCAGGATCTCCTCACTCAGTAAATCGCTGACAGGGCCAGGATCGATAACAATACCGAAATCGACTTCGCCCTGGCGGATGCTCTCCAGCACCCATTGTTGCGGCCTGTCGTGAAGCACAAAATCAATCTCCGGATAAAGTTGATTGCTGCTGGCAATGCACTGCGGGATAAGATGTGCCGAAATCGTCTGACTGGCCGCAACACGCACTGTGCCGGTTAATTGCTGCCCTACCCGCCCGGCTTCACGCAGCGTGCTGCTAAGCTCATCTAACACACGCTCAAGGCGCAGTGCCAGCTGTTGCCCGGCTTCCGTGAGCACCACTTCACGGGTGGTACGATCCAGCAGACGCACACCCACTTGCTGTTCCAGCTCCTTAACACTGTGACTGACAGCAGACTGACTCAGGCCAATGATGTCCCCTGCCCGGCTAAAGCTTTTGGCCTGCGCTACCGTGACAAATACGCGCAACTGACGTAAAGAATAATTCATATTAAAAATTCATGAATGGATGCAATAAATCAATTTTATTTCTCAAAGCAGAAAAAGCACAATAGCGGCATCGTCTTTCAGGAGTGCATATGAAACTGTTTCGTATTCTCGACCCTTTTACACTGACCCTCATCTGTACTGTTTTACTGGCTTCCTTCTTTCCCGCGCGCGGCAGCTTTGTGCCTTTTTTCGAATGGCTGACCACTGCCGCGATTGCATTACTGTTTTTTATGCACGGGGCCAAACTCTCCCGCGAAGCGATTATTGCCGGTGGCAGCCACTGGCGTTTACACCTGTGGGTCATGTGCAGCACGTTTGTTCTGTTCCCCGCACTGGGCGTGTTGTTTGTCTGGTGGTCGCCCGTGAATGTCAGCCAGGAGCTGTATAGCGGTTTCCTCTACCTGTGCATTTTGCCGGCTACGGTCCAGTCGGCTATCGCCTTTACCTCGCTTGCTGGCGGTAATGTGGCCGCAGCCGTCTGTTCCGCATCGGCATCCAGCCTGTTAGGGATCTTCCTGTCGCCGTTGCTGGTCGGACTACTGATGAACCTGCATGGCGCCGAGGGTAGCCTCGACCAGGTGGGCAAGATTATGCTGCAACTGTTGCTGCCGTTTGTGCTCGGCCACCTTTCCCGCCCGTGGACTGGCGCATGGGTGGCAAAACACAAAAAGTGGATTTCCAAAACCGACCAGACCTCGATTCTGCTGGTGGTTTACTCCGCCTTCAGTGAAGCGGTGGTGAACGGAATCTGGCACAAAGTCGGGCTGGGGTCGCTGCTGTTTATCGTGGTCGTCAGTATGGTGCTGCTGGCAATCGTGATTGCGGTGAACGTGGTGGTGGCGCGCAAATGCGGGTTTAACAAAGCCGATGAAATCACCATCGTATTCTGCGGCTCGAAGAAAAGCCTCGCCAATGGTATCCCAATGGCCAATATCCTGTTCCCGACATCGGCCATTGGCATGATGGTATTGCCGTTGATGATTTTCCATCAGATCCAGTTGATGGTTTGCGCTGTACTGGCACGTCGCTACAAACGCCAGGCGGAAAAAAGCCAGGCGCAGGAAGCAGCGAAAGCTTAACGACGTTTCAGGGGCTGAACCAGATGCGTCAGCCCCTCGGTTTTAATCAGCAACGTAATTTGCATCAGTTCGCCCAGCTTCCCGGCGGGAAACTCATCCTTGCGGGCAAACCACAGCAGGTACTCTTCCGGCAGATCAATCAACCGTCGCCCCTGGTATTTACCAAAAGGCATGACGGTATTGGCAATCTCGACCAGGTGCTCCTTTTCCATTTACTCTCCCAGCAACCTGATCATTTCCGCTTCGTCAATCACGGCAATGCCCAGCTCTTGCGCTTTCGCCAGTTTGGAGCCTGCCGCTTCGCCCGCAATAACCAGGTCGGTTTTCTTCGAGACGCTCCCCGCCACTTTCGCCCCCAGCGCGGTTAAGCGCGCTTTGGCTTCATCGCGGGAAAGCTGGCTCAGACTGCCGGTCAGGACGACCGTTTTTCCGGCAAACGGGCTGTCGATCTCTTCTGCATTTACCGCCACCGGTGCGGGCCAGCGGATGCCCACATCGCTGACCAACTGGCGAATAACCTCGCGGTTACTCTCTTCATTAAAGAAATTGTCGACATGCTTAGCCACGACGACGCCCACATCCGGGACTTTTTGCAGTTCATCAACAGAGGCTGCCATCAGGGCTTCCAGTGTTCCAAAATACGCAGCAAGCCCGGCGGCTGTTGCTTCACCCACTTCCCGGATGCCAAGCGCATAAAGGAAGCGGGCAAAGGTTGTCTCTTTGGCTTTTTCCAGCGCATTAACGATGTTTTGTGCCGATTTCGGCCCCATGCGATCCAGCCCGGTCAGTTTTCCGGCACTTAAACGGAACAGATCGGCAGGCGTATGCACGTACTCTTTTTCGACCAGTTGATCGATGATTTTATCGCCCATACCGTCGACATCCATCGCGCGGCGGGAGACGAAGTGTTTCAGCGCTTCTTTGCGCTGTGCGCCGCAAATCAAACCGCCTGTACAGCGCGTTACCGCTTCGCCTTCCACACGTTCCACATCAGAGCCGCAGACCGGGCAGTGCGCCGGGAACACCACTTCCCGCGTCTCTGGCGGGCGCTCGGAAAGCACCACATTCACAACCTGTGGGATCACATCCCCGGCGCGGCGGATCACCACTTTATCGCCAATGCGTAATCCAAGACGGTCAATCTCATCGGCATTATGCAGAGTGGCATTACTCACCAGCACCCCGGCAACCTGCACGGGTTCAAGGCGAGCTACCGGCGTGATAGCCCCGGTTCGCCCGACCTGAAACTCCACGTCACGCACGTACGTCATCTGCTCTTGCGCCGGGAATTTAAACGCCACAGCCCAACGCGGCGCGCGGGCAACGAAACCAAGTTGCTCCTGCAGGTCGAGAGAATCAACCTTGATCACCACACCATCAATATCAAAACCCAGCGTAGGGCGATCATTTTCCACCTGATGGTAAAACGCCAGTACCGCTTCCGGGCTGTCACACAGGCGTATGCGATCACTCACAGGCAAACCCCAGGCTTTGAACTGCTGTAAGCGCGCCAGATGACTACGCGGCAGTTCTCCTCCCTCCAGGACACCGACGCCATAACAGAAGAAAGTGAGCGGGCGTTTGGCGGTGATTCGCGGATCGAGCTGACGCAGCGAACCGGCAGCTGCATTTCGCGGGTTAGCAAACACTTTTGCCCCGGTACGGCGTGCGTCTTCGTTGATTTTCTCAAACCCAGATTGCGGCAAAAACACTTCTCCGCGGACTTCAAGCCGCGCAGGGATATTGTCGCCGTGGAGTTTCAATGGAATAGAGCGAATTGTTCGCACATTGGTGGTGATATCCTCACCCGTTGTGCCATCACCACGCGTTGCCGCGCGGATAAGGACACCCTGCTCGTAAAGAATACTTACCGCCAGGCCATCAAGCTTCAGTTCACAGCAGTAGGTCAGGGCATCCACACTTTTCAGGCGATCCTGCACGCGTTTGTTGAAGGCGAGAAAGCTCTCTTCGTCAAAGACGTTATCGAGCGACAGCATCGGCATTTCATGGCGCACCTGGCTGAAGGCAGTTAATGGCGCAGCACCAACGCGTTGTGTCGGTGAATCCGGGGTGATCAAATCGGGGTGTGCCGTCTCCAGCTCGCGCAGCTCGCGCATCAGACGATCGTACTCCGCATCCGGGATCTCCGGCGCGTCCATAACATGATACAGATATTCATGATGGCGAAGGGTGGTTCGCAGTTCAGTCAGTTGTTGTTCAATTGATTCCATATCGCACCATCAATGATAAAAAACCCCCGACTGGCGGGGGTTCTGGAAGGGGATCGTTTTAGCGGACCATTACGCGTTGGCGTCTTTAACCTCGCGAATACGATCCTGGTATTCACGCAGTTTTTGCGGCGTCATCATGCGGCGCTGATCGTCAAGCACCACGCCGCCGACTTCATCGGCAATATGCTGAGCGGATTGCAGCATCAGCTTAAAGTTTTGCAACTCGTCGCCGTACGAAGGCACCTGCATGAAAATCGTCACGCCTGGCGTGGTCAGTTCGCCCATCATCTCGACGTCGAATGTACCAGGATTCACCATATTCGCCAGGCTGAACAACGCCGGACCGCTACCGTCAGGGCTGAGATGGCGATGGAAAATGTTCATATCGCCAAATTTAAAGCCAGCCTGCAGAATGCTGTTCAGCAGGACATCACCATTCAGCGTACTGCCATGATGTGCAGCCACGTTCATAATGATCACCGTCTCTTTACGCTGCGGTTTTTCTACCGGCGCGTCGACAACCGGCTCAGGTTCCGGCTGCGGAGCCGGTTCCTGCATCTGTACCTGCGGTTGAGGTTGTTGTTGAGGTTGCTGCTGAGGCTGATGTTGGTGCAGCGGCGCATGCTGCTGCGGAGCCTGAGGCTGGCGCACCGGCGATGCATCAAACACAGGCGCCTGCGGAGCGGGACGCTCAGGTTGCGGCGAAGAAACAGGCTGTTGCGGTGCAGCGTGCACGGGATCTTCCGGCGCGTGTACCGGCGCCGATGGGCGCGGCTGTGCCGACGCATAAGGCGGCTGATATTGATGCTGCGGCGGCTGACGCGGCGCATCCTGCTCGCTTGCGCCTCTGGCTGCGGTATTCACTTTATGAACACGCACTTCACCAACGCCTTCGTCGTCTTCGACATCCTCGTCATATAACTCGTCATCGTCGCGACGCGACTTCATGCGTTTTAATGGGCGATCGCGGAACATAGAAGAACGTTCTTTGCGGCTGGTCCAGAACCCGTGAACCAGTAACGCAATTATGGCGATCGCGCCAACAATGATTAATATCAGACGCAAATCCTGCATCATTATATTCTCTGTTGTTCTAACACCTTGCCACCACGGCAAACCTTTACTCACTAAGAGTATTTGCCCATTACCTCAAGTGCAAGTGCGCGGTTGGCATTCACCGCATAAAGATCTGCTAAATCGTGCTTTTTGCTGTTTTTTCGAACATTTCTGAACGGGTTTCCCCCGTCTGATGAATATTATAAGCTTCAGTTTTTCCGGCTGTAAGAAAAGGAGTATAGCCAGATTATGAATCCCTCGACCCCGGCCTCTGTACGCAGCGGTGTTTTTTACTTTTCTCAGGGCTGGAAGCTGGTCACGCTGCCCGGCATTCGTCGTTTCGTGATCCTGCCGTTACTGGTGAATATTCTGCTGATGGGCGGCGCATTCTGGTGGCTGTTTACCCGTCTAGATAGTTGGATCCCTTCCTTAATGCGTCACGTACCTGACTGGCTGCAGTGGCTCAGCTATCTGTTATGGCCGGTTGTGGTTATCTCTATTCTGTTAGTGTTCGGCTATTTCTTCTCGACCATCGCCAACTGGATTGCCGCACCGTTTAACGGCCTGCTGGCAGAACAACTTGAAGCGCGCCTCACCGGCGCTACGCCGCCGGATGCCGGGATTGGTGAGATGCTTAAAGATGTGCCGCGTATTATGAAACGCGAATGGCAGAAACTCGCCTGGTATTTGCCGCGCGCTGCTGTTCTGTTGCTGCTTTATTTTATTCCTGGCGTTGGGCAAACCGTTGCGCCGGTGGTGTGGTTTCTGTTCAGCGCGTGGATGCTGGCGATTCAGTACTGCGATTATCCCTTCGACAACCACAAAGTGCCCTTTAAAGAGATGCGCGTTGCGCTGCGTGCCCGTAAGGTCACCAATATGCAGTTTGGCGCGCTGACCAGCCTTTTTACGCTGATCCCGGTGTTGAATCTGGTCGTAATGCCGGTTGCGGTCTGTGGCGCAACGGCAATGTGGGTCGATTGCTACCGTGATAAGCATGCGGCGTGGCGTTAAGGAATTATTCCTTTTCTTATTCCATACTGCTTAGCATTATTTCGACGCAGTATATAGATATGCGAATTCCTTACTTCCGCATCAACAGTAAGTGCGTATGCTGATGTGGTTCCCAAAATTCAGACAGTTAAGGACAGGCTATGAGTAAGATTTTTGAAGATAACTCGTTGACTATTGGTCATACGCCGCTGGTTCGACTGAACCGCATCGGTAACGGACGTATCCTGGCGAAGGTCGAGTCCCGCAACCCAAGCTTCAGCGTGAAATGCCGTATCGGTGCCAATATGATTTGGGATGCCGAAAAACGTGGCGTACTGAAACCGGGCGTTGAGCTGGTAGAACCCACCAGCGGTAATACCGGTATTGCGCTGGCTTACGTGGCGGCGGCGCGCGGTTACAAACTGACGCTGACCATGCCGGAAACCATGAGCATCGAACGCCGTAAACTGCTGAAAGCCCTGGGCGCAAATTTGGTGCTGACCGAAGGCGCAAAAGGCATGAAAGGCGCGATCCAGAAAGCAGAAGAGATTGTTGCCAGCGATCCGGCTAAATTCCTGCTGTTGCAGCAGTTCAGTAATCCGGCTAACCCGGAAATCCACGAAAAAACTACCGGCCCGGAAATTTGGGAAGATACCGACGGTCAGGTTGATGTGTTTATCTCCGGCGTGGGTACCGGTGGTACGCTGACTGGCGTTAGCCGCTACATCAAAAATACCAAAGGCAAAACCGATCTAATTTCGGTAGCGGTCGAACCGACCGACTCGCCGGTTATTTCACAGGCGCTGGCGGGTGAAGAGCTGAAACCCGGCCCGCATAAAATTCAGGGTATCGGTGCAGGTTTTATTCCTGGCAACCTGGATTTGAAACTGATCGATAAAGTTGTCAAAATCACCAACGAAGAAGCCATTAGCACTGCACGTCGTCTGATGGAAGAAGAAGGTATTCTGGCTGGGATCTCTTCTGGCGCAGCAGTTGCTGCCGCGTTGAAACTGCAAGAAGACGAAACCTTCACCAACAAAAATATCGTGGTGATCCTGCCCTCTTCAGGCGAACGCTATTTAAGTACCGCTTTGTTTGCAGACCTGTTCACGGAAAAAGAACTGCAACAGTGATGCCAGATTGTTAAATACGCGCAAAAAAGCACCCATCGAGGTGCTTTTTTGTGGCGTACATCAAATTTTTACCCCACCTGGCATTGCCTGGATCCTCAGGGTCTGGTATTTAACCATCACATTTATTTTGAAGCGCGAAATTAATCTGATGTCTGATTTGAGCTAGCTGAATCGATTTTATGATTTGGTTCAATTCTGGCTTTAGCGGCATAATGTTTAATGGTGGTCGAAACGTCAGCGATCGAAGGTCTACGGCTGTTTGGTCAGTCGGCTTCTGTCTCTTGTTCTGTTACGCCAGCGCTAACTATACAGGCTAAAGTCCAACCGCCAGGCTAGACTTTAGTTCCACAACACTAAACCTATAAGTTGGGGAAATACAATGTTCCAGCAAGAAGTTACCATTACCGCTCCGAACGGTCTGCACACCCGCCCTGCTGCTCAGTTTGTTAAAGAAGCGAAAGGCTTCTCTTCTGAGATCACTGTGACTTCCAACGGCAAAAGCGCCAGCGCGAAAAGCCTGTTCAAACTGCAAACTCTGGGCCTGACTCAGGGCACCGTTGTCACGCTGACCGCTGAAGGCGAAGACGAGCAAAAAGCAGTTGAACATCTGGTTAAACTGATGGCGGAACTCGAGTAAGTTTTTCCGGGTTCTCTTCAAGATCAGTCACAAGTAAAGGTAGGGTTATGATTTCAGGCATTTTAGCATCCCCGGGTATCGCTTTCGGCAAGGCATTGTTGCTGAAAGAAGACGAGATCGTCATCGACCGGAAGAAAATTTCTGCCGACAAGGTTGACCAGGAAGTTGAGCGTTTCCTGAGCGGTCGTGCCAAGGCATCGGCACAGCTGGAAGCGATCAAAACGAAAGCGGGTGAAACTTTCGGTGAAGAAAAAGAAGCCATCTTTGAAGGGCACATCATGCTGCTCGAAGATGAGGAGCTGGAGCAGGAAATCATAGCCCTGATTAAAGATAAGAGCATGACTGCCGATGCTGCGGCGCATGAAGTTATCGAAGGTCAGGCAACTGCCCTGGAAGAGCTGGACGACGAATACCTGAAAGAGCGCGCAGCTGACGTGCGCGACATCGGTAAACGCCTGCTGCGCAATATTCTGGGTATGCCGATTATCGACCTCAGCGCAATTCAGGACGAAGTGATCCTGGTTGCTGTGGATCTGACGCCGTCAGAAACCGCACAGCTGAACTTGAAAAAAGTGCTCGGTTTTATCACCGATCTTGGCGGCCGTACTTCCCATACATCCATCATGGCGCGTTCCCTTGAGCTGCCAGCGATTGTGGGTACCAGTAGCGTTACCGCTCAGGTTAAAAATGACGACTATCTGATCCTCGATGCCGTAAACAACAAAGTTTACGTCAACCCGAGCGATGAAGAGATCGAGACACTGCGCGCTGCGCAGGCTCAGGTCGCCGAAGAGAAAGCCGAACTGGCGAAACTCAAAGATCTGCCGGCAATCACCCTTGATGGCCATCAGGTTGAAGTCTGCGCCAACATCGGTACCGTTCGCGATATCGCGGGCGCGGAGCGCAATGGCGCTGAAGGTGTTGGCCTGTACCGTACCGAATTCCTGTTTATGGATCGCGACGCGCTGCCGACTGAAGAAGAGCAGTTCGACGCCTATAAAGCGGTAGCTGAAGCGTGTGGCTCACAGGCTGTTATCGTGCGTACCATGGACATTGGCGGCGATAAAGAATTGCCGTACATGAACTTCCCGAAAGAAGAGAACCCGTTCCTTGGCTGGCGCGCAGTGCGTATCGCCATGGATCGTAAAGAGATCCTTCGCGATCAGGTTCGCGCTATCCTGCGTGCTTCGGCTTTCGGCAAACTGCGTATTATGTTCCCGATGATCATCTCTGTTGAAGAAGTGCGTGCACTGAAGAAAGAGATTGAGATCTACAAACAGGAACTGCGCGATGAAGGCAAAGCCTTCGACGAAACGATTGAAATTGGCGTAATGGTGGAAACCCCTGCCGCTGCGACAATTGCTCGCCATCTGGCGAAAGAAGTTGATTTCTTTAGTATCGGTACCAATGATTTAACGCAGTACACTCTGGCAGTTGACCGTGGTAATGATATGATTTCACATCTTTACCAGCCGATGTCACCGTCCGTACTCACTTTGATCAAGCAAGTTATTGATGCTTCTCATGCTGAAGGCAAATGGACTGGCATGTGTGGTGAGCTTGCTGGCGACGAACGTGCTACACTTCTGTTGCTGGGGATGGGTCTGGATGAATTCAGTATGAGTGCCATTTCTATCCCGCGCATTAAGAAGATCATTCGTAACACGAACTTCGAAGATGCGAAGGTGTTAGCAGAGCAGGCTCTTGCTCAACCGACAACGGACGAGTTAATGACGCTGGTTAACAAGTTCATTGAAGAAAAAACAATCTGCTAATCCACGAGATGCGGCCCAAATTACTGCTTAGGAGAAGATCATGGGTTTGTTCGATAAACTGAAATCTCTGGTTTCTGATGATAAAAAAGACACCGGAACCATTGAGATTATTGCCCCGCTTTCTGGCGAAATCGTTAACATTGAAGATGTACCTGATGTTGTTTTCGCTGAGAAAATCGTTGGTGATGGCATTGCTATCAAACCGACCGGCAATAAAATGGTAGCTCCGGTTGACGGCACTATCGGCAAAATCTTTGAAACCAACCATGCCTTCTCTATCGAGTCCGATAGCGGCATCGAGCTGTTCGTTCACTTCGGTATCGATACTGTTGAACTGAAAGGCGAAGGTTTCAAACGTATCGCGGAAGAAGGCCAGCGCGTTAAAGTTGGCGATCCGGTAATCGAATTTGATCTGGCCCTGCTGGAAGAAAAAGCCAAGTCTACCCTGACGCCGGTTGTTATCTCCAACATGGATGAAATCAAAGAGCTGATCAAGCTGTCTGGTAGCGTGACCGTGGGCGAAACCCCGGTGATCCGCATCAAGAAGTAAGCTCACCACATATAAAAAAAGGCGCCGCAAGGCGCCTTTTTTTATCGCGTCGGCAGGATCAGCTCGTCGTAACCCTTCTCAAGGGTATATCCCATCACATCGACTACCCGCTCTCCCGCTGCGCGCACGGCCTCATCAAGCGACTTACCCTGTACAATGCCGCTCACCAGCTCAGAACAAAACAGATCGCCCGTGCCTTTTAACTCCGTTGCCACGCGCGGATAACCGCTGATGGTCACCCCGCTTGCCGTCACCAAAACCACATGAATTTGCCCGTCATCCACATCCACGGGCGCACTGGTGATCGCCACCCAGTGCAATGTTTCTGATAATAGCCCCTGCGCCGCCTCAATGGCACTTTGCAGATCCCGGCATGGTTTACCACTTAACACCTCCAGCTCGAACACATTCGGCGTGATACCCTGCGCGAGCGGCAACAAATGGTCGCAATAGGCCTGGGGGATTTCCGGTTTTACATAGATGCCGCTGTCCGTATCGCCAATTACCGGGTCGACCAGAATCGTCAGTTGCGGATGCTTTTCTCGCAGCGTCATGAGCCACTGCGCCAGCAATTTTATCTGGCTGGCGCTCCCCATATAGCCAGTGGTGACGGCTTTGACGTCACGCAAAACGTCGCGCTCTTCCAGCGCCCGTAAATAACCGCTGAACCACTCATCAGGGATAACACCGCCGTAAAAGGTGTCATAGTGCGGCGTGTTACTGAACAGCACCGTCGGCACCGCCAAAACATTCAACTGGTGCTGACGAATATTGGGTACCGCAATGCTGTTACCTACGCTGCCATACACAACCTGCGACTGCACTGCCACAATATCGGCCTGCTGCGCCCGGGTTTTGTCCCTGAACAGGATCATCTCCATTACGTCTCCTTTACGGGTTAAATCCCCGCGCCCTGCGAATAACTCTCTTCTCCAAACACACCGGTGGAGAGGTAGCGATCGCCACGATCGCAGATAATCGCCACGACCACCGCACCGGCATTCGCTTTCGCGATGCGTAAAGCCCCTGCAACGGCACCGCCGGAACTGACGCCGCAGAAGATCCCCTCCTTCACCGCCAGTGCACGCATGGTATTTTCCGCCTCACGCTGATGGATATCCAGCACCTCATCAACCAAAGCGGCGTTAAAAATGCCGGGCATATACTCTGCGGGCCAGCGACGAATCCCCGGGATGCTGCTGCCCTCTTCCGGTTGCAGGCCGACAATGGTCACCGGTTTGTTCTGCTCGCGCAAAAAGCGCGAGACGCCGGTAATGGTGCCCGTCGTGCCCATGCTGGAGACAAAATGGGTTATGCGCCCGCCGCTCTGTTGCCAGATTTCCGGGCCGGTGGTGGTGTAGTGGGCATAAGGGTTATCGGGATTGTTGAACTGATCGAGCAGCTTGCCTTCGCCGCGTTGCGCCATTGCCAGTGCAAGGTCGCGTGCACCTTCCATCCCCTGCTCTTTGCTGACCAGCACCAGTTCAGCTCCGTAGGCCCGCATAGCTGCGCGCCGCTCCTGACTCATGTTGTCTGGCATTAGCAACTTCATCCGGTAGCCTTTCAGTGCCGCAATCATCGCCAGCGCAATTCCCGTATTGCCGCTGGTCGCTTCAATCAACACATCGCCAGGCTTAATTTCGCCGCGTTTTTCCGCCTGCACTATCATCGACAATGCAGCACGATCTTTAACCGATCCTGCGGGGTTATTTCCTTCAAGCTTGACCCAGATTTCACTGCCGTTACCCGGTGTCAGACGTTGTAGTTTGACCAGCGGCGTATGGCCAATGGTTTGTTCTAATGTGTTCACGATTTTCGCTCAATAAAAAAGCCGGGTGACGCTACGCGTACCCGGCCTACAAAGCTATGTAGAGATTGTAGGCCCGGTAAGCAAAGCGCCACCGGGCGATAGACATGCTGACTAACCTATCAGGCAGATTCCGCCAGAGCAAGCGTCTGCGCGGCTTCAATACGTTCGTTACCGTTATACAGGCGCGCATTCTGCAAGCCGACGAACAGCCGCTCGCCGCGCACCGGAGCCGGCTCATCACGCATAACCACGGTGAGCGGGTCCGGATTCCAGCCCAGCGGCTGCACAACTAACTGCGTGTAGTGCCCTTTCGGGCTGGCTTCCAGCACCTGTACCGGCAACGGTGAATCAAGACTGGTGCGCCGACTAACGTCCACTTCCCACGGGCGCAGGAACAAATCCACCTCGCCCTGATAAGAAGGCGTATATCCCAGCGGCCAGCGGTGTGCGCCAACATGGAATTGCCCGCCACGCACCGTTCCTTTCAGGCGATTAACCTCACCCATGAATTCCAGCACAAAACGGGTCGCTGGCTCACGCCAGACCTGATCCGGCGCATCGGCCTGTTCAATATTACCCTGGCTCATTACGACCACGCGGTCCGCCACTTCAGTGGCCTCTTCCTGGTCATGAGTGACAAACACACTGGTAAATTTCAGCTCTTCATGAAGCTGACGCAGCCAGCGACGCAGCTCTTTACGCACCTGCGCATCCAGCGCGCCAAAGGGTTCATCCAGCAGCAGGATTTGCGGCTCTACCGCCAGCGCACGCGCCAGGGCAACACGCTGCTTCTGTCCGCCAGAAAGTTGAGCCGGGAAGCGATCGGCCAGGTGTGCAAGCTGCACCATTTCCAGTAACTTCATCACTTTGGCTTTGATGGCAGCCGCATTCGGTCGTTCGCGCCGCGGCAACACCGTCAGCCCGAAAGCAATATTGTCGAACACCGTCATATGGCGAAACAGCGCATAATGCTGAAACACAAAACCTACGCGGCGCTCGCGGGCATGCAACCGGCTGACATCGGTACCGTGAAAACGAATGCGACCGCTGGTCTGATGCTCCAGACCGGCAATAATGCGCAGCAATGTGGTCTTACCGGAACCGGACGGCCCCAGCAACGCCACCATTTGCCCGGAAGGGATATCCAGCGAGATATCATTCAGCACCTGGGTGCGACCAAAAGACTTCTTAATATTGGCAATCTCAATGCTCATGATTTCCCTCCTGTTGCTGGCGTTTTTCCTGATTGTTCAAACGCCACTGCACCGCACTCTTCAAAAACAGCGTCAAAATAGCCATCAGGGTCAGCAGGCCCGCGGCGGTAAACGAACCGACCGTATTGTAATCCTGCTGCAGTAATTCAATCTGCAACGGCAGCGACAACGTTTCGCCGCGAATCGAACCGGAAACCACCGACACCGCACCAAACTCGCCAATCGCACGGGCGTTGGTCAACACCACGCCGTAGAGCAGCGCCCAACGGATGTTCGGCAGCGTCACACGCCGGAACATCTGCCAGCCGGACGCGCCCAGCAGAATAGCTGCTTCATCTTCCTGGCTGCCCTGACTCAACATCACCGGCACCAGCTCACGTACCACGAACGGGCAGGTTACAAACACTGTCACCAGTATCATACCGGGCCATGCGAACATAATTTGCAGGTTGTGTTCGTCCAGCCAGCCACCGAGCGGCCCATTGGAGCCGTAAAACAGCAGATATACCAGACCGGCGACCACTGGCGATACCGCAAACGGAATATCGAGCAGCGTCAACAGCAACTGGCGGCCGGGGAAATTAAACCGCGTCACCAGCCATGCCAGCAACGTACCAAACACCAGGTTCACCGGCACCGTGATCAACGCAATCAATACCGTGAGCCAGATAGCATGCAGCATGTCGGCATCGGCCAGGTTTTGCAGCACTGGCGCCAGCCCTTTACTGAACGCCTGCACGAAGATGTAAATCATCGGCACGACGAGGATAAAGGCAGAGAGCAGAATACCCGCGCCAATCAACAACCATTTACCCCAGTTCACCTGAGGTTTGTCGTAGCGTTTCAATTCAGTTATTTCCGCCATTAGTGACCTACCACACGCTGGCCAAAGCGACTTTGCAAAGTGTTAATGGAGAACAGCAGCAGCAATGAAGCAGCAAGGATTACAGACGCAATCGCGCTGGCGGCCGGGTAGTCAAACTCCTGCAGCCGGACAAAAATCATCAGCGAGGTCACTTCCGTCTTCCAGGCAATATTCCCGGCGATAAAAATCACCGCACCGAATTCGCCCAGGCTGCGGGTAAAAGAGAGCGCCACACCGGCTATCAACGCCGGAGAAAGCTCCGGTAAGACCACTTTGCGAAAACTCTGCCAGCGCGTTGCACCCAGCGTTTCCGCCGCTTCTTCATATTCCGGTCCCAGTTCTTCCAGTACCGGTTGAATGGTGCGCACCACAAAGGGAATGCTGGTAAACGCCATCGCCACGGCGATCCCCAGCCAGGTGTAGGTCACTTTAATATCGAACTTCGCCAGCCATTCACCGTAGAAACCGTTCACTGAAAACAGCGACGCCAGCGTCAGACCGGCAACTGCTGTCGGCAATGCAAAAGGCAGATCAATTAATGCATCCAGCAACGTGCGGCCAGGAAAGCGGTAGCGAGTAAGGATCCAGGCCATCAACAGGCCGAACACGCCATTAAACACCGAGGCGACAAACGCAGACAGCAGTGTGACTTTGTACGCCGCCACCACCTGCGGGTTCGAAATCACCTCCCAGTACTGCCCCCAGCTCATCTGCGCCAGTTGCATCACCAGCGCGCTCAACGGCAACAGCAACACCAGGCACACAAAAAACAGGCTGCTGCCCAGGCTTAAACCGAAACCGGGCAAGACACGTTTAGCCGCTCCTGCAAACATTACTTACGCCCCGCCGCCAGTAACTTATCCAGCTCGCCGCCACTGGCGAAATGGGTTTTCATCACTTCCGGCCATGAACCAAACTTCTCTTCCACGCGGAATAACGCCGTCTGCGGGAACTTATCGCTCAGTTTTGCCATGACATCAGGGTTGTTCACACGGTAGTAGTAATCCGTAATAATGGTCTGCGCCTGTGGGGAATACAGCCAGTTGAGATAGGCTTTCGCCGCTTTTTCTGTGCCGTTGGCTTTCACGTTTTTATCCACCCACGCGACCGGGAACTCAGCCAGAATGTTGACCTTCGGCACCACCACTTCAAATCCCTGGGCTGCATACTGCTTGCTGATATTATTTACTTCAGACTCGAAGGAGATCAGCACATCGCCAAGGCCGCGCTCAACAAAAGTGGTAGTCGCACCGCGCCCGCCGGTATCAAACACTTCAACGTTTTTCAAAAACTGCGTCATAAACTGCTGCGTTTTGGCGTTATCGCCACCCTCCGCCTGCTCGGCTGCCCCCCACGCCGCCAGGTAGGTGTAGCGTGCGTTGCCGGAAGTTTTTGGGTTCGGGAAGATCAGCTTCACGTCAGAACGCACCAGGTCGTTCCAGTCGTGGATATTTTTCGGGTTGCCTTTACGTACCAGGAACGCCATGGTCGAATAGAACGGTGAACTGTTGTTCGGTAAACGGCTCTGCCAGTTCGCCGGGATCAGGTTACCTTTGTCATGCAGGATCTGCACATCGGTCACCTGGTTATAGGTCACAACATCGGCCTTAAGGCCTTGCAGAATAGCCAGCGCCTGCTTTGAGGAACCGGCATGGGATTGCTTGATCGTCAGCTTATCGCCTGCGTTATCTTTAGCCCACTGCTGTTCAAACGGCGTATTGAGCGCCGCAAAAAGCTCACGAGAAACGTCGTAGGAGCTATTAAGCAGTTCCGTCGACTGCGCCTGCGCAACACACAGCGTCATGGCTGCCAGCGTCAGATATCCTTTTTTAAGTAAGTTAACGGCCATTGCGCACCTTTATAAGCTGATGACTCTTCGACCATCAGTTTATTTATAACGCGCATGAAACCAGTAACGGTTTTATATACCAATTGGTGATTTGGAATCAGAAAAGAATATAAGGAGAAGGGAGTGTGCCGGGCAGTTGCAGCCTTGCCCGGCCTTGCTGTTGTGCGGTGTAAAACTACAGCGTCAGCAGTCTGTCGAGAGAGGGCGCGAAATAATATCCGCCCGTGACCGGGCGGGTGAAGCGCAGCATTGCGTCGCGCTTACCGTCGGTATCGCCAAACATACTTAACAGTTGCTGCTCAATATTATAAAGGCGCGCGCAATAGGTGCAAAAATAGAGACCGTGCGTGCCGCTGGCGGTGCCGTAAGGCAGACTCTGGCGGACAATTTTCAGTCCCTTGCCATCTTCTTTCAAATCAACGCGGGTCAGATGAGATGTGAGCGGGCGCGCATCGCCGTCGAGCTCTTCGTTGGCCTCTTTGGTACGGCCAATCATCATCTCCTGGTCGCCCACACTCATGCGGTTAAGCTGCTTCAGGTTATGTTCCCAGCGCTGCACCATCACGTAGCTGCCACCGGCGTCAACCCCCGTTTGAATAATCGCCACCTCACGGCGTTTCTCTTCGCCTGCCGGGTTTTCCGTGCCATCAACAAAGCCGCTGAGATCGCGATCTTCCACCCAACGGAAACCATGGGTTTCTTCTTTCACGCTAAGCACATCGCCAAAAGCGTCCAGTGCGGCCTGCGCCACCGAAAAGTTAACGTCATGACGTAACGAAAGAATATGGAACAGCACATCGTGCTGCGTTGCCGGGGCCAGCCCTTTCCCATAACCCGGGAAGGCTTTCAGCTCCTCAGCCCCTTCGCCGCCGCTCAGTTCGCGCCAGACGCGGTCGCCAAAAGCCACCACCGCGCCGAGAGCCGCATCGGGGAATTTAACCTGAAACGTTGCCAGTTTATCGGCAAACGCTTTACAACCTGCGCGCAGGGCATCTGTGTCCCCGTTTACGCTGGCCTCAATCCAAATTGCCGCACGGCAATGCTCTGGCAAAATGCCACTTTGAACCTGGGACATCACTCCTCCTGAGAAAAATGCCACGCATCCGTGGCATTGATGCCCGCATTGTACTCGTTTTCTGTCGCTTATCGGCGCGTTTCGATCAAATTAACGGCGCCAAATCAGCTTGCTGACTTTCCAGTGTTTCAGCAGGTCGTCAGACGGCATTAACCCTTGCGGGCCGCTCCATGCACCACTGAACAGATAGCTAATATGTTGGCTGCCAGGG
Source organism: Kosakonia sp. (assembly GCF_032052965.1). Classification (GTDB taxonomy): domain Bacteria; phylum Pseudomonadota; class Gammaproteobacteria; order Enterobacterales; family Enterobacteriaceae; genus Kosakonia. The sequence goes on from NZ_DAMBVN010000010.1 coordinate 18,293, forward strand.
GCTTTACATTCCACGCTGGCGCTGTCGTCGCCGCTGCCCATCACGCAGTTACCGAAGGCCTTGTCATACAGGTCAGTAAACGGTGTGCCGATCTTCACGCCTTTTTCGCTGGCAACCTCGGTGTCCAGAACATCAATGCGACTTACGGCCCCGTTCTCACCGTTAATCACCAATGCCAGTTGGTCATCCTTCAGCGCTTCGAAATAACGCACGATGGTGCCTTTTTCGGTTTTCATGCCGCTGCGCAAATGATAACCGCTTAATGCCTCGCCTATTGCCTGCTCGCTGAGCGGCGTGCTGGCGGTGATAGTGCCCACGCCATTTTCACTAACCTCAAGGGACGAACCAAACCAGTTCCACGGATACGCCACAGACCAGTTCACAGAGGAGAGCGTGGAACAGCCCGCTAACGCCAGCGGCAACACGCAAATAACCATACGCAGGGATTTCATGCACACATTCCTTTCTTGTTCATTTAACGCCTGTTGGAGTCGCTAAAGGATAAAAAGTGCCGTTTAATCTGCATCTGTTGTAAAACAGGCGCGCAGACGACGGTTAGTCAGCCACCACCATAATGCCACACTATCGGCAATCACCAGCCCCAACGCCGTGCCTGAAACGGCTTCGCCGCTAAACCAGCGCCAGAACTGCCAGACCAGCAGCAACAACTGCGCCAGCAACAGTAAGACGTACATCGCGCGCCAGAGTTGGGGAAAACGCGCCCGCCGTCCGCTGAGTAAAAACGCCAGCGCCGCAGGCATACCAGGCAATAGCCCGAGCCAGAAGGCGTCATGATCGGGGTAAAACAAGGTGAGCAACGCATCGCCCTGCCCGCGCGACGCGCCGGCAATCACAAACAGCACCCAGGTGCGGGCCTGTAACAACAACACGCACCAGAACAGGAAAGGAAGTTTTAGGCGACCGTGGCTATCGTAATCGGCGGGGTGGATATCAGTACTCTTCATCTTCAATCAAACGCTTGCCCAGACTCACCGCGTCGACGTGCTCATAGCCCAGACGTTCATACATCCCGATGACCATCTCGTTCTCTTCCCGCACCATCAGATTAATTTTGGGGCAACCGCGGGCAATCAGCTTTTTTTCCAGACGGTTGAGCAGCGCATTGGCAATGCCGCGCCCACGAAATTCAGGATGAACACCCAGGTAATAGGCCGATCCGCGATGGCCGTCGTACCCCCCCATTACCGTGCCGACCACTTCGCCACCCACTTCTGCTACCAGGAACAGACTCACATCGTGATTCACTTTGCGTTCAATATCCATTTCCGGATCGTTCCAGGGGCGCAGCAGACCACAACGCTCCCACAAGGTGATCACTTCTTCGAAATCTGCCTGGCGAAAAACGCGTATCTCCATGGTATTTCCCATCTTTTTTAGCTGTGATAATAGCGATTATGGCCCGAAGCGGCGCCGTAGCCAATATCCGGCGTCATCGACCAGGAAAAATGGCATAATGTCACTCTGTCACGTATTGAAATGAAAAGTAAAACAATAGTTCTTACGGACTGTCGTAACCGCAAACACGATACGATATAACACCTAAGACCACGGATAATACAATTCAGGCTGTATGAGCACCTTTAAACCTTTAAAAACCCTCACATCGCGTCGTCAGATCCTGAAAGCAGGTCTGGCCGCACTGACATTGTCGGGCATGTCTCGCGCCATCGCCAGGGAAGAGCCCCCCTTAAAAACCACCACCGGCCACAGTAAGCCAAAAGCGAAAAAAGCCGGTGCACGTCGCATTGTGATGCTTGACCCCGGCCACGGCGGGATTGATACCGGCGCCATTGGCCATAACGGCTCAAAAGAGAAGCACGTGGTGCTGGCGATCGCCAAAAATGTTCGCGCGCAGCTGCGCGCCAAGGGCATAGACGCTCGCCTGACGCGCACCGGCGATAAATTTATCCCGTTGTATGACCGGGTAGAGATTGCCCACCAGCATGGTGCGGATCTGTTTATGTCGATCCACGCCGACGGCTTTACTAACCCCAGTGCGGCGGGCGCATCGGTCTTTGCGCTTTCTAACCGCGGCGCCAGTAGCGCGATGGCGAAATACTTGTCGGATAAAGAAAACGCCGCCGATGAAGTCGCCGGTAAAAAAGCGACAGATAAAGACCACCTGCTTCAGCAGGTGCTGTTCGATTTGGTGCAAACCGACACCATTAAAAACAGCCTGACGCTGGGCTCGCACATTCTTAAACAGATCAAGCCAGTGCATCGCCTGCACAGTAGCAGCACGGAACAGGCCGCGTTTGTGGTGCTAAAATCCCCGTCGATCCCCTCGGTACTGGTGGAAACATCCTTTATCACCAACCCGGCGGAGGAGAAGCTGCTCGGCACCACGGCCTTTCGCCAGAAGATCGCTACCGCCATCGCCGATGGTGTGTTGAGTTACTTTAGCTGGTTCGATAACCACAAAGCCCATGTGAAGAGACGCGGATGAAACCCGATGTACAACCGGTAAAAGAAGCCCTGCTCCAGCTGCAGGATGAGATTTGTCGCCAGCTTTCCGCCATCGACGGCAGTGAATTCGCCGAGGACGTATGGCAACGGGAAGCGGGCGGCGGCGGGCGCAGCCGGGTATTGCGCGGCGGCAGTGTGTTTGAGCAAGCCGGAGTTAACTTCTCGCATGTGCACGGCGATGCCATGCCCGCCTCCGCCACTGCACACCGTCCGGAACTGGCAGGACGCAGTTTTGAAGCCATGGGCGTGTCGCTGGTGGTGCACCCGAGCAACCCTTATGTGCCGACCAGCCACGCTAATGTGCGCTTTTTTATTGCCGAAAAACCCGGCGCCGATCCGGTATGGTGGTTTGGCGGCGGTTTCGATCTCACGCCCTATTACGGTTTTGATGAGGATGCGCAGCACTGGCACCGCACGGCCCGGGATCTCTGTCAGCCGTTTGGCGAAGAGGTCTATCCGCGTTACAAAAAGTGGTGCGATGATTACTTCTACCTCAAACACCGGGATGAGCAGCGCGGGATTGGCGGGCTGTTTTTTGACGATCTGAACACCCCGGACTTTGATCACTGCTTCGCCTTTATGCAGGCCGTGGGGAAAGGGTATACCGAGGGTTACCTGCCGATTGTGGCGCGGCGTAAAGACCTGCCGTATGGCGAACGCGAGCGTGATTTCCAGCTCTACCGGCGTGGGCGTTATGTGGAGTTTAACCTGGTGTGGGATCGCGGAACGCTGTTCGGTTTGCAAACGGGCGGGCGTACCGAGTCGATTCTGATGTCAATGCCGCCGCTGGTGCGCTGGGAATACAACTACCAGCCCGCAGAAGGCAGCCCGGAGGCCGCCCTCAGCGAGTTTATAAAAGTCAGAGAGTGGGTGTAACTTTCCAGCTGCTATCCGGCAGCCTGTGCCGGATAGCATGGAAAATCACAACGGTTGTGTTTGCGCTTCAACGACCGCCAGCGCGACCATATTTACAATACGGCGTACCGAGGCTATCGGCGTTAAGACATGCACCGGTTTCGCTACTCCCATCAATACCGGCCCGACGGTGACCCCCTCCGAACTGGAAACACGCAGCAGGTTATAGCTAATGCGCGCCGCTTCCACATTCGGCATGATCAGGATATTCGCCGCCCCTTTTAACGGGCTGTCCGGCATACGCTCGTGGCGAATGGTTTCATCTAACGCGGCATCGCCGTGCATTTCGCCATCGATCATCAACTCCGGCGCTCGCTCCCGTACCAGCGCCAGCGTCTCACGCATTTTCACTGCCGCCGGGGCATTGGAGGAGCCAAACTGCGAATGTGACAGCAGCGCAACACGCGGTTCAATGCCAAAGCGTCTCACTGTTTCTGCCGCCAGCAGGGTGATCTCCGCCAGTTGCTCAGCGGTAGGATCTTCATTCACGTAAGTGTCGGTAATAAAGGTGTTGCCGCTTGGCAGCAGTAGCGCGTTCATCGCCCCGGCCACATGCACGCCATCGCGATAGCCAAAGATTTGCTGCAGCACGCCAAAGTGCTCATGGTAGTCGCCAATGGTGCCGCAGATTAACGCGTCCGCTTCGCCACGATGAACCATGATGGCGCCAATAATGGTGGTGTTGCCGATCACCGCACGCTGCGCCTGCTCCTGCGTGATCCCACGGCGTTTCATGATGGCAAAGTACTCGGTCCAGTACTCTTTAAAGCGCGGGTCAGATTCGTTATTGACGATCTCGAAGTCCACTTCCGGGCGAATTTGCAGACCAAGCTTTTGAATGCGCATTTCAATAACGCTCGGGCGACCAATGAGGATCGGTTTTGCCAGCCCCAGCGTGACCAGTTCCTGCGTGGCATGCAGTACACGCGGCTCTTCCCCCTCGGCCAGCACCACGCGCTTCGGCGCATTACGGGCCTGTGAGAAGATCGGTTTCATAAACAGATTGGTTTTGTAGACAAACTCAGTAAGTTTATCGATATAAGCATCAAAATCGGCAATCGGCCGTGTCGCCACACCGGATTTCATGGCCGCCTTCGCGACCGCAGGGGCGATTTTGACAATCAGGCGCGGATCAAACGGTTTCGGGATCAGGTAGTCCGGGCCAAAACTCAGATCCTGATCGCCATAGGCGGAGGCCACGACTTCGCTTTGTTCAGCATGCGCCAGCTCGGCAATTGCGTTCACCGCCGCCAGTTTCATTTCTTCATTGATCGCCGTTGCGCCAACATCCAGCGCGCCACGGAAAATAAACGGGAAGCAAAGGACGTTGTTCACCTGGTTGGGGTAATCAGAACGGCCGGTACAGATTATGGCATCCGGACGTACCGCTTTCGCCAAATCGGGCAGGATCTCTGGCTCCGGGTTAGCCAGCGCGAGGATCAGCGGCTGGCGCGCCATCTCTTTTACCATCTCTGGCGTCAGAACTTTTGGCCCGGAACAGCCGAGGAAGATGTCCGCGCCGGCCACCACTTCCGCCAGCGTGCGTTTACCGTCATCGTCCACGGCATATGCGGCTTTGGTTTCGGCCATGTTGGGCTCACGCCCTTTGTAAATCACCCCTTTCGAGTCGCAGACCACAATATTGTGTTTCTGCATCCCGAGGGCCACCAGCAGATTCATACAGGCAATGGCCGCCGCGCCTGCGCCAGAGACGACCATGCGCACATCAGAGAGATTTTTCTCAACGACACGCAAACCATTCAAAATGGCAGCCGTGCTAATAATTGCTGTGCCGTGTTGATCGTCATGAAATACCGGAATATTCATCCGTTCGCGCAATTTGGCTTCAATGTAGAAACACTCCGGCGCTTTGATATCTTCAAGGTTGATGCCGCCAAAGGTCGGCTCCAGCGCGGCCACAACGTCGATCAATTTGTCCGGATCCTGCTCATCCACTTCGATATCGAAAACATCAATACCGGCAAATTTCTTGAACAGTACCCCTTTCCCTTCCATCACCGGTTTACCGGCCAGCGCGCCAATATTGCCAAGGCCCAGCACCGCGGTGCCGTTAGAGATCACCGCCACCAGATTACCGCGGGCGGTATATTTGTAAGCCGCGAGAGGATCCTTTTCGATTTCAAGGCACGGTGCGGCAACGCCAGGCGAATAGGCCAGCGCCAGATCGCGCTGGGTGGCGAGGGGCTTAGTCGGGGAAACCTGAATTTTCCCCGGTCTAGGGAATTCGTGGAAATCGAGGGCACTTTGTTTTAACTGGTCATCCATTTGAGGTTCCTTTCACGTTGCTTTCAGAGTGATAAAGCGTGATTACGATCCCGATGCGCCGCCTAGTATGGCCTCTGTCGCGGTGACAAACTTTGAACATAGCCAAAATCTCGCCATTCCATAAACAAAATTTCTATCAATTACTCACATCTTTGTTACCCGTCACTAACAGCAAGCAAGGGGGCTGTCTGCTATGCTTTTTTGTTATGCACCTCTCATCCTCACAAAAGTGCCAACGAAAGCACTCCAATAACCTACTGCTTTTAAAGGAGTTAATTTCATGAACCACTTAGACGGCATTAAACAATTCACTACCGTAGTAGCGGACAGCGGCGACATTGAGTCAATCCGTCACTATCAGCCTGAAGATGCCACGACCAACCCCTCTCTGCTGCTGAAGGCCGCCGCACTCGATCACTTTGCCCACCTGATTCAAGACGCCATCGCCTTTGGCAAAGCGCACGGTGACACCCAGGAACAGCAAGTCGCAGAAGCGTGCGACAAACTGGCGGTCAATTTTGGTGCGGAAATTCTGAAAAGTGTGCCGGGGAGAGTCTCTACCGAAGTCGATGCCCGCCTCTCTTACGACAAAGCTAAAAGCATCGCCAAAGCCAAACGACTGGTTGCTCTGTACAAAGAGCAAGGGATCGATACCTCACGCATTCTGATCAAACTGGCTGCCACGTGGGAGGGGATCCGCGCGGCGGAAGAGCTGGAAAAAGAGGGTATCCACTGCAACCTGACGCTGCTGTTCTCGTTTGCCCAGGCGCGCGCATGTGCCGAAGCTGGCGTGTTTCTGATTTCGCCTTTCGTAGGGCGTATTTACGACTGGTATAACGAACGCAAGCCGCTGGAACCTTATGTGGTGGATGAAGATCCTGGCGTGAAATCCGTGCGCAACATTTACGATTATTTCAAACAACATCGCTATCAGACCATTGTGATGGGTGCCAGTTTCCGGCGCACCGAGCAGATCCTCGCGCTGGCTGGCTGCGACCGCCTGACCATTTCGCCGGCGCTGTTGCAGGAGTTGCAGGACCAGGAAGGCATTGTTGAGCGCAAGCTGGTGCCATCTCGCCAAACCTTCCACCGCCCCGAACCGTTGAGCGAAGCGGAATTCCGCTGGGAACACAACCAGGATCCGATGGCGGTAGAGAAACTGTCGGACGGCATTCGCCAGTTTGCCGTCGACCAGCGCAAACTCGAAGATCTGATCGCCGCCAAATTTTAACCCTTGCCATGGAGTGAATTATGTCCCGTAAAGAGCTTGCTAACGCCATTCGCGCCCTGAGTATGGACGCGGTGCAAAAAGCCAATTCCGGCCACCCTGGCGCGCCGATGGGGATGGCAGATATTGCCGAAGTGCTGTGGAATGATTTTCTGCGCCATAACCCGGCCGATCCCACCTGGTACGATCGCGACCGCTTTATTCTCTCGAATGGCCATGCCTCGATGCTGCTCTACAGCCTGCTGCATCTGAGCGGTTACGATCTGCCGCTTGAGGAGCTGAAAAACTTCCGCCAGTTGCACTCCAAAACGCCGGGACACCCGGAAATTGGCTATACGCCTGGCGTAGAAACCACCACCGGCCCGCTGGGTCAGGGGCTGGCAAATGCCGTCGGGCTGGCGATTGCCGAACGGACGCTGGCGGCGCAGTTCAACCGTCCGGGTCATGACATTGTCGATCACTACACCTATGTGTTTATGGGTGACGGCTGCCTGATGGAGGGCATCTCGCATGAAGTGTGCTCGCTGGCAGGCACGCTGGGGCTGGGTAAACTGATTGGTTTTTACGATCACAACGGCATCTCGATTGATGGTGAAACCGAAGGCTGGTTTACCGACGACACGGCCAAACGTTTTGAAGCCTATAACTGGCATGTGGTGGGCGAAATCGACGGTCACTCCGCCGAAGAGGTGAAAAAAGCCATCCTTGAGGCGCAAAGCGTCACCGACAAACCGTCGCTGATCATCTGCCGCACAACGATTGGTTTTGGCTCACCAAACAAAGCCGGGAAAGAGGAGTCGCACGGCGCGGCACTGGGTGAAGAAGAAGTGGCACTGACCCGCCAGCAGCTGGGCTGGAAATACCCGGCATTCGAGATCCCGAAAGAGATTTACCAGGCATGGGACGCCCGTGAACGCGGCGCCAAAACCCAGCAAACCTGGAATGAAAAACTGGCAGCATGGGAGAAAGCCTACCCCGATCTCGCCGCCGAATTTAAACGCCGGATGAGCGGCGGCCTGCCGGAAAGGTGGGAACAAACGACGCGCGAATGGATCGACAATCTGCAAGCTAACCCGGCAAAAATTGCCACCCGTAAAGCGTCACAAAACACCCTTAATAGCTACGGCCCGCTGTTACCGGAGCTACTGGGCGGCTCAGCGGACCTGGCACCGAGCAACCTGACTATCTGGTCGGGTTCGACCTCGCTCAAAGAAGATCCTGCCGGTAACTACATCCATTATGGCGTACGTGAGTTTGGCATGACGGCAATTGCCAACGGTATTGCGCATCACGGGGGGTTTATCCCCTATACCGCCACCTTCCTGATGTTCGTAGAATATGCCCGTAACGCCGCGCGTATGGCGGCGCTAATGAAAGCGCGGCAGATTATGGTCTATACCCATGACTCAATTGGCTTAGGGGAAGATGGCCCGACGCACCAGGCTGTTGAGCAGCTTGCCAGCCTGCGTCTGACGCCAAACTTCAGTACCTGGCGCCCCTGTGACCAGGTGGAAGCGGCCGTGGGCTGGAAACTGGCGGTAGAACGCCACCACGGCCCAACAGCGTTAATCCTGTCTCGTCAGAACCTGACGCAAATGGAGCGAACCCCGGAGCAGGTGCAAGCCATTAGCCGTGGGGGGTATATCCTCAAAGACAGCGACGGTAAACCGGATCTGATCCTGATTGCCACCGGCTCAGAAATGGAGATCACCATGAAGGCCGCCGAGCAGCTCAGTGCTGAAGGCCATAAAGTGCGAGTCGTTTCCCTGCCCTCTACCGACATCTTCGATGCCCAGGACGAGGCCTGGCGCGAATCCGTGCTGCCGTCGGATGTCGCCGCGCGCGTCGCGGTGGAAGCCGGCATTGCGGATTACTGGTACAAATACGTGGGCCTGAAAGGGGCCATTGTCGGAATGACCGGATACGGCGAATCTGCGCCTGCGGAGAAACTTTTCCCGTACTTCGGCTTTACGGTCGAAAACGTGGTGGCAAAAGCCAAAGCCGTACTGAAAAAATAAGTCCCTGCGCCAGCCGTCCGGCTGGCGCTTTTTTTATTATCAGTTTTAAACCACCGCCTCTGGAGGTGGTTATCGTTCATTTCAGGCTGATTAATGCTTCGCTAACCTGCGGTGTGACAATCTCTTCTTGCTTATCGTCCCACAGCGCTTTTTTCACCAGCACCCTGCCGCTGTGCTGCGGATCGCGCTGCACCAGCGTCGCCGCATCATCCTGTTCCTGAACATTAATATTCATGGGGAAAGGGGGTAACGCTTTGATCCACTGCCCTTGCTGAATGTCATAGACATAAACCACACGCCAGGCACTGGTCCACCATTCCGGGAAGATAACGACCCGATCGCGTCCGCTGTCATCCAGCGTCGACAGCACATCAACGCCGCCGCCAATGCACTGCGGCACAATAGCCGGTTGAACCGCAGGATTGCTGCTCCATAACGAGCACTGGCAGTCGCCGTCCATATCGCAGCTGCCACCGCTTTTTGGATCGCGGGCGGTAACCCACACCACATCTTTATTCACGCCATCGAATTTGCCTTTGGCAAGTCGCCCTTCTGCTGCCGGATCTTTTTGATTCAGTCGGGTGAGCAAATCCGTCTCATCACGGATACGCCAGCCCGCCGCTTCTTTTTTAAACCCCAGTTGCGCCGGGTAGTTTTTCAGCTTGTCTGCGGTGATACCCGCCTGTTTAACAAACTCTACCCACACCTGGCCCGTCTCATCTTCGTTGATGTCGAGCGTGCTGATAATCCGCTGCGCGTACTGCGGCGAATGGAGTTTGAAATCGCGTTGTTTGCTGAGCACCGCATCGCTGGCCAGGTTCTGGCCAAACCACTGCACCTGGGCGGCGTAAAGATTACTGTCGGTCGCGCCCTGCTCACCATTGAGATAGCTGTTCCAGTGCTGGACTTGCTGAGTAATGGCCTGGCGATCGGTACTGCTGAGTTCCGCCTGTACGGGTACAGCGGCAAAAAACAGCAGGCAAACGGCAACCCACTGTGCATAAACGTGCTTCATTGTTGTTTTCCCTGTCAAAATCCCAGGGGGGATTATAGAGAGGTTACGCTTATCTCGTCACCCACAGCGTTGGCCAGGCATCAGGGCCGTGCCAGTTATCGCAGGTCGGTTCCTGAGCGTAGCGCACCAGACGAAAACGTTGCCCGTCAAAACGCCAGCGGCTCGACACACCGCAATCCACCAGTCCACGCCCTTTTGACAGAGTGGTCAGTTCACGGGTTTTCTCATCAAAAGCCGCGTTCATCAGTTCCATTTCATCGTTGCCATTGTCCGGGGTGAACGGCAAACGCAAACGAACGGGGCGCGAGGCAAAGGGCTTTTGCCGGGAAACCAGCCACGCCAGTTCCACGGTGTTATACGCGCCAGCTTCGCAGTCGATGATCAACAGGGCTTTGTCATCCGTCAGGGCCGTCACACGCACCTGGCGGCGCATTGGATCCAGGGAACACTGGCTGTTGTTCATGCGCCAGTTGGCATAATCCAGTAAGTCGTTCAGTTGACTATGCGTCAGCGGCGCGGGCATATCATTGGTCTGTACTACCTTCTTCAGCGCGGGGGCCGGAGGTACGCTCAGCGACGGCTCATCGCCTTTTTTTATCCACGCCGTTTCACTGCCAACGCGTTTTTGTTGCGCATCAATAAACAGCAGTGCTGCTTTGAGGCCAATGAGCGACAGTGAGCCCTTACCATTTTGCAGGGTGATCGTCTTCCCTTCCTGGATCACGTTTAAAAAGGTGGCAATGCCGCCCGCATTGTCAGTCATTAAATGCCAGGGCGTGATTTGCCAGTGTTCGCCCGCCAGCGGCAATGGCTGCCCGTCAAGCAACAGGCGTGGCGCAATAGGCGGTTCTTTTAATGGTGGAGTGTCTTTGCTGCCAAGATCGATACGTAGGGTGGCGTCGGTACGCGCACCAGCGCTGCGTTCGAGCGTCATCACCAGACCGTTATGCCCGCCAATATTGCGCGCGACGCAAAAGTTCTGGTTATTGCAGGTGACCTGCCAGTCGGAAAAAGCCTGTTGTGCAGGCGCAGCCCACAGCCACGGCGCGGTAAAAAGCCCGAATAGCAAACATAAACTGCGATAACGCATGAACGGAACAACCCCGGAAGAATAATAGATGTAAGACGTGCGCCATCTTCTATTCCCCGGTTCGCTTGCTCAATCAGATTTGTCGGATAGCTTCATGTGAAAGAAGGACCAAAAAGACCTTAATATTCAGTTCATTATCCCGGAGAGTTGTAAGTATTGCAGTAAAATCACCGCCTTGCCATCGCGGATCTCTCCACGGGCCATCATTGATAAAGCCTGAGTGAAGGGCAATTCCACGATTTCAATCTCTTCATCTTCCACGCCGCCGCCGTTATTCGCGCGCTGCGCATCGCTGTATTCAGCAATAAAAAAATGCACCAATTCCGTCACGCCACCCGGTGACATATACAGCTCGAAGACTTTTTGTACCTCGCCGACCTCGTACCCGGTCTCTTCGATAGCCTCTTTACGAATGCAAACTTCTGGCTCATCGTCATCCAGCAAACCGGCGCAGGTTTCAATTAAGCGGCCGTCTTCATTACCGTTGATCCAGGTAGCGATACGAAACTGACGGATCAACAGCACGCTCTGCTTTTCACGGTTATAGAGCAGGATTGTCGCGCCATTTCCGCGATCGTAAACCTCGCGCTTATGGCGCACTACTTCGCCATTCTGACGGGTCAGATCGTAGGTGATATTGCGCAGGATAAAGTAATTTTCAGAGAGGAGTTTATCTTTGATAACTTCAATTTTCAGCGACATACAGGCTCCAAAGCGCTAACAACTTAACGTCATAGTACGCCGTGAAGCCTGTTTTGTCGCGAAAGCCGTTAATGTTTACCGGGTGCGGTAATGCCAAGCCAGTCCATCATTCCCTGCGCGGCATGGCGACCTTCCGCCATTGCGGTCACCACCAAATCTGCCCCACGCACCGCATCGCCACCGGCGAAAATTTTCGGATTACTGGTCTGGTAGCGATAGCGCGAATCGACCGCGGCGGCGATCCGTCCCCAATCGTCCAGTCGCACGCCCTGCTGCTCCAGCCACGGCATGGCATGCGGGTTAAAACCAAACGCCATGATCACGGCATCGGCGGGCATCACGAATTCACTACCGGCAATCGGTACCGGGCGACGGCGCCCTTTGGCATCCGGTTCGCCCAGTTGCGTACGCAGCAGGCGAATGCCGCAAACCTTACCGTCGCTATCCAGTTGCAGATCCACCGGCTGCACATTGAACTCAAATGCCGCGCCTTCATCGCGGGCGTTTTGCACCTCTTTTTTCGAGCCGGGCATATTGGCTTCGTCGCGGCGGTATGCGCACGTCACTTTACCGGCACCGTGACGCAGCGCCGTGCGCACGCAATCCATCGCCGTATCGCCACCGCCCAGTACCACCACGTTCAGCCCTTCTGTGTTGATAAAGGGTTCATTGGCGCTCTCTGGCAGCCCCATTAATTGCCGGGTATTGGCAATCAGGAAGGGCAGCGCATCATATACGCCCGGCGCATCTTCATTCGGCAGGCCCGCTTTCATCGAACGGTAGGTACCCACGCCGACAAATACCGCATCAAAGTCGTTGATCAACGTGTCGAGTGCGATGTCTTTACCAATTTCGCAATTCAGCTCAAAACGAATGCCCATCGCGCTGAAAATCTCGCGCCGACGCGCCAGTAACGATTTGTCCAGTTTGAAGGCCGGGATACCAAATGTCAGCAGCCCGCCAATTTCAGGATGACGGTCGAACACCGTCGCACTGACGCCATGCCGCGCCAGTACATCGGCACAGGCCAGTCCTGCCGGACCGGCACCGATAATCGCCACACGTTTGTCTACCGCTTGTACCTGCCGCAAGTCTGGACGCCAGCCCTGCGCCAGCGCCTGATCGGAGATATAGCGCTCAATATTGCCGATGGTGACCGCGCCATAATCGTCGCGCACGGTGCAGGCGCCTTCACACAAACGGTCCTGCGGGCAAACGCGACCGGTAATTTCTGGCAAACAGTTCGTTTGATGAGAAAGCTCGACCGCAGCGGCAATATCGCCCTCTTTCACCCGCGCGATCCACTGCGGAATATGGTTATGCAAGGGGCAGGTCCATTCACACACGCTATGCTCACCGCACGTCAGGCAGCGCTCTGCTTCGCGGTGTGCCTGTCCGGCGCGAAACGGCAGATAAATTTCGTCGAAGCCCACTTTGCGGGCCGCCAGCGGTAATTTATCGGGTTCTCCGCGCGACGGTGTCTTGCGCATTTGCCGCACTTTGCGATCATCAAACGCCGGGGCCAGCGCGGCAACGCGGTGCCAGGGTTGCGCTTCATGGCTGGCAGTGCGCAGACGACGCGCTTTCGCCATGCCTGCCAGCGCGTCACCATTCACCAGTTGCAACGCATCCGCCGGGCAGTTTTGCACGCAAGCCGGGCCGTCAGCCCGACCAGCACACAGGTCACATTTATGCGCAGTGGCTTTTACCGCGCCCTCGCCAACGGCAGTCACCAGCACTTGCATAGTGCCAAACGGGCAGGCCACCACACAGGCTTTACATCCGATACACTTTTGCTGGTTAACCTGCACAGAATCATCGACACGCGCGATCGCGCCATTCGGGCAACTACGGGCACAGGGGGCAGCTTCGCAGTGGCGGCATGTTACCGCGCTGCGTTGCTGTTGCTGTTTGATCACCGTAATGCGCGGGTGAAATTGCGCCGGGTGCAGCACATGTTGCTCATCATTGTGCGCCATGACACACGCGACTTCGCAAGCATGACACCCTATACACTGCTGGCTATTCGCCATAATAAAACGATTCATGGCACCCTTCTTTTCTGGTTTAATAAACCTCATTTTTATATCCCCTGTATTTACCGGGGCTATTGGTGCCAGGCAATGTTCAATTGCCCATAATGTTTATCTATTTGTCACGAACTTGTAGCAGATCAATTTATTTCAGGATTTCTGAACACTCATTTCATTCTATGGCTATGCGAACCGCCGTCCCTCGCGGGTAACATCAGGAATTGGAAACTACTGCTGTGATAGTCAAAAAACCCGTTTCAACCAGCCTTGCCCGGGCGTTTTTTTATATTGTTCTGCTCTCTTTACTCTCCACTGGCGTTGCGCTAACCACCCTCGCCAGCAGCCTGAAAGATGCAGAAGCCGTTAACATTGCTGGTTCGCTGCGCATGCAGAGCTATCGCCTTGGTTACGATCTGCAAAGCGCTCCGTCCATGCTCGCTGAACACCGCCAGCGCTACCTGCAAACGCTGAATTCGCCGGTATTGCAGCACTTGCAGCGCTGGTACATTCCGCAGGACGTGCAACTGCGTTATGGGCAATTGCACGAAACATGGCGCGAGATGGATGCGCGCCTGGCCCACAATGACCGCCAGTGGTACCAGCAAAATATTCAGCATTATGTTGGCAATATCGATCTGTTCGTACTGGCGTTGCAGCACTATGCCGAACGCAAAATGCTGCTGGTGGTATTGATTTCACTGCTGGGGGCGTGCGGGATATTCACGCTGGTCTTCTTTACCCTGCGCCGCATTCGCCAGCAAGTGGTGGCTCCTCTGCAACAACTGATGACCGCCAGTCAGCAGATCCAGAAGGGACACTTCTCTTATCCACCGCTTAAGACGCAACTGGATAATGAGCTGGGGCTGCTGGCCTCAACATTCGATCGGATGTCCGGAGAGTTGTTAAAACTGTACCGCTCGCTGGAAGCATCGGTTGCCGAGAAAACGCGGGACCTCCACGAAGCACACCGACGTCTTGAACTGATGTACCAGTGCTCGCAGGCGCTGAATACCAGCCAGATTGACGCACATTGCCTGCGCCAGGTGCTGAACATTGTTTATGAACATGAAGCGGTCAGTTTTCTTGAACTGAGCGTGAACGAAAACTGGTGCCTTCAGCAGGGCGTACGGGACCCGCAACAGCCATTGCACAGTCTGCCGGTGAATATGCTGGAAACCGTGCTGGGCGAGTTGCGCTGGCAAAGCGTGGAGCAGCAGGCTTTACTGCCGTTAATGCGCAATATCGCCACCATTCTTGGCCGCGGCTTGTACATCAACCAGGCGCAGAAACAGCACCAGCAACTGATCCTTATGGAGGAGCGCGCCACCATTGCCCGCGAACTGCACGACTCGCTGGCGCAGATGTTGTCGTATTTGCGCATTCAGCTTGCGTTGCTCAAGCGCGCCGTGCCGGAGAGCAACGCGCCCGCGCATACGATTATTGATGACTTTTCGCGCGGGCTGAACAATGCCTACCAACAGCTTCGCGAGCTGCTTACCACGTTTCGCCTCTCTTTACAGCAAAGCGACTTAACGGCAGCGCTGCGCGAAGCGCTGGATCTGTTGCAAAGCCAGACCCAGGCACGGCTGACACTGGATTGCCGCCTGCCGACCCAGGCGCTGGACGCGCAGCAACAAATTAACGTCTTGCACATTATTCGCGAGGCGGTGATCAACGCGATTAAACATGCCAATGCCAGTGAAATCAGCGTGAGCTGTGTGACCGATCCCGACGGACTGCATACCGTTTATATTCGTGATAACGGCATTGGAATGCGTAGCACAATAGAGCCGGACGGCCATTACGGATTGAGTATTATGCGTGAACGCGCCGGGCGACTGGCGGGTGAACTGGAGATTACGTCGGCAGCGGAGCACGGTACACAGGTGATGTTGCGTTTTCCACTGGCAGACGCTGCCGGACGTCAATAAACGTAAAGAAAAGCAAACAATTACAACTCTTAAGAGGACGCAATTTTGCTTAAATCACGCGGTGCGGCGTTATGCCTCAACCCAGCATGATAATTTACATTTTCTCCTTAATTTCTCCACGATTGGTTGCTGCATTGCCGCTACATTGTGGCGAGCAATGTAATAATAATGATGCGCAGCAATAGAGGTCTGGCTTCTGATGGCGAATTTTTTTATTGATCGCCCCATTTTTGCGTGGGTACTGGCGATCCTCATCTGTCTTACGGGAACACTTGCCATTATTTCTCTCCCGGTCGAACAATACCCCGATTTAGCCCCACCCAACGTGCGCATTACGGCCAGTTATCCGGGCGCTTCTGCGCAAACGCTGGAGAACACCGTCACCCAGGTGATTGAGCAGAACATGACCGGGCTCGATAACCTGATGTATATGTCTTCGCAAAGCAGCGCGACAGGCCAGGCTACTGTCACCCTGAACTTTAAAGCCGGCACCGATCCTGACGAAGCCGTGCAGCAGGTGCAAAACCAGTTACAATCCGCCCTGCGTAAGCTGCCGCAGAAGGTGCAGAACCAGGGCGTGACGGTGCGCAAAACTGGTGATACCAACATCCTGACGCTGGCCTTCGTATCGACCGACGGCTCAATGGATAAACAAGATATTGCGGACTACGTGGCCAGTAATATTCAGGACCCTATCAGCCGGGTAAATGGCGTCGGCGATATTGATGCCTACGGTTCACAGTACTCCATGCGTATCTGGCTTGATCCCGCCAAACTCAATAGTTACCAGATGACCACCTCCGACGTGACATCTGCCATTAGCTCGCAAAATGCGCAAATTGCCGTTGGCCAGTTGGGTGGCACGCCTTCGGTCGATCGCCAGGCGCTGAATGCCACCATCAATTCCCAGTCACTGCTACAAACCCCGCAACAGTTCCGTGATATTACGTTGCGTGTCAATCAGGACGGTTCTGAAGTGAAGCTTGGCGATGTCGCCACCGTCGAACTGGGCGCTGAGAAATATGACTATCTCAGCCGTTATAACGGCAATGCGGCGTCCGGGCTGGGGGTAAAACTCGCCTCCGGGGCGAACGAAATGGAGACGGCGGAACAGGTCATCAAGCGCCTTGATGAGCTGGCGCCCTTCTTTCCGCATGGACTGGAGTACAAAGTCGCTTACGAAACCACTTCGTTTGTGAAAGCCTCAATTATCGATGTGGTAAAAACCCTGCTGGAAGCTATCGCACTGGTGTTCCTGGTGATGTATTTATTCCTGCAAAATTTCCGCGCAACGTTGATCCCCACCATCGCCGTACCGGTGGTGCTGCTGGGGACTTTCGCGGTGCTCTATACCTTCGGCTACAGCATTAATACCTTAACCATGTTCGCCATGGTGCTCGCTATCGGCCTGCTGGTGGATGACGCCATTGTGGTGGTGGAGAACGTAGAAAGGATCATGTCAGCAGAGGGGCTTTCGCCACGAGAAGCGACGCGTAAGTCGATGGGGCAAATTCAGGGCGCGCTGGTGGGGATCGCGATGGTGCTCTCGGCCGTATTTGTGCCGATGGCGTTTTTCGGCGGCACTACGGGTGCCATTTACCGTCAGTTTTCGATCACCATTGTGTCGGCGATGGTGCTGTCGGTATTGGTGGCGATGATCCTCACCCCGGCGCTGTGCGCCACGTTGCTCAAACCGCTGCATAAAGGCGAACTGCACGGGCAAAAAGGATTCTTTGGCGCCTTCAATCGCCTGTTTGACAGCAACGCCGCCCGTTACGAAACCGCAGTGGGTAAGATTCTGCACCGCAGTCTGCGCTGGATGGTGCTCTACATTTTGCTGATTGGCGGCATGGTGCTGTTATTCCTGCGTCTGCCCACCTCGTTTCTGCCGCTGGAAGATCGCGGAATGTTCACCACCTCGGTGCAGTTACCCAGCGGGGCAACGCAGCAACAAACCCTGAAAGTGGTCGAAAAAGTCGAAAACTATTTTGCGACTCACGAAAAAGCCAATGTCGAGTCGGTCTTCTCCACCGTTGGCTCCGGCCCTGGCGGCAACGGGCAAAACGTGGCGCGTCTGTTTGTCCGCCTGAAGGACTGGGATGAACGCGATCCCACCAGTGGCAGCGCGTTTGCCATTATTGAGCGGGCCACCAAAGCGTTTAACCGTATTAACGAAGCTCGCGTCTTCGCCAGCAGCCCGCCGGCGATCAGCGGTATGGGCAGTTCCGCCGGTTTCGATATGGAGCTGCAGGATCATGCAGGTGCAGGCCACGATGCGCTAATGGCCGCCCGCGACCGCCTGCTTGACATGGCGTCGAAAGACCCTGCGCTGACACGGGTTCGTCATAACGGGCTTGATGACAGCGCGCAGCTGCAAATCGATATCGATCAGCGCAAAGCGCAGGCGCTGGGCGTGTCCATTGATGATATCAACGACACGTTACAAACGGCGTGGGGCTCCAGCTACGTTAACGACTTTATGGATCGTGGCCGCGTCAAGAAAGTGTATGTCCAGGCGGCGGCAAAATATCGCATGCTGCCGGGGGATATTAACCTGTGGTATGTGCGCAACAGCAGCGGCGGTATGGTGCCCTTCTCGGCCTTCGCCACCTCGCGCTGGGAAACCGGCTCACCGCGCCTGGAGCGTTACAACGGTTATGCTGCCGTGGAAATTGTCGGTGAATCAGCGCCTGGCGTCAGCACCGGTACGGCAATGAACGTGATGGAAAAGCTGGTGAATCAACTTCCGGGCGGCTTTGGTCTGGAGTGGACGGCCATGTCTTATCAGGAGCGCCTCTCTGGTGCGCAAGCGCCGGCGCTATATGCCGTTTCTCTGCTGGTGGTGTTTCTGTGCCTCGCCGCGTTATATGAAAGCTGGTCAGTGCCGTTCTCGGTCATGCTGGTGGTGCCGCTCGGGGTGATAGGCGCACTGCTGGCGACCTGGGCGCGTGGTCTGGAGAACGATGTTTATTTCCAGGTGGGTCTGTTGACGGTCATCGGCCTCTCGGCGAAGAACGCCATTCTGATTGTCGAATTCGCCAATGATATGAATGCAAAAGGTGAAGATTTGCTGGTGTCGACGTTACATGCCTGTCGCCAGCGCTTACGCCCGATCCTGATGACCTCGCTGGCGTTTGTGTTTGGTGTGTTGCCCATGGCAACCAGCACGGGCGCAGGCTCCGGTAGCCAGCATGCGGTAGGAACCGGGGTGATAGGCGGGATGATCTCCGCTACCGTGCTGGCTATCTTCTTTGTACCTTTGTTCTTTGTGCTGGTACGTCGCCGCTTCCCGCTGAGAGAACGCGCGCAGTAATACAGCCAATGCATCACCGATGACCTGGCGGTGATGTAAGCCAGGCAACAAAAAAGGCGACCTGCGGGTCGCCTTTTTCATGTGATTGTTTTCACACTTTTAGTTATAAGCCGTCACTGCTTAATAAGCTTTTGGAAATTATTTACGAAGCATGCCTTCGATAAAGTCTTTCCAGTTCCCCAGTTCATGTTCAATCATAACTACCTCTCTTTCTCTTATTATTGTGGCCATTTTACTCAATCTGATGACCACTGTGAAGATATTTTAAACAATTGCTTCAATCGTTGTTTGCAGGGTATTTTGAATAACGTGATATTACTATGAGCCGTTGTTCTTTCATTTAATGTGAGTAACGGCAATATTCCATAAAAACTTTAGGACTAAATGAAATGACGATCACATTGTGTGATAAATCTACCATTAATGCGGTTGACTGGCAGAGGTTAAGCCACTTACTTGCCGCCGGAGGACTCAACCAGCGCCCGCTGCAACAGGTCGAACAGGCATGGCGTAACAACACCTTTTGCTGGTTCGGTTACCATGACGGCGAACTGGTCGCTACCGCACGCGCCATCAGCGATCTGACATGGGCCAGCTATGTGGCTGATATTGTTGTCTCGCCTTCTCATCAGGGCCGTGGTTACGGCAAACAATTAATGACTGACATCGTGAAAACGTTATTACCTTTCGGCAAACTCTTTATTTATTCCGTACCCGAAAAAACAGGATTTTATCAACAATATGGTTTTCGTTTTTTAACCACCGGCATGGTATGCGCTACCGCTGAGAGTTTATTCAAGCTGGAGCAGAGTGGTTATATTCGCTGAAATATAATTAACTGGCGAATGAAATTCTTTATTAATTCCGTTATTCTAATTTCTTGTACGAATAACCTGAAATGAGACAAAAGGATTCACCATGTTGACGATGTATGGCATCAAAAACTGCGACACCATCAAAAAAGCGCGCCGCTGGCTGGAAGATAACCAGGTGGCATATCGCTTTCATGATTACCGGGTCGACGGTATTGATGCATCATTACTGCATAGTTTCATTGCAGAACTTGGCTGGGAGGCGCTGCTGAACACGCGCGGCACGACCTGGCGTAAACTGGATGAATCGCTGCGCGCCACCATTACGAACCCTGAGGCCGCCGCCGCGCTGATGCTGGAAATGCCGGCAATGATTAAACGCCCATTGCTCTGCGCGCCCGGTAAGCCTATGCTGCTGGGTTTCAATGATTCCAGTTACGAGAAGTTTATCAACGAGGTGTAGTTTATGTCGTGCCCGGTTATTGAGCTGACACAGCAGCTTATTCGTCGCCCTTCTCTGAGTCCTGATGATGCGGGATGCCAGGCGTTAATGATTGAACGCCTGCGCGCTATCGGTTTTACCATTGAGCCGATGAATTTTGGCGACACGCAAAACTTCTGGGCATGGCGCGGTCAGGGCGAAACGCTGGCCTTTGCTGGTCATACCGATGTGGTTCCGCCAGGGGATGCCGATCGCTGGATCAATCCACCGTTTGAACCCACCATCCGCGATGGCATGCTATTTGGTCGCGGCGCGGCCGATATGAAAGGTTCGCTGGCAGCGATGGTGGTTGCCGCAGAGCGTTTTGTCGCTCAGCATCCGCAGCACAAAGGTCGCCTGGCATTTCTGATCACTTCAGATGAAGAAGCCAGCGCCACTCACGGTACCGTTAAAGTGGTGGAAGCGCTGATGGCGCGCAATGAACGCCTGGATTACTGCCTGGTCGGTGAACCCTCAAGTACCGAAGTGGTCGGCGATGTAGTGAAAAACGGCCGTCGCGGCTCGATGACCTGCAACCTGACGATTCATGGCGTGCAAGGGCACGTTGCCTATCCGCACCTTGCGGATAACCCGGTGCACCGTGCTGCGCCGATGATAAACGAACTGGTGAGCATTGAGTGGGATCACGGCAATGAGTATTTTCCGCCGACCAGCATGCAGATAGCCAATATTAAAGCCGGTACGGGCAGCAACAACGTCATCCCCGGGGAACTGTTTGTGCAGTTCAACTTCCGCTTCAGTACTGAACTGACGGATGAGATGATCAAAGCAAAAGTGGCTGCATTGCTGGAGAAACATCAGTTGCGTTATACGGTAGAGTGGTGGATTTCAGGGCAGCCGTTTTTGACCGGGCGCGGCAAACTGGTGGATGCGGTAGTGAACGCCATTGAGCACTATAATGAGATCAAACCGCAGCTGTTGACCACAGGCGGCACGTCCGATGGCCGTTTTATCGCGCGGATGGGCGCACAAGTCGTGGAACTCGGGCCTGTCAACGCGACCATTCACAAGATTAACGAATGCGTGAACGCCGCCGATTTGCAGATGCTTGCGCGTATGTATCAACGCATTATGGAACAGCTTATCGCCTGACGGGCCTGGAGGATTGCATGGAGTGGCTTGCTAAATATTGGTGGATCCTGGTACTGGTCTTTTTACTCGGCGTGATCATTAACGTGATTAAAGATCTGACGCGCGTCGATCATAAAAAATTCCTCGCTAACAAACCGGATCTTCCTCCGCATCGTGATTTTAACGATAAGTGGGATGACGATGACGACTGGCCCAACAAAGACCAGCCGAAGAAGTAACCTGCCGCACGCCACTCCTCAGGAGTGGCGATTTCACATCAGCAGTTCAACAATATCATCGTCGTTAGGTTTTCCGCCGCTTAACGCTTCGTCGAAGTAGTGCTTCGGCACGGTATAGCGCAGGTGGTTTAGCGCCAGCTCAATACTGCGATCGTCTATGGCATGCCCCAAATCATCAACAATATCCAGCGTGACATCGCCACCGTGGCCTAGCAACGCCTCCTGCGCGGAAACTGCCCAGGCCAGATCAATGACGTTGTCTTCACCGCCGTGAATCAAATGGATGGTCTGCGCTGCATGGGCTTTCTGCGGCAGCGTGGCGTAGCGACCATTAAAAGCGATAACCCGCGACGCCAGATCGTCCTGTGCTTTTACCCCTTCCAGCGCCATGATCGCTCCCTGCGAGAAGCCAATCAGTGCCGTGCCTTGCGGCCCGACACCGCTCTGCTGTTGCCAGTAACGCACCGTATCGATAAATACAGGCATTGCCTCGTTGACCCGCTGCTGGCGGTTCTCCTCCGTCACGCCCACTACGGAGAACCACTGCCGCCCCGGCGCCATGCCGCTGGGCTGCGCGCCGCCGATGCTGACAATCAGCGCCTCGGGGAAGTGGGAGGTGAACCAGCGGCCAATTTCCCCCATCGAAACCGGGTTATCACCAACGCCATGAAACAGCAGCAGCAACTGTTTTGCCGGGGATTGCGGGCTTTGCACTACAAAATGGTCATGTTTCATGGTGGTCTCCTTAACTCGATGAGTGCAGTTTACGCCGGGGAGCAATAATGACCATGCCATTTAACTGAATGAGTTAGTTAAAAAAACTGCAGCTTTTGTACCTGTTCTTTCAGACATGCTGTGCGTTGAGGATCGCACATGCTAAGGGCCAGCGCGGTATCCTGGCGTTGCCGCGCCAGCAGAGCTTTACGCCCGTGAATGCTCAACTCACGGCAGAGCAAGTGCTCACTTTTCCCCTCGGTGAGTACGCCACGCAGCGATGCCAGCGCTAAATCACTGTGCTGAAGCAGGCGGCACAATGCCCCCTGCGCGCTGGAGAGCGGACGATGCGCAAAGGCGAACCCCGCCAGTTCGCGCCAGTCTTCATCATTAAGGGTAGTCGTCTGCACAGCAGGCAGTGGCAACTTTTCCTCTCGCCAGTGTGCCAGGAACGGTAAATCACGCGACAGACGAGCCTGCTCGTGCCTGACCAGCGCCTCTCCCGCCGCCGTCAGTGGTAGCAGCGCCATCGCCGTATAGCAGCCGCTACTGGCCTCACGGTGGCTGCCGAGACGCACCAGTGCAAAACCACAGCGCTGCCAGAAACGCCATAAACCCGGGGTATAACCAAAGCTGACCGACAGATAATCATAATCACCAGAATGCGCCTGCGCGCTGGCGATCAGCGCCGACCCTATGCCCTGGCGTTGGCAGAAAGGGTGCACGGCGATACGGCTCACTCGTAGCCCGCGAAGGGTCGCTGCCAGCGGGCTGCCGCCGTGTGCCGCCAGCGACTGTGCCACTAAATTCCCGCGCGGACGGCGAAAACCGGCCCATACCGCCTGGCTGAGTTCCGGGCTTAATCCACCTTCTTCCACCAGCCACAATGCGCCTGTCAGCGCCGGGCCGTGACTGCTCAGCCAAAAGTGCTGCCCTGGCGCATCCATCATGCGCCGCAAGTCCAGGGGGGAAGTACGATAGTGGGCGCTTGCCAGCAGGCGATAAAGTGCCATGGGCTGTGCGGGCTGGTTTTGCCAGGCATTCTGTGCCAACGGTTGCAGAGTGCTGGCGCCGGGGGCAATCTCAGCGATTTGCGCATCGTCAAAGAGCAGTAACGTGTTGATAAACTGCTCCAGTGGACACCCCTTCGCCCAGCGTAGCGGCGTGCTCAACGCATAATGATGCAGCCGGGGGAAGCTGGCGCAAAACTTCAGCAAAAACCCCTGCCCGGTTCCTTCATACCCTTGCACCGTGGTTGTAAGGAGCACATGCTCAAACGCTGTGGTCAGCGCATGCAGTAAGGGGCCGGGGATCGCCGCGGCTTCATCAACCACCAGCCAGCCACGCTGCGGGCCAGCGTCGGCGATCTTTTGCAATAAGGCATCCGGGGCGGTAAATACAAAGCGTTCGCCGGCATAATGTGCCAGCACATCGGTCGCCGCTCGTGCCGGAGCGGTCACCGTCGACGGTGAAGGAAGCTGCGCGATGTGCATTCCGGCCAGCGCCGACTTACCGCGGCCTCGCGGTGCGGTAACGACTGCCACGCCGGGGGGCATGGCGTGCAGTGCGGCAAGAATGTCGGCCTGCTCGTGCACGGGTTCCCCCGTGGCCGGGTGCCAGTCCTCGCGCGCAGGAAAATGCGTCAAGGTAAAAGAATGAGGTTCGTGCCACACCACCGCTTGCTTATCCGCTGCGAGAGTGCGTAAGAAATGGTGCACAAAGACGGGTGTGGCAACGGGTTCTGCCGTGTCGCTCCAGCGGCAACTGTCCGCATCCGGCAACGCCGGCCACAGGTCGTGCGAAGGGGTGAGCAGCACCAGCCAGCTACCGGCCCTGAGCGTGCCTCCCAGGGCGGCAAAAGCCGCAACATCGAAACCCTGGCGCGCATCAAAAACGGCATGGGTGAATTCGCGCCCCAGTAACGTGGACAGCGCGCGCGGAGAGCACTGCTTTGTCCAGTTTGCGCTGTCCCCCACCCATAACCAGTCGCCAGGCAGCGCGTCACGCAGTCGCTCCGCCTGCTGTTCACACCACCGGGCGCCGCCGCTCACCACCAGCAAACGGCGAATGCCTTCACGCGCCATTTGCGCGCTCAGTCGAAGAAATACCTGCATCGTTAACGGTTACAGCTGCCCGCTGAAGGTATCGCACTGCGCCGGATTGCCACTGTCCATGCCGCGTTTGAACCAGCTGTAACGCTGGGCCGAGGTACCATGGGTAAAACTGTCCGGGATCGCACGCCCCTGGCTACGCTGCTGTAAGCGATCATCGCCAATGGCCTGGGCGGCATTCAGCGCCTCCTCCAGATCGCCCGGCTCGAGCACTCCCTGCTGCTGCATACTGTGCCCCCAGACGCCGGCATAACAATCCGCCTGCAGTTCCATGCGCACCGATAGCGCGTTGGCCTCTTTCTGCGAGGCGTTCTGTTGCAGGCGTCGTACTTTCTCTTCTGTGCCAAGTAACTTCTGTACGTGATGGCCAACTTCATGCGCAATCACGTACCCCTGGGCAAAGTCGCCATCAGCGCCCAGTTTGTTTTTCATGTCGTCATAAAAAGAGAGATCGATATAGACCTTGCTATCCGCCGGGCAGTAAAACGGCCCCATAATCGACTGCCCGGTTCCGCAACCCGTGCGGGTATAATTGCGGTACATCACCAGCGTGGGTTGCTGGTATTGACGGCCCATGCCGGCAAAAAGTTGCCCCCAGGTATCTTCGGTGGTGGCAAAAATGACACGGGTGAAATGCGCGGATTCGTCCTCATTCGGACTGACGCTACGCTGTTGGGACGGTGGGCTGACGGGCTGCCCGGTCAGCAGACCGGTTAAATCCACCCCGTAATAACTGGCGACCATCACCAGCAACAGCAGAATAATGCCCCCTTTGCCGCCAGGCAGGCGAAAACGCGGCCCGCGAAATGACGACCCATCCGACTCATTGCGCCGGTCTTCAACATTGTTACTTTCTCGACGCCCTTGCCAGCGCATAACCACCTCACTTTCCCAGTAATGGACTCAGTGTATATATGATCGTAGGCGCTTAGGAAAGGATTACCACAGGAAAAAAGGTACAGGAACCCAGAGGATGCGGGCATCCCCCAGGCAAACGGCAGGTATACTCAGTCTAACTTCACACCGAGACGATGTGCGACAGCTTCATAAGCTTCAATCAGGCCGCCCAGACTTTGGCGAAAACGGTCTTTATCCATTTTATCCAGGGTCTCTTTGTCCCACAGACGGCTGCCATCCGGAGAGAACTCATCGCCGAGTACTACTTCACCGTTGAACAGGCCGAATTCCAGCTTGAAATCGACCAGGATCAGGCCCGCGTCATCAAACAATTTGCTGAGCACATCGTTGGCTTTGTAAGTCAGCTCTTTCATGCGCGCCAGATTTTCTTTGTTCACCCAGCCGAAGGTTTCACAGTAGGATTCGTTGACCATCGGGTCGTGCATCGCGTCGTTTTTCAGGAACATATCGAACAACGGCGGATTCAGTTCGATACCTTCCTCAATGCCCAGACGTTTCACCAGCGAACCCGCGGCACGGTTACGGATAACGCACTCAACCGGCACCATATCCAGTTTTTTTACCAGACATTCGGTATCAGAGAGCAGCGCTTCCATCTGGGTCGGGATTCCGGCTTCTTGCAATTTGCTCATAATGAAATGGTTAAACTTGTTGTTCACCATGCCCTTACGATCGAACTGCTCGATGCGCGCGCCATCCCCTGCTGATGTATCATTGCGGAATTCGAGCACCAACAGATCCGGGTTTTCCGTACTGTATACGGTCTTCGCTTTGCCACGATACAACTCAGCTTGCTTTTGCATCTTTGTTACTCCAGGTGTGAGGATATAAATCGAATTTCACTATTTTACGCCGACGCACACGTTTGCGTCACCATAATAAAAAAAGGCCGGATGCGATCCGGCCTTCGGGATTAGTGGTTAAAGGCAGACTGGAATGCGGCTACCAGCGCATCATTCTGCGACTGCGTCAGAGTATGACCTTTCGGATCGATAAACTGGAGGCTGCTGCGGTTATCTAAATCGCCGACCTGCAGTTTATAATCACCGGAAACGAGGCCCGGATCGCGAGCGCCGAGATCGCGCCAGCCACTGTCAGACAGCGGTTTGTAAGTCACCGCCATGCTGCCGGTAGAACGGGTGCTGTCGGTCACTTTCATGCCCACTTTTTCCAGCACGGCAGGCAAACGCTGCCACACCACGTTGAACGGACCACGAACCACCAGCATCGGCAGACCGGTATCATCCGCGCCGCTCTGTACATCCAGCGACGATACGCTGCGGTTGTCTGCGGCTTTTTGTGCATCGTTGGCGGATTTATCCAGACCGGCGGAAATCACGTTCAGCATTTCGGTGCTGTAACGCTGCAGCGATGCGGTATCAGCAACCGGTTTGCCTGCCTGTTCCAGGTTAACCAGTTTGACCACGACCGCTTGCTGATAACCTTGCGGTTTTACCGAGATTTGATAACGACCACGGTACTGCTGATCTTCATCCAGACGGTTCCAGTCAACCCAGTCGGTGGTCAGGGTCTGCGTCGCATCATCGCGTTTGGCGATGGCGTAATTCTTCGCCTGAATAACGCTCACAACCTGCGGCCACAGCGTGCTGTTACGGCCATTTTCCACCATTAACGTCGCGGTATCGCCAGTGAATTGCGTACGTCCACCGGTTACCAGCGCGAGCGGCTGTGCGGGCGGGCGGATGTCCAGTTGTTTACCAAGGGCACCACTGCCATTGGTGACAGGGATATTGTAATCCCCGTTCTGCACCGGAAGGATCATCCCGGCCGGCGCATGAAGTTCAGCGAGCGGAGCAGCATCCAGATAGGATTCGTCACCGCTAACCTGACGCTTGTAACGTGAATCGGAACTGCAGGCGGCGAGCAACATCACAAGTGAAACACCCGCTACCTTCGCCAGGCGCGACTTCTGTACTGAGTAAGCCATCAAATCTCCCTAAACTTTACAGCAGACCGGCATGCTTAAGCGCTGCACGGACAACCTCACGACCGTTATCGGTAATGGGCGTCATCGGCAAACGCAGCGTGTCGGTTGCTACAAGTCCCAACTCCTTACATGCCCATTTGACCGGGATCGGATTGGGTTCGACAAATAGTTTGTTGTGTAACGGCATCAGACGCTGGTTAATCACGCGCGCTTCAGCATAGTGCCCTTGCGCCGCCAGCTTGCACATATCGGCCATATCACGTGCCGCTATGTTGCTGGTCACGGAGATCACGCCGTGACCGCCGAGCTGCATAAAGTCCATCGCAGTGGCATCGTCGCCGCTCAGCAGGATAAAGTCGTCTGAAACCAGCTCTTTGATCTGGTGAACACGACTTAAGTTCCCTGTCGCTTCTTTAATACCGATAATATTTTTAATTTTCGCCAGACGGCCTACGGTTTCCGGCAACATATCGCAACCAGTGCGCGACGGCACATTATACAGAATTTGCGGCAAGTCAGTATGTTCGGCGATGGCTTTAAAATGCTGGAACAGACCTTCCTGAGTCGGGCGATTGTAATACGGGGTAACGGTCAGGCAACCCACTACGCCGCTGTTGTTAAAACGTTGCGTCAGGCTGATGGCCTCAGCGGTGGCATTCGCGCCTGTACCAGCGATAACAGGAATACGCCCGTCAGCCAGTTCCAGCGTCAGCATCACCACATCGCCGTGCTCGTCATGGCTCAGCGTGGCGGATTCACCGGTAGTCCCTACCGAAACGATCGCCGATGTTCCGTTGGCGACATGGTAATCAATCAGTTTTTTCAGGCTTGACCGGCAGACTTTACCTTGCGAATCCATCGGCGTGACAAGCGCGACAATACTTCCCGTAAACATGGGCCATCCTCTGTGCGAACAAGATTCTCAATGGTACGTGCGGTACTGTAAGAAAAGCAAGAGACCTGAGTCCCTGTGGCGGTTGTATGCCGGTTTTTTTTATGCTTTCCTTATGATTACCTCACGTTTGACAGGAAGCACAGGTTTGACAGCCTCATCACAACATTTTTTGGTTATCACTGCGCTGGGGGCCGACAGGCCTGGCATTGTGAACACGATCACACGCCACGTCAGCAGCTGCGGCTGTAATATTGAAGACAGCCGTCTGGCGATGCTGGGGGAAGAGTTCACGTTCATTATGCTGCTGTCCGGGTCGTGGAACGCCATTACGCTCATCGAATCAACCTTACCGCTGAAAGGCGCAGAGCTGGATTTGCTGATCGTGATGAAGCGCACCGACGCGCGCCCGCGTCCTGATATGCCAGCCACCGTTTGGGTGCAGGTTGACGTCCCTGATTCACCGCATTTAATTGAGCGTTTCACCGCACTTTTCGATGCCCATGATATGAATATCGCGGAGCTGGTTTCCCGCACACAACCCGGAAATCACGACGCCACGCCGCAGTTGTTTATCCAGATAACCGCTCACAGTCCTGCGTCACAAGACGCATCAAATATTGAGCGGGCGTTCAAAGCACTATGTACAGAATTGAATGCACAAGGCAGTATAAACATCGTCAACTATTCACAGCATGATGAACAGGATGGAGTTAAGTAATGAATCCACTGAAAGCCGGTGATATCGCACCGAAATTTAGCTTGCCGGATCAAGACGGGGAACAAGTAAATTTGGCCGACTTCCAGGGACAGCGTGTACTGGTCTATTTCTACCCGAAAGCCATGACACCAGGCTGTACTGTCCAGGCTTGCGGCCTGCGCGATAACATGGATGAGTTAAAAAAAGCGGGTGTAGAAGTGCTGGGTATCAGCACGGATAAACCGGAAAAACTCTCCCGTTTCGCCGAAAAAGAGCTGCTCAACTTTACGCTACTCTCTGATGAAGACCATCAGGTATGCGAGCAATTTGGTGTCTGGGGCGAGAAGTCGTTTATGGGCAAAACCTATGACGGCATTCACCGTATCAGCTTCCTGATTGATGCAGACGGCAAAATCGAACATGTGTTTGATGATTTCAAAACCAGCAATCACCACGACATTGTGGTCGCCTGGCTGAAAGAGAACGCCTGATCGCGTATCCCGCTTCCGGAGGGCAGCCCGACCGGGTTTGCCCTCTCCTCTTCTGTGCCCTCCTTTACCGCAATTTTGACGTTAATCACACTTTATTCTCCGCGCTCGTCACTGGTGTCGAAAGGATATTTTTCGTTCGATACTGACCATCACTTTTGTTCACCCCGTTTTCCGGAAAATATTAACCTATTGAAATAAAAGACAATTCAATTCTGGCATAGCTTGTGCTTAGGCAGGCTCAACGTTTTTGTCTTTGTTTTCAAGGAGCCGACATGAACCGCTTTGTGATGGCCAGTCCCGAGTGGTGTATAGGATGCAATACCTGCCTTGCCGCGTGTTCGGATGTACATAAAATCCAGGGTTTACAGCACCATCCCCGGCTGACGCTGGTGCGTACCGAGAGCAAAACCGCGCCGATACTCTGCCGGCACTGCGATGACGCCCCCTGTAAACAGGTGTGCCCGGTCAATGCCATTTCCTTGCAGGATGACGCCGTTTATCTGAATGAAACGCTGTGCATTGGCTGCAAACTGTGCGGACTGGTGTGCCCTTTCGGTGCCATTACGCCTTCCGGCAGCCGCCCGCTGAATGTTCCCGCCCGCTACGAACACTCTGTTCCCGAGGAGCAATTGCGGGATGTTCCCGCGAGCGCGCAAACGGATCACCCCTTTTTACGCTGGAACGCCGGTGTACAAACCATCGCCGTGAAATGCGATCTCTGCCACTTCCTGCCTGAAGGGCCATCCTGCGTGCGGGCCTGCCCCACCAACGCTCTGCACCTGGTCACCGATGCCGTGGTCAATAAGCACCTCAAAGCACGCCGGGAACAGGCCGCGATGCAGTCGACGGATCTGACGGTCGGTACGTTTTCCTCTTCGTCGGAGCAACGCTAATGGATGCCCTGCAATTATTAATGTGGTCAATTATTCTCTACGTTGCAGGCGGCGTGATCTCCCTGCTGCTCTCACACCGCCAGGCGCTGGCGATTAACGTCGCGGGCATTACCGCAATGCTCGGCGGTGTGCTGGGTATTGCCAGTGCCCTGGTGGCGCTTAGCGGGGGCGAAACCCTCAACTGGCACGTCGCAGGGCCGTTCGACTTTGCGCCTTTGCAGGTACGGCTGGACAGCCTCAGCGCCTTCATGGTGCTGGTGATTTCGCTGCTGGTAACGGTATGCGGGCTCTACTCTCTCGCCTATGTTCGCGAATACCTGCATAAAGGTGCAGCGGCAATGGGCTTTTTCATGAACCTGTTTATCGGCTCAATGGTCGGTCTGGTGGTGATGGATAACGCCTTCTGGTTCATTGTCTTGTTCGAAATGATGTCCCTCGCCTCCTGGTTCCTGGTGATCACCGACCAGGATGAAGAGTCGATCCACGCCGGGTTGCTCTACTTTTTTATTGCCCATGCCGGGTCTGTGCTGATCATGATCGCCTTCTTCCTGATGTGGCGGCAGAGCGGCAGCCTGGATTTCGCCAGTTTCCGTTCCCTGTCGCTTTCCCCTGGCACGGCATCGGCTGTGTTTTTGCTGGCGTTCCTGGGTTTTGGCGCCAAAGCGGGGATGTTACCTCTGCACAGCTGGTTGCCGCGCGCGCACCCGGCAGCGCCATCGCACGCGTCGGCATTAATGTCCGGCGTAATGGTGAAAATAGGTATTTTCGGCATCATCAAAGTCGGTATTGATCTGCTCGGTCACAGCGGCATTCCGCTGTGGTGGGGAGTACTGGTACTGGCCTTCGGCGCTGTTTCATCGGTGCTGGGCGTGTTGTACGCGCTGGCGGAACACGATATCAAACGCCTGCTGGCATGGCATACCGTTGAGAACATCGGCATCATTCTGATGGGCGTGGGCGTGGGGATGACGGGCATTGCCCTGCATCAGCCGGTGATTGCCGCTGTGGGTCTGCTCGGCGCTCTGTTTCATCTGCTGAACCATGCACTGTTCAAAGGGCTGCTGTTTCTCGGCGCCGGCGCGATTATCTACCGTCTGCATACCCGTGATATGGAGAAAATGGGCGCGCTGGCGAAACGGATGCCGTGGACGGCAGGTGCCTTTCTGGTCGGTTGCCTGGCGATTTCCGCCATGCCGCCGCTGAACGGATTTATCAGCGAGTGGTACACCTATCAGTCCCTCTTTTCCCTGACCCGCATTGACACCCTCATCCCCCGCCTTGCTGGCCCCATTGCCATTGTAATGCTGGCGATCACCGGGGCGCTGGCGGCCATGTGCTTCGTCAAAGTATATGGCGTCAGCTTTTGCGGTAATGCCCGCAGTGAACAAGCTGATCAGGCGCGCGAAGCGCCCTGGCCGATGGTGGCGGCCATGTTGCTGCTGGCACTGCTGTGTGTACTGACTGGCGTCGGCGCGAGTGTTGTTGCACCGTATCTGATGCAGATTGTTCTTACCTTAACGCCACCTGCCACGCTGGCCGTGGCGCAGGGCGCAACACTTATCCCCGGCGATGTTCACCAAGCCATGTTGACGCCTTCGACGGTATTCCTGCTGTTGTTAGTCCTGCCACTCCTGCCGGGCCTGCTCTGGTCTATCAATCGCTCTACGCGTGGTGTTTATCGCCGCAGCGGCGATGCCTGGGCCTGTGGTTACGCATGGGAAAAAGGTATGGCCCCGTCGGCAGGCAGTTTTACCCAGCCATTACGGGTGATGTTTGGCCCGCTCTATCGCCTGCGCCAACAGCTTGATCCGGCTCAACCGCTCCAGCGAAGCCTTGGCGGCATTACCCAGGCGGCAACGCGTACCGAACCGTTCTGGGATGAGAAGCTCATCCGCCCGTTGGTTCGCGGCACACAGCGCATTGCCCAAGGAGTGCAACACCTGCAAAGCGGTGATTTCCGGCTCTACTGCCTGTACATGATTGCCGCCCTGGTAACCCTGTTGCTGACGATAGCGCTGTAAGGAGAGAACAATAATGACCGAACAACTTTCTGCGTGGTCACTCGGGCTGTTTGCCCTGCTTCAGTCAGCCCTGCTGCTGGCACTAACGCCGCTGTTTACTGGCCTGTCCCGGCAGATCCGCGCGCGCATGCACTCCCGGCGCGGGCCGGGAATTTTGCAGGATTACCGTGATTTACAAAAACTGCTTAAGCGACAGGCCGTCGCGCCGGCATCCTCAGGGTTGATGTTCCGTGTAATGCCCTGGGTACTGCTCAGCAGTATGTTGCTGGTGGCCATGACCTTACCGCTGTTTTTCCGCACCTCACCCTTTGCCGGAGCGGGCGATCTGATCACCTTAATTTATCTCTTTGCGCTGTTTCGCTTTTTCTTCGCGCTCTCCGGGCTGGATACCGGCAGTCCCTTCGCCGGGTTGGGCGCGAGCCGCGAACTGACGCTGGGCATACTGGTCGAGCCGATGCTGATCCTCTCATTGCTGGTACTGGCGTTACTGGCTGGCTCCACCAATATCAGTGCCATCAGCAGCACACTAGCTACTGGCTGGATCTCGCCAGTCGCCACGCTACTGGCTCTGCTGGCGTGTGGGTTCGCCTGTTTTATTGAGATGGGCAAAATCCCCTTCGATGTCGCCGAAGCCGAGCAAGAGTTGCAAGAGGGGCCATTAACCGAATATTCCGGTGCCGGACTGGCGCTGGTGAAGTGGGGCGTTGGCCTGAAACAAGTGGTGATGGCCTCGTTGTTCGTCGCGCTTTATTTCCCGTGGGGTAATGCCACCACCCTCACCATCGGGGCGATGGCGCTGTCGCTGGCGAGCACGCTGCTCAAACTGCTGTTGGTGTTCACGCTGGCGTCCATGGTGGAGAACGCACTGGCACGCGGCCGTTTTTTACTGACGCATCACCTGACCTGGCTCGGCTTTAGTCTGGCTGCGCTGTCATACGTTCTCTGGCTTACCGGTTTGTAAGGAGCACTGGAACACTATGGAAAATCTTGCGCTGACGACGCTGTTGCTGCCTTTTATCGGCGCGCTGGTCGTCTCTCTGGCTCCCCGGCGAATCGCGCCACAGCTGGCCACGCTATTTGCATTGCTGGTGACGGTCGCCACCGTCGCGCTGGCATTTCACTTTTACCAGGCGGGTCGTGAAGCCGTCGACATCCCGCTGCTGGCGGTCGGGCAGGTGGCGTTGTTTGGCTTACAAATCGATCGACTTAGCACGCTGATCCTCTTTGTGGTGGTCTTTCTCGGTCTGTTGGTGGCTTTCTACTCCACGGGTTATTTGACGCGTGGCAACCGCGAACATCCCCATGAAGGCAGTAACCGTTATTACGCGTTTTTATTGGTTTTCATTGGCGCCATGTCCGGGCTGGTACTCTCCTCCACGCTGCTGGGGCAATTGCTGTTTTTCGAAATCACTGGCGGTTGCTCGTGGGCCCTGATCAGTTATTACCAGAGTGAAAAAGCCCAGCGTTCCGCGATGAAAGCCCTGCTGATCACCCATGTCGGTTCGCTTGGCCTCTACCTGGCGGCCGCCGCGCTGTTTCTCAATACCGGCACTTTTGCGCTGAGCGCACTCAGCCAGTTGCACGGGCCCGCGGCGTATCTGGTGTATGGCGGCATCCTCTTTGCCGCGTGGGGCAAATCGGCGCAGTTGCCGTTACAAGCCTGGCTGCCGGATGCGATGGAAGCCCCAACGCCGGTCAGTGCGTACTTACATGCCGCGTCAATGGTGAAAGTCGGGGTTTATATCTTCGCGCGGGCGATCGCAGAAGGCGGTTCAATCCCGCCTGCCATAAGCTGGACAGCCATTGCCATGGCGACCCTGACGCTGGTGTACGGTTTTTTAATGTACCTGCCGCAAAAAGATATGAAGCGCCTGCTGGCATGGTCAACCATCTCGCAACTGGCATGGATCTTTCTCGCGCTGTCGCTCTCTACGCTCGGTTCGCCGCTCGCCTTCAAAGCGGGGGTGGTCTACATCTTCAACCACGCGTTTGCCAAGAGCTTATTTTTCCTTGTTGCAGGTGCGCTCAGCTACAGCTGCGGTACAAGGATGCTGCCGCGTCTGCGCGGCGTGATACGTATATTGCCCGTTGCCGGTATCGGCTTTTGCGTTGCGGCACTGGCTATCACCGGTGTGCCGCCGTTTAACGGCTTCTTCAGTAAGTTCCCGCTCTTTGCCGCCGGTTTTGCCCTCTCCGCCCAGTACCCTCTTTTGTTACCTGTAATGGTCCTGGCGCTGGTGGAGTCGGTCGCCAGTTTCGGCTGGTTTATCTGGTGGTTCGGGCGGGTGGTGCCGGGTGAACCCAGTGAAGAGGTGGCACAGGCCGCTCCGCTGCCATATGCCATGCAACTGGTGCTGATCATTCTGATCGTGATGTCGCTGTGCTCAAGCGTAATTGCTGCGGCGTGGCTTGGATAAGGGAACCGACAATGACCGGAACACTGATAGTCAATAATCTGGCGGGGTTAATGATGTTTACCTCGCTGCTGGTCACCTGCGCCAGACGCTACTCCGTCTCCTGCTGGCTGTATGCCTTGCAATCGCTGGTGCTGGTGTCTCTCTTCTTTACCCTTTCGCAGTTACTTCATGCCGATCAACTGCTGATGTGGTCGTTTAGCGCCCTTTTCACCAAGGTGCTGCTGGTGCCGCTGATCATGGGTTATGCGTTTCGCAAAATGGCACCCGATGACGAAGGCGGCCGGCTGTTTGGCCCGGCAACGCTGGTGCTGATGGCGGCCGTCATTGTTCTGCTGTGCTGGTTTGTGGTGCGCCCGGTGCAACTGCCGATGGTGGCGCAACTGAAACCGGCGCTGGCTGTCGCGCTGGGCCACTTTCTGCTGGGGCTGCTGTGCATCATCAGTCAGCGCAACATTCTGCGCCAGGTGTTTGGCTATTGCCTGATGGAGAACGGCTCGCATCTGGTGCTGGCGCTGCTGGCCTGGCGTGCGCCGGAGCTGGTGGAGATCGGCATCGCCACCGATGCCATTTTTGCAGTGATTGTGATGGCGTTGCTGGCGCGCAAAATCTGGCGCACCCACGGCACGCTGGATGTGAACAATCTTACGGCGCTGAAGGGGTAACATCATGAGTCATGCATTGATGTTTACGCTGTTGCTGCTGACGCCGCTGGGGGTTTCACTGCTCTGCTTCGCTTGCCGTCTCAGCCGTGCGGCGGCACGCTCGCTCGTCACAACGATCCACAGTATCGGCATCAGTCTGTTGCTGGTCATCGCCCTGTTTACCGTGGTGGAAGGCGTCGGCGAAGGGGAAATTTTTGCGGCCCATCGCTGGCTGCATATCGACAGCCTCAGCGGGTTATTCCTGTCGTTGCTGGGCATTATTGGCTTTCTTACCGGCCTGTACTCCATTGGTTATATGCGCCATGAAGTGGATCACGGTGAAATCACCGTCCCCACGCTATGCAACTACTACGGCTTTTTCCATCTGTTCCTGTTCACCATGCTGCTGGTAGTCACCAGCAATAACCTGATTGTGATGTGGGCAGCCATTGAAGCCACTACCCTCAGTTCGGCGTTTCTGGTGGGCATTTATGGTCAGCGCTCATCGCTGGAAGCGGCATGGAAATACATCATTATCTGCACCGTTGGCGTCGCGTTTGGCCTGTTCGGCACGGTACTGGTTTATGCCAACGCCGCCAGCTTTATGGCAGAGCCGGATCACGCTATTTTGTGGACCGAAGTACTGAAAGCGAGCAGTCAGCTGGATCCCACGCTGATGACGCTGGCCTTTGTGTTTGTGCTGATTGGGTTTGGTACCAAAACCGGCCTCTTCCCGATGCACGCCTGGCTGCCGGATGCGCACAGTGAAGCCCCCAGCCCGGTCAGCGCCCTGCTTTCAGCGGTGCTGCTCAACTGCGCACTGCTGGTGTTGATCCGCTATTACATCATCATTTGCCACGCCATTGGCGAAACCTTCCCCAGCCGGTTGTTGCTGATTTTTGGCATGTTGTCGGTAGCGGTGGCGGCCTTTTTTATCCTGGTGCAACAGGACATGAAACGCCTGCTGGCTTACTCCAGCGTGGAGAACATGGGGCTGGTGGCAGTGGCTCTGGGGATTGGCGGCCCGCTGGGTATTCTGGCGGCGCTGCTGCATACGCTGAACCACAGCCTCGCCAAAACCCTGCTGTTCTGCGGCTCCGGGAATGTATTGCTGAAGTACGGTACCCGTAATCTGGACGTGGTATGCGGCATGCTGAAAGTGATGCCCCTCACCGCCGTTCTGCTCGGCGGCGGCGCGCTGGCGCTCGGCGGGATGCCGCCCTTCAACATTTTCCTCAGCGAGTTTATGACCGTGACAGCCGGGCTGGCGGCAGAGCACCTGCTGGTGACCGTGCTGTTATTGCTACTGCTGACACTGGTGCTCGGCGGGCTGGTGCGCATGGTCGCCAAAGCGCTGTTTGCCACTCCGCCGCAGCAAGTAGCAGGCGGCGAGCTGGGCTGGCTGACGACCCTACCAATGATGATTTTGCTGGCGATGATGCTGGTGATGGGCACCCATATTCCGCAGCCGGTCAGCAGCCTGCTGGCGAAAGCCTCCACGATTGTCTTGTCTGGCAACGATCAACCGTCACCCTCATTTAGCGGGCTGTGGACTGCTTTCGACACCACGACCTTCGCAACGCCATTGCATGTTCCGGGAGAGTCAAAGTGAGTTATTTAGCCAGTGTCAGTCTTCAACAACCGCGCGGCAACGCTTGTCTGGCCGCGTTAAAAACGCAGTTTCCTGGTGCGGTACTGGACGAAGAGCGTCAAACCTTTGAGCAGGTGACCATTACGGTGAAACTCAACCTGCTGCCAGATATTGTGCACTATCTTTACTACCAGCATGACGGCTGGCTCCCCGTGCTGTTTGGCAATGATGAACGCACCCTGAATGGTCACTATGCGGTCTACTACGCCCTCTCGATGGAAGGGGCAGAAAAGTGCTGGATCGTTGTCAAAGCGTTGGTGGATGCACAAACCCGCGAGTTTCCGTCTGTGACGCCACGTGTACCCGCCGCCGTATGGGGCGAGCGCGAAATCCGCGATATGTACGGTCTGATCCCGGTGGGTCTGCCGGATCAGCGCCGCCTCGTGTTGCCAGATGACTGGCCGGACGATCTCCACCCGCTGCGTAAAGACACCATGGATTACCGCCTGCGCCCGGAACCCACCCGCGAGACGGAAAACTACGCCTTTGTTAACGATGGCGGCAGTTCGGCACGCATTGTCCCGATTGGGCCGTTACATATTACGTCTGATGAACCGGGTCATTTTCGTCTGTTCGTTGATGGGGAACGGATTGTCGATGCCGACTACCGCCTGTTCTACGTACACCGTGGCATGGAAAAACTGGCGGAAACCCGGATGGGCTATAACGAGGTCACGTTTCTCTCGGACAGGGTATGCGGCATTTGCGGTTTCGCCCACAGCGTGGCGTATACCACCTCGGTGGAAAACGCGCTTGGCATTGTGGTACCGCAACGGGCACACACTATCCGCTCAGTGTTGCTGGAAGTCGAACGCCTGCACAGCCATCTGCTGAATATTGGCCTTTCCAGCCACTTTGTCGGCTTCGATACCGGCTTTATGCAGTTTTTCCGTATCCGTGAAAAATCGATGACCATGGCGGAACTGCTCACCGGCTCGCGTAAAACCTATGGTCTGAACCTGATTGGCGGTATTCGTCGCGACATCCTGAAAGCGCAGCGTGTGAAGACGATTCAATTGGTGAAAGAGATGCGTGCGGAAGTATCACAACTGGTGGATATGCTGCTCTCCACGCCGAACATGGCGCAGCGTACCCAGGGCGTTGGCGTGCTGGATCGACAAGTTGCCCGGGATTTCAGCCCGGTGGGGCCGCTGATCCGCGGCAGCGGTTTTACCCGCGATTTACGCTTTGATCACCCCTATGCCGACTACGGCAACTTGCCGAAAACCCTGTTCACGTGGCCGGATGGCGACGTGTTCTCGCGTGTAATGGTGCGGGTTAAAGAGGTGTTTGACTCCCTGGCGATGATTGAGTTCGCCCTTGATAACCTGCCCGACACGCCGCTGCTGACCGAAGGCTTCAGCTATCAGCCGCATCAGTTCGCCCTCGGTTATGTGGAAGCTCCGCGTGGCGAGGACGTGCACTGGAGCATGCTTGGCGATAACCAAAAGCTTTTTCGCTGGCGCTGCCGGGCGGCCACCTACGCCAACTGGCCCGTGCTGCGTTATATGCTGCGCGGCAATACCGTCTCCGACGCGCCGCTGATCATTGGCAGTCTCGATCCCTGTTACTCCTGTACTGACCGGGTCACGCTGGTGGATGTGCGGAAACGGAAATCGACCACGGTTCCCTATAAAGAGATCGAACGGTACAGCCTTGAACGTCGCCATTCGCCGCTGAAGTAAGGAAAGAAACGATGCTGAAATTGTTGAAAACTATCCTCAGAGCGGGTGACGTCACGGTGAAATACCCGTTTGCGCCGCTGGAGGTGTGCCCAGGATTTCGCGGCAAACCGGAACTGGATCCCGGGCAATGTATTGCCTGCGGTGCCTGCACCACCGCCTGCCCGGCGAATGCGCTGACCATGGAAACGCTCGCCGAAGAGAACCGCCGTGTCTGGCAATTATTTATTGGCCGCTGCATTTACTGTGGGCGTTGCGAAGAGGTGTGCCCGACACGGGCCATCCACTTATCTGAAGAGTTTGAACTGGCTGTGACTCGTAAAGCGGATCTGTACGTACGCGCCACCTTTCGTCTGCAGCACTGTAGCCAGTGCGGTGTGGCGTTTGCACCGGAAAAATCCGTCGCGCTGGCGGCGGATCTGCTGGCGCTCAACCAGTCAGCACCAGAGCAGGCACAGAGGCTACGCGACCTGGCCTGTGTCTGCCCGGCCTGCCGCCGTCGCGACGCGCTGGAACACCACGGTAGCGTTAATGTTCACTATTACCTTAAGGAGCAAGCATGAGTCAGGTGCTTAGCCAGCATGTCAGCCAGCCGGTACAGCTTGATGCGTCGGCGCAGAAAATCAAACAACTGCTGCTGCGCGACATCCAGCGTTCCGCCTATGTTTACCGGGTTGACTGCGGAGGTTGTAACGGGTGTGAAATCGAAATTTTCGCCGCCATCACCCCGCTCTTCGATGCCGAGCGTTTTGGTATCAAAGCGGTGGCTTCACCGCGCCACGCCGATATCTTGTTGTTTACCGGCGCAGTCACCCGTGCGATGCGCATGCCCGCCCTGCGCGCCTGGGAGGCTGCGCCAGACCATAAAATCGCCATCTCTTACGGCGCTTGCGGCGTCGGTGGCGGTATTTTTCACGACCTCTATTGCGTATGGGGCGGCAGCGACACCATCGTGCCGATTGATGTGTGGATCCCAGGTTGCCCGCCCACACCCGCTGCAACCATTCATGGTTTTGCGGTTGCGCTGGGTTTGCTGGAGCAAAAACTGCATGCGGTGGAGACGGAGCAAGGCGAGAGTGAAATCGCGCAGTTACGCTGGCCCGCGCTGCCGCTGGCGTTGCGGGTGAGCCTGGAGCGGCAGGCGCGGCAACTGGCCGGGTACCGACAGGGGCGCGAGATCACCGATCACCTGTTCGCCCTGTTAACAGCAGGCGCACCAGAGCAACGAGCAGCACGGGTAAATGCCTGGCTTCAGCAGGCGGACGATCCGCGGCTGACTGTCATTGTCCAGGAGCTGATGTCCACACTGGAGCGCAACCATGTCTGAAACAGAAGCCAGAGTGATGTTCTGGGCGTTACGGCAAAAATTTGTTGATGACAGCGTAGAGTTGGAAGAGAAAAGTCGCCAGGTAATGTATTACTCACTGGCGATTGGTCACCACGTTGGGGTAATAGATTGCCTGAATGTTGTGCTTGAGTGCCCGCTTGCAGACTATCAACAGTGGATCGCCCTGCTGGAAGAAGGCGACGCACGCCGCAAATTGCAGGGGTTGTTAACCTTTGGCGAAATTGTGATGGATGCCAGCCACGTCAATACGCTGGCCCCCGCGCTGGCAAGGCTGGCAGAAACCACAGCGGAACCCTGGCGCGGCTGGAGCCGCCAGTTATTACAGCATTTGCAGGATATGACGCAGGAACCGGCGCTCTATCTGATGGTGCGATTGCTTCGTTAAGATATTTCTCTGGTTTATACAAGAACAGTGACTTATCCGTGAAGCTTGTAACACTACAAAAACAAGGGATATTGTACTCTGCCTACTCACTTTGGGGGATAACAGGTCAATCTGGAAGGGCGACGTATCCATGATTTTACACGATAACGAGCAGGCTTCACTTCTCCGGGCATTTATCCCCCTGCCGCCGCCCTTCAGTCCCGTTCAGCACATCGAGTTATCGTTCAATAACACCCGCTTCTGGCGCTGCTTTGATGATGGCAGCGTTGAGTGTAGCGACCAGCCATATGGCGGAAAAGTCAGCGACAGTTCAGTGCATGTCGCCCTGCTTGACGGGCGCGAGATGGTGGAACTGCGTTTTGTGCGCACTGACAACGGCACGTTTAATGACGCCGATAACGCCCTGTTTGCCTGGCTGGCCCGACTGGCCGCCCAGGCGCTGGAAGAGCAAGGTGCCCGCGATCAGCTGAGCCAGTCTGTTGCACAGTTACAGCAGGAGCGGGATCACGATCGGGTGCTGGTGGACATTACCAACTCGGTGCTATCACATCTCGATCTCGATGCGCTGATTGCGGATGTGTCGCAGGCTATCCACCGTTTTTTTGGCATTGATAATATTCGCATGGTCCTGCGCGACAGTTTGCATGCAGGCAAGCTGGTTTGCCACGCCACCCATTTCCCCCCCTGCCCGCCCACCACGGCCCAATTCCCGCTGCGCAGTGAAAGCCCATTGTTACTGGCGGCGCTAAACGACCAGCACTGCGCATTGCTGCGCCGGGAAGAGGATGAAGCGTTGTGGCAAAACGATCCGCTATTGCAGCCTCTGGCGGCGCAATCACTGGCAGCAGTATTTATTCTGCCGCTGGCCTTCAGTCACAAATCCACCGGCGTACTGTTGCTGGCGCACCATGACGACAGCGTGTTCAGCGAGCAAAACTGTCGATTACTGCAACAGATCGCCGACAGAATCGGCATCGCCGTCGATAATGCCGACGCCTGGCGTAACGTCATTGAACTGAAAGAGAACCTCAACAGCGAAAACCGCAAACTGAATGAGCAAATCTCATCCAGCCAGAGCTTCGGTGACATTATTCACCAGAGCGACGCCATGCGTGACGTGCTCCAGCAGGTGAAAATTGTGGCGCTGAGCGACAGCACGGTGCTGATCCTCGGCGAAACTGGTACCGGCAAAGAGATCATCGCCCGCGCGCTGCACCAGATGAGCCCGCGTAAAGATAAACCGCTGGTAAAAATTAACTGTGCCGCCATTCCTGCCAGTCTGCTGGAGAGCGAGCTATTTGGTCATGATAAAGGCGCGTTTACCGGGGCGATTAATGCCCATCGCGGGCGCTTTGAAATGGCCGATGAGGGCACGCTGTTTCTGGATGAAATTGGCGATATGCCGCTGGAGTTACAGCCGAAACTGCTGCGCGTTTTGCAGGAGCGGGAGATCGAACGCATTGGCGGTAGTCGCACCATTCCGGTTAACGTGCGAGTCATCGCCGCCACCAACCGCGATCTGCGCCAGATGGTGATTGACCGCGAGTTCCGTAACGATCTGTTTTATAGGCTGAATGTGTTCCCGCTGGTGTTGCCGCCGCTGCGTGAACGACCGGAAGATATTCCCCTGCTGGCTCGCTACTTTACACAAAAACTGGCGCGTCGCCTGAACCGTACCATCGACACCATTCCGGCCGACACCCTACGCCAGTTGATGCGCTACGAGTGGCCGGGCAATGTGCGCGAACTGGAGAACGTGATTGAACGCGCCGTCCTGCTGTCGCGCGATAATACCCTCAGCCTGCAACTGCACGCCCAGCCGGTCAGCATGGTGCAACCGGTGGCGCACGATCCGTTCCCGTTTACCTTGCCGAAAGTGGCGAAAATGATAAACCCCGAACCGCCGGAAAATGACGAAGAGGAACGTCAACGTATTATCCAGATCCTGCGTGAAACCAATGGTATCGTCGCCGGACCACGCGGCGCCGCCGCAAAACTGGGAATGAAACGCACCACGCTCTTGTCCCGCATGCAACGCCTGGGGATTGCGGTGCGCGAAGTGCTGTAACCCTCTCCTGTTATGTGAAGCCGTTAACACTCTCCTGCTGATGACTGGTATGCGCTATGCATAATCAGGCCGTTATCTCGCTTATGTGCATTGAATCAGGAGAATCAAATGGATACCGGCAATGCGTTTGACCTGCGACTTCCTGCGGAAATGGCAAAAGTCGCCGAGCAGTCTGGTCTGTATAAAGTCAGCAAGAAAAAAGAGCTGTCGTTCTTTCTCGCCATCACCGCGGGCGTTTTTATCTCTATTGCCTTTGTTTTCTATATTACTGTGACCACCGGGCCGGCACCGGCCAGCGCGCTGGCCAGGCTGGCGGGAGGGCTGTGTTTTTCCCTCGGGCTGATTCTGGTGGTGGTTTGCGGCGCGGATCTGTTCACTTCGACAGTATTGACCGTCATGGCGAAAGCCAGTGGCCTGATCAGCTGGCGGCAACTGACGCTGAACTGGGTCATCGTTTATATTGGCAACCTGACCGGAGCGCTGTTTTTTGTCGCGCTGATCTGGTTTGCCGGGCAACCCATGAGCGGCAACGGGTTGTGGGGGTTGAATGTGTTGCTTACTGCCGACCATAAAATGCATCACACCTTTATTGAAGCGGTGTGCCTCGGCACCTTGTGCAATTTGATGGTCTGCCTGGCAGTATGGATGAGTTATTCCGGCCATACGCTGACCGATAAAGTGATGGCAATGCTGCTGCCGATTGGCATGTTTGTCGCCAGCGGGTTTGAGCACAGCATCGCCAATATGTTTTTGATCCCACTAGCGATTATTATTCGTTACTGCGCACCGGACAGCTTCTGGAGCGCCATACACAGCACGGCGGACAGCTTCCCCGCATTAACGTTCAGCAACTTTATAACCGCCAACCTGATCCCGGTGACGCTGGGTAACATTATCGGCGGCGGGTTACTGGTTGGCGTGACGTACTGGATAATTTATCTGCGTAATCAGCGTTAGGCACAGTGAATACCTGCCGGGCGGCGCTCAGGCCTCCGCCCGGCATCTTTATTCTTCAATCGCCGGCGAATCCGGCCACGCGTGGATCACCGCCTTGATCAGCGTCGCCAGCGGGATGGCGAAAAACACGCCCCAAAAGCCCCACAGTCCGCCAAATATAATCACCGACAGGATGATCACCAGCGGGTGCAGGTTAACGGCTTCAGAGAACAACACCGGAACCAACAAGTTACCGTCCAGCGCCTGAATAATGAGATAGACCGCGAAACAGCTCCAGAACTCGGTACCCAACCCGAACTGGAACAGCGCCACCCCCACCACCGGAATAGTTACCACAAACGCGCCGATATAGGGGATCAACACGGAGAACCCCACCAGCACCGCCAGCAGCAGCGAGTAGTTGAGGCCGAACAGAATAAAGCCAATCCAGGTGGCGATGCCGACCACAATCATCTCCAGCACTTTGCCGCGAATATAATTGGTGATCTGTTGGTTCATCTCTTTCCACACCTGGCCCGCAAGGCCACGGTTGCGCGGCAAAATACGGCGCACGGCGTTCAGCAATGGATCTTTGTCTTTGACGAGGAAGAAAACCATGAGCGGCACCAGCACAAGATAGACCGCCAGCGTTAGCAGCCCGACCAGCGATGCCAGCGAATATTTCACCACCGAATCGCCCATGGTCAGCATGCGCGATCGCATATTTTCCGCCATCGCATCGATGATGCCGGCATCCATCAATGCCGGGTAACGACGCGGCAGCGTGGCGGCGAAATCGGAGAGTTTATTGAGCATGCCGGGCATATCCCGAATCAGGTTAATTCCCTGCTGCCAGGCAACCGGCATTACCACAAATGCCATCACCAGCAGGATGCCCACAAACAGCAACAGCACCAGTGTGGCGGCAACGCTACGCGAACACCCGATGCGTTGCAGGCGCGCGGTAGGCCACTCCAGAAGATAAGCAATGACCAGCGCCACCAGCAGAGGCGCAAGCAGGCCGCTAAAAAAGAAGAGAATACAGAATCCCGCGAGGAGAATGACCAGCAGTGCTATCGCTTCCGGATCGCTAAAGCGACGGCGATACCACTGCATCAACATTTCGAGCATAACGTTTTTTCTTGAGCCTCATTGGCGGGTAAGAGGGGGAAGTGTATCGAAATGTCACAAAAAAGACTTCGCTTTTCTTATCCTTTCCAGGAAACATAACAATGTGGTGAATAGGATTTTCTTCAACCGGGAAGGCGGCTACACTCCCTGTGCCGGAAGCAGGAACGAAGCCCGCAAACGCAGGTCATATTGGTACCCCCTACAATACAGGAAGAGGTTATGTTCAGGCAGTTGAAACGAACGCTGGTCGCAACCCTTGTCATGGCGCTGAGCGCAGGCCCGTTGACCCCGGCCTTTGCGGACTCCTCAGACA
Organism: Kosakonia sp.; assembly: GCF_032052965.1. GTDB lineage: Bacteria > Pseudomonadota > Gammaproteobacteria > Enterobacterales > Enterobacteriaceae > Kosakonia. Next base: position 63,195 of record NZ_DAMBVN010000010.1, read on the forward strand.
GCCTGCCAGATATGGGCACCTCCGCAGGCAGCACGCTCTCCATCGGTCAGGAGATGCAAATGGGCGACTACTATGTGCGCCAGTTGCGCGGCAGCGCGCCATTGATTAACGATCCGCTGCTGGTTCAGTACATCAACACACTCGGAATGCGGCTGGTTGCCCATGCAGATTCGGTAAAAACCCCCTTCCACTTCTATCTCATTAATAACGACGAAATTAACGCCTTCGCCTTTTTTGGCGGCAATGTGGTGCTGCACTCTGCGTTGTTCCGCTATACGGATAATGAGAGTCAGCTGGCTTCGGTAATGGCGCACGAAATTTCACACGTCACCCAGCGCCATCTGGCAAGGGCGATGGAAGACCAAAAACGCAGCGCACCGCTCACCTGGGCAGGCGCACTCGGCTCAATTTTACTGGCAATGGCGAACCCGCAAGCCGGGATGGCTGCGCTAACCGGTACGCTGGCCGGTACGCAGCAAGGGATGATCAGCTTTACGCAGCAGAATGAACAGGAAGCGGACCGTATCGGCATTCAGGTGTTGCAGCGCGCCGGTTTCGACCCGCAGGCGATGCCGACTTTTCTGGAGAAATTGCTTGACCAGTCTCGCTACTCCACCCGCCCGCCGGAAATCCTGCTGACGCACCCGTTACCGGAAAGCCGCCTGTCAGATGCGCGCAACCGCGCCAACCAGATGCGCCCGGTGGTAGTGCAATCATCGGCTGAGTTCTATATGGCAAAAGCCAGAACGCTGGGGATGTATAACTCGGGCCGCAACCAACTGACCAGCGACCTGCTGGACAGCTGGGCAAACGGCAACGTGCGAGAGCAACATGCCGCGCAATATGGCCGTGCACTACAGGCAATGGACGCGAAAAAATTTGCCGAGGCGGAAAAAATATTGCAGCCCCTGCTAAATGCCGATCCCAATAATGCCTGGTTTATCGACCTGGCAACCGATATCGATTTAGGGCAGAACAAAAGCGGCGAAGCCATTAAACGGCTGAATGCCGCGCGGGAGCTAAAAACCAACCCGGTGTTACAGCTTAACCTGGCGAATGCGTATCTCGAGGGTGGCCAGCCGGCAGAAGCGGCGCGGATCCTCAACCGCTATACCTTTAGCTATAAAGAAGATGTGAATGGCTGGGACTTGCTGGCACAGGCGGAAGCAGCCCTGAATAACCGCGATCAGGAACTGGCCGCCCGTGCGGAAAGCCTGGCGCTGGTGGGAAAACTGGATCAGGCCATCACCCTGTTAAGCAGTGCCAGTTCGCAGGTGAAACTCGGCAGCCTGCAACAGGCGCGTTATGATGCGCGAATTGATCAGCTACGGCAGATGCAGCAACGTTTCAAGCCGTATCAGAAGATGTAATAAGGAGAAGAAATGTCAAAGGGCGTGCAAATTTACCATAACCCGCGTTGCTCCAAGAGCCGCGAAACGCTGAACCTGCTGAAAGAACAGGGTGTGGAGCCGGAGGTTGTGCTCTACCTCGACACGCCGCCGGATGCCGCAACCGTGCGCCAGCTGCTGTCGCTGCTTGGCATGTCCAGCGCGCGCGAATTGATGCGCACCAAAGAAGATCTCTATAAAGCGCTGAAGCTGGATGACAGCACGCTTGCGGAAGATGCGCTGGTGCAGGCACTGGTGGACAACCCAAAACTGATTGAGCGCCCGATCGTACTGGCCAACGGTAAAGCGCGTATAGGACGCCCGCCGGAGCAGGTGTTGGAAATCCTGTAATCAGGTGGCCGGAGGGCGCAACGCGTATCCGGCCGGTGATTTACAGCTTGAGAATATCTTTGACGAAGGGAATGGTCAGCTTGCGCTGCGCGGTGATTGAGGCACGATCCAGTTCATCCAGCGTATCAAACAGGGTACGCATTTCCCGATCCAGACGCTTAAGCAGAAAACGCCCCACATCTTCTGGCAGTTCAAAACCGCGTAAGCGCGCACGCAATTGCAGCGCCTGCAATTTATCTTCATCAGACAGTGGCTGCAGCTTGTAGATTTGCCCCCAGTCCAGGCGTGATGCCAGATCCGGCAGCCCCAGGTTAAGCTGGCGTGGCGGGCGATCGCCGGTGATCAAAAGCCGGGTTTTGCCCGACTCCAGAATACGGTTATAGAGATTAAAGATCGCCATTTCCCACAGATCGTCACCGGCAATGCATTCAATATTATCAATGCAGACCAGCGAGAGTTGCTCCATCCCTTCCAGCACATCCGGTACAAACCAGGTGCGTTTATCCAGCGGCACATAGCCCACGGCGTCGCCGCGCTGAGAAAGCTCCGCACAGGCAGCATGCAGCAAATGGCTGCGGCCTGCGCCTTCACGCGACCAGATATAAATGTAACCGCTGTGCGCCTGGCGCAAAACGTTTTGCAACGCCGCCAGTAAAGAGGGGTTATCACCCGGCCAGAAACTCGCGAAGGTTTCATCATCGGGTAAATATAATGGCAGGGAGAGCTGTGCCGGCGTGTTCAGAAGTACCTCAACAGGGCTTACAAAAAACGCAGTGAGTTTATCATAAAAAAGCGTGAGGTTTGAACCGGGCGCGAAACCCGGTTCAAACAGAGGCAACAATTACTTCGTCACGTCGCTTTCTTCGGCATCCAGCACCACTTCTTCCGGGCGCAGGACGCTGATCAGTTTGAAGATCAGGCTCAGGCAAATACCAACGATGGTCGCCAGCGCCATGCCTTTCAACTCTGCCGCGCCAATGTGCACTTTCGCGCCGCTCACGCCGATAATCAGAATAACGGAGGTCAGGATCAGGTTTTGCGCTTTGCTGTAATCCACTTTGGATTCGATCAGTACGCGAATACCGGACGCACCAATGACGCCGTACAACAGCAGAGAAACGCCGCCCATCACCGGCACCGGGATTATCTGGATCGCCGCCGCCAGTTTACCCACGCATGAGAGCAGAATAGCGATAATTGCCGCGCCGCCAATCACCCAGGTACTGTAAACGCGGGTGATCGCCATTACGCCAATGTTTTCACCGTAGGTAGTGTTTGGCGTGGAGCCGAAGAAACCCGAAATCACCGTCGACAGACCGTTGGCAAACATGGAGCGGTGCAGACCCGGATCGCGGATCACGTCTTTCTTGATGATATTGGCCGTCACCACCAGGTGGCCAACGTGCTCGGCAATCACAACTAACGCCGCAGGCAGAATGGTGAAAATGGCAAACCACTCAAAACGTGGGGTGTAGAACGTCGGCAGCGCGAACCAGTGCGCCTGAGCAATGGGCGAGGTATCGACAACGCCCATTGCAAAGGAGAGCGCGTAGCCCGCCAGCACACCAATCAGGATCGGGATAATGGCCATAAAACCACGGAACAGCACGGAACCAAAAACCGTTACGCCCAGTGTCACCAGCGAGATGATAACGGTTTTGGAGTCCGCAGACTGCCCGTCGGCAGGCAGCAGACCCGCCATGTTCGCCGCCACGCCCGCCAGTTCCAGACCAATAACGGCAACGATTGCCCCCATTGCCGCTGGCGGGAACATCACGTCCAGCCAGCCGGTACCGGCTTTTTTCACAATAAAAGAGACCAGGCAAAACAGCACGCCGCACATGATAAAGCCGCCAAGCGCCACTTCGTAACCGAGCGGCAACAGCAGCAGTACCGGTGAGATAAAGGCAAAGCTGGAACCTAAATATGCCGGGATTTTTCCCTTACAAATAAAGATATAGAGCAGTGTCCCGATACCGTTGAACAACAGCACGGTGGCCGGGTTAATATGAAACAGGATTGGCACCAGCACGGTTGCGCCAAACATAGCGAACAAGTGCTGCAAACTAAGCGGGATGGTTTGCAAAAGCGGTGGTCTTTCACTTACCCCGATAGCACGGCGCGTCATAGTGTTTTCCTCTGAGTGTTGTTGTGTGTCTCCCTGTCCTTAACGGCAGGGAGTGGTTTGAATCCCAAAAAAAAGCCGACTATCAAAGTCGGCTTTCGATATTTAATGCGTTATTTCGTACCAAAGATTTTATCGCCGGCATCGCCGAGGCCCGGAATAATGTACCCGTGCTCATTAAGGCCCTGATCAATAGACGCTGTGTACAGCTCCACGTCCGGGTGCGCTTTCTCCAGCGCCGCCAGACCTTCCGGCGCGGCTACCAGCACCAGCACTTTAATGCTGTGGCAGCCCGCTTTTTTCAGCAGGTCGATCGTGGCGATCATCGAACCGCCAGTTGCCAGCATCGGGTCAACCACCAGCGCCATACGTTCATCGATATTGGACACCAGCTTCTGGAAGTACGGCACCGGCTCCAGTGTCTCTTCGTTACGGTAAATACCCACCACGCTGATACGCGCGCTCGGTACGTGCTCCAGCACGCCTTCCATCATGCCCAGGCCTGCACGCAGGATCGGCACAACGGTGATTTTTTTCCCTTTGATCTGATCAACCTGTACCGGGCCGTTCCAGCCTTCGATAGTGACTTTTTCTGTTTCCAGGTCGGCAGTCGCTTCATAGGTCAGCAGGCTGCCTACTTCCGAGGCGAGTTCACGAAAGCGTTTGGTGCTGATGTCGTTCTCTCGCATCAGACCCAGCTTGTGTTTGACGAGTGGGTGTTTTACTTCCACGATCTTCATACTCTTCTCCTTTCCCCAGACAGGTGGCAGCCACAAAAAAAATCGCCGGATTATACCGCTTTTTTTCCGTTGCGCTACAGGCAGGCGCTTGATCACGATCAATCAACCTGGAGAATAGTATATCGAAAGTTATAAGCCAGGCCCGACAATAATAGGCTCGCAAACGTTTGCCTGGACTGCTAGAATTGCGCCGAATTTTATTTCTACCGCTAGTAAACGCGTGGGGACTGAAGCAGTGACCGATAAAACCTCTCTTAGCTACAAAGATGCCGGTGTTGATATCGACGCGGGCAATGCTCTGGTTGACCGAATCAAAGGTGTGGTGAAGAAAACCCGCCGCCCGGAAGTCATGGGCGGTCTGGGCGGCTTCGGCGCGCTGTGCGCTCTGCCGCAAAAATATCGTGAGCCAGTACTGGTTTCCGGCACTGATGGCGTAGGTACCAAACTGCGTCTGGCAATGGATCTGAAGCGCCACGACACCATTGGCATTGACCTGGTGGCGATGTGCGTCAACGACCTGGTGGTACAGGGCGCGGAGCCGCTGTTCTTTCTCGACTATTACGCAACCGGCAAACTGGATGTGGACACCGCAGCCAGTGTGATCCACGGTATCGCCGAAGGCTGCCTGCAATCAGGTTGTGCGCTGGTCGGCGGTGAAACGGCCGAAATGCCGGGCATGTATCACGGCGAAGATTACGATGTGGCCGGTTTCTGCGTCGGCGTGGTAGAAAAATCAGAAATTATCGACGGTTCGAAAGTAACCGATGGTGATGTGCTGGTGGCACTGGCGTCCAGCGGCCCGCACTCCAACGGTTACTCGCTGGTACGTAAAGTGATTGAAGTAAGCGGCTGCGATCCGCAAACCACGCAGCTGGAAGGCAAACCGCTGGCCGATCACCTGCTGGAGCCAACGCGCATTTATGTGAAGTCGGTGCTGGATCTGATCGAGAATGTCGACGTCCACGCTATTGCCCACCTGACTGGCGGCGGTTTCTGGGAGAACATCCCGCGCGTGCTGCCCGACAACACCCAGGCGGTGATCGACGAGTCATCCTGGCAGTGGCCTGCGGTCTTTAACTGGCTGCAGAGCGCAGGCAACGTCAGCCGTCATGAAATGTATCGCACCTTTAACTGCGGTGTCGGAATGGTGATTGCGCTGCCAGCAGCGGAAGCAGAAAAAGCCATCACCCTGCTGAATGCAAAAGGTGAAAGCGCGTGGAAAATCGGTATTATCAAAGCCTCCGATTCCAGCGAGCGTGTGGTCATTGAATGAAAAATATCGTGGTGCTGATTTCCGGTAACGGAAGCAATTTGCAGGCGATTATCGACGCCTGCAAACAGAAGAGAATCAACGGCACCCTGCGGGCAGTCTTCAGTAACAAGGCCGATGCGTTCGGCCTTGAACGTGCGCGGGAAGCGGCTATTCCCGCCCACGCCCTCACCGCTGACCAGTTTGCCAGCCGCGATGCCTTCGATCGTGAACTGATGCAGGAAATTGACGCCTACGCCCCTGATCTGGTGGTGCTGGCGGGTTATATGCGTATCCTCAGTCCGGCGTTTGTCGCGCATTATGCCGGGCGCTTACTGAATATCCACCCTTCCCTCCTGCCGAAATACCCTGGTCTGCACACCCATCGCCAGGTGCTGGAGAACGGCGACGACGAGCACGGCACCACGGTGCATTTCGTGACCGATGAGCTGGACGGCGGGCCGGTGATCCTGCAGGCCAAAGTCCCGGTGTTTGACGGTGATACAGAAGAAGAGATCACCGCACGCGTGCAGGCGCAGGAGCACGCCATTTATCCGCTGGTGGTGAGCTGGTTTGTTGAGGGTCGCCTGAAGATGGAAAATAACAGCGCCTGGCTGGATGGCGTCTGCTTACCGCCACAAGGCCATGCGGCTGACGAATAATTCTCACCTTTCAGGGCCCAGTAGCCGGATGGCGCAATGCTTATCCGGCATTAACCGCGCCTTTTCCCCGCAGTATTTTCATCACCTTACGTCAGAAAAAAGATTACTGTCATACTTTTTTGGCACAGTTGGACATCTGATGGCAAAGCTCGCCATAATAAGTTGTGTTATACGAAGGAACGCCAGCAACGTTCACCTGTAAGTCGGGACGCCGCAAGCGCGAGACGGGCTTGCGTGTCCCGAGATTGAACCGGAGTGTAAACAGGAATGGGTCAGGAAAAGTTATATCTCGAAAAAGAACTAAGCTGGTTGTGCTTCAACGAACGCGTTCTCCAGGAGGCCGGAGATAAAAGCAACCCGTTGATCGAGCGCATGCGTTTTTTGGGCATCTATTCCAATAACCTCGATGAATTCTACAAAGTGCGTTTCGCCGAACTGAAGCGCCGGCTGATCATCAGCGAAGAGCAAGGCTTACCGACTAACTCGCGTCACTTGCTGGGGAAAATTCAGTCCCGCGTACTGAAAGCCGACCAGGAGTTTGACAGCCTGTATAACGAACTCCTGCTGGAGATGGCGCGTAATCAAATCTTTTTGATTAACGAACGGCAGCTCTCGCAAAACCAGCAAAGCTGGCTGCGCAACTACTTTAAACAGTACCTGCGTCAGCACATTACGCCAACGCTGATTAACCGCGAAACCAACCTGGTGAAGTTCCTGAAAGATGATTACACCTACCTCGCGGTAGAAATCATTCGCGGCGATGAAATCCGCTACGCGCTGCTGGAAATCCCGTCCGACAAAGTACCGCGCTTCGTTAACCTGCCGCCGGAAACACCGCGCCGCCGTAAGCCCATGATCCTGCTGGATAACATTCTGCGTTACTGCCTGGATGATATTTTTAAAGGCTTCTTCGATTATGACACGCTGAACGCTTACTCGATGAAAATGACCCGTGACGCCGAATACGATCTGGTGCACGAAATGGAATCGAGCCTGATGGAGCTAATGTCCTCCAGCCTGAAACAGCGACTGACAGCCGAACCGGTGCGTTTTGTTTACCAGCGCGATATGCCGGATGCAATGGTGGAGATGCTGCGTGAGAAGCTCACCATCTCCCGCTATGACTCCATTATCCCTGGCGGGCGTTACCACAACTTTAAAGACTTTATTGGCTTTCCGAACGTGGGCAAAGCCAACCTGGTCAACAAGCCGCTGCCGCGCCTGCGTCACCTGTGGTTTGATAAATTCCGCAACGGGTTCGACGCCATTCGCGAACGCGATGTCCTGCTCTATTACCCCTACCACACGTTTGAGCATGTGCTGGAACTGCTGCGCCAGGCGTCGTTCGACCCGAGCGTGCTGGCGATTAAAATCAATATCTACCGCGTGGCGAAAGACTCCCGCATTATTGATTCTATGATCCACGCCGCGCACAACGGCAAGAAAGTGACCGTAGTGGTGGAGCTGCAGGCACGCTTCGACGAAGAGGCGAATATTCACTGGGCAAAACGTCTGACCGAAGCCGGTGTGCAGGTTATCTTCTCTGCACCGGGTCTAAAAATTCACGCCAAGCTGTTCCTGATCTCCCGTATGGAAGGCGAGGAAGTGGTACGTTACGCCCACATCGGGACCGGGAACTTTAACGAAAAAACCGCACGGCTTTATACCGACTACTCGTTGATCACCGCCGATGCGCGGATCACCAATGAGGTTCGCCGGGTATTTAACTTTATTGAAAACCCGTACCGTCCGGTGCACTTTGATTACCTGCTGGTGTCGCCGCAGAACTCACGTCGCCTGCTGTATGACATGATCGACGCGGAAATTGCCAATGCACAGGAAGGTAAGCCGTCGGGGATCACGTTGAAGCTGAATAACCTCGTCGATAAAGGTCTGGTCGACAGGCTGTATGCGGCCTCAAGTTCCGGCGTGCCGGTGAACTTATTAGTGCGCGGCATGTGTTCGCTGATCCCGGATTTGGAAGGCATCAGCGAAAATATTCGTGTCACCAGCATTGTTGACCGTTATCTTGAGCACGATCGCATCTATATTTTTGAGAATGGCGGCGATAAGAGAGTCTATCTCTCTTCCGCTGACTGGATGACACGTAACATCGATTACCGTATCGAAGTGGCGGCGCCGCTGCTCGATCCGCGCCTTAAACAGCGCGTTCTGGATATCATTGATTTGCTTTTAAGTGATACCGTTAAAGCCAGGTATATCGATAAAGAACTGAGTAATCGCTATGTGCCGCGCGGCAACCGCCGCAAAGTGCGGGCACAGCTGGCGATTTACGACTACATCAAATCACTCGAACAGCCCGATTAACCTATGCCGATACAAGAGAAGACACCACGACCGGAAGAGTTTGCCGCCGTCGACCTGGGTTCCAACAGTTTCCACATGGTGATTGCCCGTGTGGTGGATGGCGCGATGCAAATCATCGGCCGTCTGAAGCAACGCGTTCATCTGGCAGATGGTCTGGACAGCAACAATATGCTGAGCGAAGAGGCGATGGAGCGCGGGCTGGCCTGCCTGTCGCTATTCGCCGAACGTTTGCAGGGCTTCGATCCGTCGAGCGTCTGCATCGTGGGTACGCATACGCTGCGCCAGGCGCTGAACGCCACGGAGTTTCTCAAACGTGCCGAAAAAGTGATCCCCTACCCCATTGAAATCATTCCGGGCAACGAAGAAGCGCGTCTGATTTTTATGGGTGTGGAACATACGCAGCCGGAAAAAGGCCGCAAGCTGGTGATCGACATCGGCGGTGGATCAACCGAACTGGTGATCGGTGAAGACTTCGAACCGAAGCTGGTTGAAAGCCGCCGTATGGGCTGCGTCAGTTTTGCGCAGATGTACTTCCCAAATGGCGTGATCAATGGCGAAAACTTCCGCCGTGCGCGCATGGCGGCAACACAGAAGCTGGAGTCGCTGGCCTGGCAGTTCCGTATTCAGGGCTGGAACGTGGCGCTGGGTGCGTCGGGCAGCATTAAAGCCGCGCACGAAGTGCTGATCGCCTCCGGCGAGAAAGACGGTTTTATTACTCCGGAGCGGCTGGAAAAACTGGTAGCAGAAGTGCTGAAGTATAAAAACTTCAGTGAACTTAGCCTGCCGGGGCTGTCCGAAGAGCGCAAAGCGGTGTTTGTACCGGGCCTTGCCATTCTTTGCGGCGTGTTTGACGCCCTGGCGATCCGCGAACTGCGTCTCTCCGATGGCGCGCTGCGTGAAGGCGTGCTGTATGAGATGGAGGGCCGCTTCCGCCATCAGGACATCCGCAGCCGCACTGCGCAGAGTCTCGCCAGTCAGTACAACATTGACCGCGAGCAGGCGCGACGCGTGCTGGAAACCACCACCCTGATGTACGATCAGTGGCTGGCGCAAAACCCCAGGCTGGGGAATCCGCAACTGGCAGCGCTGCTGAAGTGGGCCGCGATGCTGCACGAAGTCGGGCTGAATATTAACCACAGCGGTATGCATCGACATTCAGCGTATATTCTGCAAAACAGTGATTTGCCGGGCTTCAATCAGGAGCAACAGCTGATGATGGCGACGCTGGTGCGCTTCCATCGTAAAGGCATTAAGCTTGATGAGCTGCCGCGCTTCACGCTGTTTAAGAAGAAGCAATATTTGCCCCTGGTGCAGATTTTACGCCTCGGGGTACTGCTGAATAACCAGCGTCAGGCGACGACAACACCGCCGACGCTGCGCCTGAAAACCGACGATAACCACTGGACGCTGAGTTTCCCGTATGACTGGTTCAGTCAGAATGCGCTGGTACTGCTCGATCTGGAAAAAGAGCAGGATTATTGGGAAGCGGTGACCGGCTGGCGGTTGAAAATCGAAGAAGAGCAATCTGACGTGGCGGCCTGAACCGCCTCGTCATTCATTTAAACCTGCGCCAAAGGCGGCTCCAGCAGTTTTTCCAGCGGCGCAGGTTTACCAATCATATACCCTTGTAAATAATCAATGCCGAGAGCAATGGCCGCGCTACGGATCTCTTCCGTTTCGACATACTCCGCCACCACATGCATTTTCTTCATCCGCGCCAGCGTGCAAATGGAAGCCACAATCTGGTAGTCGAGGCTGTTTGAAACAATATTACGGATAAAACTGCCGTCGATTTTCAGGATGTCTGCATTGACCGTTTTCAGCCGGGCATAGCTTCCGTACCCCGTACCAAAATCATCAATCGCTACCCGGCAACCCATCAGTTGTAACTGCACCAGCGTCTGGTTGGCCTGCGCGACATTATTCAATGCATTGCTTTCTGTGATCTCGAAAATCAGTTGCCAGGCTTCAATGCCATATTTACGTAACAAGCGCCGCACTTCCTGTGTGAACTGTTTTCGGCACACCGAGGCGGGAGAAAGGTTAATGGAAAAGCGTTGTGCTGGCAGGCGCTCGCGGTGGCGGGCCATAAAACTCAGCACATGATCGATAACCCACAGGTCAATGCGTGAAGAGAGGCCAAATTCATAGGCCACCGGTAAAAACTCATCCGGGCTGATACTTTCGCCCCTTTCGTCGCTCAGTCGCAGCAGAATTTCATAGTAGCTGTCTCCGCGAACGCCCTGGATCAACTGTACCATCAGCTCAAACTGGTTTTGCTCCAGCGCCAGTTGCAGGCGATTCATCATGTCGACTTTCAGACGCAGACAACGTTGCAGGTTTTCTGCCCCGCGATTTTGCAGATTCTCCGGATGGTTAGTCGCCAGCGACAAATCAGCAATAGTGCTCATCTCGCCCAGCAGTAGATAGAGATGCTTGACCGGGGAACGCACATAGCAATAGCTCAGCCCGACCTGCGGTTGCAGCGGCATATCATCCCAGACAAAGCGGAACTGTTTAATGCGCGCATCCAGTTCTTCGATACGTGTCTGGTGCGACTGGGTGCTCAGGCGAATAACCAGATCATGCCCGGATAGTTGGTAAACGCACTCCTCCGCCGTCAGCAGAGGCTTTAACCAGCTTGCCAGCTGCTGTTTGTACTGAATGCGCAATAATACGCCGTAATTACGGCCTAACAGTTCCAGCTCTGGCACCCGCAGGAAACAGAGCACTGACCACGGTGTATCTGCCAACGCACGGCTAAGTGCCCGCAGGTTGGGCAGATTTGTCACTGGATCGATAAACGCCAGGCGGCGGGCACGATCGTTGACTTTACGCTGCCGGGTCGCCATTACCGACATGGCGATAATAATGAACGTAAAGACGAGGTAACTGGACGAGGCGATCGCCATTTGCACATCGTAAGAGGGAAATTTCGGCAAATAGCGATCAAAAAAGTGAATGGAGATGATCAGCAATGGCGTCCAGATGACCGAGATAAAGCGGTAGCCATAGCGCATCGCGCCCCACAACATCACAGGTAACAGCAACGATAAGGTGTAATTGGTGCTGAAAATCGAGCTGTGCATGTTTAGCGGCATGAGCAGTAAAAAGACGATACCGGCAACGATACCAAACCAGACAACCACTTCCAGGCGGGTGACTTTGGGATCGAACTCATGACGCAACTGTGACAACCACGTCAGCGCGTAACGCGGATGACGGAGCACACGGATAACCACATAACTAAACGGAACGCCGCTAATTAAACCGACCAGTAACCCCTGGTAGTTGATTAACATTGGCATATTGAGCGACAGTGTATTCAACTCGCTGACCGGCTGATCGTACAGATTCAGCCAGACGCCCATTTCAAGAATAATCAGCAAAATCGTAGCCGGGCACAGCACCTGCCAGAACACGCGCTGAGAAATCAGCGTCGAAGAACCATACGACACACAATGCCGCCGGGTTACGAACACACGGTAACCGCCCCAGCTCAGCACCACCGGGATCAGCAGCCGCAGGATATGCAACAGAACCATGAACGGCTCCTGCACACCGTAACGCAAGAGCAGCGCGACAATAATGCCGGGCAATGCCGCCCAGCCAAAAAACATCATCAGGCTTATTAACAATGCCATCGGCAGATAATAAAGAATGACGTGCTGGCCGGAGACTGACGCAAAAGTATTAGCCAGACTAAATAATGGAAACAGTACTGCGGGAACAACAAGAGGCAGTGCCCACCACCGATCTTTCAGATGATTATATTTTTTTAACAATGTCATAGATGCTCGACGAGAAACCCTGTTCCGGGCGGGCGTTTCAGGCAGGTATCCGACCTGACTGTGCAGACACAAGGGTGCCCGTGCTTAGAGAAACCAAAATTTTAGTGCTGAACAATATCCGATAATTGATTTAAATCAAAAATTTCTCGTCACTCAGAATTATTTTGCTATTTTTTTAACTAAATCGCGAAAACTTATTCTATACGTAAATATTTAATTTATCTTATATAAAGCCTGTTTATTTTTTATTCGCCTCATTTTTGCGCCAGGCGCAATTGACCTCACCAAAAGAGTGTGCCTTAATGGCACCGTCGCCCGTTGATCGGGCTTTCTTAAAGGAACCATTGTGAGTCAGGCAACCAGTATGCGAAAACGACATCGATTTGACAGTCGCATGACCCGTATCGTACTTCTTATCAGCTTCCTGTTTTTCTTCGGCCGTTTCGTCTATTCCACTATTGGCGCCTGGTATCATCATCAGGATAAAGTCCAGTCGCAACAAGTCAGCCAGACTATCGATTCCACCGCCCAACGTTAAAATCTAACGTCCTTTTACGACACGTTTCACCGCGTGGGTTTACGCACATCTGCAGTTCGGGACAGGTATTTCTCGATATCTTCATGCGCCTTTGTCAGCACACTAACAATGCCCTACCCGGCTTGGTAAGGGATCTTTAGCCAGCCGAATACATCTTTAACGGTGATAACGCCGCCAGGGCCTGTTCAATGTACTCTTCGGCCTTTAACCAGCAATACACCCGGCAGAATGTGTGATTCCAGTGGGCAAAGAGCGTCAATGCAGATTAGACGCAAGCGGATTGCTGCACATCCATTAACGGCCATATAGAAACCCTTCCCCCCAAAAGGCGTAAGAAAGACATATATGAACATTATTGATAAAGCATCATTAAGAGAGAAATAAGACCCGAAAGAGGCCGTAAGAAACCCCTTTGTAAGAAAAAACACCCGTAAAGGGCTTTAAATAAGCCATTACGTACGCAGGATTTGCGGCCCCAAGACAACGGCTACTTTTCTTCCACGCGCTGAAGCCAGTCGCGGTAGGCAGGATCCGCATCGTCGGGTAAATTCTGCCTGTGGGCGTTGAATTCCTCGTTCATGCCAAAGATTTTCCACACCAGCGGCGCAAGCGAGGCTGCCGGGCTATTGCTCCGCTGTGCATCGCGCAGCAGCTCCAGGCTGCGTTGTTGGTACTCAGCCAGGGTGTCGGAATGGTAATCGAACGCTTTACCCAGCCCGGAGAGATACATCAATTTTGGGACCTCCACCTGCGGCCACTGCAGCGCCATTTGTAGCGGCCAGTCGAGCATCGCCCGTTCTCCCCACATCGCCTCGCGCGGGGTAGTATCGTTCGCCACCAGCGTCAGGGTAAATGCCTGCGCTAACTCGCCCAGGTAAATCGCCATCGCCTCTGCTGACGGGCGCAGGTAAAACGCATCCAGCGGCTGCTGGCGCGGCGCGCCTGTTTGCGTAAGTAACTGTTGCTCAAGACTGAGCACCAGTGCGCCCAGTTCCGCGTCCGCGCAACGCTCTGTAATGCTCGATATTTTAGCCCGGGCAGCACAATCCCACAGGCTCAATGAAAGCTGCCACTCACGCTGTGCGCCTTCGCCGGTGCAGCCCATCTCCCCGGTGACGAAGTATTTCATCGTCGGCGGGACAATATCGAACAGCACATGGCCGTCGATTTCGCCGCCCATCAGCACTGGCCCGCCCCCTTCGACAACCTGCACATAGAAACGGCTGGCATAGTCGCTCCAGTAGTGTGCGGCCTCGGCAAAATAGAGCGAGATCGCCCGCGACATGCGCCCAATATCATCTTCGCGCTGCGATTCCGTGCGTTCGGGGCCGCTCTGCAGTTTGGACAACGCAAAAAAGCCGACAGACGGCGCGTCTTCCGTTTTGCTGGCAAACAACCAGTCGGCTTTACACAGGCCGTATTGCCAGATCGGCTGGGTGATCGCCAGCGTGTTGACCTTCAGCCCGTCGGCATCGGCAGGGACTGAAGTCGCCTCTTGCTGGTTCATCTCCTGGAACGCGCGGGCAAATTCATCAAGGTGCTGCTTCAGAGGCGCATACCCCAGCGCATACATGCGCGCCAGCAGTTTTTCCCCCTCCTGCGCATTACCCAGTGCCTGCCAGGCACGCAGCACATTCAGGCCCGCCATCGGATCGTGGCGATGTTCGTCATACACCGGCGCCACCAATTCAACAATCATCGGGATCTGCCCGTTATTACCCAGATCCCCGGAAATCATCATCAACGCGCCACTGTCGTACCGCCCGCCAGCCAGCACCCCGGCATATAATGCGCGGGCGGCAGCAATATCCTGCTGTTGCAAATAATGGCGCGCCAGCCACAGCTGCGCACGCCAGCTACCCGGCAACGCCGCAGCGGTTTTCAGCGCGGCGAGCCAGGCCTCATCGCCACCCCGCTCCTGCTGGATAGACGCCCACCACATCAGGCCATTTTCCTGATTCGGATCAGCCTGCACTGCCTGCCATAACGTTTCGTCTGCGCGCGCGTCTTCCCCGCGCGAAGAAAACACTTTCGCCAGATTAGTGAGCAGCGTGCCGGTTGCCCCCACCTTCGCGATGCCCGCCTGCAGCGTGTTCTCTGCCGCTGTAAGCTGGCCGTTATCCATCAGCACAATGCCATGAATGGTATGGCTGCGTTCAGGAACCGGATCAATCGCCAGCAGGCGCTCGGCTGCCTGCACCAGGTCCGCAGCAAATCCATCATTCAGCCCGTCGACAATCGCCTGATAGAGTTCGTCGGCGTTATCACGCTTCTGTTCCAGAGACGGCAAGAATACCTTCTCGCGCCACTCACTGCGCGAGATCTGCATCTCGCGGCCATAAGCGTCGTACGCCACAATTGGCTGCTCGTCTGGCGACGGTTCCGTGGTGTGCGTATCGGTAGTCGGTGTCGGTTCAGAGGCGTTTTTGCCGCTGATGGCAGAGAGCAGGCGTTTGAACATGACAGTTGCCTTGTGGGTTGCTGACGTTTTAGACACTATTAGCCTAGACCTTAACCGCCAGGCCTTCCAAAAAAAAGCTACTAATTACGAGGGGTTAGTGCCCTGCTGTCAGTTGAATCTGGCGCACCTGAAGCCTGGCAAAATGGCAGGCCGCTACCTCCTCAATCCGCAACGTCGCGCCATGATCTGCTGCGCGTACGGTTCAATCCCAATGTGATGATCCTGACTGACGCGAGCAATGAGCGCTTGTAAACCCTCGGGCGAGGCATGTAGCGTGTCTGCGATCAGTTTATCGAAGTCGCTCTGCGTAAAATTGATCCGCACACTCGCGCACTGGAGCAGCGTATGGGCGACAATTTCCAGCACCGCGCGGCGGTAGTCGTCGGTCAGTAGCACATCCAGATCCGGCTGCTGGATCTCAAATGTGAAGTCGAAGCTGACAAATCCAGACTCCACAGGCAGCGAGTAGGTCAGCCGCCCGCCTTCCTGCCACACCTGCGGCTCATATCCCTCACCCATTAAGCGTGATCGCTGCATCGCGCGCTCCGTTCAGCATGTTGACATATTTTCGATTACATTAACGTTCAGTAAAACATTCAGTAAAGCCATAAGTTAGGGTCTGTCGTCGCTGAACGGTTGAACGATGGTCCCCACTGGCAGCAAAACTGACTCAGGAGTTGATGATGCGGTATGAATTCGTTGAAGTGCTCAACGATCTGATTGATTACTTTTTACTGGGCGACATTCGCCTGCTGCAGACCTGGAAAGAAGAACATGCGCTGGCGGACGACCTGGCTTCGGAATTTATCAGCAATGAGAGCAGCGACAACGCGGTGCAACAAGGCATTGTTATCCCGCTGGCGGGCATTGAAAATTACCCCTATACCGTGCTTTTCACCCTTGCGGATGAACCCCCGGAACTGCTCAAGCCACAGAGCCGTTTGCAGCACCAGCGCGGCGGTTACGTGCTGCGCATCGAAAACCGGCAGGTAATGCTGTTTACCTGGCGGATCCTGCAAAACTTCACCGATGCGCAAATCCGCGTGCTTGAGGAACGCTATCGCCAGCCGGGACGACCGCAAATTGACATCGACAACGGCATGTATGAGGTTGAGATCCTCGCCGGAGAGGTGCTGCGCGGCGACGATTATGAACCTGCGATTGAGTTCGTGCTGAAGAGAACCGGCCGCAATCACGCGACAGCCGAAATGGATATGAACTACCGCTTCACTGTCGATAGCCAGACCTATTAACCAGGACACGATAATGGATTCAGATTACCAGGCACTGCCGCCACTCGCGTGGCCAGCATTTACCGACGAAGCAGAACGGCAGGCATGGTGGCGAGCCTGCGCGCAGGCTTACCTCGACTTATGGAATAACCCACCGCCTATCACGCCTGTGCAACCCGAAGAGATCGATGCACTGGAGCAGCGCCTGAACTGCGCCCTGCCCCCTTTGCTGCGCTGTTACCACGAACAGATTGGCGCACTCGATCTGGCGGAAAGGCTGTGCAGCGTAACGCCCGAGAAATACGCCAGCATCGAACCACTGCTTGAGGCGTACCCCGGCATTAGCGACATTCTGGAAGGTGCGCCCGATGCAGAACAACTCCCGGCGCTGGTTGATCAGTTAGTTGCTTTTGGCGACTACCTCGGCAACGGCAATATGTGGTGCTTCCACCGGGAAACGGGCGAAGTGTGGTACTTCGATCACGACAGTTCGCCGATGCTGACGCAGATCTTCAGCGACGCGGGCGAGTACCTCGACGTGCTGATGTTCAAATGCCTGCTGGCAGCCCACGACGAGGAGGACAATGAGGATCTGCTGCGCGAACACCTCGGCGATGAGGTTGTAGAGAAATGGATGTATTGAGAAGGCGGTAATGGCCCTGGCACGGGAGCATTACCGCTTTTCGCTTCAGACTTTATACGCTCTGCACTTCATACACACGCTGATCGGATTTACACCCCGGATACCGCGACGGCCAGATGACTTCTGGTCGGGTATCTAAGGCTTCGGCAATTAACCGCTCCCCTTTCGGCCAGTGCCAGGTTAAGGCATTAGCGAGCGTGGAGGAAGCCAGCCCCGACTCGCGAGAAAGCGCCGCCAACGATGTCCCTTTTTTCCGTAAACTCGCAATGATATCTGCCGGATGCCAGTCCTGTATTCCATGGTGATTCTCATTTTTTAATCAACTGTCAGAACAAAAACTAAAACTTACTCTGATTAAAGGGAACGTCTTTAGAGGTGCCAGAGAGGAGATGTATTTCCTTTAAATGCTAATCAGGAGGAAATAACCACCTGCATGTCCACTAAGAGCGTGAAGCGGACGTTCAGGGTGATCCTATCTAAGGAGTTTGACACAGTCTGCCGACGAAGTTCTGAGAGCCAAAAAATCAGTACAACTCATGTGGAGTGAAATATTGCATTGCTTTGTGAAGTTTCCGTGTTAAAAAATATGATTAACTTACATGGAGATACTGTTGTTTATGGCTTTTTTTTCTGGGATTGCCGGGCGGCTGTTCTTGATAAACGTAATGACCGCCATTTCATATGCCTTCGTTTTGCCTGTTATGAGCCTGTTTTTGATAAACGGATTGCATGCAAGCCCTATTTTTATCACTTTCTACAGCCTGGGATTTGCCCTGTCAGGATTGTTTTTCAGCCAGCTGATGGGTTCTCTTGCAGATAAGGGATATTCGGTCAGGCAACTTTTCATGATTTCTGTTATGGCCCTTTTTCTGGCGGGTTTAGCTTTCAGTATCTGCCGTCAACCTATTGGGGCTCTGGCCATCGGCATTTTTCTTATGGGGCCAGGCAATGCGTCTATTCCATTACTCCTGTCGATGATCCGAAAGCATTCACTGACGGCAGGGCTGAACGCCACACGGCTTAATACGCAAATGCGTTCAGGCGTGTCAATTGTATGGATTGCCGGACCTGCTATGGCATTTGTCTTTGCTGACAAATTTGGATTTACTTTTAATTTTCTGGCCTCAGCCCTGCTTTCAGCCATGACCTTACTTGCCAGTCTGTTGCTGCTGCCTGGGAAGAATAAAAAAATCGCCGATACAGGCAGAACAATAACGCCTCAAGCCAGTAAAGGGGGCATCACGGGTATGATTTGGGCACTGGGCGCAGTAATGATGCTGGCAAATTTATCCAATAATATGTACCTGACCATTATGCCGCTGTACCTGGTACACGAGCTTCATTTACCCGCTTCGTTTCCGGGCTTTCTGATAGGCGCAACCGCGATAATGGAAATTCCCGTTATGCTTGCCGCTGCTCATCTGGCAGAGAAAACAGGGAAAGAGCTACTGATTATGTTCGGATTTCTCTTTGCAGCCGTCTATTACAGCCTGCTTCAGCTGGCCACTAACATGTCCGAATTGATTGTGTTGCAACTTTTTAACGGATTATTCTTTGGTATTTTTGTCGGCCTGGGAATTTCTGTTATTCAGGACGCGTTGCCTGAACGTAGCGGCTTCGCATCAGCATTTCACTCCAATGCCATGCGTACAGGCATGATGGCGGGTAACGGGATTGCCGGTCTGATGGCACAGCTGGCCAGCTATAAAATCGCTCTGTTTGTTCCATTGCTATCAGTGTGTTGTGCTGCTTTACTGATGTTTAGCATCAACAGAAGCCACTCGACAAAAAGCGTTCAGTAACGGGCTGACTAAGCACATAAATATGCGATCATATTACGATAAACCGGCGCTGTTGCGCCGTTTTCATTCTGCTTCTGGCACTAAAACTGACTATCTAAGATCTATAGCATCACGTGTTTACCGAATTAAGTACCAGTAATGCCCTCCAAAGGATATTAACAATTTATTTTTATATCAAAAAAACATCTCAGGCGAATGTTATTCGTTCAAAAGCAAACCACAACGCAGCCATGTAAATATGCCATATCCCCCAAATTATAAAGCGCATTACATTAAATACCATTTATACATGTTTAACCCTACCCTTAATTAACCGATGAAAAGATTTAATTACCCACTAATAACCCCTCAACAATACTTTATCTAAAAACAAAAAAGCCCGCTTTCGCGGGCTTTAATATTTGAGATTTAATATATCAACAGGAACTAAATCTTATTCCCACTCAATGGTAGCTGGCGGTTTGCCGCTGATGTCATATACCACGCGGGAGATACCGTTGACTTCATTGATGATGCGGTTGGAGACACGGCCGAGGAAATCGTACGGCAGGTGCGCCCAGTGTGCGGTCATAAAGTCGATGGTTTCGACGGCACGTAGAGAGACAACCCAGTCGTATTTACGACCGTCACCCATCACGCCTACGGAGCGAACCGGCAGGAAGACGGTGAAGGCCTGGCTCACTTTGTTGTAGAGGTCTGCTTTATGCAGCTCTTCAATAAAGATGGCATCGGCGCGACGCAGCAGATCGCAGTACTCTTTCTTCACTTCGCCCAGCACGCGAACACCAAGGCCCGGGCCCGGGAATGGGTGGCGGTACAGCATGTCGTACGGCAGGCCCAGTTCCAGACCAATTTTACGCACTTCGTCTTTGAACAGCTCACGCAGCGGTTCAACCAGGCCCATCTTCATCTCTTTCGGCAGGCCGCCCACGTTGTGGTGAGACTTAATAACGTGCGCCTTACCGGTAGCCGAAGCAGCAGATTCGATCACATCCGGGTAAATGGTGCCCTGCGCCAGCCATTTCACGTCTTCCAGTTTCAGGGCTTCTTCGTCGAACACTTCCACGAACACGCGGCCAATGATTTTGCGTTTCGCTTCCGGATCGTTTTCGCCAGCCAGCGCGGCCAGGAAACGGGACTCGCCTTCAACATGAACAATATTCAGACCGAAATGATCGCCAAACATGTCCATTACCTGTTGGGCTTCATTCAGGCGCAGCAGGCCGTTGTCCACAAAGACGCAGGTCAGGTTTTTGCCGATGGCGCGGTGCAGCAGCATCGCCGTCACGGAGGAGTCCACACCGCCGGAAAGGCCGAGGATGACTTTGTCGTCGCCAACCTGCTGGCGGATGCGTTCAACAGCATCATCAATGATTTTTGCCGGCGTCCACAGCGCTTCGCACTGGCAGATGTCGCGCACAAAGCGCTCCAGCATACGCAGGCCCTGGCGGGTGTGGGTCACTTCCGGGTGGAACTGCACCCCGTAGAAGCGTTTTTCTTCGTTCGCCATAATCGCGAACGGGCACGTCTCGGTGCTGGCAACGGTCACAAAGTCAGCCGGGATCGCCGTTACTTTGTCGCCGTGGCTCATCCACACGTCCAGCAATACTTTGCCGTCTGCGGTCAGCGAATCTTCAATACCGCTGATCAGCGCGCTGTCGGTCTGAACTTCAACCTGCGCATAACCGAATTCACGTTCGTTAGAACCTTCAACGTGGCCGCCCAGCTGCATGGCCATGGTCTGCATGCCGTAGCACACGCCAAGCACCGGCACGCCTGCTTCAAACACATACTGCGGTGCACGCGGGCTGTTGTCTTCGGTGGTGCTTTCCGGGCCGCCGGAAAGGATGATGCCGCTTGGATTGAAGTCGCGGATCTGCGCTTCGGTGACATCCCACGCCCACAGTTCGCAGTAAACGCCCAGTTCACGCACGCGGCGCGCAACCAGCTGGGTGTACTGGGAACCGAAGTCGAGGATCAGAATACGATGTTTATGAATGTTGTCCGTCATTGACGCTACTTCCGAGGCAAGTTACGAAAGCGCCCGGTAAAACCGGGCGCGAAAATCATTAAGAACCCATGCGGTAGTTCGGGGATTCTTTGGTGATGGTCACGTCGTGAACGTGACTTTCCTGGATACCCGCACCGCTGATGCGCACAAATTCCGCTTTGGTGCGCAGGTCGTCGATAGTACCACAGCCGGTCAGCCCCATACAGGAACGCAGGCCGCCCATCTGCTGGTGGATGATCTCTTTCAGGCGGCCTTTATAAGCAACGCGGCCTTCAATGCCTTCCGGCACCAGCTTGTCGGCGGCGTTATCGCTCTGGAAGTAGCGGTCAGAAGAGCCTTTGGACATCGCGCCCAGGGAACCCATGCCACGGTAAGATTTGTAAGAACGGCCCTGGTAGAGTTCGATTTCGCCCGGGGATTCTTCGGTGCCCGCCAGCATAGAGCCAACCATCACAGCGGCTGCGCCAGCGGCGATAGCTTTGGCGATGTCGCCAGAGAAACGGATACCGCCATCGGCGATAACCGGAATGCCAGTACCTTCCAGCGCTTCAACGGCGTCGGAAACAGCGGTGATCTGCGGAACGCCCACACCCGTCACGATCCGGGTAGTACAGATGGAGCCAGGGCCGATACCGACTTTCACCGCGCTCACGCCTGCTTCAGCCAGCGCACGTGCACCTGCGCCAGTCGCGACGTTACCGCCAATGATTTGCAGATCCGGGTATTTTGCGCGGGTTTCGCGAATGCGCTGCAACACGCCTTCGGAGTGGCCGTGAGAGGAGTCGATCAGCAGGACGTCAACGCCTGCGGCAACCAGTGCATCGACGCGCTCTTCGTTGCCAGCACCCGCACCAACTGCAGCGCCAACACGCAGGCGACCCTGCTCATCTTTACAGGCGTTTGGTTTACGTTCTGCTTTCTGGAAGTCTTTAACGGTGATCATGCCGCGCAGGTGGAAACTCTCGTCCACAACCAGCGCTTTTTCAACGCGTTTTTCGTGCATTTTAGCGAAGACCACTTCGCGGGATTCGCCTTCACGAACGGTCACCAGGCGCTCTTTCGGCGTCATATAAACGCTGACTGGCTGGTTCAGGTCGGTCACGAAACGCACGTCACGACCGGTGATGATGCCGACCAGTTCGTTGTCGCCGTTGACAACCGGGTAACCGGCAAAGCCGTTACGTTCGGTCAGTTCTTTGACTTCGCGCAGGGTGGTAGTTGGCAGCACGGTCTGTGGATCTTTAACCACGCCGGATTCATGTTTCTTCACGCGGCGGACTTCGTCTGCCTGGCGCTCAATTGACATGTTTTTGTGAATAAAGCCAATGCCGCCTTCCTGTGCCAGGGCAATCGCCAGGCGCGCTTCGGTCACGGTATCCATCGCCGCAGAGAGCATAGGAATGTTCAGGCGAATGGTTTTGGTGAGCTGCGTGCTCAAGTCGGCAGTATTCGGCAGAACGGTGGAGTGAGCGGGAACGAGGAGGACGTCGTCAAACGTCAGTGCTTCTTTAGCAATACGTAGCATGGGCAATATCTCTGACCTGGGGGGTTAAATATTGCCGTGGCATTATACAGAGCGTAACCGATTGCATCCACACTTTTTTGAGAAAAATACTTGCTATCCCCTCGTATCGGGTTACTATCGACTGAATAACCTGCTGATTTAGAATTTGATCTGGCTCACATGTCATCGTTCCAGTCCCCTTCCATTTATACCGTCAGCCGCCTGAATCAGTCGGTGCGCTTACTGCTGGAACGCGAACTTGGCCAGGTATGGATCAGCGGCGAAATCTCCAACTTTACCCAACCCTCTTCCGGGCACTGGTACTTCACGTTAAAAGACGACACCGCCCAGGTGCGCTGCGCGATGTTCCGTAACAGCAACCGCCGTGTCACTTTCCGTCCGCAGCACGGCCAGCAAGTGCTGGTTCGCGCCAATATCACCCTGTATGAGCCACGTGGTGAATACCAGGTGGTGGTTGAAAGCATGCAACCGGCGGGCGAAGGTTTACTGCAACAGAAGTACGAGCAGCTTAAAGCAAAACTTGCTGCCGAAGGGCTGTTTGATCAGCAGTTTAAACAACCGCTCCCCTCACCTGCGTACTGTATAGGCGTGATCACCTCGAAAACGGGCGCTGCGCTGCACGATATTCTGCATGTGCTGAAACGCCGCGATCCGTCGCTGCCGGTGGTGATTTACCCTACTGCGGTACAGGGCGAAGACGCCCCCGCACAAATTGTGCGAGCCATCGAACTGGCGAATGCGCGGCAGGAATGCGATGTGCTGATTGTTGGGCGTGGCGGTGGTTCGCTGGAAGATTTATGGAGTTTTAACGACGAGCGCGTGGCGCGGGCGATTTTTGCCAGCCGTATTCCAGTGGTCAGCGCTGTCGGGCATGAAACCGATGTGACGATTGCCGATTTTGTCGCCGATCTGCGTGCGCCGACGCCTTCTGCGGCAGCGGAAATCGTCAGCCGTAATCAACTGGAGCTATTGCGCCAGGTGCAGGCGATGCAGCAGCGCCTCGAAATGGCGATGGATTATTACCTCGCGGGCCGCAGCCGCCGCTTTGCGCAGTTGAATCATCGCCTGCAACAGCAGCATCCGCAATTGAGGCTGGCGCGTCAGCAAACCGTGCTTGAACGCCTGCAACAACGCATGCACAACGCGCTGGATAACCAGCTAAAGCGTTCCTCTGTGCGCCAGCAACGCCTCTTTCAACGCCTGAACCAGCAAAACCCCCAACCGCGAATTCATCGGGCGCAAACCCGCGTGCAGCAGCTGGAGTACCGCCTTAGTCAGAACATTCGAGACCGCTTAAGCAGCACACGCGAGCGTTTTGGAACGGCCATCACTCACCTGGAAGCAGTCAGCCCGCTGGCAACTCTGGCGCGCGGCTATAGCGTGACCACGGCAACCGACGGCAAAGTGCTGAAACAGACAAAACAGGTAAAAGCAGGCGACGCGTTAATGACACGGCTGAACGATGGCTGGGTAGAGAGCGAAGTCAAGGCTATCAAGCCCGCGAGAAAACCGCGCCAGCGTAAATCCTCCTAATTTGTACGATCATTACCTCAGGCGAACCTATACTTTTGTTGTTCCTTTTGGTGTTTATCAAGGAGATCAACATGAATTCACGCCCGCTGCATTGTGTTATTCCGCCCTACCTTCTTCGTCGCATTATTGATAATGGTTCTGAGCTACAACAACGTAACGCCCGCCAGACCTTAACTCACGTGCAAACATTGATGGCGCACAGCCATGGTAAAGTCGATGCGCCGTTGGTGACGTCGCCCGGTGAACTGGTACGCGATATTTATGACGCGCAACAAAAAGAGACACTGCCCGGCGAGCAGGTGCGCTATGAAGGCCAGCCGTCAAACGGTGATGTCGCGGTGGATGAAGCCTATGACTATCTTGGCGTCACACATGATTTCTTCTGGCAGGTTTACCAGCGAAACTCCCTGGATAACCAGGGGCTGATCCTCAGCGGTACCGTGCATTACGGTAAAGAGTATCAAAACGCCTTCTGGAACGGTCAGCAGATGGTGTTTGGCGATGGCGACGGTGAGATCTTCAACCGTTTTACCATTGCTATTGATGTGGTGGCGCATGAACTCAGCCACGGCGTCACAGAAACGGAAGCCAACTTAATCTATTTTGAGCAGGCGGGTGCATTGAATGAGTCGTTATCGGATGTCTTCGGTTCGCTGGTGAAGCAGTACCATCAGCAGCAGACAGCCGAACAGGCCGACTGGATCATTGGCGAAGGGTTGCTGGCAAAGGGCATTAAAGGCAAAGGGTTACGCTCAATGTCTGAGCCTGGTACCGCTTATGACGATCCGCTGCTGGGGAAAGATCCGCAACCTGCGCATATGAAAGACTTTATCAAAACCCGTGAAGACAACGGTGGCGTCCACCTGAATTCCGGTATTCCTAACCGCGCATTTTACCTGGCGGCAACGGCGGTGGGCGGTTATGCCTGGGAACAAACAGGGTACGCCTGGTACGATACCGTCTGTGATAAATCGCTGGCGCAAAACGCCGATTTTGCGACGTTCGCGAAGCTCACCATTCAACATGGTGAAAAACGTTCCGGTAAAAAAGTCGCCGCAGCGATTGAACAGGCGTGGAAAGATGTCGGAGTTTTATGATGAACGAACCCGAATTAACCGACGATGCGGTGGTGGAGTTAGCCCGTGAAGGCGGGGTGGCGTACATCCCGAAACTGAGCGGCAAACGCAAAATCATTATTGCCCAGCTCAGTGAAGAGCAACGTCAGCGGCTGGTTGAGATCCTGCATCAGGCGTTACCGCTGGGGCAACCGCCCGGCCAGCCGGAATCGCCGGGGCGCGGCGATCAGCGCTTTTACCGTTTGCAAATCACCTGGACCTCGCCGCAACCGAACGTGCTGCTGCTTATCCCGGAAAGCAAAGCGCCACCCTCGTTTGTTGAGCTGTGGCGCGAAGGTGAAGAGTGCATCTGCAAGTCTTAACACAGGGTAAATTCTACGCGTTTTTTAGAAATCAGCCCGTGTCCGTGCTGGCAGAAAAAGTCCACCGCGCCACAGGCGGTTAATACCTGCAGAGGCTGATGGCACTCCGGGCAACTGGCTTCGAGCTCAAGGTTTACGTCGCAGACCTGGCAATGGGCATGTGTTCCCACACGTTCCAGCGGGGTGTGACAGGTTGGGCATTTCAGATCCATATTGCGCTCCTTTATGTTTCACTGCCTCTATCATACACCGCCACTTACAAAAAACCCGCCGGACGGCGGGTTTTAAGCAAGTGATTACTTACCTTTCTTGATGTGCTTAATCAGGCGCTTACGCTTACGCATCTGGTTCGGCGTCAGAGTGTTACGTTTCTCCGCAAACGGGTTTTCCCCTTCTTTGAACTGAATGCGGATTGGCGTGCCCATCACATCCAATGATTTGCGGAAGTAGTTCATCAGGTAGCGCTTGTAGGAATCCGGCAGGTCTTTTACCTGATTGCCGTGGATCACCACAATCGGCGGGTTGTAACCCCCGGCGTGGGCATATTTCAGCTTCACGCGGCGGCCACGCACCAGCGGAGGCTGATGATCTTCTGCCGCCATGGTCATAATACGGGTCAGCATCGCGGTGCTGACACGGCGAGTGGAGCTGTCGTAAGCTTCACGTACCGATTCAAACAGGTTACCCACGCCGCTGCCGTGCAGGGCAGAGATAAAGTGAACGCGGGCAAAGTCGATAAAGCCAAGACGGTAGTCCAGCGTCTCTTTCACCTGTTCTTTCACTTCCTGACTCAGGCCATCCCACTTGTTGACAACAATCACCAGCGAGCGACCGCTGTTGAGAATAAAGCCCAGCAGCGACAGATCCTGGTCAGAGATGCCTTCGCGGGCATCGATCACCAGCAACACCACGTTGGCGTCTTCAATCGCCTGCAGCGTTTTAATGACGGAGAACTTTTCTACCACGTCGGTGATTTTACCGCGCTTGCGGACACCCGCGGTGTCAATCAGTACGTACTCACGTTCGTCGCGCTGCATCGGAATGTAGATGCTGTCGCGGGTGGTGCCCGGCATGTCGTACACCACCACGCGGTCTTCGCCCAGAATACGGTTAGTGAGTGTGGACTTACCTACGTTCGGACGCCCGACAATAGCCAGCTTGATCGGCAGATCCTGCGGGTTAAAGTCATCTTCCGGCTCTTCTTGTTCGCCGTTTTCACTGGCTTCGAACTGCGCCCAGTATTCCGCGTCTTCGTCCACCTCTTCAGGTGGGTTCAGTTCGTCCATCCACGGCATTAGCACGTGTTCCAGCAGGCTGGTTACGCCGCGACCATGCGATGCGGCAATAGCGTAAATGTCCCCCAGCCCCAGCGAGTAGAAGTCCGCCGTGGCCTGGTCAGGATCCAGACCATCGGTTTTGTTCGCCACCAGGAAGGTCGGTTTTTCACGCGCACGCAAATGCTTAGCAATGGCCGAGTCGGCAGGCATCAGGCCCGCGCGTGCGTCCACCATAAACAGCACCACATCTGCTTCTTCAATCGCCAGCAGCGACTGTTCCGCCATGCGGGTTTCTACGCCATCTTCGGTGCCGTCGATACCGCCGGTATCGATGCAGATAAATTCGCGGCCTTCCACTTCAGCACGACCGTACTTACGGTCACGAGTCAGACCCGGGAAATCCGCTACCAGCGCATCACGGGTGCGTGTTAAACGGTTAAATAGCGTGGATTTTCCAACGTTAGGGCGCCCGACAAGCGCGACCACAGGTACCATGTTTGAAGCCTCATTACAGAAAATTCATTAGCAAAACGTCGCGATTGACGCAGCGTTTTAAAAACAGGAAAACGGCTCCTGCAACAGGAGCCGTCTTCAGGAACGACAACCTCAGCGCGATTAACGCGTGATGGCGTACAGCGTACCGTCTTTTGCCTGGATCAGCAGTTTGCCATCGGCAACCACCGGCTCGGTCAGGAAGCCGGAACTGTCGACTTTCTGCTGCGCCACAAAGCGGCCATCTTCAACGTTAATCCAGTGAACATAACCTTCGCTATCGCCTGTCACTATGTAACCATTATACAACGCCGGAGCGGTAAGGTTACGGTGCAGCAGATCGCTTTGTGTCCAGAGGGTCACGCCACCGTCGGTGGTAAGTGCCAGAACACGGTCATTCTGATCGATAAGATAGATACGGTTACCGTCAACGATGAAGTCGCTCACCGAGCCCAGTTCACGTTTCCACATGATCTGGCCGCTGCGCAGATCCAGTGCCGTCATGTTGCCGTTGTAGGCCAGCGCGTACACCACGCCATTCACTACAACCGGCGTCGTATCGACATCGCTCAGGCGGTCGATTTCAGTCGGGCCGTTTGCCTGGGAGATACGTTGTTGCCAGATCATCTGCCCTTGCTGCATCAGCACCGCGCTCACGCGACCGTTGTCGCCACCCACAATGGCTGCACCAAAGGCAGCCGTCGGGGCAGATTCACCGCGCAAAGAGAGCGCTGGCATATCCAGGTTAACGGTCCATTTCACCGCACCATCACCTTCATTCAGCGCCTGCAACTGACCGTTGCTGGTATGGATTAACACCAGACCGTCGCTGATAACCGGACGAGAAAGCGCTTCACCCGCCACTTTACTCTGCCAGGCGACAGAGCCGTCGCTGGTGTTCAGCGCATAAACACGGGCTTTTTCGCTGCCCACGTACACATGACCACCAGAAACGGTCACACCGCCGGACAACTGTGCTGAGCGAGTAGTGAACCAGCCATCTTTTTCGGCCAGATTCACCGACCACACTTCACGACCATCTTCAGCATGCACCGCTTTCACCACGCCGTGGCGATCGGCAGCATATACCACACCGTCGGCAAACGCCGGGTGCAGATTAGAGTAGAAGTCGCCGATACCGTTGCCGACGGAGGTGCTCCACGCCGTTGACGGCGTAAACTGGTTTTCAACCACCGGCAGCGGGGACATTTTGACAACATCTTCTTCGCCGCTGAACAGGGAACAACCGCTCAATAGCGTGACAGAAAGCAGTCCTGGCAGAAGTAATTTACGCAATTGCATCGGGTCCCTCTTAGATGGACAAATTATTAATTTTCATTTGCATCATTTCACTCAACGCAGGGGAAGCATTGTTTTTAATGCCGTTTTCCCATGCGGTGCGCGCACCTTGTTTATCACCTTTGCTCAGCAGTGCTTCGCCGCGCAAATCAGCCACGATAGCTGCCCAGCTGTCGCCTTTTACGGCATCCAGCGTTTTCAACGCAACATCTTGCTGTTTCAGTTGAACCTGGACACGGGCCAGACGCACGTTGATCATCGATTTCAGATTCTCATCGCTGGTTGCTGCAAGCCCCTGCTGCAACTGAGCGGCGGCTTTATCCAGTTCGTTTTTCTCAACGTACTGCTGCGCAAGTTCCAGCGACGCTAACGCACCGTAAGTGTTTTTGTTGTCAGCGGCGAATTTCTCCGCCGCTGCGAACGTTTCTGGTTTGTCAGCCTGAAGCGCGGAGATCGCGTTTTCATAGGCTTGCGATGAGACTTTTGCTGTGTCTGCCTGATGACTGGTCCAGTAGCGCCAGCCAACCAGCGCACCAATACCCAAAACAACGCCAACTGCCAGCGCTTTGCCGTTCTCGGCAAAGAAGCGCTTAATCGCGTCTACCTGGTCGTTTTCGTTTTCGTAAATTTCCACGCAGTCCTTCTCCTTAACGATAATTCACCGGGGAGATTAGCCCAGTAGTGTGCGCAAATGCGCCGCAACGCTGTCCTGCGTTACCGTACTCTGCTCACCAGAGCGTAAATCCTTCACCACAACATTACCGTCGGCGATTTCAGATTCGCCAAGCACCAGTGCGACGCGAGCGCCCCACTTATCTGCACGGGCAAACTGTTTTTTGAAATTGCCGCCGCCGTGGTTCATCATCAGCCGTACGCCAGGTAACGCATCGCGTACCTGTTCACCCAACTGCATCGCAGCGGATTGCGTATTGGCACCAGACGCCACCAGGTATATATCGACAACGGATTCTGCTTTAAATTCCGGATTAACTGCCTGAACTAACAAAACAAGACGTTCAAGGCCCATCGCGAAGCCCACCGCCGGGGTGGCGCGACCGCCCAGTTGCTCAACCAGACCGTCATAACGACCGCCAGCACAGACGGTACCCTGGGCGCCAAGACTGGTCGTCACCCATTCGAAAACGGTACGGTTGTAATAGTCCAGACCACGCACCAGACGCTGGTTCACGGTGTAGGCAATACCTGCCGCATCCAGGAAAGCGCAAAGACCGGCAAAGTGTTCGCGGGACGCTTCATCCAGATAATCACCCAGTTTCGGCGCATCGTTCAGCAGAGCCTGAATGTCCTGATTTTTGGTATCCAGCACCCGCAGCGGGTTGGTGTACATGCGACGCAGGCAGTCTTCGTCCAGCTTATCTTTATGCTGTTCCAGGAACGCCACCAGCGCATCGCGATAGGTCGCACGCGCTTCCAGCGAGCCGATGGAGTTAAGCTCAAGTGCGACGTGCTGAGCAATGCCCAATTCACGCCACCAGCGTGCGGTTAGCATAATCAGCTCAGCGTCGATATCCGGACCTTGCAGGCCAAACACTTCAACACCCAGCTGATGGAACTGACGGTAGCGCCCTTTCTGCGGACGCTCGTAGCGGAACATCGGCCCGACGTACCACAAGCGCTGTTCCTGATTGTACAGAAGACCATGTTCGATGCCGGCGCGTACGCAGCCCGCCGTACCTTCAGGACGCAATGTCAGGCTATCGCCATTACGATCGTCAAAGGTGTACATCTCTTTTTCAACCACGTCGGTCACTTCGCCGATCGCGCGTTTAAATAACGGGGTCTGCTCTACAATCGGCAAACGGATTTCACTGTAACCGTAGCTGCCGAGCACGTTTTTTAGGGTGCTTTCAATGCGCTGCCAGATGGCGGTTTCGCCAGGCAGATAATCGTTCATGCCGCGAATGGCTTGAATATTCTTTGCCACGTTTTTTCTCTTTATGAATACAAAAAATGAACCCACAGGGCCGTAGCGCCTGGCGGGTTCATCATACACGGGAAGCCAGCCGCTTCCCAGCCACGTTATTTTTCTAGCTGTTGCACGTTAATGCGACGCGCTTCGTCCAGAATCGACGCTTTCGCGCGAATGCGGGCTTCAAGCTGGCTGATCATATCGCTGTTATCAAGGCGGTCTTTACGCACACCATCTTCGTACAGGCCGCTTTTCTTGTTGCCGCCGGTCACGCCAAGCGTCGAAACCAGCGCTTCGCCAGGCCCGTTCACCACGCAGCCAATAATGGAAACATCCATTGGCGTGATGATGTCTTCAAGCCGCTGTTCAAGGGCGTTCACTGTGCCGATAACATCGAACTCCTGACGGGAGCAGGTCGGGCAAGCGATAAAGTTGATACCCCGCGAACGAATGCGCAGCGACTTCAGGATATCGAAACCGACTTTGATCTCTTCAACCGGATCGGCCGCCAGCGAGATACGCAGCGTGTCACCAATCCCTTCGGAGAGCAGCAGGCCGAGGCCAATTGCTGACTTCACCGCGCCCGCGCGCGCACCGCCAGCCTCGGTGATGCCGAGGTGCAATGGCTGATCGATCTGTTTCGCCAGCAGGCGATAGGATTCCACCGCGAGGAAGACATCGGAGGCTTTGACGCTGACTTTAAACTGGTCGAAGTTCAGGCGATCAAGATGATCAACATGGCGCATGGCGGATTCGAGCAGCGCTTGCGGCGTCGGTTCGCCGTATTTTTCCTGCAGATCTTTTTCCAGCGAGCCGGCATTAACGCCAATACGGATAGGTATGTTTTTGTCGCGCGCGCAGTCAACAACCGTGCGAATGCGCTCCTCATTGCCGATATTGCCGGGGTTAATACGCAGGCAATCGACGCCGTATTCGGCGACTTTCAGCGCAATGCGGTAGTCAAAATGAATATCCGCCACCAGCGGAACACTCACTTGCTGTTTGATCAGTTTAAACGCTTCTGCTGCATCCATCGTTGGAACAGAAACACGGACAATGTCTGCACCGACGCGCTCCAGCGCTTTGATTTGGTTGACCGTTGCGTCAACATCCGTGGTGCGGGTGTTTGTCATTGACTGCACGGCGATGGGAGCCCCATCGCCAATCGGCACATTACCAACGTAGATCCGTTTCGATTTCCGACGCTGAATCGGAGCCTGGTTATGCATGAAAAATCTCCCGCTTTGCCCGTCTGTTACTGTACTGCTGATTGTTCGGCATTGAGGGTCAGACGCGCAACCTGGTTAGTTCTGATATATCGACTCAAATCGACAGGTTTACCCTGGTACTGGATTTGTACGGCGGACGGCGCGCCGATTTTCAGTTTGTACGGCGCCTGGCCGGTTAAATTCAGTGTGCCATCTTTACGCTGCATGCCGCTGAACAGTTTTTTGCCTGTGGCATCGCTCACTTCCAGCCAGCAATCCGCATTAAAGCTCATCACCAGTGCGTTGTTGTCCGCAGCTGCGCCCACTCCTGCCTGACTGGTCGGCAGCGTGTTGGCCGTGGCGCCAGCAGCCGCATCGACATTCGCCTGAGACGGCGGCACAACGGTGTTCTGGTTGGCGGTGTTAGCCGGAGCCTGCTGGGCAACTGCCGGGGCCTGTGCCGTTGTGGTTGGCGCTGGCATCTCAACTGGCGTAGAGGTGTTATCTGCGGTGGCAGTAGAGGTGTCGGTATTCAGCGGAACGCTCTGCGCATTACTGTTGTTGGCGTTGAGCTCGGCAGAGGATTGATCGGCCATAGTGCTGATCTCTTCCTGCTGCGCTTTGTGGTTTTGCCACCACCATGCGCCTGTCAGCCCCACTACCACAAACAGCACCAGCCAGGTAAAGCTCATCAGCCAGCCGTCGCGTTTTTTACGCGGTTTACCCAAAGCGAACGTCTGCATCGGGGCCACTTTCGCAGCTCTGACCGGTGCCTGCTTCTCAATCATCGGCAGGAGTTCTTCTTCGGGAATATGCACAAGGCGGGCATAGGAGCGGATATAACCCCGCACAAAGGTCGAAGCCAGATCGGCAGGGGATCTGTCTTCTTCGATATCGCGTACCGTGGAAACCTTCAGGCATAAGCGCTCTGCAACCGCTTGCTGGCTGAGTCCAAGTTGTTCACGGGCGCTGCGCAGACGTACGCCAGTGGTTTGTGCTTCATTTTGGTCGTGAGTGGCTTCAGTATTCATTCGCTACAACTACTGGTACGTGAAAATTAAAGATTCAGGCGCGCGTGACCGCAATGCCCACACGCGCCGCGAAAAAAACCGGGTCAATTAAGCCTGGACCCATAGTATAAGACTGTCAGGCTTCTCATAACAGAACCGCTTTCAGCACTTTTTGCTAAGCCGTTGTTACATCACTACATACTGCCTTAAAGTCAGGAGAAACGCACCGTAATTATTATTGGCCTGCATGTGTACAGGCCAAATATTCGTCATTTTCACAAAATGCAGCACAATCTTCGCACCGCATATTGGCATTACAGCGACTTCACGGCGATGGGCTCGCCCTGCATACGCTTACGCATGGTACGTTTGGTACGGTCAATCACGTCGCCTGCCAGTTGTCCACAGGCGGCATCGATATCATCACCACGGGTTTTACGAACAATTGTAGTAAACCCATAGCTCATCAGCACCTTACAGAAACGATCGATACGGCTATTAGAGCTGCGGCCATACGGCGCACCCGGGAACGGGTTCCAGGGGATCAGGTTGATCTTACATGGCGTATCTTTCAGCAACTCTGCCAGTTGGTGCGCATGCTCGGTGCCATCGTTCACGTGGTCCAGCATCACGTACTCTATGGTCACGCGGCCCTGGTTAGCGTTGGACTTCTCAAGGTAACGGCGCACCGCCGCAAGGAAGGTTTCAATATTGTACTTTTTGTTGATCGGGACGATTTCGTCACGAATTTCATCGTTCGGCGCATGCAAAGAAATCGCCAGCGCTACGTCAATCATGTCGCCGAGTTTATCCAGCGCCGGAACCACACCAGAGGTAGAGAGCGTTACACGACGTTTAGACAGACCAAAACCGAAATCGTCCAACATGATCTCCATCGCCGGAACCACATTGGTCAGGTTGAGCAGTGGCTCGCCCATGCCCATCATCACCACGTTAGTGATAGGACGGTTGCCGGTGATTCTCGCTGCGCCAATGATTTTTGCCGCACGCCACACCTGACCGATGATTTCGGAGACGCGCAGGTTGCGGTTAAAGCCCTGCTGGGCGGTGGAACAGAATTTACACTCCAGCGCACACCCAACCTGCGAAGAGACGCACAGCGTCGCACGGTCTTCTTCCGGGATATACACGGTTTCCACGCGCTGGTCGCCAACGGCGATCGCCCATTTAATGGTGCCGTCGGAGGAGCGCTGCTCTTCCACCACTTCCGGGGCGCGGATCTCAGCCACGTCTTTCAATTTGCCACGCAGCACTTTGTTGATGTCGGTCATTTCATCAAAGTCATCGCAGCAGTAGTGGTACATCCACTTCATCACCTGATCGGCGCGGAAGGGTTTTTCGCCTAAGTTTTTAAAAAACTCGCGCATCTGCTGACGGTTTAAATCCAGCAGGTTGATTTTTGCATCTTTGTTGGGAACCGTGAGAGCAGCGTTCTCAGATATGACAATTTGTTCAGACATAGTGTATTCCGGCCTCGTTATTACACGTTATGGCCCCTGGAGGGTTAAAAAGAAGCGCCCCAGGTAAGCTTCGGCTCAACCTGGGGCGCAACATTGTACAAATTCTGTCGCACAGATACCACGTTTGCACGCAGCATTTCACAAATTAAAGTATAAATCTCGTTACACGGTTTAATGTGTGATTAGCGAGTGCGCGGGCACACTTCGCCTTCAGCGAAGAAATAGGCAATTTCGCGGGCTGCAGATTCAACAGAATCGGAACCGTGGGTGCCGTTTTCAGTGAAGCTGTCTGCATAATCAGCGCGCAGGGTACCGGCCAGTGCGTTCGCCGGATTGGTTGCGCCCAGCAGATCGCGGTGACGCTGTACCGCATTTTCGCCTTCCAGCACAGAAACCACGATCGGGCCGGAGGTCATGAACTCAACCAGACCGTCAAAGAACGGGCGACCTTCGTGCTCTGCATAGAAGCCACGCGCCTGCTCAACAGTCAGGTGCAGCATTTTAGTGCCAACGATTTTAAATCCTGCCGCTTCAAAGCGAGAGAAGATAGCGCCAATAACGTTTTTTGCCACCGCGTTTGGCTTGATGATGGAAAAAGTACGTTCAATAGCCATGATTACCTCTGTAAGTTGTTCTGTTGTCGTACATACACATAAGTATGACCTGGCGCGGATTATAAAGAGCAACGCAGGCCTTGCCTATGGATGAAGGTAACATTTTTTTAAAATAAGACGAGTTTCAGCAACACCCTTCTCGTAACCCGCCATTTCCTGCGTTATTGCACAACAAACTGCACCGTTGCAACCTGCCCGGCCTCATCCATAACCAATAACTGATACTCCCCGGTTTTATCAAGTTTCAGGCTGACTATATTGTCGTGCGTCGACAGCGGTTCACCGTTAAGGAACCACCAGCGCGCGCCTTCTCCGCCACTGCTCTGTATGGGTAACAACGCAAATGACTGCCCCGGCACACGCCGGATCACCGCTCCGTCGCGCACGCCGCTAAGCAACAGAGGCGGCGGCGCATTGTCATCACGCGGTGGGCACTGCCGGTCGGCGGCGGGTAAACGCGCGGCTCGTCTTTCACCTGGCGGCAGCCAGGGCTCCAGCGGCAACGGCCAGACAATCCAGTTTTTCTGCTGCGCATCGGGGCAATCCGCCGCCACCCGAAGCCCTTTATGGTTCAACCACAGCGGGAAATTGATCCCATGCAGCCCCTCCTGCTCAGGCATCAGCAACGTCGGCGGCTGGCTGTCATCAAGCAGCCATGTAGCCAGACGGCGGCGACAGTTGTTGTCTCCGGCCGGCAAACTTTGCCCGCCGGGCCAGCAAATGACCCCTTGCGTGACCGAGTCCGGGCGCGGATCGCGCGGGAGTTTCCCCTGTTCAAGCGCTGAACGCGCCTGCAACATGTTGTTGACCTGGTTGAGCAGCGGCACGGCACTGGCAAAACCAAACTGCCCGGCGACTGGCGTACCATCCGGTCTGCCAGTCCAGATGCCGATGATATAACGCGCATTAATCCCAATAGCCCAGGCATCACGGTAGCCATAACTGGTACCGGTTTTCCAGGCCAGCGGCACCACCTGCGGTAAGGCTGCATCGGGCACTGGCTGGGCTTCGTTCGCCAGAATACGGCGGATGATCCACGCGGCACCGGGCGACATCAGCCGACGTTCAACCAGCGGTGCGTCTGGTGTCAGTCGCAGCTTGCCCGCTTTTCCCCCGCGGGCAAAAGCGCTGTAAGCGGCAGCAATGTCTTCCAGACGCGCGCCTGCGCCACCAAGGATCAGCGCCAGGTTCGGTTCAGCACCGGCCGGTAATATCAACGGCAGCCCCGCATTACGCAAATTACCGGCGAACTTTTTCGGCCCGTACGCCTCCAGCACCTGTACCGCGGGCAGGTTCAGCGAACGCACCAGCGCCTCATTCATGCTTACCGGTCCGTGAAAACCGCTGTCGAAGTTACCGGGGCGATAATCACCCACCCGACGTGGCACATCCTGGAGCAGCGATGCGGGATGGATCAGGCCTTCGTCGAGCGCCATACCGTAGATAAACGGCTTCAGAACCGATCCTGGCGATCGCACTGCGCTCACCATGTCCACATGGCTGAAGCGACTATCGTCATTGATGTCAACGGAGCCGACCCAACCGCGCACTTTCATCGTTGTGTGATCCACCACGATCATCGCCAGCGAACTGCGCTGCGGCAGCCGCGTTTTGACACTGAGCGCCAGTTCCTCCAGTTGCCGCTGTAGAGAGGCGTCCAGCGTGGTGGTGATTTTCAACGCATTGCTCTCTCCCACCATGCGCCGCGAAAACAGCGGCGCAAGTTGCGGCATTTGCCGGGGCGCAAGCCATACCGGCTCCTGACGCGACTCTTTGACCTGCTCCGCCGACCAGGCGCCTTGCGAAACCATGCGATCCAGTACTTTGTCCCGTGCGGCCTGCGCCCGCTCCGGCCAGCGATCGGGGCGTAAACGGCTTGGCGCTTGCGGCAATACTGCCAACAAGGCAGCTTCTGCATAACTGAGTCTGGAAGGTGGTTTACCAAGATAAGCCCAGCTTGCCGCGCCAATGCCCTGCAGAGTGCCGCCAAACGGCGCGCGGTTAAGATACAGCGTGAGGATCTCGCGTTTGGGAAGATGCCACTCCAGTTGCAATGCACGCCAGAGCTGGCGCACTTTACCGCCAAAAGTGCGGGGATGAGGATCCAGTAAGCGGGCAACCTGCATGGTCAGCGTGCTGCCGCCCGATATTACGCGCCCCGAACTGAGATCCTGCCAGGCCGCGCGCGCAATCGAGAAGGGATTGACGCCGGGATGATCCCAGAACCAGCGATCTTCATACTGGATCAGTGCCTGCAGATAGCGCGGCGATACCTCTTCAATTGTGACCGGATAACGCCAGATGCCGTCGGCATCGGCAAAACGCCACAGCGGTGTACCATCTTCCGCCACCACTACCCGCGCCGGATCGACCTCGGTCAACGGCAGCGGCCAGAGTTTGTCAGCCGCGATAACCGCCAGCACCAATAACAACGGCGCACCCACCAGCCAGCGCCAGCGGGTGCGCATCAGACGCACAATTTTCACGTTACGGCACAATGATCAGCGGACCGCTGGTCTCGCCGGTTGCCCGCCACTGCGGTACATACATAGATTCAACCTGTGGTGCCGGCACATGATACGTTCCCGGTGTTACCGCCCGCGCCAGGTAGACCAGCGTTACGCTCTGGCCTTCACTTACCGGAACAGCGGCAACGAAGCGATCATCGCGGAACTCCATATGCTGAATATCCGCCTGTTGCATGCGGTTCAGCAGATCCTGCACTTCACTGCCGCTATCCTGCAAACTGGCACTGCTGCTGGCGAGGTTCTGGTTTTCCAGCTCCAGCCCGGCAGGCAGCAGATCAACCACCAACGCATCCGGTACATTCTGCGTCGCGCTCACCTCCAGCCACACCAGCACCAGTTCACCGCTTTTCAGCGATGACAGGGATTTGCTGCGCCCGTCGGTGCCCATGATAGTGCGCTCAATCTGCAACACTTTGGCAGACGGGAGCGGTGCATGCTCAGGGTAACCGGTGGTATCGAGGCGTAACCACAGCGGCGCAGTGCCACTGTTCGTGACCTGCAAAGAGGCAAGTTGATCGGCTGTGACATTACGACTTTGCGCGGTGTCACCTGCCAGCGCAGCAGCTTCCAGCGAGGTTTGCGCCTGCCAGTTGCCCGTTGCGTTTTGCAGGTTGCGCCCGGCTAAAAACAGGGCATTGCTTTCCTGCGTAGACAGCCAGCGCTGGCCGTATGCCTGCTCAGAGAGCATGGTCAGCAGTCGCGTCTGTTCTTGCGGCAGCAGGTTATTTTCCTGCAATAGCGCCAGCATCAGCGCATTGTCGCGCAGATCGCTGCCGTAATCAGCCAGCCAGCGATTGCTCTGCGCACGCGGAGTTTTCAGCGCCAGGCGCAACGCCTGCTCGCTACGCTGGGCATCGCCCATCATTTTCAGGGCGACGCCAAGCTGCATCAGCGGCAACGCGGCTTTGGCCTGCTCATGGCGCTGCCACACTTCGCGTAATGCCCCAAGAGGCGCCTTCTGCTGGCGCGCCAGCACCAGCGCCGCGTAGCTCTGCACTGCAAATTTCGTTGCAGGCAGATCGTCGCTATAGCGAATAGCCATGGTTGACGGATCCTGCAGATAACGCAGCAAGCGGTTGTTGGCGTTGTTCAGCGCCTCGCCCGGCACGCTGTAGCCCTGTGCAGAAGCACTGACGAGGAAGTCCGTCACATAGGCCGTCAGCCAGTACTCTTCTGGCCCGTTCTTATCCCACAACGAGAAGCCGCCATCCTCGCGCTGCATTTGCAGCAGGCGGGAAATGCCAATATCCACCGCGGCGCGACGCTGCTCGTCACTTTCACCTTTAATACCGAGCGCTTTCAGCTGCGCGGCATTGGTGTACAGCGACGGGAACAGACCGCTGGCAGTTTGCTCCAGGCAGCCGTAAGGGTAAGCTTTCAACTCCTGAATGTAACGAGCAAGGTTCAACGGCGGTTTGCCGCTGAACAGTAAACGCCCTTGCAGCGTTGACGGCGCAATCCCCGCCAGATGCTGGGAAGGTGCCTGCCAGCTTTCGCCCGGGTTCAGCATTGCGCCACTGTTAACGGTCTGTGCCGGAAACGCAGGGCGTACGCCCAGTTTCCACACTTTCTGTTGCGGTGCGAAAGTTTCACCCGGCAGGGTCAGGCCACTGATTTGTGCATGGATTTCGCCATCGCCAAACCCATCCAGCGCACGCACAGGGATAAATAACGTGGTGCGCTGCCCGGCGGCCAGTTTCACAGCACCTGGCTGGCCGCTTTCCAGCGCCAGCAGGCCGCTGGCCGCCAGTGTGACGTTAAGGGTTTGCGGCTGATCGGTAAGGTTGGTCACATCCAGTGTCAGGCGAGAGGTGTCGCCGCTGCCGAGGAAGCGCGGCATGTTCAGGTCGGCAATGACCGGTGCCGCAACAATCACTTTGCCTTCGCTGCTGCCAAAATCATCTGCCGTCCAGGCCTGCGCCATCACCCGCAACTCACCGTTAAAATCCCCAATGGGCAGCGTGACCGTACCTTCACCATGTTCATCCAGCGTGACCGGCTGTGCCTGCTGCGCAACAATGGTGACATGATTCACCGGCGGTTTACCGCCACGGTTCATTTCGTCGCCGTCGCCACCAAAACGCAGCGCAGCCAGACGTCCCTGCCCTTCAATCACCTGGCCGTAGATATCGTAAATATCCGCGCCGTAACGTTTCTGGCCGAAGAAACCCTGCCACGGATCTGGCGTAACGTAATCGGTAATATTCAGTACGCCACTGTCCACGGCCGACAACAGGACGTTGACCTGTTTCGGGGTTTCACCGTTTTTCACGGCCGCTTTTACTTTCACTGTCAGCGGCTGATTAGGGCGCATTTTTTGCGGCGTATCGAGAGTCAGATCAAGGCGGCGATTCTCATCCCCCATAGGCAGATGCAGCAGCCCGACCGCGCGTTTAGGCGTAGCAGATTTTGACTTGTCGCCTGGGCGCACTACCAGCGTGCTGATATAGAGATCATGGCGTTGCCACTTCTGATCGATCGGAAGACTCAGATCAAGACCATCAGCCGGAACGTCGATCTCCTGCCACCACAGCGGGCCCTCTGCCGACTCGATCATCGCATAGCCTTTACCGGCTGCTGGCGCGGTGATATGCAGCTTGAGGGTATCGCCCGGTTTATAGGCCGGTTTGTCCAGCTTCATCGTGACGCGGTCAGGCCGCGCAGCGCCTGCGCCATCGCTGTTATCCTGCCAGCTATAACCTGCC
Organism: Kosakonia sp.; assembly: GCF_032052965.1. Classification (GTDB taxonomy): domain Bacteria; phylum Pseudomonadota; class Gammaproteobacteria; order Enterobacterales; family Enterobacteriaceae; genus Kosakonia. The sequence continues at coordinate 103,556 of NZ_DAMBVN010000010.1, forward strand.
CAGAAACGCACGCTGCTGATGGTGTCATCAGGCGCTTTCACCTCCAGACGATAAGCGCCCCACTCCACCGGGAAGGAGACTTTGCCGGTTTCATCTGCCGCCAGATTCAGGGTCTGCTCGCCTTCAACCAGATCTTTCTGGTTGAACTGCGACTGCCAGCCCTCATTTTCTGACCAGTTCCAGAAGTAGTCGCGGCGTTCGCGAATCAGCCGCACCTGCAAATCGTTAACCGCTTTTTTCTTGCCATCGACATCTGCATAAACGATGTCGAACGCCGCGTTGCTGTCTTCATCAACAATCGGTTGGTTAACGGTAGTATCGGTCCGGTAGTCGTACACTGCTTTAGAAGCAAACTGCGGACGAATGCCCGGCAGCATTGCCGCAGGCCAGACAGCCTGCCCGGCACGGCGGGTGACCGGGCGACCACCGGATTCCAGCAAGCTGGCCTGCAAAATGACTTCTAACGGCGAGTGACTCTCCTGCCACTGGCTGGTCGTAGTGACTTCGCCAAGGCCTTTGTCATCCAGTGTCAGGTGCACTTCATCCAGGCTACGGCTGAGATTCTCTTCGGCGATATCGCCAAACTGGAAGCCAGGCAGTGCAGGAACCGCTTCGCGCAGGGGACGCAGGTAGAGCTGCCCCTGCAACGTGTTTCCACTGGCGGGCGCGCCGTATAAATAGTGACCATTGACGTTGAACACTACATCGTCCGCAGGTGCGACAGGTGATGATTGCGGAGTAATATTCAGTGCCATGCGCTCAGGCATAAAGTCTTCTACATGGAAACCCCACTCACGCAGCTGGTTATCACCGGTGTTGGCGCGAATATGCCACATGCCGGTTTGCGCGCTGGCCTCCAGAGGATAAGTAAAGTGATACAGCCCGTTCTGCGGCTGGCTAACCACGGTGCGGATCACCTGACCGTCGGGTTTCACCACTTCCAGCTTCACCGGTTGCGCCGCCAGCGGTTTACCATCGCTATCGCGCAGCAAGCCGTTGAGGATCACCGTTTCACCTGGGCGATAGAGATCGCGCGGCCCGAACATAAAGAACTGTTTGCTGTAGCCAGGATCGCCGGAAATGGCGAACTCCGCCAGATCCAGCGCGGGCAGTTTCAGATCCAGCAGCGTGGTTTCACCGTCTTTGCGCGCCAGGATCAGGGCCGCCTCTTTGTCGGTGTTCAGCGTGGCATGGCCATCTTTATCACTGGTGGCCTGCGCCAGGGTCTGCCCCTGTTCATTAAGCAGCACCACCTCGATGCCGGAGAGCGCAGCACCGTTCTCCAGCCCCTGGGTAAAGATATCCAGCCGGTTATGATAACGGTGCGCAGAAAGACCAATATTGCTGAGCGTGAACAGGGTAGCGGCATTGCTGTAGTTGTAATGCCCGGCCTGGTTCATTACCGCAATATAGACGCCGGTTTGCTGCAATGGCTGGATGCTGCTCAGCGGTAATAGCAACTTCTCGCGGGTGTTCCGCGCCGGGTTCAGATCAAAACGGCCGGTATATACCAGGTCAGCCATTTTCAGTAAGGTGTCCGACTCCCAGTTTGACAGCGAATTGCGGTACTCCCACTGGCTAATAAACGCCGCCAGTGACTCCGGTTTAATACGGTAGAAGTTCACATCTACGTTATTCACGTTGAGCGCCATTACTGGCAGGCCATCCACCACTTTGCCGGGCAGCAAAGAGCCCCGGCTGGCAAAGCCAACGCTTGGCTGAACATCGCGCGTGGTGATCGCTTTCTCGTAATCGCTTCCGAAGGTGGCTTTGTTCAATGCCACAAGGCCACGATCGACCGAGACCAGCAGTTCGCGGTTGGGTTCCAGGTGGCGTAAACGCAGCTCTTTCAAATTCGGTGCCAGTTCCCAGGCCCCATCGACTTTGCCGCTCTTTTTGTCCACCAGATGGACGGTCGAGGCAAAATCCTGATCCGGGTTTAGCGGAACGGAAAAGGTCAGCACCAGCGTGGCAGCGCCATCCAGTTGAACCTCTGACGCATCCAGCAGCGTGAGCGGTTTGCCTTCGCTACGCGCGGCAAGCTGCGCCAGCTTCTCTTTACTTTGCGGGGGGGAGGCCTGGCCTTGCTGCTGCGCAGATGATGCGGCAGCAGGCGAGCTGGTTGCCTGCGGTTTATCGTTGTTATCACAGCCAGCTAACGTGAAGGTGGTGAACAGCGCGACGGTTAGCGCCGCAATGCGTAGCGGTTTCATTCTTTATCCCTGGCCCATAAAGCCTGTTGAACATTGCCACACATTATTATTCGCAACGGCAAGAATTACAAAATGTGTCCTGGGTTGTGGAAAGTGGCTTGCAAAACCTTTCCCCCCTGAAAACGCCTGGTGTTACGGCGATCACAGACCGTAACGTAACATGTTACGTTACGAGTCATTTGTTTTTAAAACAATAAGATAGATGGAAAAACAACGCCATCAGCTGCTAACGTTAACGGGTCTGTACACCTGTGTGTGCGGTTCTAATAAGAGAGAACATTATGTCCAGAGCCGTGAATGCCCTACAAAATTTTGGTAAGTCCCTCTTTGGTCCGGTGCTCATTTTACCGATTGTCGGCTTGTTTATTGCCTGCGGAAATATCCTCGGCAACGGCAATCTGGCCGAATATCTTCCTTTCCTTGGTCATCCGTTAATCCAGAATATCGGTCAACTGATTGCGAAATCCGCCGTTTCGGTACTGGCAAATCTTGCGCTGGTATTTGCCGTCGGCATCCCGGTCGGGCTTGCCTCACGTGACAAAGGCTATGCCGCGCTAATTGGCCTGGTTACGTTTATCGTCTTTATCAATGCCATGAATGTGATGCTGCAATTTCAGGGCGCACTGGCGCCTGCAACAGAAATGAAGGCCGCCGGACAAAGCATGGTATTAGGCGTTCAGGTGCTGGAAATGGGCGTCTTTGCTGGCATCCTGACCGGCGCACTTTCCGGTTATCTGTACGATAAATACTCCCCGGTACAGTTTTCCGGGGCGCTGGCCATTTACTCTGGTCACTGCTTTGTCGCCATTATTATGCTCCCCGTGGCGATGGTGCTGGGCGTCGTGATGAGTGAGTTATGGCCTTTCGCCCAGCATGGCATCAGCGCGATGGCGCTGGCCATCAAAGGTGCAGGGCCTGTTGGCGTCGCTATTTATGGTTTCCTGGAGCGCATTCTGGTGCCCACCGGATTGCATCATCTGGTGTATACGCCGTTTCTCTATACCGAGCTGGGCGGCACCGCCGATGTGTGCGGCAGTACTTATCAGGGCGCGCGTAACATCTACTTTGCGGAAATGGCCTGCCCAACGGTTTCGCAGTTGAGCAGCACCGCCGTCTGGGATGCGCGCGGCATCAGTAAAATGTATGGCTTGCCCGCAGCCGCACTGGCGATGTACGTCACTGCCAGTCCGGAACGAAAAGCAGCGGCAAAAGCCATTCTGATCCCCGCGGCACTGACCTCATTTTTAGTGGGCGTTACCGAACCAATCGAGTTCGCGTTTCTGTTTGTCGCCCCGATGCTGTTTGTCGTTCACGCCGTACTGACCGGCATCGGCATGATGCTGTTCTCGTTGTTTGGCGTCCATGCCATTGGTGCCAACGGTATTATCGATTTCGTGCTCTACAACTTGCCATTGGGAACGGAAAAGTCCAACTGGCCGATGTATATCGTCGTCGGCTTAATCATGTTCGCCCTCTATTTCTTTATCTTCCGCTTCCTGATTTTGCGCTTCGACATGAAAACACCCGGCCGCGAAGAGGACGACCAGGAAACGCGGCTTTACAGCAAACAGGAGTATCAGGCGAAGGGCAATAACGCAGGTGTGGGCGAAGCCATTATCGAAGGTCTGGGCGGGCGCGCCAACATTGAAGTGGTAGACAACTGCTACACCCGCCTGCGCGTGACGGTGAAAGATGTTGCGGTCATTAACGAACCCCAGCTCAAAGCCACCGGCGCAAAAGGCGTGATCAAACAAGGTAATAACGTTCAGGTGGTCTACGGGCTGCATGTCAAAAAAATGCGAGAAGCCGTTGAGATGTTTCTCTGAAGGAGTCCAGTAATGTTTAAACCCCCGTTTATTTTATCCATCGCCGGTGGCGGCAGCACTTATACGCCGGGCATTGTGAAAAGCCTGATGCTCCGGCTGGCGGACTTCCCGCTGGCGGAGATCCGCCTGTATGACATTGATGAAGCCAGGCAGAGCACCATTGCGCCGGTAGTGGAAAAAGTGATTCGCGACCACAGCCAGAGCATTAAATTTACGGTCACCACCGACGCAGAAACCGCCTTCAGCGGTGCGCACTTTGTCTTTGCTCAAATGCGCGTTGGTCAGTACAAAATGCGCGAGCAGGATGAAAAAATCCCGCTGCGTCATGGTGTTGTCGGGCAGGAAACTTGCGGCCCTGGCGGGCTGGCATACGGGTTGCGCACCATTTTACCGATGGTGGAATTGATTGATCTGGTCGACCGCTATGCGGATAAAAAAGCCTGGATCGTCAATTATTCAAACCCGGCAGCAATTGTTGCTGAAGGGGTACGCCGCCTGCGCCCTCAAGCGCGGGTACTGAATATTTGTGACATGCCTGTGGCGGCAATGCGCAATATGGGGGCCATTCTTGGCGTGGATCGCCATCAACTGGAAGTCGATTATTTTGGGCTGAACCACTTCGGCTGGTTTACTCAGGTACGCGTTGACGGCGAAGATCGTCTGCCTGAATTGCGTGAGCATATCGCCCGTTTTGGCCTGCTCACCGAAGATGCCGCGCAGACCGACCCGCAACATGCCGATCCGTCATGGGTGAAAACCTGGCGTAATATCAAGCCCATTATGGATCACTTCCCGGAATACCTGCCGAACCCCTATTTACAGTATTACCTGATGCCAAATGAGATTGTGGCCCATCAGGATCCGGACTATACCCGTGCGAATGAAGTGATGAACGGGCGCGAGAAAAAACTGTTTGCCGCTGCCGAAGAGTATAAACGCACCGGGATCCTGCCGGACGCCTTCCACGTTGGCGTGCATGGTGCATTTATTGTCGATGTTGCCTGTTCGCTCGCATTCAACCTGGGTCAACGCCATCTGGTGATTGTTGAAAACAAAGGCGCTATTGCTAATCTGCCCTATGACGCGATGGTAGAAGTACCGGCTTATATTACCAGCGCCGGCCCGGAGCCAGTGCGCATGGGCGCTGTACCGCTGTTTTACCAGACATTGTTAATGCAGCAACTGGCGTCCGAACAACTGCTGGTCGAAGCCACCATTGAGGGGAACTACGAGAAAGCCGTGCAGGCGTTTACGCTCAATCGTACAGTGCCCACTATGCAGCATGCGAAAGCGATCCTGGATGAAATGATCGAGGCTAACCGCGACTACTGGCCGACGCTGCAAAAAGCCTGGGAAAACGGCAAGGCGTTGAAAAAATAACGAGGTTGCTCGCGGCATTCGCGAAGGCTGCTTGTCGGGTCATGAAAAAACGTTAACAATTCAGGTTACTGTTGATGACACGGAGGCAACTATGTCTACCTCGTTTTTTGTCGCGGCCGACTGGCTGATAGAGCACAGCGATGATCCTGAAATCCAACTGATTGACGCCAGAATGGCACCGGCGGGCCAGGAGCATCGCGACCTTAAAGCGGAATACCGCGCCGGGCACCTTCCCGGTGCGGTCTTTTTTGATATTGAAGCCCTCTCCGATCACGCCACATCTGTGCCGCATATGTTGATCCGCCCGGAAGCCTTCGCCGTAGCCATGCGCGAACTGGGCGTTAGCCAGGATAAGCATTTGGTAATCTACGATGAAGGTGATCTGTTCTCTGCCCCGCGCGCATGGTGGATGCTGCGTCATTACGGGGTGGAAAACGTCTCGATCCTCGCAGGCGGCCTTGCAGGCTGGCAGCGCGATGGCCTGCCGCTGCAACAAGGCGATGTCACACTGCCGGAATCTGACTTCAACGCCCGCTTTGATCCGTCAGTGGTGAAAAAACTGACCGATGTGCTGCTGGCGAGCCATGAAGGTACCGCGCAGATTGTCGATGCCCGCCCCGCCCCCCGGTTTAATGCCGAAGCTGATGAGCCGCGTCCGGGACTCAAACGTGGCCATATTCCTGGCGCGCTGAATGTGCCCTGGGGCGATTTGGTAACAGAAGGCGAGCTGAAGACCACCGACGAGTTGGTGGCCATTTTTCGTCGCCAGGGTGTAGATTTGCATAAGCCCATTATCGCCAGTTGTGGCTCCGGCGTGACCGCGGCAGTGGTGATTCTGGCGCTGACGACGTTGGGTGCGCCGAATGTGACCCTGTATGACGGCTCCTGGAGTGAATGGGGCGCCCGTGATGATTTACCGATCGAACCGGCCTAAATGGACAACCGACTTGCGCCACTGCTCACGCGCGGGGAGTCACTGACCCGCGCCGAGTACCGTGTGCTTGCCCATCTGACGGAGCATCCGCTTCTGGTCGGTAACATAACGATCCGCGAACTGGCGCAGGCCACATTTGTCTCTACCGCCACCATTATCCGCCTGTGCCAGAAGCTGGGCTTTAGCGGTTACAGCGAGTTTATCTGGTACGGAAAACAACTGCTGGCGGATACCCCCAGGATCGCTGAACAGCAGCCTGAAGGTACCGCCGAACTGCCTGCATTATTTGCCCAGTTTATGGCCAATTATCAGCAAACTTTTCGCTGGGTGACGGCAGAGAAACGCCGCCAGTTCGCCAGGCTGCTGCGCGAGCGCGAAAGTTTTTTTCTGTATGGCGCCGGCTTCTCGTATCTGTTTGCCGAGTACCTGACCAAAAAATTGCAGGTACTGGGTAAGACTGCGTTTATTTCCGGGCCTGGCGACAGTCGTAACATTTTCCTCAGTAACGCCGCTCGCTACCAGGTGTTTATCGCCGTTTCGCGCAGTGGTGAAACCGAACAGGTGCTGGATAAAGCGCGCATTGCCCGGACGGTCGGCATGACGGTGGTCGCCTTTACCCGTGCGTCGGCGAACACGCTGGCGGAAATGGCGGATATCCATTTTGCGTTGTTCGACGAGGCGGTGCATTTTGCCGCCGAAGCGGCAGGCATAACCTCATTCGAATCCAATCTCGTGCTGCTGATGGATCTGCTGTTGCTGGAAGCGACGCAGTAAATACGGCGGCTTCGCCGTATTCGCCCTGCATCGCTGTTATATCTCGTTGAGTCTTTTCCGCGCCCAGGCGGCAGTGATAGCGTCACGGATGCGGGTATGCAACTCGCCGAGGGTCATTTTTTCACCCTCCTCACCCTGAGTGAAACCGCCGGGGAAGGTGATGATCACTTTGCGCGTTGAGGCGTCAAAAATAAAATTTCGCAACAGCTTCCCGACAATACATTTTGGAGGCTGATAGCCCTGTTGCCAGTACAACTCAAGACAAGGCTGCCCACGATATTTGCCCGTATCTGTCGCTTCAATCTTTTCCAGCGGTAGCGGCGCGCTGAGTTGATAGCTTTCGATGGCCTGAGGATGCAATACCAGCAGTGGCTGCCGCACCCGGGTATACATTCCCCAACTGCTCAGTGCACAGATCAGCGCCATTATTACCAGACCGCCCACCACGATCCCAAACTGCAGGAAAGTCACCCCCCACACGCTATTGAGGATCAACAACCCACCAGCCGCGAGGCCGATTACCGCCGTTAAAGCGATATTGCCCCACAAGATGCTCTTTTTCAGCAACACCTCTACGGTGTCGCCAGCCTGGGCGACCAGCTCCTGTAACTGCTCAACGTAAGCATGATGATTGGCACGAAGAGCGTTCTGCACCTGGGCAGTGAGCGTCCGGCATAGCGCCGGTAAGTCGGCAAACAGGCGATGTAGCCTGGCATAATCCGCCTCGCTCACCTGCCGCGAAGCCCTCGCCATCAACGCGTCATCCAGCGGCACTTGCACCTGTTCCAGGCGTTCACGCGTGGTCGGATGCGTGTCTGTGGGGTGTGACAATCTGCACCCCAGCGCTACAGCAACGTCCAGCCGGCCTTGCTCGTGTAGCACTGCAAAAAGCGTATCCACCAGGTTTGTTGTAACCAATTGACGGTCAAAAAAGCGCTGCACGGGCTCTTTCAAGACCATTTCCAGCGTGGTGTAACGCAACAGCGAGGAGGCCAGCGCCTGCGGTGAACTGGCCCGCGCTCCTGCGCTATCCGCCGCCAGCTCACGCATACGGCTCCAGCGACTGACCGTTTCATCAAAGCGGCGGTAAAACCACAAACCGATATGTAACGAGGGATAAAGCGCGATGCGCTCAAGCCAGCCGCAGAATTTGAGGTTCTGATAAAAGTGACTCAGGCTGCGCTTCATGCCGGAATAGATCCCGGCAAAATGTAGCGTGTAGGCCGTATCCTGCCCCGCAAAATGCCCCAATTCATGCCCTATCACCGCGGCCGTTTCGTCTTTATCCAGAAAGGCGGCAAGCGTAAGGGGAAAATAGAGAGTGTTGCCCGTCAGGCGTAGGCCCGTCTCCAGCCGCAGCGGCAATGCGGTGACATAAAACCCCTGAAACAAACCCACCACGATATTATCCGGCACTTTTGCCTGTCCGCGCTGCGCCAGCTCCCGGACCCAATGCCACAGCCCTGGTGCCTCATCCTCAGTCACCGAACCGCCATATACTCTCCGCTCTTGCGATTGCATGCGCACGTAACATCTTTTCAGCAAAAAAAGCGTGCTCAACACCATAAAGATAAGCCAGCCGGTCACCACGATAAGCATGCCAAACAGCTTAATATTCAGCGTGGGGGTATCTTTAAGCGTCAGTAGCCACAGCAGTTCGTACAACATAATTGTGACGAGAGCGAAACCAATAGCCGTCATCAACGTGGCCATCAGCAGCGGCAACATTTTCCGGCAGCGTGTAAATGCCCGGACTAAGTGCTCTGTTGAGATACGGGCTTGTTGGGTGCTATAAAAACTTAAGGCTACCGTACCTGCGCTGGCGAGCACAGCAATCAAGGAGAGGATAACGGAGACGCCGGCAAGATAGAGCCGCGAAAACGGGGTCAGTACGCTGTGCTGCGTGGTGCCCCACTCAATGATCACCCAGGCATCGCTACTGCTGAGGCGTGAACACTGCCAGCAGGACCAGAGCAGTAACAACAGCGGAATACCAAAACAGTAGAGCAGGCTTTTTTTATCCATAAAAATTAACCGTGGCGCAATGAGCATAAACCGGGCACTTCCGGCCCATTCCGTGCGGCATGGGCCGGAAGTACATCAAATTCAGGCATTGAAAATTCTACAGGCGGTGCAAAAGCACCGCCCGGTCATCAGATGATGCGGTTGTTTTTAAAATCGCGCAGGAAGCTGCCCCAACGGCGCTCATAGAAGGGGGTAATATGCGCCAGCATAAAGTGGCTGATCCCTTTCTCGCCTTCTGCCACCTGGCAAATATCAATCGGTTCATCACCCGGCAGCGTATCGGTTGCTACACTGCCCGCCGCGTGAATAATCTCTTCAATATCGCCTTCGGCTTCAATACCGATCAACAGGTTGGCCTGCTCATCCGCTTTTTCTTTAATAGAGCAGAGAAAAGCCCGCTTCACTGTTTTGATGCTTTTGAACAGCGTGGTCAGCGAATCGACCATTTGCGCCGGAGGTTCTGCCACTTCGGAAAGCAGTAATGCACTGCCGCCTTCCAGAACTTCCTGTTGGCTGAGAGGACTGCCCTCTTCCCCGACCAGATGACTGATTTCGCGCGGAGTAAACTCTTTCCCGGTTGGCAGCTTAGCGTTGAGAAACAGGGTTTCTCCCAGCGTCATTTCAAACAGGGTGCGAGCAGGCATGACCACGAAGGCCTGTTCATCTTCAACGGCCTGTTGCAGGGCCTCCAGCGAGGTAAAAAACGGGATCACCGAGGTACCGTCATCTTTTTCCCAGTGCTGCAGATCCAGCGCGCTGTCTTCAACAATGGCCTCACCTTCCGCCGCGTTTCCCGGTACCCAAACGGTGGAAACCAACAGCGTGCGGAAAAACGCCGGACGATAAGCAGGCTCGGTAGCCGCTTGCGCCAGCAGGGTTTCTAATTCGTTTTTCGTGTCTGACATAGGAGTTCCAAACATTCCTCTCCCCGCGAGGAGAGGAAAAAGATTACCGGGTTAACAAATTTGCGAGTGTACGCACGCCCAACCCTGTCGCACCTGCTGCCCATTGTTCAACCGCCGCTTTACGGTAGGTTGCGGAGCAGTCGATATGCAACCAGCCCTGCTGGTAGTTTTCAACAAAGTGAGAGAGGAAACCGGCTGCGGTACTGGCTCCCGCCGGGAACGCCGCGCTGGCGGTATTGTTCAGTTCCGCGAAGTTTGACGGTAACTGGTGACGATGGAATTCAGCCAGAGGCAGACGCCAGAACGGTTCGTTTTCGTCTGCCGCGCTGCTGAGCAAGCGACCCGCCAGCGCGTCATCAAAGCTGAACAGCGCGTGGTAATCATTACCCAGCGCAGTTTTTGCCGCGCCGGTCAGTGTGGCGGCGTCGATAATCAGCTCCGGTTTCTGCGCGGAAGCGTCGATCAAACCATCCGCCAGCACCAGCCGCCCTTCGGCATCGGTATTCATGATTTCGACGGTTTTGCCGTTGCGGTAGTGAATAATATCGCCCAGTTTGAAGGCGTTGCCGCTAATCAGGTTGTCGGCGCAGCACAGCCACAGTTTGACGCGTTTATTCAGGCCGCGGTTAATGGCAAATGCCAGCGCACCCGTCACCAGCGCTGCACCGCCCATATCGGATTTCATCGAATCCATAAACGCGCTTTGCTTGATGCTGTAGCCACCGGAATCAAAGGTAATACCTTTACCAACCAGCGCAGCGTAAACCGGCGCGTCCGGGTTGCCTGTTGGGTTATAGTCCAGCGCCAGCAACACGGGCGGGCGCTCGGAGCCGCGCCCTACGGTGTGCAAACCAAGATAGTTCTGCTCACGCAGATCTTCACCTTTGGTGATGCGGTAAGAAACGTGGTCGCCACCGACACTGTGCAGCAAATCCACGGCGCGCTGCGCCAGTTGCTCCGGCCCCAGATCCTCTGCCGGAGCGTTGATGGTGTCGCGCACCCAGTCGATCACTTTCAGGCGGCTGTCCAGCTCTTGCTGTTCGCTCTCACTCAGCGACGCCCATTCAACTTTACGCGTACCTTTCGGCCCTTTGTAACCGGCCCAGAACGCCCAGCTGCGATCGGCATCCCAGCCTTCGCCGCTCAGCGCGACATGTTTAATACCCATGCCGTCGATTTTGCGCGCCGCGCGCTGAATAAGCCCGAGATCGTCTTTCCCGGTCAGGTGCAACGCAATGCCGTCTCCATTGATGCTGTACGCGGCTTTTTCACCCCAGCGCGCATCGGCAGGTTGTGTGGTTAACGTAATTTTCATGGCTTCTGTCATTGTATTTATCCTTATTAGCAGTAGCCGGACGGCAGTGTTAACGTATCCGGCCTACGTTTATAGCCTGACGTATTCGTGAAAACGGGCCACCCGAAGGCAGCCCGCTGATGATTACGATGCTTCGTCTAACCAGACTAGCAGAATCGCTTCGAGAATTTTTTCATTCGATGCATTCGGATCATCATCGAACTCTTCCAGTTCGCAAATCCACTGGTGCATATCGGTAAAACGCACGGTTTTCGGGTCCACATCCGGGCGGCTGTCATACAGCGCCTCGCCGATTTCACGGCTGTCTGTCCATTTCAGGCCCATATCAATGCTCCCGCGCATGGTTAATGGTGTAACGCGGGATCTCAACCACTAAATCCTCGTCGGTCACACGCGCCTGGCACCCTAAGCGGCTCTCCGGTTCCAGACCCCAGGCTTTATCCAGCATGTCGTCTTCGTCTTCCGTGCTTTCCGGCAGTGAGTCAAAACCTTCACGCACGACACAGTGGCAGGTGGTGCAGGCACAGGATTTCTCGCAGGCATGTTCAATCCCAATGCCGCCGCGCAGGGCAACATCAAGAATGGTTTCACCGCTCTTCGCTTCCAGAACTGCGCCATCCGGACAGAGGTCCTGATGAGGCAGAAAAACAATTTTAGGCATATTAAACCTCGTCGACGGAATGGCCTTTCAGCGCGGAACGCACGGATTGATCCATGCGGCGTGCGGCGAATTCCTGGGTTTGTTTATCTACATTTTTAATGGCTTGTTCTATCGCGTCGGTATCATTGCCTTCGGCGACCACGCGCAACTGCGCAACCGCCTCGTCGATAACCTCACGCTCTGCGGCGCTTAACAGCGCGGCGTCCGCGGCGAGCGCACCGGCAAGACTTTCCAGTACGCGCGCGGCTTCCACTTTCTGTTCCGCCAGCATACGTGCTTTCACGTCCTGCTCGGCAAAACTCATGGAGTCTTTGATCATGTCGGCAATTTCGCCATCGGTAAGACCGTAAGAGGGTTTCACCTGAATGGAGGCTTCCACGCCGGTGGATTTTTCCATCGCCGTCACGCTCAGCAAACCGTCTGCATCGACCTGGAAGGTCACGCGAATATGCGCCCCGCCCGCGGGCAGCGCCGGGATGCCGCGCAGCGCAAACCGTGCCAGTGAGCGGCAATCCTGCACCAGTTCCCGTTCACCCTGCATCACATGGATAGACATGGCAGTTTGACCATCTTTGAAGGTGGTGAACTCCTGCGCGCGCGCCACCGGAATAGTGGTATTACGCGGGATCACTTTCTCCACCAGGCCGCCCATCGTTTCCAGACCGAGTGAAAGCGGGATCACATCCAACAGCAGCATTTCGCTGTCCGGCTTGTTGCCTACCAGAATGTCCGCCTGAATGGCGGCGCCAATGGCCACGACTTTGTCCGGATCGATAGAGGTCAGCGGCGTGCGGCCAAAGAACTCGCCGACGCGTTCACGCACCAGCGGCACGCGAGTCGAACCGCCAACCATCACCACTTCCAGCACCTCGTTCGCCTCAACGCCTGCATCTTTCAGCGCGCGACGACAAGAGAGCAGCGTGCGTTTTACCAGGGTTGAAATCAGATCTTCAAACTGCGCGCGCGTGACGTCTCCCTGCCAGCCCGCTACCTGAATACTGACGCTGTCGGCGTCACTGAGGGCAATTTTAGCGGCAATGGCCGCATCCAGCAGTTCACGCTGCTGGCGCACATCGCTGCGATCGCTCAGCCCCGCCAGCTCACGGATATAGTCCGCCAGCAGATGGTCAAAATCATCACCACCCAGCGCGGAGTCACCGCCCGTGGCCAGCACTTCAAAGACGCCGCGGCTCAAACGCAGAATAGAAATATCAAAGGTGCCGCCGCCGAGATCGTAAACGGCGATCACCCCTTCTTTGCCCGAATCCAGGCCATAAGCAATTGCCGCAGCGGTCGGCTCGTTAAGCAGGCGCAGAACATGCAATCCCGCCAGACGAGCTGCATCTTTCGTGCCCTGACGCTGCGCATCATCGAAATAAGCCGGAACGGTGATCACCACGCCGTCAAGCTCGCCCGACAGCGTTTCTTGCGCGCGGGCTGCAAGCGCTTTGAGAATATCTGAAGAGACACGGATTGGGTTAACCACACCCGCGGCGGTGACGATCATCGGCAAGCCATTTTCACTGGCCTGGAACTGCCACGGCAGGTGCGGATAACGCGCCTGAATATCGGCAAGGCTGCGGCCCATCAGGCGTTTGACGGAACTGATCGTATTAACCGGATCCAGCGCGGCGTTACGGCGCGCCTCATAGCCCACCGACTGGCTTTCCGCCTGGTAGTGCACCACTGAAGGGAGTAAATGGCGACCTTCGCTATCGGCCAGCGTCTCCGCCTGGCCGCTGCGCACGGTAGCAACCAGCGAATTGGTGGTGCCAAGGTCGATGCCCGCCGCCAGGCGACGCTGGTGCGGTGCGGCGCTCAGGCCGGGCTCACTGATTTGTAATAAGGCCATTTTGTGCTTCCAAAAAAATTAAAAACCGAGCAGTTTTTCTTCGAGTTGTTCTGTTGCGCTGCGCAGTTTATCGAGAAAACGCAGTTTACGCACGGTATCCGCCGCCACGTCCCACGTTTGGGTATCCAACTGTTCGACCATCAACTCGTGACGCGCGTCGTACATTTCTTTTACGCGCTTCTGGAATGCCTCCAGACGTGCCGCATCTTCGGCGCGCTCAATTTCATCCAGCTCTTCACGCAGTTCCAGCTGTTCCATCAAAAAGGCGGTATCGCGTACCGTATGCTGTTCCGACGCCAGGTCAAACCCGTGCAGCGATAGCAGGTATTCGGCGCGAGCCAGCGGATTGCGCAGCGTTTGCCACGCCTGGTTGATGGTAGCGGATTGCTGCACAGCAGCCAGTTGCTCAGCCTGCGAACGGCTGGCAAAGCGGTCGGGATGATACTGTCGCTGCAAGTCCTGAAAACGGCTTGTCAGCGCCTGGGTGTCGAGCGGATATTGGGCCGGCAACCCAAAAAGGGTGAAGTAATCCATAACAATTCCGGGTGTGCAATCGAAACAGACCCCACGCGCAGGCAGCTGCGGTGGGGTCAGTAGAGGGTGGCGATTAAACGTTGAAGCTTTCGCCGCAACCGCACTCATCTTTTACGTTCGGGTTGGTAAATTTAAACCCTTCGTTCAGGCCTTCTTTAACAAAGTCCAGTTGAGTACCGTCGAGGAACTGCAGGCTTTTGCCGTCAACCACGACCTTCACGCCTTTGTCTTCAAACACCGTATCTTCTTCATTCGGTGCATCAACAAACTCCAGCACATAGGCCATACCAGAACAACCAGAGGTTCTGACCCCCAGGCGCAGACCAAACCCTTTACCACGGTTGGTCAGGAAGGTATTGACTCGCGCGGCAGCACTGTCGCTCAGGCTAATGGACATGACAACAACCTCCTGCCTTATTTCGCTTCTTGTTTGCTTTTGTAATCCGCAATCGCGGCTTTAATCGCATCTTCCGCCAGGATAGAGCAGTGAATTTTCACCGGCGGCAGTTCCAGCTCTTCAGCAATATCGGTATTTTTGATTGCCTGCGCTTCATCCAGGGATTTGCCTTTCACCCATTCAGTTACCAGCGAACTGGAGGCGATAGCAGAACCGCAACCGTAGGTTTTAAAGCGCGCGTCTTCGATAATGCCTTTCTCGTTCACTTTGATCTGCAGCTTCATCACGTCGCCGCACGCCGGTGCGCCAACCATGCCGCTACCTACGCTGTCGTCGCCGTTATCGAAAGAGCCAACGTTGCGTGGATTTTCGTAATGATCGATTACTTTTTCGCTATAAGCCATTTTAAATTCTCCTGTTTCCGCAACCGTAATTAATGATGAGCCCATTCGATGGTGGTCAGGTCCACGCCCTGTTTGAACATTTCCCACAGCGGAGAGAGTTCGCGCAGACGGCCAATGGATTTACGCACCAGTTCGATGGTGTAGTCGATCTCTTCTTCTGTGGTGAAACGCCCCAGCGAGAAACGGATCGAGCTATGTGCCAGCTCGTCATTCATACCCAGTGCGCGCAGCACATAGGACGGTTCAAGGCTTGCAGAGGTACAGGCAGAACCGGAAGAAACAGCCAGATCTTTCAGCGCCATGATCAGCGACTCGCCTTCAACGTAGTTAAAGCTGACGTTGAGAATGTTCGGCGCGCCGTGCTCGAGGTCACCGTTCAGGTAAACTTCTTCGATATCGTTGATGCCATGCCACAGACGGCTACGCAGACCGCGCAGGCGTTCCATCTCGGTGGTCATCTCTTCTTTGGCGATACGATAGGCTTCGCCCATGCCAACGATCTGGTGAACCGGCAGGGTACCGGAACGCATGCCGCGCTCGTGTCCACCACCGTGGATCTGCGCTTCGATACGCACACGCGGTTTACGCTGTACGTACAGTGCGCCAATGCCTTTCGGACCATAGATTTTATGACCGGAGAAAGACATCAGATCGACTTTCAGCTGGCTCAGATCGATAGGCAGTTTACCCACGCTCTGGGTAGCATCAACATGGTAGATAATGCCGCGGGCACGGCACATTTCGCCGATTGCCGCGATATCCTGCACCACGCCGATTTCGTTATTCACGTGCATGATGGAAACGAGGATGGTGTCTTCACGCATCGCCGCTTCCAGCGCGTTGAGGTCAATAATGCCGTTGCTTTGTGGCGCGAGGTAAGTCACTTCAAAACCTTCACGCTCCAGCTGGCGACAAGTGTCCAGCACAGCTTTATGTTCAGTTTTGCTGGTGATGATGTGCTTGCCTTTTTTCTGATAAAAGTTGGCAGCACCTTTAATCGCCAGGTTGTCGGATTCGGTTGCACCGGAGGTGAAGACAATTTCACGCGGGTCAGCGCCAACCAGCTCAGCAATCTGATTACGCGCGATATCTACCGCTTCTTCAGCTTGCCAGCCAAAACGGTGTGAACGGGAAGCAGGGTTACCAAAGGTCCCGTCCAGGGTAAGAAACTGCATCATTTTCTCGGCAACACGCGGGTCCACCGGCGTGGTTGCGGAGTAGTCGAGATAGATCGGTAATTTCATTGCTCTTTTAAACTCCGTACATCGCTCTAATGCAAGGAATCAGGCAACCGGCTGGATGTACGACCGTGTTAACAGGGCACAACCGTGCCCTGGCCCGATTCTGAATTCTGTTTTTTATTATGCGCGCAGTTTAACGTCGATAGCGTCTTGTACGCGGGTCGTGCGATGGGATTCGTGAGTATGCTGGCGATCGGACACGTCAAGGATTTCCTGGTTATTGACCAGTTCACCCAGCGTAATGTTATTTAAAAAGTCGGTCAGACGGTCGCTCAGATCACGCCACAGCGCATGGGTCAGGCACTTATCGCCACCCTGGCAGCCGCTTTTACCCTGACAACGGGTAGCGTCTACCGATTCGTCAACAGCACTGATCACTTCACCTACGGCGATAGTGCTTGCGTCTTTACCCAGCAGATAACCGCCGCCCGGGCCGCGCACGCTGGCCACCAGACCATTTTTACGCAGACGGGAGAACAACTGCTCCAGGTAGGAGAGAGAAATTCCCTGACGCTCGGAAATATCGGCCAATGGCACCGGGCCCGATTCGGAGTTGAGTGCAACGTCCAGCATTGCAGTCACGGCATAACGCCCTTTAGATGTCAGTCTCATGTCTTACTAGCCTCGAACTCGCCCCTGCCCGGGGATTATTATTAAAATGTTAAGGTTGCATAGCAGACGCAAGTCTGACATTCCCGACTAAATTGGTCAACTATTTAGTTGACTGTTTTAGTCAGGTATTTGCCTTTTCGTGCTTTGTCATTTTATGCCCGCGGGCGCTGACTTACCCAGCCTGGCAGGCCAGGTAACGCCCCGCCGCGCGTCAGCACTACGGCTTTTGATTCTGCTCAATTGACGCCAGAATGCCGCGCAGGATATTCAGTTCCTGGCTTTCTGGACGGGCGCGGGTAAACAGCCGGCGCAACTTGTTCATCACCTGGCCGGGGTGGCTTTCACGGATGAAACCGGTGGCCAGCAGCGTTTGCTCGAGATGCCCATAAAAACGCTCCAGATCGTCCACCAGCGGGTAAGGCGTCTCTTCTGGTTGTGACGGCGTAGCGCTTTCCTGCGCGGCAAGCCAGGCCATCCGCACTTCATAAGCGATCACCTGCACGGCCATAGCCAGGTTAAGCGAGCTGTATTCCGGGTTTGCTGCAATCGCGACATGATAGTGGCACTTCTGCAATTCATCATTGGTCAGGCCAACGCGTTCGCGGCCAAACACCAGCGCAACCGGCGCGTGCGTGGCTTCCGCCACACTTTTCAGGCCGCATTCGCGCGGATCGAGCATCGGCCACGGCAGCGTACGTGAACGCGCGCTGGTGCCAACCACAAGGCTACAACCGGCCAGCGCTTCGTCCAGTGTATCAACGATTTGGGCATTGCCAATGACGTCACTGGCACCGGCAGCCAGCGCGATA
Organism: Kosakonia sp.; assembly: GCF_032052965.1. Classification (GTDB taxonomy): domain Bacteria; phylum Pseudomonadota; class Gammaproteobacteria; order Enterobacterales; family Enterobacteriaceae; genus Kosakonia. The sequence continues at coordinate 121,438 of NZ_DAMBVN010000010.1, forward strand.
GCCTGTGAATCCGGTTTGACCAGAGGATTGACCAGCCACAGGTTGGTTAATCCCATTGTTTTCATAGCGCGGGCGACAGAGCCCATGTTGCCAGTGTGAGAGGTTTCCACCAGCACGATTCGAATATTTTGCAGCATAGATTTTCTACGGCTAAAGATAATTGGCGCATATTAGCATAAAGCGAAGACATATTCCGAATTCGCTGCTATCATACGCGCCGTTTTCCGTTCTTTAACATCCAGTGAGAGAGACCGATGCATCCGATGCTGAACATCGCCGTGCGTGCTGCGCGCAAGGCGGGTAATTTAATTGCCAAAAACTACGAAACCCCTGACACCGTAGAAACCAGCCAGAAAGGCAGCAATGATTTCGTGACTAACGTTGATAAAGCTGCAGAAGCAGTGATTATTGACACCATCCGCAAATCTTACCCGCAACACACCATCATCACCGAAGAGAGTGGTGAGCACGAAGGCGCTGACCAGGATGTACAATGGGTTATCGATCCCCTGGATGGCACCACCAACTTTATCAAACGTCTGCCGCACTTCGCGGTCTCTATCGCTGTGCGCATTAAAGGCCGTACTGAAGTGGCTGTGGTTTACGATCCTATGCGTAACGAGCTGTTCACCGCGACCCGTGGCCAGGGCGCGCAGCTGAATGGCTACCGCCTGCGCGGCAGCACCGCTCGCGATCTGGATGGCACCATCCTGGCGACCGGTTTCCCGTTCAAAGCCAAACAACACGCCACCACATATATGAACATTGTCGGTAAACTGTTTACCGAATGCGCTGACTTCCGCCGCACCGGTTCTGCCGCGCTGGATCTCGCCTATGTGGCTGCTGGCCGTGTTGATGGTTTCTTTGAAATTGCTCTCAAACCGTGGGACTTTGCGGCTGGCGAACTGCTGGTTCGTGAAGCAGGCGGTCTGGTGTGTGATTTCACCGGCGGTCACAACTACATGATGACGGGCAACATTGTTGCCGGTAACCCACGCGTTGTGAAATCCATGCTGGCGAATATGCGCGACGAACTGAGCGACGCGCTGAAACGCTAAGATATGGCAGGCCCGATGGCATGTCGCTTATCGGGCTTGTTCACCTACTGGCAGCGTTAAAAGGGTCGTAATCCGCCGCCCGGTGGTAATGCACTGACCCACATCACCATCGCTGCGCTAATCAGCGCCACGCCCCCCGCCAACGCCAGCGTCGTCCAGCCTACCTGCCGCCACAGCACAGGTGCCCGATCACCGCTCAGTTTTACCGCCAGTTGACGGAAACCATGAACCAGCAGCGCCAGCGAACTGATGGTCAGCGAGGTGCCCGCCGCCATCGCCAGCGCAGACAACACACCCCAGCTAAACATCCCGATCACCTTACTGAACAACAGCACCATTATCGCCCCGGAACAGGGTCGCATTCCCATTGACAGGACAATCACACACCGCGCACGCCAGTCTTCGCTGTTGTGCAATTGCGAAGTGTCAGGCAAATGGTGATGCCCGCAGCTACAGCCGTCATGGTGTACATGCTGAGGGGTAAAAGCGCGAAATGTCGGTTTCCTTAGCAGCATGCGCAGTTTTTTAAGCGCACGGAAACACAGTAACAGCCCCAGCGTGCCTACCAGCAGATAACTGCCCTTTTCCAGCCAGTAACCACTGAGATGCAGTTGCCGCGCCGGCAACGCCAGAACACTCAGCACCACGACCACCAGCGCAATCGCCACTACGCCTTGCAATAAAGATGAAGCCAGCGTGAGCGCAATGCCGGCTCGCAGTTTTGAGGGGTGGGTGGCAAGCCAGGTCGTGATCACCACTTTGCCGTGCCCTGGACCTAAAGCGTGCAGCACGCCATATAAAAAGCTGAACAGCAGCAGTGTTCCTCCCGCTTTGCCGGGGTTTTCCGCAACACGCTGAAGTAGCGTGCTCATTTGCATATTCATGTCACGCTGCCAGACCACGCTTTTCATCATCACGTGTGGCCACGCGTGCCACAGCCAGAAGGCACCGCTGAGGGCACAGAGCGCAAACAGCGCCAGCGGCCACCATGGCACCCAACGCCGTTTACCTGCCCGATTTAGCGAGATCACTGACATAACAGCGTCACCGTCTGGGCGAATTGTTTACCGAGTTCCATATCTTCCTCTGGTGCATCTTCTTTATCCAGCGACTGGGCGTAGTTCAGAACCTCTTCCCCCGGTTTTGGCGTGTGAACACTTACCGCACACGGCGTTTGCAGCCCATTGGGCAGGGTCACATCACCGTCATGGTCATAGCTCATATCAACATAGTAAGTCGGGTCAAACGTCGCAAACGTGAATTTCTGGCCGCGCACAGGCTGCGGCTCTGCCAGCGGCAAAATAAAGGTCAGCACCGCCTTGTGCCCTTGTCGCGCCAGACCATATTCCGTGGGGCGATTCAGAAACTTCACTTTTTGTCCGTTATGCCAGACTTCAGTGAAGTAGTGTTGCCCTAACACGTTAGCCATCACTTCTGCCGCCAGTTTTTTCCAAATCTCTTCACCTGGTTGCGCATTGCCCGCATCATAAAGCAGGTCTGCGGAGGTGATCTCGTCCATCGTCCAGTGCATTTTCAAGCCGGTAAAGTTTCCGTTATCGACTAACACCTGCGTTTTCATGCGAATAAAACTGTGCGGATGCGCGGCCACAGTAAAAGATAAAAGCGCGAGAAAGAGACCCCAGGCGCATTGTTTAACTGCTTGCATGTATTCCCCACGTGAAAAATTCTGTGATGTTCCCCGGCATTCCTGAAGGAAAGCGCTGCGGCTGCGCTGTCACTGAGCATAGCTTTAACTACGCTTATCTAAAACCCTAACTGGAATCTGACAGATGACAATTGTAATGGCCCCGCCATCTGCGCTCTCCAGTCCGCAGCGACGCTGCCAGGTACTGCTGATGCTCGCGCTCCCCGGGCAAAATGTCACAATGGAACATATCATCACCATTAACGGTGTGGATGACGCTGTGGCACGCCAGGATCTTGTCGAGATGGAGAATGAGATCCGCCGTTACCACCGGCTTTCGATTGTGCCGCACCACAATGGCAGCTACCGGATTGAAGGCGCAACGCTCGATCAACGCTTATGCCTGCTGCACTGGCTCCGGCGGGCACTGCGGCTGTGCCCGCAATTTATCACGCAACACTTCACCCCGGCGCTAAAAACCGCGCTTAAGCAACAAGGCATTGCCCGGACGTTGTATGACGATACCAACCTGCGCGCCCTGATTAACCTGTGCGCCCGCCGCCTGCAACGCTCTTTTGAATGCCGGGATATGCAATTTTTGCGTCTCTATTTACAGTATTGCCTGTTGCAAAACCACCACGGCCACACACCGGAATTCAACCCGGAACAGCAGAGCTGGGCGCAGTTACGCGCCGAGTATGCTGTCGCGCAGGACATTGTGCGCCACTGGCAACGGCGGGTCATTGCCCATCCTCAGGCCAATGAGCACCTGTTTTTGTCTCTGCTGTTTATGCTGGTGCGTATCCCCGATCCATTGCGTGACACGCATCATCAGGATCGGCGCTTACAAAAGGCGATTCGCCGGATGATAGCGCGCTTTCGGGCGCTGGCGGGCTTACGCTTTAGCGATGAGCAGGGGCTGACGGCCCAGCTCTATATCCACCTGGCCCAGGCGCTGGACCGCAGCCTGTTTGGCATTGGCATTGATAACAGCCTGCCTGAGGAGATCAACCAACTCTACCCGCGCCTGATGCGCACCACCCGCGATGCGCTGGAGGAGCTGGAAGAGGAGTATAATTTACGGTTCAGCGATGAAGAGGCCGGGCTGGTGGCGGTAATTTTTGGTGCATGGCTAATGCAGGAAAGTGATCTGCATGAAAAACAGGTGATGCTTATCACTGGCGACGACAGTGCGCGGGAACGGCAGATTGAACAGCAGCTGCGCGAGTTAACGCTGCTGCCGCTCAACATTAAATACCTGTCGCTGGCGGAGTTTCGCCAGCAGGGCGCGCCGCGCGACGTAACATTAATCATCACGCCTTATACCACGCCGCTACCGCTCTTTTCGCCACCGCTGATCCACACCGATGGCCCGTTAAGCGCGCAACAGCAGCAGCATATTCGCGACATGCTGGAGTGTTAACTCTCCTCTGGCTGCTGTGCGGTCACTTTCGGACGCAGGAAGACCGCCGGGATCGCCAGCAGCGCCATGATCCCAAATAGCCCCTGGTGCAGATGTTCGAACAGGAAACCGGCAAACATGGTCATTAACGCGATGCTCCCCCCCATTGCCACCGCAGAGTAGACTGCCTGCAAACGGATCACTTCGCTGCCTTTGCGCGCCGAGATATAACGCATGCCCGCGAGATGGCAGACAGTAAAGGTGCCGCAGTGCAGAATTTGCGCAACAATCAGCCATGGCAGGTCGGTCGTCCAGCCCATCAGGCTCCAGCGCACCAGCCCCGACGCGGCAGAAAGCAGCAGCAGATCCCGTGCGCTGAAGCGGCGGAAGAGACGGTTGCTCAGGGTAAAGATAACCACCTCCGCCACCACGCCTAACGACCAGAGATAACCTACTGTAGAGGCTGAATAACCGGCGGATTGCCAGTAAATGGCGCTAAAACCGTAATAGGCAGCATGTGCGCCCTGTAACAACGATACGCAGGCAAGGAAACGCCAGTTCTGCATGATCAGCGAACGCCACGCGGCCCAGCCAGCACCTTCCTGTTGGCGGGTTTCGCCCTGCGGCAAAATAGAGGGACGCAGCAGCATGCCCAGCAGCATGGAAGCCGCTCCAAGGGTCAGCATCGCAAGGATCGCCCGGTAATCATATAAACTGACCAGTTTACCGGTCAGTGCCGAACCGATCACAAACGCAATCGATCCCCATACCCGCACCCGGCCATAATCCATGGTGAACTGTTTTTGCCAGGTGCCCGCCAGCGCATCGGTCAGCGGAACCAACGGCGAGAAGAAAAGGTTAAAACCGACAATCACCACTGTCAGCCAGGCAATGTGACTTCCGGCGTAGAACGCCAGCGCAAATAACAGACTCGCCAGCGCCAGCAAACGTAACGCGGTGATAAGACGGGAAGGATCGCTGACACGCGGGGCAATCAACAAGCTACCGAGAAAACGCGCCACCAGGCCTGCGCCCAGCAACATACCGATGATTTCCGGGGTTAATCCCACGCCTTTAAGCCAGACGCTCCAGAAAGGTAAGAAAATGCCGTAACTGAAAAAGTAGGTGAAATAAGCGAGCGCCAGCCAGCGCGTGGACTGCAGAACCATGATTTCCTCCTGAATGGTGGCGATAGTCTGGCGGCAAATGAGCAGGCTGGCAAGTAACAATCAGATAACAAGGAACGACACGCTAGCGGATATAAGAATCCAGCACGCTTAAGACCACATCCAGGTCTGATTCGCGTTTGATCTCATCGCTTTGATGAACAATATGCTCCGTCAAATGACCTTTGATCACTTCACGCATTAGGCCATTGACGGCACCGCGGATAGCAGCAATTTGTTGTAAAACTTGTGCGCATTCATGGGGTTCATCGAGCATTTTTTTCAGTGCGGCTACCTGCCCTTCGATTTTGCTCGCCCGCGCTTTCAGTTTTCGTTTATCCCGAATGGTGTGCGACATACAGCCCTCAACTCAACAGTGCGAAACGGGCGACAGCATACCATGCATCAACTGGGGGGGAGTTTATTTCTACTGGGGGGTAGTATTTTTTACTGGGGGGGAGTAAATTCCAGACCACAAAATGTTACCAAGAATTATTCTCATGAATGACTTCACCCTCCTTCTTCAGCAAGGGAATGCCTGGTTTTTTATTCCCAGTGCAATACTGCTTGGCGCGCTGCATGGCCTGGAACCTGGGCATTCGAAAACGATGATGGCGGCATTTATCATCGCCATAAAAGGCACTATCAAACAGGCCATCATGCTGGGACTGGCAGCAACCGTTTCTCATACCGCTGTGGTGTGGCTTATCGCCCTCGGCGGGATGTTTATTAGCCAGAAATTTACTGCGCAATCGGTGGAGCCCTGGCTGCAAATGGTTTCTGCGTTAGTCATTCTGAGCACGGCTGGCTGGATGTTCTGGCGCACCTGGCAAGGAGAAAGCGCCTGGCGTAACGGGCATCACCACCATGATCATGACCACGATGCTCATCATCATGAGCATGCATCTTCCCACAACAGATTGATATTTCAGCCTCAACCCCTGGCGGTACGCGCGCAGCCGACGATCCGCACCCTACGCCTGCAAACTAAGGAAGAGGAGTATCAGGATGCGCACGAACGGGCGCACGCCCGGGATATTGAACGGCGCTTTCGCGGCGGTACGGTAACGAATGGTCAGATCCTGCTGTTCGGCCTGACTGGCGGGCTGATCCCCTGCCCGGCAGCAATCACTATCCTGTTGATCTGTATCCAGCTTAAAGCCCTGACGCTGGGCGCCACGCTGGTGATCTGTTTCAGCATTGGCCTGGCATTAACGTTGGTCGCCGTCGGCGTGGGTGCTGCCGTCAGCGTCCGGCAGGCAGCAAAGCGCTGGTCCGGTTTTAATACGCTGGCCCGTAAAGCCCCCTACTTTTCCAGTGCGCTGATTGCTCTGGTGGGGATCTATATGGGTATTCACGGCTACGTCGGGCTGCAATGAGGCATAAAAAAAGCCCCATAAAGGGGCTTTTTCTTTATATTACAAAATATTATGCGTAAACCGGGAAGCGGGCGCAGATATCCAGCACTTTCTGTTTGGTGCGTTCAATCACCGCTTCGTCGTTAATGCTGTCCAGCACGTCACACATCCAGCCAGCCAGTTCTTTCACTTCAGCTTCTTTAAAACCACGACGGGTCACAGCCGGGCTACCGATACGGATACCGGAAGTGACGAACGGGCTTTTCGGATCGTTCGGGACACTGTTTTTATTAACAGTAATGTTAGCGCGGCCCAGCGCGGCATCCGCTTCTTTACCGGTCAGGTTCTTGTCCACCAGATCCAGCAGGAACAGGTGGTTATCGGTACCGCCGGAAACCACTTTATAGCCACGGCTCAGGAACACTTCCACCATCGCTTTGGCGTTTTTCGCAACCTGCTGCTGGTAGGTTTTGAACTCAGGTTCCATCGCTTCTTTCAGCGCCACCGCTTTACCCGCGATAACGTGCATCAGAGGGCCGCCCTGGCCGCCAGGGAACACGGCTGAATTCAGTTTCTTATACAGCTCTTCGCTACCGCCTTTCGCCAGAATCAAGCCCCCGCGCGGGCCTGCCAGCGTTTTGTGCGTTGTGGTGGTCACAACGTGAGCATGCGGAACCGGGTTCGGGTAAACGCCCGCCGCCACCAGACCGGCAACATGCGCCATATCTACGAACAGATACGCGCCGATGCTGTCAGCGATTTCACGCATTTTTGCCCAGTCAACCACACCAGAGTACGCCGAGAAGCCACCGATAATCATTTTCGGTTTATGCTTCTGCGCCTGCTCGTTCAGATCGTTGTAATCGATATGACCCGTTTCATCGATACCGTAAGGAACGATGTTGTACAGCTTGCCGGAGAAGTTCACCGGGGAGCCGTGAGTCAGGTGGCCGCCGTGCGCCAGGTTCATGCCAAGCACGGTATCGCCCGGCTCCAGAAGAGAAGTGTAAACAGCGAAGTTGGCCTGTGAGCCGGAGTGCGGCTGAACGTTGGCGTAATCCGCGCCGAACAGCTCTTTCGCACGGTCGATAGCCAGTTGTTCAACGATGTCGACATATTCACAGCCGCCATAATAGCGTTTGCCCGGATAGCCTTCGGCATATTTGTTCGTCAGCTGAGAACCCTGAGCCTGCATTACACGCGGGCTGGTGTAGTTTTCGGAGGCGATCAGTTCAATGTGTTCTTCCTGACGTACTTTTTCCTGCTCCATAGCCTGCCACAGTTCGGCATCATAATCGGCAATGTTCATTTCACGCTTTAACATCCGCATCTCCTGACTCAGCTAACAAAACAACTCTAAACGAGGGCCCAATTTGGGGAACGGCTCACAGTATAACTGATTAATATTCTGATAACAGGTCTTGACAAAGCTTTTTACGCAAACGATTGGCTTCAAGCCAGGCAAGGGTTTGAGCGATAACACACATCCCCGGGAAAGCGGATTTCTTTTCAGGTTTGTGATGCAACATATTCACTTTCTAAATCCCTTTACATTGTCGGCTCTTTACAAGGCGATGGGGCGCGCTATAAGATGCATTTAAAATACAACTTTAAATAATCATCGTTAAAGGAAGTCACCATGCTCGACGCTCAAACCATCGCTACGGTTAAATCCACCCTCCCCCTGCTGGCGGCCACCGGCCCCAAACTTACCGCCCATTTTTACGACCGGATGTTCAGCCACAACCCGGAACTGAAAGAGATTTTCAACATGAGCAACCAGCGCAATGGCGATCAGCGTGAAGCGCTGTTTAACGCTATTGCCGCCTACGCCAGCAATATCGACAACCTCGCGGCCTTGCTGCCAGCGGTGGAAAAGATCGCGCAGAAGCACACCAGTTTCCAAATCCAGCCTGAACAGTACAACATTGTCGGCACGCACCTGTTGGCAACGCTGGATGAGATGTTCAGCCCCGGCCAGGAGGTACTGGATGCCTGGGGTAAAGCGTATGGCGTGCTGGCGGGCGTCTTTATCAACCGTGAAGCGCAGATCTACAGCGAACATGCGGAAAAAGAAGGCGGCTGGAAAGGTACCCGCGCATTCCGCCTGCTGGCGAAAGTCCCGCAAAGCGCGGCGATCACCAGTTTTGAATTTGCTCCGTTGGACGACAAACCTGTTGCGGCCTATCAGCCGGGGCAGTATCTCGGTGTCTGGCTGAAACCAGCAGGTTTTGCTCACCAGGAGATCCGCCAGTACTCGCTGACTCGCCAGCCAAACGGCAAGAGTTACCGCATTGCCGTGAAGCGCGAAGAAGGTGGTCAGGTATCCAACTGGTTACACAACGAAGCGAAGCCTGGCGATATTATTCACCTGGCGGCGCCAGCCGGGGATTTCTTTATGGCGGTCAGCCGCGAAACGCCAGTAACGTTGATTTCAGCAGGAGTGGGGCAAACCCCGATGCTGGCCATGCTCGACCACCTGGCTCATTCAGACCATGTTGCGCAGGTTAATTGGTTCCACGCAGCCGACAACGGCCAGTTGCATGCATTCGCTGATGAAGTCAGCAAACAGGGGTCATCGCTGGCGCGCTTCTATCAGCATGTCTGGTACCGTCAGCCGGATGAGGCAGATCGCAGCGCCGGGCGCTTCAATAGCGAAGGATTGATGGATTTAACGCCGCTGGAAGCTAAGTTTAGCGACCCGGAAATGCAATTTTATCTCTGCGGACCGGTAGGTTTTATGCAGTTCGCCGCCCAACAACTGGTGGCGCTGGGTGTTGCGAAAGCGAATATCCACTACGAATGTTTCGGGCCGCATAAGGTGTTGTAAGAGGGGAACCCTCACCCTGCGGGGTGAGGGTGAAACATCAGATTGCCGCGTCGTCTTCTTCGCCAGTACGGATACGGACTACACGCGCCACGTCAAAGACGAAAATTTTGCCGTCGCCAATTTTACCGGTCTGAGCCGTGCGGATAATGGTATCAACGCAGGTATCGACGATATCGTCAGTCACCACGATTTCAATTTTCACTTTTGGCAGAAAGTCCACCATGTATTCCGCACCGCGGTAGAGTTCTGTGTGGCCTTTCTGGCGACCAAAACCCTTCACCTCAGTCACTGTCATGCCGGTGATGCCGACTTCAGCCAGGGCTTCACGCACATCATCCAGTTTGAAAGGTTTAATAATCGCATCAATCTTTTTCATGGTCGGTCCTTAAACGCTCTTGTCAGTCAGCGGCATCGTAATCGGTTGCTCACAGTATCATAATCACTACGCCATTACTCTTTAAAGTCGTTGGCGTCCAGTTCATGCCGCGAGAGTAATTTGTAAAATTCAGTACGGTTACGCCCGGCCATGCGAGCGGCGTGCGTCACATTGCCTTTGGTGATCTGCAAAAGCTTACGCAGGTAGTTAAGTTCAAACTGGTTACGCGCTTCAACAAAAGTCGGCAGCGCCGTATTTTCGCCTTCCAGCGCTTGTTCAACCAGCGCATCGCTGATCACCGGCGACGAGGTCAGCGCCACGCATTGCTCAATGACGTTGACCAACTGGCGCACATTACCTGGCCAGCTGGCGGTCATCAGCCGCTTCATTGCATCGGTGGAAAAAGCGCGCACAAAGGGTTTATGACGGGCTGCAGACTGCCGCAACAGATGAGTGGCCAGCAGCGGAATATCTTCTGCCCGCTCCGCCAGTGCCGGAAGTTTGAGGTTTACCACGTTAAGGCGATAGAACAGATCTTCGCGAAACTCGCCGCGCTCCATCGCTTTCGGTAAATCGCGGTGTGTTGCCGAGATAATCCGCACATTAATATCGATATCGCGGTTACTGCCAAGCGGGCGAACCTTACGCTCCTGTAACACGCGCAGCAGCTTGACCTGTAACGGGATCGGCATGTCGCCAATCTCATCAAGAAATAACGTGCCGCCTTCCGCCGCCTGGAACAGCCCTTCGCGGCTGCTTACCGCGCCGGTAAACGCGCCGCGCGCATGGCCAAACAGTTCTGATTCCAGCAATTGTTCCGGTAATGCACCGCAGTTAATGGCAATAAAAGTGCTTTTACTGCGCGGACTGGCATTATGGATCGCCTGCGCGAGGATCTCTTTGCCGGTGCCGCTTTGCCCGTTAATCAGCACGCTGACATCCGACTGGGCCACCATCCGGGCCTGCTCCAGCAAACGCAACATCAGCGGGCTGCGGGTAACAATGCTTTCTCGCCATTGATCATCCGAGGCCGGGCCACGATGTTCCAGCGCTTCATCAATGGCTTTGTAGAGCGCATCTTTATCAACAGGCTTGGTCAGGAAACTAAACACGCCCTGTTGCGTAGCCGCTACCGCATCCGGGATGGATCCATGCGCCGTCAGAATGATGACCGGCATTCCCGGTTGCACGCGCTGGATTTCAGCAAACAACTGCATGCCGTCCATTTCATCCATTCGCAGGTCGCTGATCACCAGATCCACTTTCTCGCGCGCGAGAATACGCAACCCTTCCTGCCCACTTTCTGCCGTGACGATACTGTAACCCTCGCTGGTGAGGCGCAGCCCCAGCAATTTCAGCAGGCCAGGATCATCGTCCACCAGCAGCAAATGGGCGGGTTTGCGGTTTGTCATGGTTTCACTTCCTCCTGATCCCCATCGCTTTTAGAGGGGCGGACGCTATCCGGCATATCGCCTGTGGCAGGTTTACGCGTGGAGAGCCGCCGTTCAATATCGGTCAGCGTTTCCAGCTTACGTGTCGTGGTATCGAGTTGTTCGCGCAGGTATTGCTGCTGCTGACGCAAGCTATCCAGCTCGCCGTCAGTAGACTGTTGCAATTTGCTATAGCGGCTGCGCTCCTCCGCTAACTGGAGTTGCAGCATTTCGCCATCGCGCCAGAGCTGAAACAGCGGGCGAACCTGCGCAGGAATTGACGGGCTGAGCGCATCCAGCCGTACGCTGTAATCGCGACGCTCCAGCGGCGAGATTTTCGCGCTGGACAGCAAAACCCCACGGCGGAAGGTGGACGGCCAGGTGTCGTCTGCCCAGGCACGTGCTTCCGCCCGCGCTGCGGCTGGCGCTAAACGCTGAGCGCAGTCCATGGCACGCAGCCAGTAAAGGGGGTTGGTGTCAACATGCGGGCCTGACAGAAGCCAGATATCATCACAATCGGTGGACAAAAAATCCGCCAGTTGCTGTTCCGGGAGGCGTTCTTCCTGGCCATTATGAATGGCGCTTTGCGGCTTTTGCGCCACGCACCCCGCCAGCAGCAGGCAGGGAAATAGACGCAGCCATATCGGAGGCTGTGAAACCGCGTTAATCACGCGAGAAAAAAGATGCGACATACTTACCAGGTCCAGGTTCATTTAAGCTATTTTTTCCGGCACGTTGAGCGGTAACGCAATGCGGAAACAGACGTCGGCTTTGCTGTCGCTCACCAGGTGCAATTCGCCCTGCATGCGGCGAATACAATCTCTGGCAATGCTAAGCCCTAACCCACTGCCTTTTACCGCTCCTTTTCGTTGATGGCTGCCCTGAAAAAAGGGCTCAAAGATCATATCGCGCTCTGCCTCAGGGATCGGGGTACCGGTATTTGCCACCTCAATAAAGAGCCGCGCGCCGGCAGTATAGCTGTGCAGATAAATGTTACCGGATTCAGCACCATAGTGCACCGCGTTGGAATAAAGATTATCCAGCACGCTCATCAGTAACATGGGTTCAGCCTGGCAGGTCGCCACGTCCAGCGCCACCTCGGTGTGCATCATTTTTGCCCGCGCCGGCAAACTGTGGGCGGAGACAACCATCTCCACCAGCGGCGCAATCTCCACCTCTTCAAGCTTCACTGCCCCATCCGCCAGCTTGCGGTTATAGTCCAGCAATTGCTCAATTAATTTTTGCAGATTGCGGCTGCTGGCATCCAGGATCTCGACAACTTCTTTCTGCTCCGCCGTCAACGGCCCGACCACTTCATCGGCAAGCAGTTCCGTACCTTCACGCATGCTGGCGAGGGGCGTTTTGAGCTCATGGGAGAGATGACGCAAGAATTGATGCCGTTGCGACTCCAGCCAGGCCAGCCTTTCGCTCAACCAGATGATCCGTTCACCGACATAGCGCAACTCGCGGGGGCCTTTAAACACCACGGTATTCCCCAGCGAGCGCCCTTCCCCCAGCCGGTTGATCATGCGTTCAATGCCCTTTACCGGGCCGATGATCATACGGGTGAACAGTAAAACCAGCCCCAGACTGACTAAAAACAGCACCAATGCCTGCCAGCCAAAAAACTGGCCACGCTCAGCGATTTCCAGTTGCAGTTGCTGCCCGCGAGAGAAGACCACGGCGCGGGTCGATTGCACCATTTCAGTATTCGCCGCCGCAAACGCTTCCAGCCTTTCCGACGCGGCCGCGGAGGGACCGCTGTTTTTACACTGCAACTGTGCCAGATCGCTAAGATCCTGGCGCAACGCTTCATAGAGTTTGTTATCCGGCAGTACGCCGGCATGCGCATCGAGCATTTCGCTGTAGCGTTTGCGCTGGTTCTGATAAACCCCGGCCAGCGTGGCATCATCCAGCACACAGTACTGGCGATAGCTGCGTTCCATTTCCAGCGCTGCGTTGGTCATAGCTTCACTGCGGCGGGCATCAATAAGTGTGGTGCGGTTGGTCTGTAAGGCCTGTGCGCTAAGCGCGTTCAGGCTTTGCCACGCCTGCCAGGCGAGCACCAGCAACGGTAACAAAATCAGTAAGAACGCCATCATCACCAACTGGCGTAGCGAGCGGGGAAAAACAAACCAACGTTTCAAGGCCATACTCTCGCAAGAAAAGGTACAGGGATGCTAGCTGAGTAATGTGCCGGGGGAAAGCCAGAAACAACAAAGCCGGGCATAAGCCCGGCTCTGTTATAAAATTAGGCGGTGCCTAACTCGACGTTTCGCCCGAAGCCTGATAAAGCAGCGCTATTATCAGCAGGTGGACGGCAGGCACCTTTAAGTGCGTCATTCGAAGTTTATGTAGCACGTCCCGAAGGGGCTGACATAAGAAGGTGAATGAGCCACTGCTTATTATTATGCACGTATTATGCCAACTCGCAAACAAATAATTTAAACCAATGATTAATAATGATTTTATATTTATGATTATAAACATCCAAATGTGTATCTTTTCAGCACAGTGTCTCTGTTTAACAACATCCACCCACTCCAAATAATAAGATGTTTATAATCAATACATTAAATGTCGCCTTTTGGAGACATATTGAAACGGTCATTGTCGGGAAAACCCGACACTCTGCGATAGACATAAAAAAGCCTCCTTCCCATACAGGAAGGAGGCTCATTATTACCGTGATTAACCCAGTTGTTTACGGGCGTTACGGAAGATGCGCATCCATGGGCTGTCCTCGCCCCAGTTTTCAGGATGCCAGGAGTTAGACACCGTGCGGAATACCCGCTCCGGGTGCGGCATCATAATGGTAACGCGGCCGCTCTCAGTGGTGACCGCCGTAATACCGTTCGGTGATCCGTTCGGGTTAGCCGGGTAGGTTTCAGTGACCTTACCGAAGTTATCAACGAAGCGCAGAGCCACCAGACCTTCGCTTTCGAGCTGCGCCAGATGTGCGCCATCACGAACTTCAACATGGCCTTCGCCATGGGACACGGCGATAGGCATCTGCGAACCGACCATACCGTCCAGCAGCAGCGACGGGCTTTGCGTGACCTCAACCAGGCTGAAACGCGCTTCAAAGCGATCGGAGAGGTTACGCACAAAGCGCGGCCACAGTTCGCTGCCCGGGATCAATTCACGCAGGTTAGACATCATCTGGCACCCGTTACATACGCCCAGTGCCAGTGTCTGCGGACGGTGGAAAAAGGTTTCGAACTCATCGCGGACACGGTCGTTGAACAGAATCGATTTTGCCCAGCCTTCACCCGCGCCCAGTACGTCACCGTAAGAGAAACCACCGCATGCCACCAATGCATGGAAGTTTTCCAGCCCCCGGCGCCCGGTTAACAGATCGCTCATATGAACGTCGATTGCGTCAAAACCGGCACGGTGAAACGCAGCCGCCATTTCAACATGCGAGTTAACGCCCTGCTCACGCAGCACCGCCACTTTCGGGCGCGCACCGGTAGCGATAAACGGCGCGGCGATATCTTCGTTAATATCGAAGGACAGTTTCACGTTCAGGCCCGGATCGGCATCATTCGCTTTCGCGTCGTGCTCCTGATCCGCACATTCCGGGTTATCACGCAGACGCTGCATCTGCCAGGTGGTTTCCGCCCACCACATCCGCAGCGTGGTACGGCTTTCGCTGAACACGGCCTGACCATCAGCTTCAATCACAAAGCGATCGCCCGCGACAGCCTGACCGAGATAGTGAACACAGTCACCAAGACCATAAGCCGCCAGCACACGCTCCACCGCTTCGCGGTCGCCCGCGCGAACCTGAATCACCGCACCCAGCTCTTCATTAAACAACGCAGCAAGACGATCGCTGCCCAGCGCCGCGATGTTAACATTCACGCCGCAGTGACCGGTAAAGGCCATTTCCGCCAGCGTGACCAGCAGACCACCGTCTGAACGATCGTGGTACGCCAGCAGTTTGCGATCGGCCACCAGGGTCTGAATTGCATCGTAGAAGCCTTTCAGCTGCTCAACGTTGCGCACATCCGCCGGGGTGTCGCCCAGTTGACGGTAAACCTGCGCCAGCGCCGTCGCACCGAGGGCATTACGGCCATTGCCAAGGTCAATCAGCAACAGGGCGTTATCGTCGGTGGAAAGCTGCGGCGTTACCGTATGGCGTACGTCTTCAACACGGGCAAAAGCGGTGATAACCAGCGATAACGGCGAGGTCATCTCACGCTGCTCACTGCCTTCCTGCCAGCGGGTTTTCATCGACATGGAATCTTTGCCCACCGGAATGGTCAGCCCCAGCGCCGGGCAAAGCTCTTCGCCTACCGCTTTGACTGCCGCGTACAGACCAGCATCTTCACCGGGGTGACCTGCCGCCGCCATCCAGTTCGCCGACAGTTTGATACGTTTGATGTCGCCAATCTGCGTGGCGGCAATGTTGGTCAGTGCTTCGCCGACGGCCAGACGGGCAGAGGCCGCGAAGTCCAGCAGCGCGACCGGGGCGCGTTCGCCCAGCGCCATGGCTTCGCCATAATAGCTATCAAGGCTGGCAGTGGTGACCGCACAGTTAGCCACAGGGATCTGCCATGGTCCTACCATCTGATCGCGGGCAACCATACCGGTGACCGTGCGGTCGCCAATGGTAACAAGGAAGGTTTTTTCCGCCACGGTAGGTAAGTGCAGCACACGGTTTACCGCCTCAGCGATGGAAATCCCCTGCGCATTGAATGCATCGCCCGTCGCCTGGCGGGTTGCCACGTCGCGCGTCATCTTCGGCGTTTTACCCAGCAGTACATCCAGCGGCATATCGATCGGCTGATCGTTAAAATGGCTGTCGTTCAGCGTAAGATGCTGCGCTTCAGTGGCTTCGCCGATGACCGCGTAAGGGGCGCGTTCGCGACGGCACAGCTCGTCGAAAAGCGCCAGCTGATCGGCGGCTACGGCCAGTACATAGCGTTCCTGCGATTCGTTGCACCAGATTTCCAGCGGGCTCATACCCGGCTCATCGCTGAGAATATCGCGTAGCTCGAAACGACCACCACGTCCACCATCGCTGACCAGCTCCGGCATGGCATTGGACAGACCGCCTGCGCCGACGTCATGAATAAACAGGATCGGGTTCGCCTCGCCCAACTGCCAGCAACGATCGATAACTTCCTGGCAGCGGCGCTCCATTTCCGGGTTATCGCGCTGTACCGAGGCAAAATCCAGATCCGCATCCGACTGCCCGGAGGCCATAGAAGACGCCGCGCCGCCGCCAAGGCCGATATTCATTGCCGGACCACCCAGTACGATCAATTTCGCGCCAACGGTGATCTCGCCTTTCTGCACATGATCGGCGCGGATGTTGCCGATCCCGCCAGCCAGCATGATCGGTTTGTGATAGCCGCGCAGCTCTTCGCCGTTGTGGCTGTTCACTTTCTCTTCATAAGTACGGAAGTAGCCATTCAGCGCCGGGCGACCAAACTCGTTGTTAAATGCCGCGCCACCCAGCGGGCCATCCGTCATGATATCCAGCGCGGTTACAATGCGTTCCGGCTTACCAAAATCTTCTTCCCATGGCTGCTCAAAACCCGGAATACGCAGGTTGGAAACAGAAAAGCCCACCAGCCCTGCTTTCGGCTTCGCACCGCGACCGGTTGCCCCTTCATCGCGGATTTCACCGCCGGATCCGGTTGCCGCGCCCGGCCAGGGCGAGATCGCCGTCGGGTGGTTATGGGTTTCGACCTTCATCAAAATATGCGCCGGCTCCTGATGGAAATCGTAACGCCCTTCACCGCGGTCAGCGAAGAAGCGGCCAACGTCAGAACCTTCCATCACCGCTGCATTATCTTTATAGGCAGACAGCACGAAATCAGGTGTTTGCTCGAAGGTGTTTTTAATCATTTTGAACAGCGACTTCGGCTGCTGCTCGCCATCAATCACCCAGTCGGCGTTAAAAATTTTATGACGGCAGTGCTCAGAGTTGGCCTGCGCAAACATATAGAGTTCGATATCATTCGGATTGCGTCCCAGCCGGGTAAAGGCATCCTGCAGATAGTCAATTTCATCTTCCGCCAGCGCCAGGCCGAGACGCAGGTTAGCGTCAATCAGCGCCTGGCGGCCTTCACCGAGCAGGTCGACGCTCTGCACCGGTGCAGGCTGATGGTGTTTAAACAGGCGTTCAGCATCCGCCTGCGAGGTAAAGACACTCTCCATCATCCGGTCATGCAATCCGGCGGCAACCTCGGCCAGCTGCGCGTCGGTCAGCCCGCTGGTTTCAACGTAGTAAGCCACACCGCGCTCAAGGCGATTGATTTTGTTAAGACCGCAATTGTGGGCGATATCTGTCGCTTTAGAAGACCAGGGAGAGAGGGTGCCAGGACGAGGAGTGACGAGCAGTAACGTTCCGGTCGGGGTATGGCTGCTCAGGTTCGGGCCATACTTTAGCAGGCGCTGGAGCCGGGCGTATTCGTCTTCGGTCAGGGTGTCGTTCAAATCGGCGAAGTGCGCATACTCGGCGTAAATATTACTTACCGGGAGGTTGGCCGCCTGAAAACGCGCCAGCAGTTTGTTGATACGGAAAGCGGACAATGCAGGCGAACCACGCAGAATTTCCATCATTAGTCTCTCGTCTTCGATTACGCAGCGTCGGGGACGCTTTAAGTGTGCACCAGGGGAAAACGGGCGTCATTATAGAGAATACTGCGCGCCTACGAAACCGTTTGCGTCGAAATAAAATCGCTGCGGATTTTTAACAATAGCTGTCGCCGAACGCTCTAATTAGTTGCCAACTGGCGTTTTGTTGCGCAGAATGCCGCACATTCACCGACAAAGCTTACTGTTATCATCACGAAAACCTCCTGAGGCAAAGCACGGCGCAGAGAATTAACTCCTTGAAAAAATTTAAGATTAATTATCTGCTCATCGGCATTGTCACCCTGCTGCTGGCAGCGGCCCTGTGGCCTTCTATCCCCTGGTTCGGCAAAGCCGATAACCGCGTCGCGGCGATTAAAGCCCGCGGGGAATTGCGCGTCAGTACTATCGCCACACCGTTGACTTATACCAGTATTGATGGCAAATCCTACGGCCTGGATTACGACCTGGCGCAGCATTTCGCGGATTATCTGGGTGTGAAACTGAAAGTAACGGTCCGCCAGAATATCAGCCAGTTATTCGACGATCTCGACAATGACGATGCCGATATGCTGGCTGCCGGGCTGGTGTATAACAGCGAGCGCATCAAAAACTACCAGAGCGGCCCCGTTTACTATTCTGTCTCGCAGCAGCTGGTTTACCGCGTGGGTAGCCCGCGCCCACGCTCGCTGCAATCACTGACTGCCAGCCAACTGACCATCGCCCCCGGGCATGTGGTGATCGACGATTTGCGTGAGCTTAAAGAGAAAAAATACCCGGATTTAAGCTGGACGGTAGATGAAAAACTCGGTACCAATGCGCTGATGGAGCAAGTCCTCGAAGGCAAGCTGAGCTATACCGTGGCCGATTCCGTCGCCATTAGTCTGTTTCAGCGCGTGCACCCGGAACTGGCCGTCGCGCTGGATGTGACCGATGAACAACCCGTCACCTGGTTCAGCAAACGCGATGAGGACAATACACTGTCTGCAGCGATGCTCGACTTCTTCAATAATATGAATGAAGACGGCACGCTTGCCCGCCTTGAGGAGAAGTATCTCGGGCATGGCGACGACTTTGATTATGTCGATACACGCAGCTTCCTGCGCGCGGTGGACAGCGTCCTCCCCGATCTGCAACCGCTGTTCGAGAAGTACGCTCAGCAAATCGACTGGCGCTTGCTGGCGGCGATTTCCTATCAGGAATCGCACTGGGATGCGCAGGCTACATCGCCGACCGGTGTTCGCGGCCTGATGATGTTGACCAAAAACACGGCGCAAAGCCTGGGGCTCAGCGATCGTACCGATGCGGAACAAAGTATTAGTGGCGGTGCGCGTTACTTGCAGGACATGATGAGTAAAGTGCCGGACAGCGTACCGCAGGATGAGAAGATATGGTTCGCGCTGGCAGCCTACAACATGGGCTATGCACATATGCTGGATGCCCGTGCGCTGACGGCAAAAACGAAAGGGAACCCGGACAGCTGGGCCGATGTAAAGCAGCGTTTGCCGTTACTGAGCCAGAAACCCTGGTACAGCAAACTGACCTACGGTTATGCGCGCGGTCACGAAGCCTACTCCTACGTCGAAAATATTCGTAAGTATGAAATCAGCCTGGTCGGCTACCTGCTGGAGAAAGAGAAAGAAGCCGCGAAAGCGTTAAAGCTGGCGAAGAGTTACCCGGTGGTTTCAACAGATGAATTGAATCGCCCTGCTTACGGTATTCTGCCCTTTAGCGCTTTTACCACCCGCGATCCGTTTCCGCGCAACCCGCTGCTGACGCCGGATGTGCTGGTCAAAAACCCCGGCAAAGTGAAGCGCTAAGCGTTTCCCGGCAAGGCCTACAAACCGGGAGTATCGGAAGCGGTTTTCTTGAGCGCTTTTTTCTCCAGCCTGCGCTGGCGAAAAAAGTCACTCAACATAGCGGCGCATTCGTCGCGCAGCACCCCTTCAGTGATGGCCACCCGGTGATTCATCCCCGGATGATGCAGAACATCGATCAGCGAGCCAGCCGCGCCGGTTTTCGCATCCCGCGCGCCAAACACCAGATGACCAATACGGCTGTGCACCATGGCGCCTGCGCACATCACACAGGGTTCGAGCGTGACGTACAACGTGGTGTCGATCAGGCGGTAGTTCTGCAATACCAGCCCGCCCTGGCGCAGCGCCATGATCTCGGCATGAGCGGTGGGATCGTGGCGGCCAATGGGTCGGTTCCAGCCCTCGCCAATCACCTGATCGTTATGTACCAGCACCGCGCCCACCGGGACTTCGCCCTCTTCCCAGGCGCGTTTTGCCAGCGTCAGCGCATAACGCATCCAGTACTCATGATTCAGTTCAGGGTTAGACAAAGGCGTGACTCCAGTGATCCAGGCGGGCGCATTATACAGCCGTTGGTGTTTTATTCCAGTTGCTGCAATTCGCCGCGCGGCGTCACGCGCCAGCGATGCTGGCAGAAGTAGAGCAGTGGGTTGTCCTGCTTACTGTCGCTGTAGCCGCTGTAAAGCCGCAGCGGCGTGCCAATTTTGCGTTCCAGTTGCGCCACTTTTTCATGGCCCAGGCAGCGCATTGTCAGCACCCAACCGCCATAGCGACGATGAATTTGACTGGCAATAATGTTTACGCCTGGCAACCACGGTGTGTCGCAATAGACCTGCTCTACAAGCGACTGCGGAGAACCAGTGATCAACCAGATGTCTGCATCGGAAGCGGCAAGGTATTGCGTCAGGCGCGCCTGCACCACCGGAAAGGCAGTCACATGCCCACGAAACCAGCTCACAAACTGCTGCTCGCGTTGCTTCAGTTTGCGTTCGCTGTGACCAAAAGTGCAGCCCCACAGTAACAGACTCATCGGCCAGCGTGCCGCGCGCCCTTTAATCAACAACGCCCCGGCAATCACCGGCAACAGTGGCAGCACCAGCAGGGCATTTAGCGGCTGATGGCGCAGCAGATAGCGCAAAAAAGTCCCGAACATATCCTGCTGGTGAAGTGTTCCGTCAAGATCAAAAAAAACGACACGGCGCTCGCTGGTAGCCAAATGTTATCCCTCTGCTGGTTAAACGCCGACCGCCCATTATCTACCTGCTGGCGATCGCTATACGAATAGCCTAACAGATAGAACCTGACTTTTCCGGTAACAACCCTACCTGCAATAAAAAGCAGCTATTTAGTTTTACCCCAGATGCTCTACACTGCCACCATCTCACTCTGAAGCCGTTCTCCAATGAATTCGCATAATAAAAAACTGCGCGCGTTTCACTCCGCTCCTTTTCGCAACCTGTTCTTTGCCCGTTTGCTCACCGTGTTGGGCAATGGCATTGCGCCGATTGCGCTGGCTTTTGCGGTACTGGATATTGGCGGTAGCGCCGCCGATTTAGGCATCGTGGTAGCGGCGCGTTCATTGTTCAATGTCGCTTTCTTATTACTCGGCGGCGTACTGGCGGATCGCTACTCCCGTAGCCTGGTGCTGGTTTCCTCGTCGTTGGTGGCTGCGCTGTCGCAGGGCGTTGTCGCCTGGTCGGTGCTGGAAGGAACGGCATCGGTCATGAGTCTGGCGCTGCTCGGCACGCTGAATGGTGCGGCGGCGGGCATTGCGCTCCCGGCCTCCTCTGCGTTGGTGCCGCAGACGGTGCCCGTTCATAACCTGCGCGAGGCTAATGCCCTGATCCAACTTGGCATTTACAGCGGGACGGTGATTGGCGCGTCGCTCGGCGGCATGTTAACCAGTGCCGTCGGTCCCGGCTGGGGTCTGGCGATTGATGCGCTCGGCTTTGCCGTTGCAGCGCCGCTGTACCACGCGATCCGGGTTGGCGTTACGCACGTAGCAGCCCGGACTAACCTGCTACAGGATTTGCGCGATGGCTGGAAAGAGTTCGCCAGCCGGGCCTGGGTGTGGTCGATTGTCGTGCAGTTTACTATTATCAATGCCGCATTTAGCGGTGTAGTGATGGTGCTTGGCCCGGTGGTTGCCGATAGCGCATTCGGCCGTGCCAGCTGGGGAATGATGGTGGCCGCACAAAGTGTCGGGTTGATCGCCGGTTCCTTTCTCGCACTACGCTGGCGACCGCGCCGTGACCTGTTTATTGGCGTAATGCTGGTGGCGATGTGCGCTGTGCCTATTTTCCTGCTGGGTAAGGTGGCACCCACACCGTGGCTGGTTACCGCGTTTTTTCTTGCCGGCACGAGTTTTGGTCTGTTCGGCGTGTCGTGGGCGCAATCACTACAAACCCATATTCCGCCGGATAAACTCGCGCGGGTGTATGCCTACGATGCGTTGGGGTCCTTTATAGCGATTCCGGTGGGCGAACTGGCGGCCGGGCCGCTGGCCCTGCGCTACGGTAATGAAAACGTGTTGGTGGCTTCCGCTATTGCGGTTGTGATCGCCACCGTCGGTGCCAGCCTGATCCCGGCGATACGACGGCTCGACAATTCACCTCAGGCAAAATCGCATCGCGCAGAACGATCGTCCTGACTGTCGTCGAAAGCAGCTTATTGATACTTTGTGGTGCCAGAATTTTTAATTCATAATAACGATCAATGAATGGAATATTAAATTCCTTCATTAGCATGTGATGCAATCGCCTCCGGAGATCCTATGAACTGTTTAATTCGCATTCGCCAGCGCTATCCCGGCCTTGCGCAGAGCGATAAAAAGCTGGCGGAGTTTCTGCTGGAAAACCCTGACCGTGCGCGCCACTTGAGTTCGCAGCAGCTTGCCGCCGAGGCGGGTGTCAGCCAGTCAAGCGTGGTCAAGTTCGCGCAGAAAATGGATTTTAAAGGCTTTCCGGCGATGAAACTGGCGATCAGCGAAGCGCTGGCCAGCAATCCCAACCCCTATTCTATTCCGGTGCATAACCAAATTCGCGGCGACGATCCGCTGCGGGTAGTCGGGGAAAAATTAATCAAAGAGTGCCAGAGCGCGATGCATGCGTCGCTGGATGTGAACAGTGAAGAAAAACTGCTGGAGAGCGTGCGTTTACTGCGTGAGGCGCGCCGCATTATTCTTACCGGGATTGGCGCTTCCGGGCTGGTGGCGCGTAATTTTGGCTGGAAACTGATGAAAATTGGTCTTAACGCCGCCGTCGAGCAGGATATGCACGCCCTGCTGGCGACCGTGCAGGCCATGGAGCCGGGCGATCTGCTGCTGCCGATTTCCTATAGCGGCGAACGGCGCGAGATCAATATGGCGGCAGAAGAAACGCTGCGTGTTGGCGGTAAGATCATGGCGATCACCGGTTTTACACCCAATGCGTTACAGCAACTGGCCACACACTGCCTGTACACCATTGCCGAAGAGCAGGCGACACGCAGCGCCGCCATCTCCTCTACCAGTGCGCAAATGATGCTGACCGATCTGTTATTTATGGCGCTGGTACAGCAGGATCTGGAACATGCGCCGGAACGTATTCGCCATAGTGAGGAGCTGGTAAAAAAACTGGTTTGAGCAGGGAATCATCGTATAATGCCCGCCCTGTTAGTGTTGTTTCTGAGATTTTCCTGATGGCGCTGTTAATCACCAAAAAATGCATCAATTGCGATATGTGCGAACCGGAGTGCCCAAATGAGGCCATTTCGATGGGTGATAGCATCTATGAGATTAACAGCGATCGTTGCACCGAGTGCGTCGGGCACTACGAAACACCCACCTGCCAGAAAGTGTGCCCGATCCCCAGTACGATTTTGAAAGATCCTGCGCGCGTGGAAACTGAAGAGCAACTGTGGGACAAATTCGTTCAGTTGCACCACGCGGATAAAATCTAGCTTTCGAGGATGACCGTCGCACACGCATAATGGCGCTCGTCCGCCAGCGTGACGTGCATTGACCGCACCCCCAGTTGCCCTGCCAGGCGCTGCGCCTCATCCCACAAACGCAGGCACGGCTTGCCCAGTTCGTCGTTGTAAACTTCAAACTGATTAAACGCCAGCCCGTTGCGAATGCCGGTGCCAAATGCTTTCGCGGCGGCTTCTTTTACCGCAAAGCGTTTCGCCAGAAAGCGCACCGGCTGCTGGTGGGCCTGGTACTGTACCCATTCGTTGGCGCTGAGTACGCGTTTGGCAAGGCGATCGCCGCTGCGGGCGATCACCGCTTCAATGCGGACTATCTCGACGATATCCGTACCCAGCCCAAGGATCGCCATTATGCGCGCGCTTCCAGCATCAGGCGTTTCATTTCAGCAACGGCCTCTTTCAGCCCGCTCATCACCGCGCGGCCAATAATCGCATGACCAATATTCAGCTCGTGCATTTCCGGCAATGCAGCGATGGCTTTCACATTGTGGTATGTCAGGCCATGGCCCGCATTGACTTTCAACCCCAGACTTGCCGCATAAGTCGCAGCTTTAGCGATGCGCGCCAGCTCTTTAGCCTGCGCGGCGTCGCTGTCAGCGTCGGCATAACATCCGGTGTGGATCTCGATATAGGGCGCACCGACATCAGCGGCCGCTTTGATTTGCGCTTCATCGGCATCGATAAACAGCGATACCAGAATCCCCGCCGCGGCCAGGCGCTGGCAGGCGTCACGCATTTTTTCACGCTGACCCGCCACGTCCAGGCCACCTTCAGTCGTCACTTCCTGGCGTTTTTCCGGCACCAGGCAGCAGAAATGCGGTCTGGTTTCACAGGCAATCGCCAGCATTTCTTCGGTGACCGCCATTTCGAGGTTCATGCGGGTGTCCAGCGTCTGGCGCAAAATACGCACGTCGCGGTCGGTGATATGACGGCGATCTTCTCGCAGATGAACAGTAATGCCATCGGCGCCGGCCTGCTCGGCAATAAAGGCCGCCTGCACCGGATCCGGGTACGCCGTTCCGCGCGCGTTACGCAGCGTTGCGATATGATCGATATTGACACCCAACAGTAATTCAGCCATGACAATCCTCAGTGTTTTCATTGGTTCCGGTGCGGTCTTCGCCGCGACTGACCGGCTATTCTTCCGTTATCGCTTCGGCATAAATTGCCGGAACAGCTCCCGGCTCTTCAGCGGCTTGCCTCCAAGATACGGCTTTAAGGCGATGCGGGTAAAGCGCTTTGCCGCACGCAACGTGTCGGCGTCCGGGAAGTCCCGTTCCGCCAGTGCGCGCAGGTGCCGTCCGGTGAAAGTGCTGTTATCCATCACCACGCTGGCAATAAACCCTTTTTCTTCCCGGTAACGATACGTCATCACATCCTCCACCGGTTCACCGCTGCCCGCACAGTGTAGAAAATCCACGCCATATCCCAAATGCCCCAGCAGCGCCAGCTCAAAACGGCGCAGCACCGGTTCCGGCGTGCCGGTTACGCCAGCCAGCGCCTGGATACAGTGCAGATAATCGAAGAAGAGTTCAGAGAAGCGGGTTTCATGCTCCAGCACACGGGCGATAAGTTCATTAACATAGAGCCCGCTGTAAAGCGTAATGCCGCTGAGCGGCAACGCCAGCGAAACCGCTTCGGCGCTGCGTAATGTTTTGACTTCGCCTCGCCCGCCAAAGCGAACCAGCAAAGGGGTAAAGGGCTGTAATGCGCCTTTGAGATTGGAGCGTTTAGAACGTGCGCCTTTCGCAACAAGGCGCACGCGGCCCGACTCTTCCGTGAAGACGTCCAGCATCAGGCTGGTTTCGCTCCAGGGGCGAGAGTGAAGGACGAACGCGCGTTGCCATCCTTCCATACTATTCTCGTCGTCTGTCAGGCCATGAAGACTTAAAGATCGTCGACGTAACCGAGACTACGCAGGGCGCGTTCGTCATCGGCCCAGCCGGATTTCACTTTGACCCACAGTTCAAGGTGAACTTTGGCTTCAAACATCTCTTCCATGTCTTTACGGGCTTCAATACCGATGGTTTTGATTTTGGCGCCTTTGTTGCCAATCACCATTTTCTTTTGCCCTTCACGCTCAACGAGGATCAGCCCGTTGATGTCGTAACCGCCGCGCTCATTGGTCACAAAGCGTTCAATCTCGACGGTAACTGAGTACGGTAACTCTGCGCCGAGGAAACGCATCAGTTTTTCACGGATGATTTCTGAAGCCATAAAACGCTGCGAGCGGTCAGTAACGTAATCTTCCGGGAAGTGATGAATCGCTTCCGGCAGATGCTTACGCACGATACTGGCGATGGTATCGACGTTGGTGCCAGTTTCTGCAGAGAGCGGCACAATGTCGAGGAAGTTCATCTGGCTGGCGAGGAACTGCAGGTGCGGCAGCAGATCGGCTTTTTCCTGCACGTTGTCAACTTTGTTGACCGCGAGGATCACCGGCGCTTTGCCTTCACGTAGCTTGTTCAGCACCATTTCATCGTCTGGTGTCCAGCGTGTGCCTTCAACCACGAAAATCACCAGCTCAACGTCACCGATGGAGCTGCTGGCAGCTTTGTTCATCAGACGGTTGATGGCGCGCTTCTCTTCCATGTGCAGACCGGGGGTATCGACGTAAACTGCCTGATACTCGCCTTCGGTATGAATACCGACAATGCGGTGACGCGTGGTCTGCGCTTTGCGCGAGGTAATAGAAATCTTCTGCCCAAGCAGTTTGTTCAACAGTGTGGATTTGCCGACGTTAGGACGCCCAACGATGGCGATAAATCCACAATAGCTTTTTTCAGTTTCAGTGCTCATTCCAGCTCCAGTTTTTTCAGCGCCTGTTCGGCGGCAGCCTGCTCCGCCTTACGGCGGCTGGAACCTGTGCCGACCACCGGTTCGCTCAGGCCGCTGACCTGGCAGTGGATAGTAAATTCCTGATCGTGCGCTTCGCCACGCACCTGCACCACCAGATAAGAGGGCAGCGGCAGATGGCGACCCTGCAAAAACTCTTGCAGGCGCGTTTTCGGATCTTTTTGTTTATCACCCGGACTGATTTCGTCCAGGCGGGTCTGATACCAGCTCAGGATTAATTGTTCGACGGTCTGGATATCGCTATCAAGAAATACCCCGCCAATCAATGCTTCAACGGTGTCCGCCAGAATGGATTCACGGCGAAAACCGCCGCTTTTCAGTTCACCCGGCCCCAGGCGCAGACACTCGCCCAGTTCGAATTCGCGGGCGATTTCCGCCAGCGTATTACCGCGTACCAGCGTAGCGCGCATGCGACTCATATCGCCTTCATCCACACGCGGAAAACGGTGATAGAGGGCGTTCGCAATCACAAAACTTAAAATTGAGTCCCCCAGGAACTCAAGACGTTCATTGTGTTTGCTACTGGCGCTGCGATGGGTTAATGCCTGCTGCAACAGATCCTGATGTTGAAAAGTGTAGCCCAGCTTCCGTTGAAGCCGATTAATTACGATGGGGTTCATGCGATACCAATAAATAAATGCGTCAACAATGCAGCACACGAAACCGACCTGAGAAAACCAACGCGGTTTCGTGTGCTGTGGCACCCGGAGGAGCCAGCCTCAAACTTCGGGGGAATATTCTATACGCAACGACGGGGGTTGTCGTTAGTCTGAAGGGAATAATCGTGGAAATAATTCAGGGCGCAATCGCAATGATAGCGCCCTGGTGAATTAATGAATGCCGCCGATACGATTCAGGCGTACACCTGTCGGCCATTCACCTTCCTGTTTTTCGAAGCTCATCCAGATGGCCGTTGCGCGCCCGACCAGATTGGCTTCCGGCACAAAGCCCCAATAACGGCTGTCTGCGCTGTTATCGCGGTTGTCGCCCATCATAAAGTAGTGACCCGGCGGAACAATCCACGTCGCCAGTTGCTGGCCCTGCTGACGGTAATAAATACCGAGCTGATCCTGCGCAATTGGCACTGTCAGAATACGGTGGGTCACATCGCCCAGCGTCTCTTTACGCTCCGCCAGACGCACACCATCCGGCAACGTCTCGCCTTTTGGCATCTGGAAGAAGCCGCTGCTCGCTTCGCCACCGGAACGGCGGCCGAAAGTCTGCACAAAATCGCTGGCTTCCACATTGCTGTAAGTGATCGGCAATGCGTTGTCACATGCCTGACCCGAGCTGCAGTTCGGCTGTACCGTGACCTGCTTGCTCACCGGATCATAGCTCAATTTATCGCCCGGTAAGCCCACCACACGTTTGATGTAATCCAGACGCGGATCGTCAGGGTATTTAAACACTGCGATATCTCCACGTTTTGGGTGGCCGGTCTCGATCAACGTTTTCTGGTAGATCGGATCTTTAATGCCGTAGGCGAATTTCTCCACAAGGATAAAGTCACCAATCAGCAATGTGGGCATCATGGAACCCGAGGGGATCTGGAATGGCTCATAAATAAATGAGCGCACCACCAGCACAATCGCTAGTACCGGGAAAACAGAAGCACCGGTCTCCAGCCAGCCTGGCTTCGGACCGACTTTCTTCAGCGTTTTTTTGTCGAGAGCATCACCTGTGGCAACCTGCGCGGCGGCCTGACGTTCCCGGCGTTTTGGTGCAAAAATGAACTTATCCAGGCACCATAAAAGTCCCGTCACCAGTGTCGCGATCACCAGGATCAGGGCAAACATGTTCGCCATGCCAACTCCTTAAGATTATTTGCTCTCTTTGCCCACATGCAGAATGGCGAGGAACGCTTCCTGCGGCAGCTCGACGTTGCCGACCTGCTTCATGCGTTTCTTACCTTCCTTCTGTTTCTGCAGCAGCTTTTTCTTACGACTGACGTCACCACCGTAGCATTTCGCCAGTACGTTCTTACGCAGCTGTTTCACCGTTGAGCGGGCAATAATGTGGTTACCGATTGCCGCCTGAATCGCGATATCAAACTGCTGGCGAGGGATCAGATCTTTCATCTTCTCCACCAGCTCGCGGCCACGGTACGGCGCGTTCTCATTGTGGGTGATCAGCGCCAGCGCATCCACACGCTCACCGTTGATCAGCACGTCTACGCGCACCATGTTGGACGCCTGGAAGCGTTTAAAGTTGTAATCCAGCGAGGCATAACCACGTGAGGTCGATTTCAGACGGTCGAAGAAGTCCAGTACCACTTCCGCCATCGGAATTTCATAAGTCAGCGCAACCTGGTTACCGTGGTAAACCATGTTGGTCTGCACGCCGCGTTTTTCTACACACAACGTGATTACGTTACCCAGGTACTCCTGCGGCAACAGCATGTGACACTCCGCAATCGGCTCACGCAGCTCTTCAATGTTGTTAAGCGGCGGCAGCTTGGAAGGGCTGTCGACATACACCACTTCTTTGTTAGTCGTCTGAACTTCATAGACTACGGTCGGCGCAGTGGTGATCAGATCCAGATCGTATTCACGCTCCAGACGTTCCTGAATGATCTCCATGTGCAACAGACCCAGGAAGCCACAGCGGAAACCGAAGCCCAGCGCGGTAGAACTTTCCGGTTCGTAGAACAGGGATGCATCGTTGAGGCTCAGTTTGCCGAGCGCATCGCGGAAGTTTTCATAATCATCCGAACTCACCGGGAACAGACCGGCGTATACCTGCGGTTTCACTTTTTTAAACCCTGGCAGCGCTTTTTCCGCCGGGTTACGGGCTGCGGTCAGGGTATCCCCTACCGGCGCGCCGAGAATATCTTTGATGGCGCAGACCAGCCAGCCTACTTCGCCGCATTTCAGCTCAGTACGGTCGACCTGTTTCGGGGTAAAGATGCCAAGACGGTCAGCGTTGTAGACCTGACCGGTGCTCATGACCTTGATCTTATCGCCCTTGCGCATCGTACCGTTCTTGATACGCACCAGGGAAACGACACCCAGGTAGTTATCGAACCAGGAGTCGATAATCAGTGCCTGCAACGGGGCATCCGGATCGCCTTCCGGCGGGGGAATGTCGCGCACCAGTCGCTCCAGGACATCCGGCACGCCAACGCCAGTTTTTGCTGAGCAGCGCACGGCATCTGTCGCGTCAATCCCGACGATGTCTTCAATCTCTTCGGCCACACGCTCAGGATCGGCGGCGGGCAGATCGATTTTGTTCAGTACCGGCACCACTTCCAGATCCATCTCGATGGCCGTATAGCAGTTCGCCAGCGTCTGCGCTTCTACGCCCTGACCGGCATCGACCACCAGCAGCGCGCCTTCACAGGCGGCCAGCGAGCGGGAAACCTCATAGGAGAAGTCAACGTGACCGGGAGTATCGATAAAGTTCAGCTGGTAGGTTTCGCCGTTGTTGGCTTTGTAGTCCAGCGTAACGCTCTGCGCTTTGATGGTGATACCGCGCTCGCGCTCAAGATCCATGGAATCAAGTACCTGAGCTTCCATTTCGCGATCGGAAAGACCACCGCAAATCTGGATGATACGGTCAGACAGCGTCGACTTACCGTGGTCGATGTGAGCGATGATCGAAAAGTTACGAATATTCTTCATATAGTGAGATTTTATGCCTTACGAGTAACTAAGAGGCCTGTTCGCGCCTGACGTCAAATGTACTGAAACGCCGCATTCTACACTACAACCTTAATGCGGGGAAATGCTCATACTGGCAAGAGAAGCGCCACGGCGATGACGCTTCGTAAAGCGGGATCACGGTTGGCTTTCTGCGGAGGCATCGTCGATGCGGACAAGGTTCGGCGGCAGGCCGACGCTGATAATTACCGGCTGCCATTCCTGGCGGGAAGCCAGTTTCGGCGACAGGCCGCGCGCCAGCAGAAAGCCGCCGACACCGCCAAGCACCGCACCGCACAGTGCCGCCATATCCTGGCCGAACAACGCCTGAAAAATCGCACCCATCACAAACAGCCCGACCAGCGGTGACATATAGACCAGTACCGCCGAGCCAAGCAGACTGGCTTCGGCAATGCCCAGTTCGACTTTCTGCCCGGCCACCAGCGGTTCAGCGCAGGGGACTGCGAGCGTATGGGTCGTTTGCGGCCCCAGTTTGTTCAGCACGCGACTGCCGCAGCCGGCGCGGGAAGCGCAGCTGCTGCACGAAGCTTTAACATCGCATTCAACTAATGCTTCACCGTTTTGCCAGGAGACGACGGTCGCCCACTCTTTGATCATTGCGCGGCCTTGAATTTGAGGCTATCCGCAAGACGTTTTGCGGTTTGCGGGGGCAGTTCGCCAACGATGGTAATTTCGGCGTTATCACGAACGCTCGTCATGACCGTGCGTCGGCCGGTGCGCAGCATCTGATCGCTGCTGTTTTGGTTGGCGCGGTTAACGTTGATCGAAAAGCTAAACAAGCCGTCGGAATAGAGGCGCGACTCAACGGGAACATCGATCGTTGGCAACTGACGACGGCTGCTGGAGACTTCGCTAAACCCCTGGGGCAACCAGGTTGGCACCCAGTTAAAGTCAACGTTATCGCCCGCCGGGACGGAAAGCAGCGGCGGCAGGCTGGCTTTTGCCAGCGTTTGCATGCTATTGGCGACCTGACCGTTAACCGTGAATGCGATCACCCGAAATTGCTCCAGGGTTTCGCCATCACGATCGAGTAAATCCACGCGCATCGGCAGGTGGGTGTCAGAGTCCATCCAGACGATGTAGCTGTAACGCGTACCGTCGCGCGCCACGACGCGGATCACTTCACAGAGCCTGTCGGCAATACGCGTGCGCCCTACAGAAATAAAATCATAGTAGGGAGAAAGACGTTTGAAATCTGTATAAACCAGCGTGGGCAGAGAATCGACAATATAATTGCCGTTAAGCGTAAAGGGCTCAAGCCCCGGTTCAAAGTAGCTGATTTCATTACCGCGCTGCACAACCTCGCGGCGAGGGCCGTCCATTTGCAACATCTGCGCAAGCGGCTGATCGTTAAGGCGCGCATGGCGATAACGTAACGATTCGACACCCTGCTTGTTGATGCTGATAAAAGAGAGTTCGTAGTTGAGCGACTGGCTTGCCACATTCATTTGCTGTAACAACGCCCCGGACGAAACATCAGCCGAGGCGTTACCAGAGAAGAACAGGCCAGCAGCCACAAAAGACATGGCACACCAAAGTTGCTTCATTACTGCGATTGCGTTCCTAAAGTTTGGTTTCCCGGCACCTGCACAGCGGCTTGCTGCGTTTGCGCCTGCTCAAACTGAAGCTGTTCGGAGTGCAGACGACGTTGCAGTTCGTAATCCTGCAGCATGGCATTAATACGGCGACGCTGTTCCTGCACTTGCTGTTGCTGACCGCCACTTGCCGTTGCATCTGCAGGCACGCCCAGACTCACCGGGCTGGCTTTACCCATCATCGGCAGTGTATTAAACACGGGCGCTTCGGGCTGTTGGGTGGATTCAGCCTGGCCATTATAGTGCTGAACGCCAACAATTACAGCAAGCGATACACACGCAGCAACGCCCATCTGGGTAAGCTGGCTCGCCCACGGGCGAACCTTGTGCCAGAACGGCATTTTCTGCCACTGGTGAGGAGCCGGTTGTGCTTCGGGAATCAATGGCGCCGTCGGTTGAACGGGGTCATTCTCAATCGCGGCCATGACTTGGGCTGAGATATCGAAATGGATGACATCGGCAGTATCACCGCGCATAGCATCGCGGATAAGGTGATAGCTTGCCCATGTTTGCTGCATCTGCGGATCCTGAGACAGCTCGGAGAGCAGCTCGTTATCCAGCGTTTCACCATCCATTAAAGCGGAAAGTTTTTCTTTCTGCATGCCTAATACCTTTTTCAGTATCCCGCTATCGTCAACGCCTGATAAGCGGTTGAACTTTATTATCAATAGCTTCCCGTGCACGGAAAATACGTGAACGGACTGTACCTACCGGGCAATCCATGATGGCTGCAATTTCTTCATAGCTAAGGCCATCCAACTCCCGCAACGTAATTGCCATGCGTAAATCTTCCGGGAGCGACTCAATAGTACGGAAAACTATTTGTCTCAGTTCTTCTGACAACATTAAGTTCTCAGGGTTCGAAATTTCTTTCAATGCACCGCCACTTTCGAAGTTTTCTGCTTCAATCGCATCCACATCACTGGATGGCGGCCTGCGCCCTTGGGCGACCAGGTAATTTTTTGCTGTGTTCACAGCAATTCGGTATAGCCAGGTATAAAAAGCACTATCTCCCCTGAACGAATCAAGCGCACGATAGGCCTTTATAAATGACTCTTGTACGACATCAGGCACATCGCCCGAGGGGACATAGCGGGAAACCAGACTCGCCACTTTATGCTGGTAGCGCACCACCAGTAAGTTGAACGCTTTCTGATCTCCTTTCTGAACCCTTTCAACAAGGACCTGATCCGTTAACTGCTCGCTCATCCGAGGTAAAGTCTCCCCAAAACCAATTTCCACGCGTATCCAGAAACGCCACTCCAATACTGCACTATGAGCAAGCAGCCAATTAGAGAGCAGGTTCGTGATTAAGTTCCGTTACGCCTTTGTTTTTGTGCAGCGTTCTGCAGACTTTTCATTCTCTCTCATTATAAGTCTACAAACCCTGGCCAATGTACTTTCTCAAAGAAAAGACCTTAAGATCGCCAGAGAGTATCGCAATATCGCTTTTTTTTCATCTCTAATAAGCGCTTACTAACGATCTACATCATGCTCCCGCACGTCTTGTCTCCTTACCCTGGCGGACATTTTGTGTTTAGTCTTCCATACAAAAGCCAAAAAAACCCTCATCAAATGCGCATACTGGTGCTATGCTGGCCGAACATTGTTTAGTAAATTAAACACAGACTATGAATACAACGTCAGAACTCTCTTGTGATGTACTGGTGATCGGCAGCGGTGCCGCTGGCTTATCCGTCGCATTACGCCTGGCTGCACAGCATAAGGTCATCGTATTGAGCAAAGGGCCGATCAGCGAAGGCTCAACCTTCTATGCTCAGGGTGGAATCGCCGCCGTTTTCGATGAAACCGACAGCATTGCATCCCATGTGGAAGATACGCTGATTGCCGGTGCAGGTATCGTCGAGCGTGAGGCGGCAGAGTTTGTCGCTAGCAATGCACGCCCTTGTGTGCAATGGCTTATCGAGCAGGGTGTATTGTTTGACACCGAAATGACCGCCAACGGTGAGTCGGGCTATCACCTGACCCGAGAAGGCGGCCACAGCCATCGCCGCATTCTTCACGCTGCCGATGCCACCGGTAAAGAAGTGGAAAATACGCTGGTCAGCCAAGCCATTCATCACCCGAATATCCGTGTGCTGGAACGCTGTAATGCCGTGGACTTGATCATCTCCGACAAAGTGGGCCTGCCTGGTGCGCGTCGTGTTGTTGGCGCGTGGGTGTGGAACCGCAATAAAGAGCAAGTCGAAACCTGCCAGGCGAAAGCAGTTGTGCTGGCAACCGGTGGCGCCTCAAAGGTGTACCAGTACACCACAAACCCGGATATCGCCTCCGGCGATGGAATAGCCATGGCCTGGCGCGCCGGCTGCCGGGTGGCGAATATGGAATTTAATCAGTTCCATCCCACTGCGTTATTCCACCCTCAGGCGCGTAACTTTCTGCTGACAGAAGCACTACGTGGCGAGGGAGCACACTTGAAGCGCCCGGACGGTACCCGTTTTATGCCGGACTTTGATTCCCGGGCTGAACTCGCTCCACGCGATGTGGTCGCCCGCGCCATCGACCATGAAATGAAACGCCTTGGTGTGGATTGCATGTATCTCGATATCAGCCACAAACCGGAAGCGTTTGTGCGCCACCATTTTCCCATGATCTATGAAAAGCTGCTTGGCCTTGGCCTGGACCTGACCAAAGAGCCCGTGCCGATTGTGCCAGCTGCGCACTACACCTGCGGCGGCGTAATGATTGACCAGCATGGGCAAACAGATGTTAACGGCCTCTATGCCGTTGGTGAAGTGAGTTATTCCGGGCTGCACGGCGCCAATCGAATGGCATCAAATTCGCTGCTCGAATGCCTTGTCTATGGCTGGTCGGCAGCAGAAGCTATCTCTCGCCAGATACCGGTTATCGAGGCGGCGTCGGTGCTGCCGGCATGGGACGAAAGCCGCGTTGATGACGCCGATGAGCGCGTGATCCTGCAGCATAACTGGCACGAGTTGCGACTGTTTATGTGGGATTATGTGGGCATTGTGCGCACCACCAAGCGACTGGAACGCGCGTTACGCCGAATTACACTGCTGCAACAGGAAATCGACGAGTATTACGCCAACTTCCGTGTTTCCAATAATCTGCTGGAATTGCGCAACCTGGTACAGGTGGCTGAGCTAATTGTGCGCTGCGCAATGGAACGGAAAGAGAGCCGCGGGCTGCACTATACGCTGGACTACCCGGAAATGCTGCCAGTGTCGGGGCCGACGGTGCTCACGCCGCGCAATTACATAAACACATAAAAAGCCTGGGTCAGCGCAGTATAACTGTCGGAATAGCGCTGATCCGGCCCGCGGATCGCCAGGCGATCGGCAAAGATCTCACCCGGGCGCGGAGAGAATGCGAGCAAAACACGGTGCGGCAGTCGCCCTTCCGTTTCCATCACGTCGGTGCGTAAGCGCAGATGCCAGCCGATGCTCTGCGCTTTGCCCGTAAACGCCTCGCTGGCCTCCACCGGCAAGACAACACAGAAAAAGCCCTCTTCAGTGATAAGCGTCGCCGCAATGTCCAGCAGCGTCTGGTGATCGAGCGTGGTGGTGTAACGGGCGCGTTCACGCTCTGGCGTTGCGCATTTCACCCCCTCGTCAAAATAGGGCGGATTACTGACTATCAGATCATAACGTGCCGTATTTTCCACACTCCATTGACGAATATCAGCCTGATGCACGGTGATCCGCTCACGCCAGGGCGATGCCTGCACATTTTCCTGTGCCTGCATGGCGGCTTGCTCATCGAGTTCCACGGCATCGATAGTGACAGTTTGCGGGGTACGTTGCGCCAGCATCAGCGCCAGCAAACCGCTGCCTGTGCCAATATCCAGCACATGGCGGGCTTTGGAAACAGGCGACCAGGCGCCTAACATCACGCCATCCGTGCCGACTTTCATGGCACAGCGGTCGTGCGCGACGAAGAACGCTTTAAACGTGAAGCCATTACGGCGAAACTGAGCCTTTGGCTGGGACATCTTTACAACCTCAATACGGAAAACAGGTGTAGCATAGGTGAAAGCGAAGCGCCGGAAAAGCGATAAGCAGACAACAGATGAAGATTGCAGCCGTAACGTCTATAATCAGCGCCCCACACAGAGGTAGATCATGACTGTAACGACTTTTTCCGAACTCGAACTTGACGACAGCCTGCTGGATGCACTCCAGAGTAAAGGCTTTACACGCCCGACCGCCATCCAGGCCGCCGCTATTCCGCCTGCGCTTGAAGGGCGTGATGTTCTCGGTTCCGCGCCTACCGGCACCGGCAAAACGGCGGCATATCTGCTGCCTGCGTTGCAGCACCTTCTGGACTTTCCACGTAAGAAATCCGGCCCGCCGCGTATTTTGATCCTGACCCCGACCCGCGAACTGGCGATGCAGGTTGCCGATCATGCGCGTGAACTGGCGGCTAATACCCATCTGGATATCGCTACCATCACGGGCGGCGTGGCGTATATGAACCATGCCGAAGTATTCAGCGAAAACCAGGACATCGTGGTCGCGACCACCGGCCGCCTGCTGCAATACATTAAAGAAGAAAACTTTGACTGCCGCGCAGTCGAAACGCTGATCCTCGACGAAGCCGATCGTATGGTGGACATGGGTTTTGCGCAGGATATCGAGCATATCGCAGGTGAAACGCGCTGGCGCAAACAGACCATGCTGTTTTCTGCGACGCTGGAAGGCGAGGCAATCAAAGATTTTGCCGAACGTCTGCTGGAAGATCCGGTAGAGGTGTCCGCTACGCCATCTACACGCGAACGTAAAAAAATCCATCAATGGTATTACCGCGCCGATGATGTGGCACATAAAACAGCGCTGCTCGTGCATCTGCTGAAACAACCTGAGATGAGCCGTTCGATTGTTTTTGTGCGCAAGCGCGAGCGTGTGCATGAGCTGGCGGCCTGGCTGCGCGAAGCCGGCATCAACAACTGCTATCTCGAAGGCGAAATGGTGCAGCTAAAACGCAATGAGGCCATTAAGCGTCTGACTGATGGCCGTGTGAATGTGCTGGTCGCCACTGATGTTGCTGCACGCGGCATTGATATTCCGGACGTGAGCCACGTCTTTAACTTCGACATGCCTCGTAGCGGCGATACCTATCTGCATCGTATTGGCCG
The DNA here is from genome assembly GCF_032052965.1 of Kosakonia sp. Lineage (GTDB taxonomy): Bacteria > Pseudomonadota > Gammaproteobacteria > Enterobacterales > Enterobacteriaceae > Kosakonia. The sequence goes on from NZ_DAMBVN010000010.1 coordinate 158,303, forward strand.
TACTGGTCGAGCGGGTCGTAAAGGCACGGCGATCTCCCTCGTCGAAGCGCACGATCACTTACTGCTGGGGAAAGTAGGCCGCTATGTCGAAGAGCCGCTGAAAGCCCGTGTCATTGATGAACTGCGTCCTAAGACACGTATCCCAAGTGAAAAGCTGAAAGGCAAGCCGTCGAAAAAAGTGCTGGCAAAACGCGAAGAGAAAAAGAAAGAGAAAGATAAAGAGAAACCGCGTGTGAAACAGCGCCACCGCGATACCAAAAACATTGGTAAGCGACGCAAACCGAGTAGCAGCGAACAGCTAAAATCCGAACAATAAAAAAAGCCGGGAATGTCCCGGCTTTTTTATGACTGCCTGAAATTACAGGCTTTCTGTGAAAGTACGAGCAATAACGTCGCGCTGCTGTTCTGGAGTCAGAGAGTTAAAACGTACTGCATAACCCGAAACGCGGATGGTCAGTTGCGGGTATTTTTCCGGATGTTCCACGGCATCGAGCAGTGTTTCACGGCGCAGCACGTTAACATTCAGGTGCTGACCGCCTTCAACACGCACTTCCGGTTTCACTTCCATCGGAATTTCACGGTATTCAATATCGCCCAGCTTGCTAACAGCAACCACTTCATCTTCTGCATAACCGCCTTTCGCACAGACGCAACGGGCTTCGCCTTTTTCGTTATCCAGCAGCCAGAATGAATTTAACAGGTTGTCGTTTGCTGCTTTCGTAATTTGGATACCAGTAATCATGAATAGCCTCCCATGGGCGCAATATTTGATTTCGCCGGATGCATCCGGCCAATTGGTAAAACCATTGTTGTCTGATTGTTTATATACCAGCCCGCTAGCCCGCATTCTTTGATTTAAATCAACAAAAACCACACAGTAAAAGTGGTGATAGGGGAATATTCTTGTTTTATATCAAGTTACGCCACACAGGGAATCTTAAAACTTTTGTAAATTTTCAAATTTTTTTGGGTTTAATCGATTGACGGAGAAAGGGAATTTTACGCTATGGGTAGAAGCAGTTAAGCTACGGGGAACGAACTTCGCAGGAGAGCGGGATGACCACTTCATTAACATGGCATGATGTGTTGGCAGATGAAAAACAGCAGCCCTACTTTATTAATACGCTGAACACTGTCGCCGCAGAGCGCCAGTCCGGCGTAACCATCTACCCACCGCAAAAAGATGTATTTAACGCCTTTCGCTTCACTGAACTGAGTGACGTTAAGGTAGTGATCCTCGGCCAGGATCCCTATCACGGGCCAGGCCAGGCGCACGGTCTGGCCTTTTCGGTACGGCCAGGAGTGGCTATTCCGCCCTCGCTACTGAATATGTATAAAGAGCTGGAGAAATCTCAGCCGGGTTTTGTCCGCCCGGAACACGGTTACCTGGAGAGCTGGGCGCGTCAGGGAGTGTTGTTGTTAAACACGGTGCTGACCGTTCGAGCCGGTCAGGCCCACTCGCACGCCAGTCTCGGCTGGGAAACCTTCACCGACAAAGTTATCAGCCTGATTAACGAGCATCGCGAAGGCGTGGTTTTTTTACTGTGGGGATCACACGCGCAGAAGAAAGGCGCGATTATCGACGGCAAACGTCATCATGTTCTGAAAGCACCGCACCCTTCTCCCCTTTCAGCCCATCGCGGCTTTTTTGGCTGCAATCATTTTGTTCTGGCGAATCAGTGGCTGGAAAAACAGGGGAAAACGCAGATCGACTGGATGCCAACCCTGCCGGCACAAAGCGAGTAAAGCGTAATTTGGCGAATAAAGAGGAAATTGCAGGCCGGAAGAAGGTAACGCCCTGTCCGGCCTGCGGTTTGCGTTGTTACGCTTTATTCTGACGCCACCACTCGGCAAGCAACACACCGGTCGCGACAGAAACGTTGAGGCTTTCAACGTTGCCAGTACCGTCAATGGAAACGCTCAGATCCGCACGGGAAAGTGTGGCATCGGATAAACCATCGCGTTCCTGACCCAGCACCAGCACCATTTTCTTCGGCAACTCTGCTTTGAACAGCGGGGTACCATTATGGCTGGAGGTCGTGACCAACGCATATCCGGCCTGGCGGAATTCTTCCAGCGCATCCGCAAAGCTGTCACCCGTGATTGCCTGAACATGCTCCGCACCGCCTTCTGCTGTGCGAACGGCCGCGCCTGATTCAATCACTGCCGCATCCTGCAATACCACGCCTTTAACGCCGAAGTGCGCGCAGCTACGCATAATAGCGCCCAGGTTGTGCGGGTTGCCCACATCTTCCAGCGCCAGCACGCAATCTTCCGCACCTGCGCTGGCCACCCATTTCTGTACACTCTGGCCATTGCGTTTTTTAATCAGGAAGCACACACCGCCGTGATGCTCGGTACCGGATGCTTTTGCCAGTTCGGCTTCATCAACCACGTGGTACGCTTTGCGGTTTGCCGCCATCCAGCGCAGCGCTTCTTTAAAGCGCGGTGTGACGCTCTGAACAAACCAGGCGCGCACGATAGAATCCGGACGGCTGCTGAACAATGCCTGACAGGCATTTTCGCCATAAACGCGCGTCTCTTCCGCACGCTGACGGCGCAGCACTTCCGGGTCGATATAGCTTTTACCACTGATCCCGCCGTGATCCGGTTTTTCCGGCGTATCGTCACCCGGTGCGCGGGAAACGGTGCGCCACGGCGAATCACTTTGACGGCTAAAATCTTCGCGAGCCGGGCGGCTTCTCTCGTCACGCTGCGGACGACCGCTGCGATCATCACGTTGAGAGCGGTTTCTGTCATCACGGGCGGGGCGACGGCCTCCGTCTGCACGAGACGATCCCGAACGTGCTGGTCCTTTCCCGGTGCGCGGGTTATGGCCACGTTTATCGGAATCATCATCACTGCGGACATACATCACTTTGACCTTGCCGCTTTTGTTTTTAATTTCATCGTTCATGCTTTTCTCCACCAGCGCTGCGCGAAGCGCGCAGATTACCTGATGTCCTTGCGCTTAGCCATTAATTCGTTCAAAAGCTATCGACTATTGTACTCATTGAATAAATCGCATTGTCGTTTAAAACCATCTTATTAATAATATGTAACATTGAAGAAACATACCGGTGAAAAGCCGCTTTGTACCCACGCTTCCCTGAGGTTAGTTATGAATACCGTATGTGCAAGCTGCCAGGCGTTGAATCGCCTTCCTGAAGACAGAATGAACGACGGCGCGAAATGTGGGCGCTGTGGGCACGAGCTGTTTGATGGCGATGTGATTAATGCCACCGGCGAAACGCTGGATAAACTGCTCAAAGACGATTTACCCGTGGTCGTGGATTTTTGGGCACCCTGGTGTGGCCCGTGCCGTAACTTTGCGCCTATCTTTGAAGATGTGGCGGAAGAACGCAGCGGCAAAGTGCGTTTTGTGAAAGTGAACACTGAAGCTGAGCGCGAACTGAGCGCCCGTTTCCGTATCCGCAGTATTCCAACCATTATGCTATTCAAAAAGGGTGAAGTGGTGGACATGCTAAGCGGCGCGATGCCGAAAGCACCGTTTGATAGCTGGCTCAACGAATCACTTTAATCCCGTCGGGGCGCATCTTGTGCCCCGTTTTCACCTCTGCGACAATGGCGTTTTTTCAATGCGATCCTCATGACCGACAACGCCGTTCTTCAACTCCGTGCTCAACGCCTTGCCCGCGCAACGCGCCCTTTTCTGGCGCGCGGTAACCGCATTCGCCGCTGCCAGCGCTGCCTGCTACCGCAACGGCAATGCCTGTGTGACACGCTCAAACCCTCGGTGGCTAACAGTCGTTTTTGCCTGGTGATGTTCGACACCGAACCTATGAAGCCAAGCAATACTGGTCGACTGATTGCCGATATTCTGCCGGATACGCTGGCTTTCCAGTGGTCACGTACAGCGCCGCCAAAAGCCCTGATTGATCTCTGCAGCAGCGACGAATATCAACCGATGGTAGTGTTTCCGGCATCGTATGCGGGCAGTGAACGCCAGGTATTGAGCGTGCCGCCAGCGGGTAAACCACCGCTATTTATTATGCTCGACGGCACCTGGACCGAAGCGCGAAAAATGTTCCGCAAGAGTCCTTATCTGGATGCTTTACCGGTGATTTCCGTGGATTTATCGCGGGTTTCCGCCTATCGCCTGCGTGAAGCGCATGCGGAAGATCAGTACTGTACGGCCGAAGTGGCTATCGCCTTGCTGGATCTGGCGAAAGACACCGTTGCGGCACAGGCTTTAGGCTGCCATTTCACACTGTTTCGCGAACGCTATCTGGCGGGTAAACCGCATCATCCATCCGCCATCACAGCAAGCGACGCAGAAAGCGTTTAAAATCATCTGGTCACTCTTTAATGGAGGCCGGTATGAGCCAACGAGGGCTGGAAGCGTTATTACGTCCTAAATCGATCGCGGTAGTGGGCGCTTCAATGAAGCCGGATCGGGCCGGTTTTCTGATGATGCGCAATTTACTGGCGGGCGGTTTTGCCGGGCCTGTCTTACCCGTTACGCCCACATGGAAAGCGGTGCTGGGTGTACTGGCCTGGCCGGATGTGGCCAGCCTGCCTTTTACGCCGGATTTGGCGGTACTCTGCACGCACGCAAAGCGTAACCTCTCCCTGCTGGACGCCCTTGGGCAAAAAGGCTGTAAGACCTGCATTATTCTCTCGGCCACGCCGGAACAGCACGGCGAATTACTCGCCTGCGCCAGCCGCTATCAGATGCGGTTGCTCGGCCCGAACAGCCTCGGTTTGTTGGCACCGTGGCAGGGGCTCAACGCCAGTTTTTCCCCGGTACCTATCACGCGCGGCAAACTGGCGTTTATTTCTCAGTCCTCGGCCGTTTCCAATACTATTCTTGACTGGGCGCAGCAGCGGGAAATGGGGTTCTCTTATTTTATTGCGCTGGGCGACAGTCTCGATATAGACGTCGATGAACTGCTGGATTTCCTCGCCCGTGACAGTAAAACCAGTGCCATTCTGTTGTATCTGGAGCATCTCAGCGATGCCCGACGTTTTGTCTCCGCCGCGCGTAGCGCCTCGCGCAATAAACCGATTCTGGTGATCAAAAGCGGTCGTAGCCCGGAAGCGCAAAAACTGCTGCATTCACACGCTGGGATTGATCCGGCCTGGGATGCAGCCATCCAGCGCGCGGGATTGTTGCGTGTGCAGGACACGCATGAGCTTTTCTCCGCTGTTGAAACCCTCAGCCATATGCGGCCACTGCGAGGCGAGCGCCTCATGATCCTGAGCAACGGGGCCGCTCCCGCAGCGCTGGCACTTGATGAGTTATGGTCATGCAATGGCAAACTGGCCACGCTCAGCGAGGAAACCGTCGCGCAATTGCAGGCAGCACTGCCAGACTACGTCACGGTCGGTAATCCGCTGGATCTGCGCGACGACGCCAGTACGGAGCGTTACATTACCGCACTTAATATTTTGCTGGATTGCCAGGATTACGATGCATTGCTGGTGATCCATGCGCCAAGCGCCACGGCACCAGGCAGTGACAGCGCACAGGCGTTAATCGATGCCCTGAAAAAGCACCCACGCGGCAAGTATATTACGGTGCTGACTAACTGGTGCGGCGAGTTTTCGTCGCAGGATGCGCGGCGCTTATTCAGCGAGGCCGGGTTGCCAACTTACCGCACACCGGAAGGCACCATTACCGCATTTATGCATATGGTGGAATATCGCCGTAACCAGAAGCAATTGCGTGAAACCCCGGCTATATCACTCAGCCAGGCAGCCGATACCGCCGAGGCGCACAACCTGTTGCGCCAGTCCGTTGCAGAGGGCACCACTACACTGGACACGCACCAGGTCCAGCCAATTTTTCAGGCATGGGGGTTACAAACCTTACCCACCTGGGTTGCCGGAGATAGCGCTGAAGCCGTTCATATCGCCGAGCAAATTGGCTACCCGGTCGCGTTAAAACTGCGCTCCCCGGATATTCCACATAAATCTGAAGTTCAGGGCGTTATGCTCTATTTGCGTACTGCAAAAGAGGTGCAGCAAGCAGCAGATGCAATTATCGACCGTGTGAAAATGAACTGGCCACAGGCGCGTATACATGGTTTGCAGGTGCAAAGTATGGCCAATCGCGCCGGAGCCCAGGAACTGCGTGTGGTGGTAGAGCACGATCCGGTCTTTGGCCCTCTGATCATGTTGGGCGAAGGTGGCGTTGAATGGCGGGCCGAGGACCAGGCAGCAGTCGCGTTACCGCCTTTGAATATGAACCTTGCGCGCTACCTGGTGATTCAGGCCATTAAAAGTAAGAAGATCCGCGGCCGCAGTGCGCTACGCTCGCTGGATATTGCCGGTCTGAGTCAGTTTTTGGTGCAGGTATCGAACCTGATTGTCGATTGCCCGGAAATCGATCGCCTCGATATTCACCCGTTACTCGTGTCCGGCAGTGAATTTATTGCGCTGGATGTCACCATGACGATTGCGCCATATGTTGGCAATGGTGAAACACGCCTGGCGATCCGCCCTTATCCGCAGCATTTGGAAGAGCGGGTTGAGATGAAAAATGGCGAACAGTGCCTGTTCCGCCCTATTCTTCCGGAAGACGAACCTCATTTGCAGCAGTTTATTGCCCAGGTTACCAAAGAGGATCTCTATTACCGCTACTTCAGTGAGATCAACGAATTTACCCATGATGATTTAGCGAATATGACGCAGATCGACTACGATCGGGAAATGGCCTTTGTGGCAGTACGCCGCACGGGAGATAGCGAGGAGATCCTCGGCGTCACCCGCGCAATATCCGATCCTGACAATATTGATGCCGAATTCGCCGTGCTGGTGCGTTCCGATTTGAAAGGGCTGGGTCTTGGACGGCGATTGCTTGAAAAGCTTATCAGTTATACGCGAGATCACGGACTTAGACGCTTGAACGGGATTACTATGCCGAACAATCGCGGCATGGTGACACTGGCGCGAAAACTGGGGTTCGATGTCGATATTCAACTGGAGGATGGGATCGTGGGCTTATCGCTCCAACTGACAAAGACGGAAGAATCCTGAGTAAGGTACTGGAAATGTTGACCACTCTGGCAGGCCAGGTGTTATTATTGTCCGCTTATGTCGTCTGCATAGTACAGAAGACCCTTTAATAAACAGAGAAGAAACGCACTGTGATGTTGTCAAAATTTAAGCGTAATAAACATCAACAACACCTTGCCCAACTACCAAAGATTTCTCAGTCAGCGGATGATGTTGCCTTTTTCTATTCTCCCGCCGATTTCAGGGAGACGTTGCTCGCGAAGATAGCCAGCGCAACGCGCCGAATCTATATCGTCGCTCTGTATCTCGAACAGGACGATGGCGGGAAAGGAATTCTTAACGCACTGTATGAAGCAAAACGCCAGCGTCCGGAACTGGAAGTCTGCGTACTCGTCGACTGGCATCGTGCTCAGCGTGGCCGTATTGGCGCAGCGGCAACCAATACTAACGCAGACTGGTACTGTCGCCTGGCGCAGGAAAATCCAGGCATCTCAATTCCTGTTTATGGCGTGCCGGTCAATACCCGCGAAGCGTTAGGTGTGCTCCACTTTAAAGGTTTCATCATTGATGATTGTGTGCTCTACAGCGGCGCCAGCCTTAATGATGTCTACCTGCATCAGCACGATAAATACCGCTACGACCGTTACCAGTTAATCCGTAACCCGCAAATGGCGGATGTGATGCAAAACTGGGTAATGCAGAATCTGGTGCAGGGGCGTGGCGTTAATCGTCTGGACGATCCTGAGCGGCCCAAAAGTCCGGAAATTAAAAACGAAATCCGACTGTTTCGCCAGGCATTACGGGATGCGACGTACCATTTTCAGGGGGATGCGGATAATGAACAACTTTCCGTGACGCCACTGGTAGGTCTGGGGAAATCCAGCCTCCTGAACAAAACCATCTTCCACCTGATGCCGTGTACAGAACATAAACTGACTATTTGTACGCCGTACTTCAATCTTCCCGCCGTGTTGGTGCGCAACATTATTCAACTGCTACGCGAAGGCAAAAAGGTTGAAATTATCGTCGGCGACAAGACCGCAAACGACTTTTTCATTCCGGAAGATCAACCATTTAAGATCATCGGCGCACTGCCTTACCTCTATGAAATCAACCTGCGCCGTTTCCTCAGCCGTCTGCAGTACTACGTGAACACCGACCAATTAGTGGTTCGCCTGTGGAAAGATGAGGATAACAGTTATCACCTGAAAGGGATGTGGGTTGATGATGAGTGGATCCTGCTGACGGGGAATAACTTAAATCCGCGAGCCTGGCGACTCGACTTAGAAAATGCGGTGCTGATCCACGACCCGAAACACGAACTGGCTGCGCAGCGTGATAAAGAACTGGCGCTGATTCGGACGCACACCACCGTGGTGAATCACTATCGGGATTTGCAAAGCATTGCCGACTACCCGGTGAAAGTACGAAAACTGATCCGCCGGTTGCGTCGTATCCGCATCGATAAACTGATTAGCCGTATTCTGTAAACTGAAGCCCTGTCATCTGATGGGGCTTTTTTTTCAGGGATCACATGAAATACCTCTTGCCGACATGCGCACTGTTATTAACTGGCTGTAGTCATATGGCTAACGACAGCTGGAGCGGTCAGGATAAAGCACAACATTTTCTCGGCTCAGCGATGCTCTCCGCTGCGGGTAATGAAGTCGCGCAGCATCAAGGGATCAGCCGCGATCGCAGCGCAATGTATGGACTGATGTTTTCTGTCAGTCTGGGGGCTTCTAAAGAGTGGTGGGACAGCCGCCCTGCGGGTAGCGGCTGGAGCTGGAAAGATTTTGCCTGGGATGTTGCCGGCGCCACAACGGGTTATACCGTGTGGCAACTCGCCAGACACTAAAGGCGAATGCCTTTACCTTTGCGGTGTAGCATCAATGAAATGAAAAATGCTACGGCGCCCATCACTGTGACATACCAGAAAAACGCTGTTTCGAAGCCGATGGATTTCAGTGATAACGCAACATACTCCGCCGAACCGCCAAACAGGGCATTTGCCACCGCATATGACAACCCCACGCCTAAAGCACGCACCTGAGCCGGAAACATCTCAGCTTTTAAGATCCCACTGATCGAGGTATAAAAACTGGCGATCACCAGTGCGAGCATCACTAACATGAAGGCGATATAAGGAGACGTTACGCTATGCAACGCGGTAAGGATCGGCACTGTACATATCGTGGCAAGCCCGCCAAACAGCAGCATTGAGGTACGACGACCAATCCGGTCCGACAGTGCACCAAAGACAGGCTGGATGAGCATAAATACAAACAGCGCGACCGTCATGATCACGCTGGCGACATTTGCATGCATACCAGCAGTATTTACCAGATACTTCTGCATATAGGTCGTGAAAGTGTAAAACGTCAGCGATCCCCCAGCGGTAAATCCAAGAACCATCAAGAAAGCTTTGCGATTGCGCCACAATCCTTTCAATGAGCCCGCTTCTTTAAGCGCCCGGACTTCTTGCTGTGAGGTTTCATCCAGTTGCCGGCGCAGCCACAGAGCGACGATCGCGAGAGCCGCTCCAAGAGCAAATGGAATGCGCCAGCCCCAGGCGCGGAGTGCTTCATCCGTCAACACTTGCTGTAATACCACGACGACCAGCAGCGCCAGTAACTGTCCGCCAATCAGCGTGACGTACTGAAAAGAGGCATAAAAACCTTTTCGTCCTTCGACGGCGACTTCACTCATATACGTTGCGCTGGTGCCATATTCACCTCCTACCGACAATCCCTGAAACAGACGGGCCAACAGCAATAAAGCAGGCGCCCATGTACCAATCGCGTCATAGCCCGGCAAACAGGCGATGACCAGCGATCCCAGACACATCATACAGACAGAAATCAGCATGGATGTTTTGCGTCCGTGCCGGTCAGCGATACGCCCGAATAACCAGCCGCCAATGGGCCGCATCAGAAAACCGGCAGCGAAAACACCGGCTGTTTGCAGTAACTGCGTGGTGGGATTTCCCGCCGGAAAAAAGATGTGAGCGAAATAGAGAGAACAGAAGGAATAAACATAAAAATCAAACCACTCGACCAGATTACCCGATGAGGCGCCAACGATGGCCCACACGCGGCGGCGGGTATCGCGACTGGTGAGAGATTCTCGTGAGGTCATGCTGCTTTCAGCCATTATGATAATACTCCTGCCAAAGCTATTAGTGAGTGTGCCCTGCTTGCATTCTTAGCCACTCATTTGCAAAATCAAAAATGTTACATATTTGTTATATAAGATTGGTGATTTTAATCAAGATTTTGCTTCGCCAGGTAAGTAATTCAGAATATGACGCAGACGAGAAAAAGCAGAAGGCCCGGTCTTGCGACCGGGCCTTCTGCTTTGTCTGATGCCTGGCAGTTCCCT
>NZ_DAMBVN010000011.1:0-140630 GCF_032052965.1 Kosakonia sp.
ACCACTTATTCAGAGAACCCAGCCTTTGGCTGGGTTTTTGCTTTTCTGGGTACGGCCCGGCACATAAAAGGTAGCGCTGCCTTATACGGCTTACATCCCTACAAGGGTACCGGTGTTAACAAGCTTGTCGGACTCCAGACTCAATCCGCCTGTGCCACCTAAACGCGCTTTTTTACCACTGTTAGTGACTTTATATGCGGCGACTTCCGCAGTGCCCTGACTCAACATATTGAGATAATTGTACAGATTACCCGTCGTTTTAACGGACAGGGATTCATTACTCAACACATTCCCCCAGTTAGTAATATTGTCTATAGCCGTAATCTCGATAGTTTTCCCAACGATATTGCTGTTGCTATTGTTGGTAATGGACTTTCCGCTCTCAATCTTCAGGTTTGTGCCCGCGGTAATGTCTTTATAGTTCTGAACGCCATTCAGGGCATTAATCGTCATCGCATTTTGTGCATCAAGTGTATTGTGGTTATAAAGGATGCCAGCCAATACGTTAACATTCATATCGCCTTTGGCGCTGATCCAACCGTAGTTAGTCATACTCTTATCTACCGTCAGGTTCAGGTTCTTATCCGCCGCGATAACGCCGGTAGCATTATTATTGGCTAAAGTACCGGTGCTGAGATTATCCAGATAGTGCGTTTCGATATCGAGATGGCCTGCGCTGCGGATCGTCGCGTAGTTATTATAGAAAACACCCCCAACGTTAATTTTCGCGTCCGCCTTACTGCTCAGCAACCCAAGCGTATTATCAATATTCCCTTTCGCCTGTAAGTTGAGTGCTCCGCCTTCGGCAACAATCCGGCTATTTGTTGTATAGATATTGTTCGCGGTCAGTTCCACGCCCCCTTTACCTGCCAGGCCGCCGATCTGCTGCGCCATACCTAAATAACGACCGTAAACGATACCAAAAATATTACCGTCACGATTTTCAATATTACCGTGAGCATTTATCGTCAACCTGTTGTCAGCAACGATAAGCGCAGTATTATTATTGAGCCACGAACCCACATCGACAGTAACATTCTGCCCTTTCATGAAACCACCGTGGTTATCCACGGTATGAGCTGCTAATACAATATCACCTTGTGCAGAACTGATAATACCAAGGTAATTATCAATATAGCCGTTCACCGCGACATTCACCCCCTGCTCACCACTGAGATAACCGGTGTCATTGCGCAAAGCGTTCCCTTTTATTATCACATTTCGGTTGGAAAGAAGTTTACCGTTATAATTATCGATACCCTTCGTGCTCTGTACTAGCACATCGCCATTTGATGCAATTTGCCCGGCATCGTTATTAATGGAGTCAGCGACCATTTCCACCCCCGCTCCGGCAATAATACCTAGCGAGTCAGAACTTACCGTATCAGCTGTCTTATTATCACGATTACTAATGGCACCACCCGCAGCCATTTTTATATGGCCGCTCACTGAGCGGATCAACCCAGCATTATTAGCGACATTTCCAGAGCTGGTGATATTGATATCGCTGTCAGATTCTATATGGCCACTTTTATTTTTCAGATAAGCAGTATTTATTTCCATCGAGCCACCGGTAATTTGCCCTTTGCTATTATTCAGCGTGCCGGTATTAAGCAACACAATATCCGCGCTTACACCCACATCACTGCCCTTACCGGAATTGGTGAACGTATTCTTATGCGTGTCTACAGCAAGCATACCGCCAGAAGTGAGTTTACCGTTGGTGTTATCGACCTCGCCGCTGCAAATCGAGACGCTGGATAAGGAAGCGATTTTGCCCATACGGGTATTGATGAGCTTATTCTGATTCGAATCGATTGAGAGGGCTCCTTGGGCTTCAATCAGACCGGAGGCATTCTCTAGCGAGCCGTTGGTCCGAATATTCATTTCACCACCAGACTGGATCCGGGCATTACGGTTCAATAGTTGCCCTTTCGAATCGATCACTACACCGCCGGTAGTGGCCGCAATCACCCCGCGATTACGAACACCGACACCGTTTTCAGTGCTAATGAGTGTGATCTTATTAGCGTACATTCCACCTAGCATGGCCACATCAATGCCATAGCTTTTACGTAACCCTGTTGCCGAAACCTCACCGGTTACTTGCCCGTTGCGATTCACCGCATTATTTCCGGCCACTACAGTTAGCGTGTCGGCAGTCACATCGCCGCTGATGACGACATTGCGGGCAAGAATATCGCTGGGGCTGGCACTGGCCAGTTTATCAATGCTAATGCTACCGCCATTGACCGAATACCCTGTCAGGTTATCCCCCTCAAACGTTGGCGTACCCGTGGTGAGTGTCAGCTTACTGGTATTAATAGCGGTACCGTTACTCACTGTAATGCCGTTTGGATTGGCAATAATCAGTTCCGCTTTATTTCCGGCGACTTCCATCGCCCCGTAAATGGCAGAACGGCTTTTCGAATTAACTTCGTTCAGAATGACGCTCGCGGAGCCCGTAGCAAGGTTGCTGTTCCCCCCAATCTGGTCGGCGAGTTGCGTATCCGATGCCGCACCGCTGTTATTAAAAATCATGCCATTTCGGTCAACATTTAGATCGCTCCAAACGTTATGGGAAACACCCTGACTGTTCGGCTTATTAATATCAACAACGGCAACACCGTTTTGTATTGTTATCTCTGTCGCGTGAGTAACCGCAGTAAATGAAACAATGATTGCAATGGTTAACGGTGCTAATTGCAGTCTTGCTGGTTTATATTGCCTCTTATTTAATGTGTTCATATCATGTCCTTTCATTTTAAATTTCCATGAAGAAACAACAGATAAAACCGAGCGAACATTGTTATAGAAACCCAATGACGTTTATTGTTTAAGAAAATGAAATGTCATAGCCATTCCCCCGCCGCAGTGGCTCAACGCCGTTAAGAGATTCGGGCATATGCCAATAAGGTATTCAGCATACACAACTCGACTGGGCGTCATCTATAAGTTGAAGATAAATACCGGACTATAAAAACAAAGGCTACGGCCGACAGAAAACCTAGCATGCTTTATGCCACAGAACAATATGACGAGCACAATGCCAGCCTGAAATAATATCTTACCGCCTCGCTTTATTTATCCAGAAAAAATAAAATCTTATTTAGGCGAGAGAAAAACACATAAAAAAAAAGATAATAGCGAATGAATAGCGATTCATCCGCCGTTAAATTACAGATAAGGCTATCGTTCAGAAACCTGCCAGCGATCGGCCATTGTCCAGATAATGAAGCTGCTGGTGAAGGTCTGTTGACGAGATGTGAGGCTGCCATTGCTGGCATCTTTGAGTTCAACCGACAGCGAAACGTTATACGCTTTACCGGGCTGGAAAACATAGCCATAAGTCGGAATGCATTTCTGCGGCGATACAGGCACTTCGCCTATATTCGCTTTCTGCAACAGATGATCCTTATTGCCAATTTCTTCAATCCACAGATAGTTCATACGCGCTTCGCCTTGCGGCTGAACGCGAATGCACACCGAGTTGGCAACGGTAAGAACTTCTGCCGGGTCGCGAGGGGGAATACGGTCACCCATCGGGCAGCCTGTAAGAAATGTTGCCAATAAACACACCGGAATAATCCGTTTCACGTCCTGTCACTCCTGTCTTAATAAGAACAGAGTGAGTATATCCCTGGATTATCTTTACTGAAGCCATTGATATAAAAAAACCGTCTGTTTTCAGACTGATTTCTCAACAGAAGCGCACAGTTCATTCCAGTAGCTGTAGCGCATGATCAGATAAAGGCGCTCATTTTTCATCATAAATCCAGACAGAAGGGTGGTAATCAAGACCATAAAGCAGACCGAACGGGATCAGCAACGCCACATGGCGGCCTGAGTCATATTCCCCCTCTTCCACCTGTACAGTCAGCGTCGGGCTAAGGCGATTGAGCCATTGTTGCAGTATTGTCTTCATCAGCACGTTCTCCGCAAAGGTGACCGGGATAGTTAAGCGCAAACTGCGTCATAACCAAAACGAGAATTTTTGCGCAGGATTACCGAAAAACGCATATGGCTTGCCACTCTCTTTTTCATGTAATATTGTAAATTACATGAAAGCACTTATCCTGACAGAAAGTTCATGAGCACCCACACTAACGATATCTTTAATCGCGAATTTTCCCGACAGTACGACGCGTATAGCCACAAACTGGCGGAAATTACCGATAACCTTCATTTGCTGATCTCTCTGCTGTTAAATACCCTGCCGTCACAGGCGCGCGTGCTCTGTGTCGGCGTGGGGACCGGCAGCGAAATACTCCGTCTGGCGCAACAACATCCACAATGGCATTTCGATGGCGTCGACCCCTCGCCGGATATGCTGGCCGTTTGCCATGAAAAGCTGGCAGATGCCGGAATAGCAGCCCGTTGCACATTACATGAGGGTTATCTCCGTGATTTGCCCGTCCGTGGCGACTACGATGCGGTGCTGTGCCTGCTGGTCACCCACTTTATTCAGCACCCGCAACGGGATGGCATCTATACGCAAATGGCACGCCAGTTGAAAAATGACGGCAGAATGATTACGGCTGAGATAGCGGGCGATATGCAAAGCCCGGCTTTTGATGAACAACTGGAGATGTGGAAAACGATGCACGAGGTCGCCAGCCAGGCCCCGCGTGACAAGGCAGAAATCAAAGCGCAGCTGTCGCAGCGACTGCTGTTATTGCCGCCGGAGCAGACAGAAAACCTCATCGCCACCGCCGGATTTACCCTGCCACAACGTTTTTTCCAGTCGCTATTGATTCACGGCTGGACGGCACGCAAAGCGCCATAATGCTGGCGCTTTCGCTTTGCCCCAGAGCCGGTCATTTACGTGAGCAGCAGGCGATATAATTCAGTTGATGACGATGACGGCGAAAGAAGCGGAACATGCCCAGAAAACGTGTTCGATTGTCGCGGTTGCGCAGACCGTTAAATACAATACGCAGCGCGCGGGTAAAGCCTTCATCGCGGATCAGACCGGCGGGCGACATCAGCGACATACTGCCGTTATGCGTCTCAACTGCTGAGAAACCATTCTCAATAAACAGTGCCTGCCACGCCTGTTGCGTCATCGGACTCACATTCGATTTAACGACCTGTTCCAGCATGGCCTGATTGCTGTTGGCCAGTTCATTACGGGTGTACATGATGTCGTGCGTTAACAGGCGACCTCCCGGTTTTAATACCCGGTAATATTCGCTAATCAGCTTCGCTTTGGCTTTATCTACATACATGGTCAGCATCGCTTCGTTGATCACCACATCGAACGTGTTGTCATCAAAGGGCAATTTACTGGCGTTGGCTTCATGGATGTGAACCAGGCGCTCAAGCCCGGCTGCATGAACATTTTCGCGTGCTTTCGCCAGCGCGTTTTTATCCATGTCGATGGCGTAAACCGTGCATCCGAAACGCCTGGCGAGTTCCATTGAGGTGGTGCCCATATTGCAGGCCACTTCCAGCACATTGCTCTCTGGGGTGAACTGCGCCTGGCTGAACAGCCACTCTGTAGCCTCCACACCGCCCGGACGCAAACGCGTTTTGCCCAGGCTGGCTAAAAAAGTGTGCCCTGCTTTGTCGTTTTCGGCCATCGGTGTTCCCTCGCTAAACATGCATTATAAATGCAACTTATCATAACCGTCTGGCGATGAGAATGGCTTCCATAACAAAAAAGCCCCTGCGCAAGCGCAAGGGCAAAAGGCTGTGTCCGAGCCAAAAAGTTAGTTAAATACCATCCCGCCATCAATCAGCAGGGACTGCCCGGTCATATAGTCAGAATCTGGCCCGGCAAGATAAGCGACGCATGCGGCGACATCTTCCGGTTCCGACAAACGCCCCAGCGTAATGCGTTTGGCAAACTGCTCTGTACCGTAACCCAGCGGCTGCCCGGCAGCTTCGGAAACCTGGCGATCGATCTCTGCCCACATCGGGGTTTTAACAATGCCCGGGCAATAGCCATTAACCGTGATCCCCAACGGAGCAAGATCGCGCGCGGCGGTTTGCGTTAAACCGCGAACAGCAAATTTACTTGAACTGTAGACGGCCAGTTCAGGGTTGCCGACATGCCCGGCTTGTGAGCAAGCGTTGATAATTTTGCCGCCGTGCTTTTCTGCTTTAAATGCCTGCACCGCCGCCTGCATGCCCCAAATCACGCCTTTCACGTTGATGTTATAAACTTTGTCGACCACCTCTTCAGTGATCTCTTCAATGGGGGTCGAGGGCGCAACACCGGCGTTATTGACAATCACATCGAAGCCGTTCAGTTTTTCCCGCGCCTCTTCGACAGCGGCAAACACCTGCTTACGATCGGACACGTCCACCGTCACCGCAATGGCGCGGCCTTGCTGGTTGTTGATTTCGTCCGCCACCGCCTTTGCGGTGGCTGCGTTGTAGTCCGCCACGGCAACGGCAAAGCCGTCTT
Organism: Kosakonia sp.; assembly: GCF_032052965.1. Taxonomy (GTDB): domain Bacteria; phylum Pseudomonadota; class Gammaproteobacteria; order Enterobacterales; family Enterobacteriaceae; genus Kosakonia. The sequence goes on from NZ_DAMBVN010000011.1 coordinate 6,413, forward strand.
TTGCCAGACGTAACGCAATGGCTTTGCCAATCCCCTGACCGGCACCGGTCACGAATGCAACTTTTTTCATGTGATCTTCCTGTTGTTTATAGAATCTGATTAAGGTTTAACTGACCCATGAGTAGCGGGTTATCGCTGTAATCCACCGGGATTGCGACCACCGCGGGGCCATCGATATCCATGGCGGCGCGCAACGTCGGTTCGAGATCCTCAGTGCGTTCAACGGCGAAACCGGCCGCGCCAAAAGCGTTCGCGTAAGCTTTAAAGTCCACGGGGCCAAAGTTCACGCCGGAAAGGCGCTGGTATTTTTTCTCTTCCTGAATTGCCACCATGTTGTAGGCGTTATCCACCCAGATGATGTGCAGGACATTCGCCCCGAGGCGCACAGCGGTTTCCAGCTCCATGCTGGATTGTAAAAACCCGCCATCACCCGAGACAGAAACAACTTTGCGTTGTGGATTCACCAGCCACGCGCCAATGGCCCACGGCAGAGAAACGCCCATGGTCTGTTGGCCGTTGGAAATCATGACTTGCCGCGCCCGGAAGCTGTAGAGATAGCGGGCTATCCAGATATGGAAACTCCCCATGTCTACCGTGAGCGTGACGTCACTGTTCACAATGTCCTGCATCGCCCGCACAATGCGCAGCGGGTGAATGGCGAACTGGCTGAGCTGGGCTCCCCGGCGGCTCAGTAGCTCCCGCTGATTGCGCCGCTCTATGAGGATTTCCGAGGCGCGGGGCGTGAGAACCAGCGGTTTCTCAATGCGTTCCGCCAGCTTGTCGAGCGTGCTGGCAATATCGCCAATCAGTTCAATATCCGGTACGTAGTGGCGCTCTTCATAAGCCGGGAGCACATCGATATGTACCACTTTCGCATCGCCGGTATTCCACATGGCCGGTTCGTATTCCACCGGGCTATAACCGATGCAGATAACCAGGTCGGCAAGATGCAACAACCGATCACCCGCCTGGTTATTGAACAAGCCGACGCGCCCGGCAAAGCGCGTAAAGTGTTGTTGATTGACCGCGCCCGCCGCCTGATAGGTACTGGTGACCGGAATATGGCTCTTCTCTAACAGTTGGTGCAACGCGCTGATATTTTCCTGCCGGCTGGCCATCAGGCCGAGCAAAAACACCGGATTCTTAGCGGCAGCAATCATCTTCGCCACCTGATCGATAGACTTATCTGGCGCGGCGCCCAGTTGAAGAACGCCGCTCGCGGGTAAAATGTTGCCGCTGGCAGGCTGGTCAGCAATATCCTGCGGTACGCTGATAAACGCACTCCCCGGTCGCCCCTGCTCTGCGGCACGAAACGCGTTTGACACGACTTCCGCTATTGCATCCGGCGAGGAGATCTCAACGGCATATTTGGTCACCGGATGAAACATGGCGACGGTATCCATGCTCTGGTGCACTTGTTTGGCCTTGTCGGCGCGTTTGACCGCGCCGCCAATCGCCACCAGCGGATCGCCCTCACTGTTGGCGGTGGCCATGCCGGTAATCAGGTTTGAACAACCGGGGCCGGACGTGACCAGCGCCACGCCTGCTTTCCCGGTAATGCGCCCGACGGCGGCCGCCATAAACGCCGCATTGGCTTCATGACGCACAGGAATAATTTGAATGGTTGAATCGAGGAGGGAGTCAAAAACCTTATCGATTTTTGCGCCAGGAATGCCGAAAATCTGTTTGACGCCCTGAGCCTCCAGTTGTCTCACGACCATATCAGCGCCATGCGCCCATTGGTGTGTACGGCTTTCACTGCTCATCATTCACTCCTTGTAACGTGATTAACTCTCCACAGAACGAATGGCCGCATCCAGATTGGCCGGGTGCAGGTTGGCCTGCAGAAATGCAGGATCGGCAGGCAGATCGATCATCAACTGGCGAATTTCGCCAAACGCCAGCGTGCCGTGATCGAGTTGATAATCCAGCAGATGCCCACCGCCGCGGCGGTCATCAGTAATAAAGTGTTCGTGATAGCCCGCCACGTTGATCCCCTGCATATGCTGCGGCGTGCGGAAACCCACCAGCACGCCATCACGTCCGTTGAAACGGAACACTGGCTGATCGTCGAGCACGTCGGTCATTGCACGATAAGGTGGTTTCTGACGCGGCACAGTGCGGGTATGGGCATGACGAAAATGACCATCAATACGCAGTGCGCAGAACAGGTTGTCTGACGGAATGTGCTGATCAATGACATCGTGCAATTGCTGGCGGCTGATAGGCGTATCGAATTGCTGGCGGTAATGCGGTGTGAACCAGGTCATCACCGCAAACGGTGTTTTCTGTTCCGGTTGCGCTTCTCTCGCACTGCCATCCGCACGCAATTGATAAACTTCGCTATTGAAAGCAATCAGCTCACCGTCCAGTTCATTAAAAGTGCCGAGGCCAAAATCACCATGCGCGAGCAGATCCTTAATGGTGGTATTGCCTTCATAAACACCGCAAAGTAAGGCACTCATTAGCGATGTTTGATATATCACGCTCTGTGGATTGCTTTCTGAAAAAGCACGAAATGTTTCTCGTAAATTTTCTTCGCAAGAACAATCTCTTACATAACTCATCCTCTTTTCCCTCGCTATGCAGACGGTTAGAAAAGCTGATTAAATATTGACTCGTTTCAGCTAAGGATTCCAATATACAAAGCATCAGGGTTTGAGATGTTTTCGATATGGAACTTCGTTATCTACGCTATTTTGTGGCCGTTGCGCAGACGCAACACTTCACTCGCGCAGCAGAAATGCTGGGCATGTCGCAGCCGCCGCTGAGCCAGCAAATTCGCCGCCTTGAAGAGGAGGTCGGCACCCCATTGTTCTACCGACTTACCCGCGGGGTAGAGCTGACTGAAGCCGGAGAGGCGTTCTATGAAGATGCCTGCCAGATCCTTGCATTGAGCGACGCCGCGCTGGAAAAAGCCAAAGGTATTGCCCGTGGCATGAAAGGCAAACTTTACCTGGGCGTAACCAGTTCAAATGCTTTTCACAGTAAGATTTTTTCCGTGCTGCGACAGTTTGTTAACGCTTATCCGCAGGTGGCGCTCCACCAAAAAGAAGCCAATATGGCGACGCTGATGCAGGAACTGGATGAGGGGGTGATTGATGTGGCTTTTGTCCGGCTGCCTTGTGAGAACAGCAAGTCATTTAACCTGAAGCTGATTGATGAAGAGCCGATGGTGATTGCCCTGCATCACACGCATCCGCTTTCGTCCAAAGAAGAAGTGTCGCTCTTCGAACTGCAAAAAACACCGGTGGTGACCTTCCCGCAGGAGGTGGCGCCAGGGCTGTACGAACTGGTGTATAACGCCTGTCTGCGAGCGGGTATTAATATGGACAACCAGCAGCAGGCTTCGCAATTCTCCTCATCACTGAGCATGGTGGCAGCCGGGTTTGGCTTCGCTATCATTCCGCAATCAATGGCCTGCTTCAGGCATCCACAGGTGACGTTTCACAAAATGGAAGAGGCGCTGAAAACGGACATTGCGCTGGCGTGGCGTAAATTTGAGCGTTCGCCAGCCGTGCGACGTTTTATTGACAACTTCTGACGTGTATTGCCCGGCACGCAGCCGGGCAATACCCCGCGTTAGCTGCGGTGGGCGTTAACAACCTGACCCATTCCCTTACCTTCCAGCGTTTCGTCCGGATCGGCAAAGAAATCAAGATTGAAGTAGGTGTCATCAGTAAGCAGTTCAATATGATGCCAGTACTGCGGTGGGCTGATGCCGAAATGGCCCGCCTCGATCACCACTTCCATCTCCGGTGTGGTGTCATGTTCACTGGCGAAACCAAAATATTTCACTGCGCCCTGCATCACAGACAAACGCCCATATACCCCTTTTTTGGTGTTATGGTGCGTGAGCAACGCCTGTGGGACCGTGTCTTTGGTCCAGAACGGGGTGGAACGGGTGTGACGAAAATGAACAGGAATTTGCAAAGCCATAGCTTACTCCTCCGGCGATAATTACCAGCCGCACACGTTAGTTTCTTCATCCGATTCGTAACCGCGCACAATATTAATCAAATCTTTCACTGCATCTGCGGCGTTAAGCGGATCGTTTAATTCTTCCAGGCTGGCAAAATCTTTGTCCACGGAAACACCGTTGTTGTTGTTGGTAACGGTCAGGACGAATTCGCTGGCATTATTTTTTGCATCAGAAAGGCCGTTAATCAGCTCTGCTACCGCCTGCACCGCAACGTCCGGAACATATAACGACATCGGCTTAAGAAACACTTTTTCGTTAGTTTCATTATTGCTACGGTTCGCTACCGATAAAGAATATCCTTTATTTTCAGTGGTCATAATGAATACCTCAGCCTTCAATCAAAATTTTCGGGTCAACATAGAAATCCACGCTAAATATCGTGTCGTCGGATAACGCTTCAATGTTGTGCCATTTTTCTGGCGGGAACACACCAAACTCCCCCGCGCGGATGGTTAGCGTTTCTACCGGTTCCGGGCTGGTTTCGTCGGCATAGCCGTAATAGCGGATGGCGCCTTGCAGCACGCTTAAGCGCGGGTAGACGCCCTGCCGCGTTCCGGCGTCAAGATGGCGCTTCCAGATGGAAGCCGGGGCGGTTTCTTTTGTCCAGAACGGCGTGGTACGGGTGTGGACATAGTTCGCGGGTATCGCAATACGTTGCATGTTTCATCCTCACTGTTCCCAACAGGCAACCCGCCGGGAAGGTAAAAACATATGTTGCATATCATATACCTGTTTTGATAATTGTGGACTACTTTTTTTAGGGGCTATTTTTCGGCGGTTTTTGGTACTCAGAAAGGGTTATTGAAAATTACGACAGCGAAGGAGAAGAATAGTAAACAAATATTTTATGGAAGGAGTCAAAGCAACAATGAAAAACAAATCAAAACTCAATTCATTTTATTATGGCTTCCCGGTTCTTTTAGTCACCACGCAAGACAGCAATGGCAACAATAATATTTGCGCTGCATCTTCATCTATTTCCCTTGGCGAAAAGCTGATTATTGGTATCAGCAAAGGCAGCAAAACGTGGAGTAATTTCATGGCGGGCTCCAATGCCGTGATCAATATTCCCGACCATAGCCTGTGGGAAAAAGTTGAGCAAATTGGCAGACTGACCGGCGGCGATACGCTGTCAGAAGCCCAGACCAAATGGGGCGTCGAGATTTGCCACGATAAATTCAGCAAAGCCGGATTACACACCGAAGCGTCTGTCGATATTGCCGTGCCGCGCATTGCGGAATGCCCTATTCAAGCTGAGTGCCGATTGGTCAGTACCAGCGATAAAGGGCGTTTTATGCTGGCCGAACTGGATATTGTCAACTTGTGGGTCGACGATGAGCTGTTAGGCGAAAAGGGGATTGTCGATTCCCGCAAATGGAAACCGTTGATTTTTAATTTCCGCGAGTACAACACCGTCGGTGAAACGCTCGGTTTCAATGTCAAATACGGCAACTGACGCCGGACAGGTTACGCCCGACTTTATACCGGATAAGGCCGTCGCCGCTATCCGGCATGAAGTCCTGAAACGTTAATCGAGTAAGTGTTTATCCCACCCGCTGAAAATCGCCGCCAGGTTATATTGCGCGGCGTCTTGCTGGCTTAACTGATACTTCGCGCCACCCTGCCCGGCACCCGGCCCACGGTTGCCGGACTCGTAAAAACGGCTGTCTTCAGGATAAAACCAAATCTTCTCACCCGCTTTGTCTTTGCCGGACATTTTGTCCCAACCGTAGATATGATCGTCTATCTCGCAATTGATAAACGCCGCCAGACCAATGGCGTTGGGATCGGCGTAACGTCCGTCGCTGAACTGCGTTGTCGGGTGCCACGGGCGCCCAAGCGCATAGCTTTTCGCTGGCACTCCTGCCTCTTTGCTCAGCTTACTGTTGATAATAAACAGGCCGAACTTCTGGTCCGCCTGCGTCGCGGGTGCCGTAATGTAGCCATACGGCGGAGTGGTATCGGTGCGGTTACGGGCAATGATGTCGCAGCGATCAAAAACCGCAATCCCAGGACCAAAGATAAAATCGACGTGTCCGCTGACTTCACAATCGGTGAAATAGCTGCGGCTACCGCTCTTGCTGTAAAACGTGTCCTGATAGCCCTCCAGCCGGACATGACGGAAACGGGCCTTATCGACATCTTCAGACACCATTAACGCCACCGCCTGCGTATCTTTCAGTTTTTTGGCATCGCCATCCGGCAGTGCTGCATTGGCCGGGTAATCAAAGCTGTTGCGAATGGTCATATTCTCGATCGTCACATTGCTGGCGCGGATCTCCACCGTACTGGTGCGCCCGGTTCCCAGTTTTTGACCGCTCTCATCCAGTGCTCCGGCAGGGGTATCAGCCTCAATCTGCGTTTGTGTTTTCGAAGCACCCACCAGCGTCACCGGTTTTTCAATCACCAGCCGCTCGTTCCAGCGCCCCTCTTTAATCAGAATACGCCACGGCGTTCCCTTGTCCGGCGCGGCGGCCAGCGCCTGGCGAATGGTCGCGAACTCGCCGGCCTGCGGCGAGGTGGAAACGACAGCATTCCACTCAGCCGCCTGGGCAGAAATACTGATACAAGCCAACAGTAACGCGGAACAGTGCAGTGTTTTCATCAGACTCTCCTTAGTGTTTTAACAAATCAGCAAGCGTGCTCAATTCAGGCGTCTGACGGATCTGCCCGGCAACAATCGATGCGACGGCCTCCGCGCCTTTTTCCTGGAAATGCGTCGTATCAGGATTGCTACGAATGCCTGATGTTTGCGTTTTATACCAGGGGTAACGCGGATCGTTTGGATCAACCGCCAGCCAGTAGTCCATCCAGTCGTGCGGATGCGCATTGGCAAAATCGATGGTCTCTTTTTCAAGATCGATAAGCGGCGTATGGTTACGCCGGGCGGTCTGTTTGATGGTGTCGATATAATTTCCGCTATAACGATAACCCGGCTTTGCCACGGTGTAATGGCTGCTCACGACCACATCGTTAGCGCCCTGTTGGAAAGCCGTTTTTCCGGCGCGGTTTTTCACCCGCGTCGTTGGGGTCAACAACACCGGCGTGGCGCCCGCCGCACGTGCCAGGGTGATATAGCGTTCCAGCGAATGCTGGAAGGACATTGCCGGTTGCCCTGGAGGGAACTGCGGATTGCCGCTGGCATCATTCGGGTAGGTACAGAGATTTTGCACATCGGCTGCGCCGCGCACTGCTTTATTACCATCGCAGTTCTGATCATTATGACCATGGGCAATAAACACATAGTCGCCGGCGCGCAGATCGCGTGCCATTTGCTGATACCAGCCCTCGTTGTAAAAATCGCGGCTGGAACGACCAGAGCGTGCGCCATTCAGCACAATGACGCCGCTATCCTCACGAAATTGCTGCTGAAAACGTTGCCCCCAGCCCATGCGCGGCAAGCGGGCTTGTTCATAGGCTGCGGCCGTGGAGTCGCTGACCAGCAGAATGCGCCTCTTCGCGCTGCGAATGGCCTGCTTGTCACGCAGCGCCTGCGGCAGATCCAGCGGTTCCCATGCTCCGCTGTTTTGTAACCCGACAATCGGGCGGAACGCACTGTCGGTAAGCACGGTGCTGCCCGCTTCCCCGCTGTTGTTGTCATAGTTACGGTTGTGATGAATCACCGATAAGATCATAGTCATACCGTCGCCCTGGCGGATCGGTGTTTGTACTGGATCACACTGTTGCGGATCGATCCCCGACAGGCGTAGCGCCTCCCCCATTCCGGCGCGGAAGTTTGCCAGCGGCGTAGCCAGCAGCCCGGCATTCAGCTTTGCGGGAGCCCCCAGTTCCACCCACTGTTGCGGGCCGGTAAACCCCAGCGCACCCGCCACTTCCGACACCAGCCGATCGGTAACGGGTGTGATATTGGCAATATTGGTCTGGTCAGCTTGCAGGGTCAGGCGCAGAGAAGCCAGACAACGGGCTCGCGGAACGTCGCTGCGCAGGCAGGTTATCGAGCCGTCTGTGGGCTGCACGGCGGAGAGGGTTAACGGTGCGCGAAGGCCATCGACATTCAAGGCATAGCGGCCATCGCGCTGAGTATGCGTGGTGAGTTTTTTTCCGTTGCTGTCGGCGACCATTACCGTTGCACCGACCAGCGGCGCATCGCTCATGACGGTGCCTTCGAGCATTGTCGCAGCGCTCGCCATCACTGGCAGGCAATATAACAGCGCGGTAACTCCCGCAGGATAAGACATGAATATTCTCCCGAAACAGGTGATCCCGGCGCACAAGCACCGGCGTAATCATGCGTTTCTGTTCCTGGAAAATGGCGCTAAACCAGACCGGCGGCACGTCACCTGCTGGGCTGAAAGTTGGCTAGGGTTTTTATATTTATAAACTCATAAAACGAAACGAAGTTTTACACAATGAGAAACGCAGTTTTGAGATCGGTTTCAAAAATATGACAATTGCTTATGTAGCCCGGCGGGAACCGGGCTGCATATCAGCGAGGAAAAACACGAGCGCGCCCGGTCACATTGACCTTCACCTTCATGCCAGGCAACCAGCTGGCATCGGTAACGCCCGGCAACACCAGGGATTCACCACTCGGCGAAAATAACAGCGTGAGCGATGAAAGGTACCCGGCAAAGTCGATGTCCACAATTTGTGCCTGTGGATAAATGCAGTCATCTGCACAGCGCTCTATTCTGATCTGTTCCGGGCGCAACAGGATCCGTTGAGAACCCTGCAGGTCAGTCTGCCCAACAGCCACCTCGCCCAACAGACAGCGCGCTTTCCCTTGTGCCACCTCGGCAGGGAGGATCAACGCATCACCTAAAAACAGCGCTGTCTCTTCATCCACCGGCTGCGAGTACACCTCAAGCGGCGACCCGACCTGCGTAAAGCGCCCATGGCGGATAACAGCAATTTGGCTGGCGAAGGAGAGCGCCTCTTTCTGATCATGTGTCACCAGAATCGCGGCGACGCCCGCCTGGGTTAACAACGCGGCCGTCGCTTTACGTGTGGCCGCACGTAATCCGGTATCGAGTGCGGAGAAAGGCTCATCCAGCAACATAATGGCCGGTTGCTGAGCCAGCGCTCTGGCAAGCGCCACACGCTGTTGCTGGCCGCCGGAAATCTCATGCGGCCAGCGCTGCGCCAGTTGACCATCCAGCGCCACCATCGCCATCAGTTCTGCCACACGAGTCTGCTTTGCCTGCCGGGAGCCACTCAGCCCCCAGGCAATATTCTCGCCCACACGCAGGTGGGGAAACAGCGCGCCCTCCTGCGGCACAAAGCCGATCCTGCGCTGGTGCGCGGGCACAAACTGCCCGTCGGCAAACAGCGGCTTGCCCTGCAGCATAATCTGCCCGCTGTCCGGTGCGTCGAACCCGGCAATCAGGCGCAGCAACGTGGTCTTCCCGGAGCCTGAAGGCCCGACGATCGCCGTTCGGCTGCCGGGTGGGATCGACAGGCTGATATTATCCAGCACTTTTGCAGCGCCAAAAGCTTTCGAAATATGCGTGAGTTCTAACATCTTAAAGACCTGAAAGTTTTTGTGATTGCTTATACAGCAGGCCGGTTAATGGCAGCGAAATCAGGATCATCAACAGGGCGTAAGGCGCGGCGGCTACATAATCAATCTCACTGGTTAAGGCCCAAAATCCCGTTGCCAGCGTGCGGGTGCCCGTCGGGGAGAGCAATAACGTGGCGGTGAGCTCATTACTTGCCCCCAGGAAAACCAGCGCCGCAGCGGCAGACGCGCCAGGTGCCGCCAGCCGTAGCGTGACCCGAACCAGCGCCAGCGTCGGCGGAGTGCCTAAACTTTGCGCTACGTGTTCCAGCTCCACCGGAGCCTGAGCAATACCGGCACGCAGGTTAATCAATGCCCTGGGCATAAACATCAGCAAATAGGCGAGAAAAAGCGTCACTTCGGTTTGATAAATCGGCCGCGCATAATGAATGGTTACCGTCACCAAGGCCAGCGCAACAACAATGCCAGGCAGGGCGCTGGCAACGTAATTACACCCCTCTAGCAGACGGAATAAGGGACGTGGGTGGCGCACCGCCAGCCACGCGGTGGGCAGCGCAAAAAAGGTAGTAATCAGCGCACCGCTAAGCGCCAGGGTGAGCGTCTGGTGTAACGAGAGCCACAGATCGGCGTTGTGCCAGTTCGCTATGCCGCCGAGCCACAACCAACGGCCAAGAACCACAACCGGCGTGCCGAGCGATAACACCACAGTGCCCACCGCCAGCAACAGCCCCACGGCCACACCGCAACACCCCAGTACGCGCACGGGTTGCCGCCGTGGCGCGCCCGCTCCGACACGCGCATAGCGTGCGGTTCCGCGCGCAGCGCTTTCCAGCAGCAATAAACCAAGGCAGCAGAGCGCAAGCACGCCGGCCAACATGTTGGCTGCCGGGCCGCTAAAGGTTGACTGAAACTGGTCATAAATCGCCGTCGTGAAGGTATCAAAACGGATCATCACAAACAGGCCATATTCCGCCAGCAAGTGCAGCGCAACCAGTAGCGCGCCTCCACAGAGCGCCAGTTTCAGTTGCGGAAGGATGACGCGAAAAAAAACCTGCCACGGCGGGGTACCCAACGACGCCGCAACATCTTCCAGACTGGGATCGAGACGCCGCAATACGGCTGCCACGGGCATATAGATAAACGGAAAATAGGCCAGTACCGAGATAAATACCGCCGCAGCAAGGCCATTGAAACCCGGTGCAATACTCATCCACGCATAGCTTTGCACAAATGCCGGAATAGCCAGCGGCGCAACTGCCAGTACCGACCACAGCCTGCGGGCGGGTAGTGATGTTCGCTCTGTTAGCCACGCCATTGCTGTGCCCAGCGTCACGCAGGCAGGCACTGTGATGGCAATTAACAAGGCAGTATTGCTCATCAGTTCGCCCACGCGGGGGCGAAAGATGAGCGCCTTAACGGTCGTCCATCCAGTCTCGATCCCCACGGCGACAACAAAGCACACGGGGAGCAAAGCCAGCAAGGCGACAAAAACAGCTAACAAGACCAACAACGCGGACGGGCGATGGCGGATCGTCCGGCGGGTCGCGTTGACGGACGATGATAACGCTAAACTCGACATAAGGCGCTCAGGGTAACGGAATTACAACAGACCCGCTTCGGTCATCAATTCACTGACTTTTTTACTGTTCAGCTGCGACGGCTCCACTTTAGGCGCATCCAGCTTATTCAGCGGGATCAGTTTCTCATTGGAGGTGGAATTCACGCCTACCGCGTACTCAAACGCCGTGTTTGTTCGCAACATCTCCTGACCCGCCTTGCCGGTGATCCATTTGATAAACGCCTGCGCCTGTTTTTGATGTTTACTGGAAGCCAGTACGCCACCACCGGAGATACTGACAAACGCGCCCGGATCCTGATGTTTGAAGTAGTGAAGCTGAACATTTTTACTGTTCTCACCCGTTTTGGCCTGATCAACAAAATAGTAATAGTGATAAATGACCCCGCTATCAATCTGCCCGGCATTCACCGCTTTCATTACCGTGCTGTTTCCTTTGTACGGGGTGAAGTTGTTTTTCATCCCTTTCAGCCACTCAAGCGTCGCTTTTTCGCCTTTTAGCGACAGCATCGCGCTGACAATCGCCTGGAAATCAGCCCCGGAAGGAGAAGCCGCCCAGCGGCCTTTCCATTCTGGTTTAGCTAAATCCATCAGTGAGGCGGGCAATTGCGCCTCGCTGATTTTGGCCGGGTTGTACACAAACACGGTGCTGCGCGCGGCAATGCCAATCCAGCGACCGTGTGCAGGGCGATATTGCGCAGGAACCTGTTTCAGCGTATCGGTATCCAGCGGGGCAAACAGATTTGCATTATCCACCAGCGTCATGGCCGGAGAATTTTCAGTCAGGAAGACATCCGCCGGAGAGACGCTGCCCTCCTGGACCAGTTGGTTACCCAGCTCCGTATCGCCGCCATTACGCAGCGTGACTTTAATCCCGGTTTCTTTGGTGAATTCATCAACCCAGGATTTCGTCAGATTCTCATGCTGCGCATTGTAAACAATGATACCTTCATCGTTATTTGCCGCCGATGCAGTAGACATAACGAAAACGGAAGAAATAACCAGTGCAAGAGAACAGAAAGGCAAAAAGCGATTCTTCATCATCACTCCTTTTTTTATGGGTGTAATAGCGAACGTCTGCAGACTCGCCAGGAGTGTAATCGCAGCGGCAATGGAATGAGAATCGGAATTATTATCAAGAATAACACTTCAAAATTTAATAGAAGAAAAAAACAGAAACACAAATGAATACGCTATTCTTGAATAGCAGGATTATCTTAAGCTTAAGAAAACCTTAAAACGTTTAAGAAATATTTAATCTGTTATTACTTCCCCGTCTCTCGCACCCTTTACTTTCCTTTTAGCGGATCGCAAATTAACAGTATACTTAGTAGGATTAATAAACATCGCAAGAGCGCCTGCACAGGTAAGTAAGAAAATCATGAGCAATAAAAAAATAGACACAATGGCTAAAGTCGCTATGCGCAGTAGGGGTTTATCGGTAAAAGAAAAACGCGTGCGTTACCAGGGCAAGATATTCACATTCAAATATCAATCGGGCCAATACGCTGTCTTTTTCGAAGGCCAGCAGATCGACACTTTCGCCACAGATAACATTAATCAGGCCATTGCCGATTATAAAGAAAAGCACAATAAAGCCAGGCGCTAACCCTCTCTTTTAACCTGCACGACAGGCCAATCGCCAGCTTTCCCCCCTCTTCTTTCCTGCCGGGCGGAAATAACGCCAGACCCGGTTTCGCCACACCAAAAACCCTATAAAAAGCATGGAAATCAACACATTAAAGTAATATTTTTTTACACAAAGCATTTACACGTTAACAATAATTCTTATCATAACGATAATCACTACCATGACACGGTGTGATGCCATTTGCGCGCGAAGGAGTGTCAACGCCGCACTATTTCTGATTACACGGGAATGAATAACAATGAAGCATCGCTATCTTTGGGCTTTAAACCCCTGCTTACTGATGATGTTTTCCACACCAGGCTGGGCTGAGGGCCAAAAAGAAGAGACGTTGGTTGTCGCCGCCAGCAGGGCAAATCACAGCATTACCGATATGGCGCAAACCACCTGGGTTATTGAGCAGGCGGAAATTGAGCAGCAAGTTCAGGGCGGTAAAGAGTTAAAAGAGGTGCTGGCTCAGCTTATTCCTGGCATGGATGTCAGCAGCCAGGGCCGGACAAACTACGGAATGAATATGCGTGGTCGTTCGATGATGGTCATGGTCGACGGCGTGCGTTTGAACTCCTCACGCAGCGACAGCCGGCAACTGGACTCCATCGATCCGTTTAATATTGAACGCATTGAAGTGATTTCTGGCGCAACCTCACTCTATGGCGGCGGCAGTACGGGTGGCCTGATTAATATTGTGACCAAGAAAGGTCAGCCGGATACCCAGCTTGAATTTCAGACCGGCACGAAAAGCGGCTTTAACAGCCATAACGATCATGATGAAAATATTGCCGCGGCTGTCAGCGGGGGCAATGATAACGCCTCGGGTCGCCTGTCAGTTGCGTATCAGCGCTATGGTGGCTGGTATGACGGCAAAGGCAATGAGGTCATTATTGATAACACCCAGACCGGTTTACAGTACTCCGATCGTCTGGATGTGATGGGCACCGGCACGCTGAACATGGATGACCATCAGCAGTTGCAATTAACTACTCAGTATTACAAGAGCCAGTCAGACGGTAAACATGGCCTGTTCCTCGGGGAAAACTTCTCGGCTGTGACCGGCTCGGGGAATGCATATAACAAGGGAAACCTTGATTCCGACCGCCTGCCGGGTACCGAACGCCACTTAATCAACCTGCAATACGCTAATAGCGATTTCTGGGGACAGGATTTGCTGGCGCAGATTTATTACCGCGATGAAAGCCTCACGTTCTATCCGTTCCCGACTCTTTCTGGCGGCAAAGTCACCTCTATTGGCGCATCGCAGCAGAAGACCGATTTCTACGGCGGCAAGCTGACCATCAATAGCAAGCCTGTCGATGCGTTAATACTGACCTGGGGGGTCGATGCGGAACACGAAACCTTCGACGCCAATCAGCAATTTTTCGATCTCAATAAAGCTGCGGCCAGCGGTGGCATGAAGCTGGATAATGCCTACAATGTCGGGCGCTATCCGGGTTACAGCATCACCAACTTCGCCCCGTTCCTGCAAAGCAGTTACGACATTGCGGCCATCACCTTAAGCGGTGGCGTACGTTATCAGTACACTGAAAATAAAGTTGATGATTTCGTTGGTTATACCCAGCAACAGGCCATCGCCGCTGGCCGCGCCACCTCTGCTGATGCTGTTCCCGGCGGGAAAACGGACTACAACAATCTGTTGTTCAATGCCGGGATCCTCGGTCATGTCAGTGACCGCCAGCAGTTGTGGTTTAACTTCTCGCAAGGCTTTGAGATCCCTGATCTGGCTAAATATTACGGCTCCGGTACTTACCGGCTGGCGAACGGCCATTACACCCTGCTTAACAGTGTCAACGTGAACGACTCGAAGCTGGATGGCATCAAAGTGGATGCCTGGGAGCTGGGCTGGCGTTACACCGGAGACAACTTGCGCACCCAGGTTGCGGGTTACTATTCGTTATCGGACAAGACCATCAACATCAATAAGTCCGACATGACCATCAATATTGAAGATGATCAGCGTCGTATTTACGGGGTTGAAGGCCAGGTGGATTACTTCTTTACCGACAGCGAGTGGAGCACCGGGGCCAACTTTAACGCCATTAAATCGCAAACGCGCGTCGAGGGTAAATGGCAGAAGTTAACAGTAGACAGCGCCAGTCCATCGAAAGTCAGCGCATGGATCAACTGGGCGCCAGGCGACTGGACGCTGCGACTGCAAAGCACTCAGACCTTCTCGCTTTCGGACGCAGACGGCAAGAAAATTGACGGTTACAACACGGTGGATCTGCTGGGCAGCTATGCCTTACCCGTGGGTAAGCTGAGCTTCAGCGTCGAAAACCTGCTGAATGAGGATTACACCACGGCCTGGGGCCAGCGTGCGCCGGGGCTGTACAGCCCAACGTATGGCGCGGCGGGTTTATATACCTATAAAGGGCGTGGGCGTACCTTTGGTTTAAATTACTCGGTGCTGTTCTGAGCCTTTTGCCGCCTGTCAAAAACAGGCGGCAAACCTTCTGAACCATCCCAAATAACCAAACAAAAGATAGCCGACATCCTCAGCTAAATATCCGCTGAAAAGGCAGTTGTGCAGTTACAGACTTAAGTTAAATATATATACGTAAGGCGATTATATTTGACTTAAATTAATATAAGATATATTTAAGCAACGTATTCAAAAACAGAATCATGCGAGTGATGTACTCACGTAATTACCCAAATCAGTTAAGAATAACCCTTATCATATACAGGATATAACGCCAAAAGCTTATTGCATGTCTGTCATTTCAGACTGACCGATACTTTCTGCCGGGACATTCTGTATAGCTTTTACGCCTTCCAGCTGTTGTTGCGCAACCTGACTATTTTGCTTCGCTAATTGCGCCTCTTCTAACTCTTGCTGTGTCACTTTTTTTCCGGAAAACGCATCGATCATTTCCGTACGGCCGTCAGGATATTTAACAATGGTCACTAATCTTCCGCCATATTGCGGAATGCCAGACATCGCCAGCGAATAATCAATTTCATGATTTTCCACCTTTTTCTTTTCCTGAACCTGCTGTTCGGCTTTTATATCCTTCGCTTCTTTATGTTTTTCTGCACGCGCAGAGAGCGTCACTTTGGTGCTGTCATCCTGATACGACGTTGGGTGGCCTGAGCCATGGTCTGCACTGTTCGCCGTTTCAATTTTATGCGTGATAGTCTCTTTTGTGCTGGCAAGGTGCGTGCTTGCCTGAATCGCCTGAATCTCCTGCATCATTATCTCCACCAAGGGTTAAACCCGATAATCTGCGACGAATGACTCCTCCGATCTGAGTCGAAAAAAGATCCTCATAACGATTATCGACAGGGTAATAAAACATATTAATAACAAATAATGCTGACAATGCACCATTCACAGAAGAAATTAAAATATCAACCACACCAAAATATATTTTATAGATTTTACTTAAATCAGAATAATTATGAAAAATATAATCTAAGTCAGATTAACTTGTGCGCAGGAAAAAAAACGGCGGCATTAATGGCTAATTGTTAAACAGGGTTAAGGGGGATTTTCTGGTCCGCAAAAGTGAACTTACGCCAGGGTATGGCCAACAAACAGGCCCTGTTACCGCGCGCGATGGCACATCGCAAGGTACAGAAGCGTGGCAAAAAATCATCCACTGTTACCTGTTTAACCCGTTGCTGTCTGACGGAATTATGCTGTTATTTCAATAACTCATACCAAAGACGGGCATTAACCGCATCGAGGGTAAAGCGCACTCCCCGTCTCTGTCGCATCCTGATATTCTCAAAGACGATAACCACATCCCATATCAGGAGTGAAAATGAACCAACAGCCTTTACACGCCGAACCATTAAGCTGGGGACACGGGCCGCGCACGTTTGAAGTGTTTCTCGAACCAACCTGCCCTTTCTCCGTTCGCGCGTTTAATAAGCTCGATGCGCTTCTCCAGTCCGTGGGGGAAGAGAATGTGACAGTCAAGATCCGCCTGCAATCACAGCCCTGGCATCTGTTTTCCGGCGTGATTGTGCGCTGCATCCTTGCCGCTTCTACCCTGCCGGAAGGCAAAAGTGCAGCCCACAAGGTACTGAAAGCGGTGGCCGATCACCGTGAAGAGTTTGAATTTACCGATCATTGCAGTGGGCCGAATATGGATGCCACACCGCAACAGATCATCGACCGGATCGAGCAGTACAGCGGAGTGAAACTGTCGCAGGCGTTCGCCCGCCCGGAACTGCAAAGTGAAATCAAATGGCACTGCAAATATGCACGCCAGAACGGTATCCACGTCTCACCCACTTTCATGGTGAACGGGCTGGTACAGGCCGACCTCGGCAGTGGCGATGATGTCAGCGTCTGGGCGCAGCGCATCCTTGGCTGAGGCACTGCTACACTCAATTTTTGTTTATTAACGCTTTGGTAACTCAACAAAAAGGCAGACCAAAATGTCAGACAACTATCAACCTCCAAAAGTCTGGACGTGGGATAAATCCGGCGGTGGCGCATTCGCCAATATCAATCGCCCGTTTTCCGGCCCGACGCATGAGAAAACCTTACCCATTGGCAAACATCCGCTGCAGCTCTATTCGCTCGGCACCCCGAATGGGCAGAAAGTAACCATTATGCTGGAAGAGCTGCTGGCAAAAGGCGTAACGTCGGTTGAGTACGACGCCTGGTTAATCCGCATTGGTGAAGGCGATCAGTTTTCCAGTGGTTTTGTTGACGTTAACCCGAACTCAAAAATCCCGGCGCTGCGCGATCATTCCACCACGCCGCCGACGCGCGTGTTTGAATCCGGCGCAATTCTGCTCTATCTCGCGGAGAAGTTTGGTCACTTCCTGCCTGAAGAACCGGCAGCACGCACCGAGACGCTGAACTGGCTGTTCTGGCTGCAAGGCTCAGCACCGTTCCTCGGCGGCGGCTTTGGCCACTTCTACAATTACGCACCGGTAAAAATTGAGTACGCGATTAATCGCTTTACCATGGAAGCCAAACGCCAACTGGATGTGCTGGACAAACAACTGGCGCAGCATAAATTTGTCGCAGGCGATGAGTACACCATTGCCGATATGGCGATTTGGCCCTGGTACGGCAACGTGGTGCTGGGCAATGTCTATAACGCGGCGGAGTTCCTTGACGCAGGTAGCTACACGCATGTGCAACGCTGGGCAAAAGAGATTCTTGCGCGCCCGGCAGTGCAGCGTGGGCGCATTGTGAACCGCACCTTCGGCGAGCCGAATGAGCAACTCCACGAACGCCACGATGCCAGCGACTTCGACACCCAGACCGAAGATAAGCGCAACGCGTAACCCTGCAAACCGGGCGTATCCTGCCCGGTTTTCTCCCCTATAGTGGGTGCCTTTCACTGTTTTTTTCACACTGTATTTACATAACCGGGATAACTGGTAAGAATGCCTTTTATTTACCCGAACGCCGCCTCATGTCCGATATTGCGCTCAAACAGCAGATCCAGAATCTGAAAAAGCATAACGCCCGGCTGGTGCGGATCGCACGCGACGCGCGTAACAAACTCAGCGCAGCGCTGGACGGCACCGGTCTGTGCCTGTGGCAGTTAGATGTGCCCAGCGGCAAGCTGATTATCTTCAATCGCCGATGGGGCGCGATGCTTGGTTACCAGCCAAAAGCGCTAAGCGCCCACTTTGATGTCTGGCGCGAGCATTTGCATGTGGAGGATCGCCAGCGTGTGCTGGAGGCGTTTTACGATCATTTGCATGGCAAGACCCCATTCTATGAAGCGCTGCACCGCATGCAGCATAAAAACGGTACCGTCACCTGGGTACTCGATCGCGGTCGCGTAACGGAACGGGATGACAACGGTAAACCGTTGAAAGTGACCGGTACGCATATCGACATGACCAAAGAGAAGCAGTATGAGGAGCAGCTGGCGGCGCTGGCGAATCACGATCCGCTGACCGGACTGGCAAATCGACATGCGCTGCTGCACCACTTTGCTGAATGTAAGAGCGCCGGGCCGTTATGCGTCGCATTTATCGATCTGGATGATTTCAAAAGGGTTAACGATACCTTCGGCCACCGCAGCGGTGACGAACTGTTGATCCAGCTGAGCCAGCGGCTACGCAGCGCCTGCCCGGAAGGTGCCATTGTTGGTCGCCTCGGTGGCGACGAATTTGTTCTGTTATTACCCTTCGCACTCAGCAGCCTGATGATTAACAGCACCGCGCATCATTGCCTGCGCGCCGCCCTTACCCCGTTTGAACTGGATAATGGCGAGGCCTCCGTTGGCGCGTCGATTGGTATTGATGAAGTACAGACGGGAGATGATTTTGTCAGCGCGTTAAAACGCGCCGATCAGGCGATGTATCACATTAAACATACGGGTAAAAACGGCGTGGCGATTGGTCAGAGACGCCTCTCTCTGTCTGCACGGGCGGAGGCATAACCGATGAAAGCGGCGCGCCAGCAGACGATCGTGCAACTGCTCACCCATCATGACACCCTGACCACCGCGGCGCTGGCTGCCCAGTTGAATGTCAGCATCGAAACAATCCGCCGGGATCTCAGCGACCTGCAAACGCAGGGCAAAATTGTACGGCGCCATGGCCGCGCACGCACGCTGCACTCACCACAACAGGATGGCGGCGAGCCGTTTCGTACCCGGCTGAAAAGCCATTATGCTGATAAAGCCGACATTGCCCGCCATGCGCTGAACTGGATCGACGAAGGGATGGCGCTGGCGCTGGATGCCAGTTCAACCTGTTTTCACCTTGCGCGGCAACTGCCGGATATGGCCCTCACCGTGTTTACCAACAGTTTGCCGGTCTGCCAGGAAATGGCCCGCCGGCAAAACATCACGCTGATCTGCTCTGGCGGGCAGCTGGAACGTTCCGAGCGTTGCTATGTCAACCCGACGCTTAGCAGCCTGCTAAAGACGATTGAGATCGATTTGTTTATCTTCTCCTGCGAGGGGGTGAGCGCTGACGGAGAAATGTGGGACTCCACGCACCATAACGCGGCATTTAAAGCCCAGTTATTACGTCGGGCGCAGCAGTCGTTATTGTTGATAGATAAGAGTAAATTTTACCGCGCCAGCGAAGTGAAAATCGGCAACCTGGCGCTGGTTACGCAAATGATCACCGATGAGAAAACCGAAATGCCTCACGCCTGAGGTGAAAACTCCTCCAGGTCCAGACTGCGTAACGCCTCCAGGGTCGCTCTCGCTTCCTCTTCATCAATCAGACTCATGGCAAACCCGACGTGCACCAACACCCACTGCCCAAGCAATGCACCCGGTTCACCTTCACATACCAGCGCGATATTAACCTCGCGCCGCACGCCGCACACATCGACCTGCGCCAATTGATGAAAATCCTCTCCCACGGCCACGACCTGGCCCGGTACGCCTATGCACATCGCGGCTACTCCACTTCAATACTTTTGATTTGCACACCTTCACTGCGTTCGATATGCAACGTTGGGCAGTGACAGCGCGGGCACTCATCATAGCGAGTAACCTCTACCGTCTGACTGCAATTCCAGCACCATGCCTGCGCCGGTTTAAGAATGATATGCAGCTCACAGCCCTGCGCCAGCGTATCGCGGCAGGCCATATCGAAACCGAAACGCAGCGCGCTTTCTTCAACACAGGCCAGCGCTCCCACTTCCAGCCATACCCCGGTCACCCGGGATGCGCCATGTTGCCTGGCCTGCTGTTCAATGATCTCGACTGCATTCTGGCACAGCGATAGTTCATGCATGCTGAGCACCCTTCAGCCTGCCAAGCAATGCCCGGCGGCTTACGGCGTCGCTCACTGGCAGAGAGAGCGCCATTTTCAGGCAGTCGTTCGCCAGTTGCGGCCCCTGCGCGGCGTTGATATCGCGCGACAACGGCGACATCAATGAACAACTGAGATACTGCGCCACCTGCGGCAACTCGCCAACGGTAAATGTCATCTCACCGTAGGGCAGTTTCAGCCCGATACGTTCGCCCACCCTGCGCCGCGCCCAGCACTGTTGCGGGCCAGGAAAAATCACCAGGCTCAACATCCATGGCGTGACCACACATCCCAGCCATTGCCCTTCAAACAGGGTGAATGGCGTAACGTAGACCGGCATTTGCGGGTGAACAAACGGTAAATCGCGCATTTCCCCGTCGGCAACAGTCATTAACGCAGCCTGTACTGCATCATGCGGCGAAGCCTCAAAGCCTGAAAACTCATCCTGCATGCTGCGCCTCCCGGGAATGCAGCGTCACTTCGGACTCCGCCAGTGCCGCCAGTACCGCCTGTAATGCGGTGTCGATGCTGGCCTCAACAACCGGCGTCATACCAATGTGTGGCTCCAGCGATGCCGGTATCACGCCTATCAGCGTCAGTTTCGCCGGGAACTCGCCGGTGAAACGCAGCGCCGACAGCACATCAGACAACCCCAGTTGGTGCGGTGAAATTTTATTGCTGAAAAGCGTCGGCACCGCATCGTCCCGCAGACAGATAACCTCCCCCGGCTGGCTTTTCCGCGTGACAATGGCGTCCACAATGATCAGATGATCACGGTTCGCCATGGCGCTTAACAGTTCCATACCCGCGGTGCCGCCATCCAGCACTTCTACATGCTCCGGCAGGTGAAAGCGCTGCTCCAGCGCCTCCACAACACGCACACCAATCGCTTCATCGGTGAGCAAAATATTGCCCACTCCCAACACGAGAATCGACATCACAACACCTTCACCGACACCACGTCGTTACCGTCCGCATCCAGTACATGCACGGCGCAGGACATGCAGGGATCGAACGAGTGGATAGTGCGCACCACTTCCAGCGGCTTTTGTGGATCGGCAACCGGGGTGCCCACCAGCGACAATTCGTAAGGGCCTGGTTCATCGTTAAAATTACGCGGCCCGGCATTCCATGTGGACGGCACCACCGCCTGGTAGTTGTCGATTTTGCCATCCTTGATCACCACCCAGTGCGAGAGCATGCCGCGCGGCGCTTCCAGAAAGCCCACACCTTTGTACTCGCCACTCGCGGGAATGTCCGGCTTTACAAAGGTTTCCATGTCACCTTTGCCGATATTGTCCACTAAAGCCTGATACTGCTGACTGGCCACCTGATGCAATTCGCAGGCATGCACGGTGCGCCCGATAATGCGCCCCAGCGTGGAATGGAGTTGTGCAGTCTCCAGGGTTTTGCCGGTGAGTTTGTGGTAAATCTCGACGATTTCATTGAGTTTATTGGTGGTTTTTTCATTTTTCGCAGCCAGTTTACACAGCATGTTGGCCAGCGGCCCGACCTCCACTGTTTTGCCGTAAAAGGTCGGCGATTTCACCCACGAGTATTTGCCTTCTTCCTGCCAGCCCGTGTAATCAGGTACCGTTGTACCCTGCCATGGCTCCTGCGGAGCGTCATCTTTATACCAGGCGTGTTTAGCACTCTCCTGAATACCTTTCACCAGGAAGGGATCGTTATAATCAGTGATCGCTTTGTAGGTGCTGAGATCGGCGTTTTCAATATAGCCGCCCGCAAAGAGAAAACTGCCATTGTTGCCGTCAGTAGGAAACTCGGGCGTACTCAAATAGTTCACGCCGCCTTTACCCAATTCCAGCCATTGCGGATAAAACGCGGCAATGACCGCCGTGTCCACTTTGTAAACCTGTTCGATAAAGCCCTGCAGTCGATCGATAAACGACTTGAGGTACATCAGGCGTTCCAGGTTCAGCACCTCAATCCCGTCGAGATTGATCGGGTTAGCGACACCGCCCACAGCCATGTTCTGAATGTGCGGCGATTTACCGCCCAGCAATGCCACGATGCGGTTGGCATCGCGCTGACACTCAAGAGCTTGCAGGTAATGCGCAACAGCTATCAGGTTGACTTCTGGCGGCAGTTTCATCGCCGGATGCCCCCAATAGCCATTGGCGAAAATACCCAACTGCCCGCTGGCCACCAGCGCTTTGATCTTGTTCTGTACCTCTTTAAACGCATTTTCGCTGTTCAGTGGCCAGTCAGAGAGACCTTTTAACAGCGCCGCGGCTTTGGCCGGATCGGCATTTAACGCAGAGGTGATATCCACCCAGTCGAGCGCCGAAAGCTGGTAAAAATGGACAATATGATCATGAATGGAGTGAGCGGCCAGAATAATGTTACGGATGTACTGGGCATTGACAGGCACTTTCATTTCCAGCGCACTTTCGACCGCGCGCACCGAGGCAATGGCGTGGATCGTCGTACATACCCCGCAAATGCGCTGCATAATGATCCAGGCATCGCGCGGATCACGGTTTTTCACGATCTCTTCCATACCGCGCCACATCGTGCCTGATGCCCACGCCCTGGACACCACCCCATTTTCAATTTCGCAGTCAATGCGTAAATGACCCTCAATACGGGTCACCGGATCGATGGTAATTCGTTGGCTCATGCTTCACTCGCCTTATGACGTTCTTGTCGTTGTAACGGAGGAATAATCGGCAACAGACGCAGGAGTAAAATGTACGCACAGACTTCAATTGCCACAAAACCGATAGAAATCAGTATCTCTTCCCAGGCCGGGAAGTAGTGATAGCCGTTGCCAGGATTAAACGCTAACAGCGAATAAGAGAGCCGCCACAGAGCGCACCCCAACAGCATGCTTAACGCGCCGATAAACAAAAAACGGGAATCGTTGCGCAGACGCGCCGAACGCAGCACCAGCAACGGAAAGAGCAGCAATGCGATTTCCAGCCAGAACATCAGGCTGTAAAAATCCCCGGCAAAGGCGTAATGCCACTTATCGCGCCAGGTAATTTCCCCCACGCGCAGCAGTAAAAAAATCAGCAGCAAAACACTGAGCGTGGCGGTTAACCGGGTGAAAAGTCGTTTTTCATCCGGCCCCTCGCCACGCAGGCTGGCCTGCAACAATGAGCCTTCAAAGATGACAATCGAAAAGCCCATGATAAATGCCGTCAGTAACGAAAACACCGGCAACATTTCATAGCTCTGCCACAGTGGGTAAACCTTATACCCGGCAGCAATCATCAGCGACCCCATAGAGGACTGGTGCATAGTCGGTAACAGGGCGCCAAGGGCGATAATAAAGAACATCACCTTATTCAACCGGCGTAGCGACACCTTCCAGCCCAGACGCTCCAATAACGCAGGCGCAAACTCCAGCGCCATTACACCGATATAGATGGTCATGCAGACGGCGGTTTCGAACAGCACCGAATTCACATTAAAATGCCCGGGAATGTAAAAGTAAGGCAGATTCCAGTAACGTCCCACATCGATGGTGATCGACAGTCCCCCCAGCGAATAGCCGAACAGACTGGCTAACAGCGCCGGGCGAACCAGCGGGTGATATTCACCCCGGTTGAAGACATACACCGCCCAGGCCAGCGCCCAACCGCCACAGGCAAAGCCGGTGCCGATCAGCAAATCAAAGGCGATCCAGATCCCCCACGGATAACCACCGTTAAGATCGGAAACCGATCCCAACCCAAAGACCAGACGTTTGACGATAAAGATCGCGCATAACACGATCAGCGGCGCAAAAAGCAGGATGGGTTTGCTGAGAAGCTTGCCACCCAACGGTTGCGGATCATGACTCATTTTCTGATCCTCCTTCATGGTGCTCGTTGCGGGTATGCCGGCGCACCAGTGCAGTCAGCCCTGCCAGCACCGCCAGCGGCAACATCATGCCTTTGTAGACCGTATGCTGAACATGTTCGGAGCGAGCGCCGGTTGCCAGATCATCAAGCGCCGGCAGGCCCAGCACCTCATAGGGAACCCCCGTCAGCACCAGCACCTGCGTGCCGCCGCCCTCTTTTTCACCGTACAAGTGCGGGTAGTAGCTGCCGACAGGATGTTGGTAAGTATCCGCCGAGTTCAGCGTTTGCCGGGGATAGAGATAGTCAGTGCCGGGTTTCAGCGAGAGGCGTTTTCTGGCCTCGGCCAGCAGCGCTTCGCGGGTGCCAAAAATCACCGCTCCCGCAGGGCAAACCTCCACGCAACCGGGCAACCCGCCTTTATCCAGCCGCTCAACCCCTTTCTGATTGCATAATTGGCATTTATGCAACTCACCGAAGGGATTGTTGTAATCATATTTCGGCACATCAAACGGGCAGGCGACCATACAATAACGGCAGCCGGTACAAACGCTGGCGTCGTAGTGAACAATCCCGGTTTTGCTGTCTTTTTTCAGCGCCTGAACCGGGCAGACCGAAACGCAGTTGGCATCCACACAATGCATGCACTGCTTTTTGATATAGGCGTAACCGTCTTGCAGACGATCTTTATTCTCCCCGCTCCCGCTACGCCAGACCTGGATAATGTTGTTGGTATAAGGGGTAAGTTTGTCGTTATTAGACCAGGTTTGCTCGCCCTGCGGATTGCGCAGCGGGGTATTGATATCCTGGCAACGCGTCACACAGGCCTGGCAGCCGACACACAGCGTGGAGTCGTACAACATGCCAAGCGCCCCCGGGATCGGCGGACGATTTTGCGCAGCGGCAAAGCTCGTCGACGACCCCGCCACTAGCAGCGCCCCGCCGGACGCGGCTTTGAGAAAATTTCGTCTGTTCACGGTCAGTCTCCCTGTGAGTCAGCGTCATTTTTCTTCTGCTGACGTCCCAGCTCGCGCACCGTCATCACGCCTACGCCCGCGACCAGGCCAACCACGCCGCCCAGCAACCCGACGGCCGTTGCCGACACCTTGCCGCCCTCTTTGAGATCCACATCCGGCTTTTCAGCGCGGGGCGTGGGGTTATCGACATGTGCCAGTTGATGAATGCCTTTATGAAAACCAATGCCTTCTTCATTACAGCCATAACAGGGGTGGCCAATGGCAACAGGCCAGACGCCGCCAACATCGCAAAATTGCAAAGTTGAGCAGTTACCCCAGGTCTCCGGGCCTTTACAGCCCAGATGATATAAACACCAGCCTTCGCGGTGCCCCTGGTCGCCAAAGGCTTTTGCAAAGCGGCCTGCATCGAAGTGCGGACGACGTTCACAATGTTCGTGAATAAGCCGCCCGTAAGCGAAGGCAGGCCGGTTTTTGGCATCCAGCGCCGGGGGTTTACCAAAGGTGATGAGATGCGCCACGGTGGCGAGGAAATTCTGCGGGTTCGGTGGGCAACCGGGAATGTTAATCACGGTTTTACCCGGCAAGACGGCCTGGAGGCTTACGGCCCCCGTCGGGTTGATCCCCGCCGCCGCAACCCCCCCCCAGGCGGAGCAGGAGCCAATGGCAATAATCGCCGCTGCGTTTTCTGCCGCCCTGCGAATATGGTCGACAATCGGCTCACCCGCCACCATGCAGTAGATACCGCCATCTTTCATGGGGATCGAGCCATCCACCACCAGCACATACTGGCCTTTGTACTGCTCCAGCGCGCGATGTTTATTCTCTTCTGCCTGATGCCCGAATGCGGCAGAAAGCACTTCGTGGTACTCCAGCGAAATGGTTTCCAGCACAAGGTTTTCAACAGTCGGGTGGGTGGAACGCAGCAGCGACTCCGTACACCCGGTGCATTCCTGCGCACCAATCCACACCACCGGTGGTCTCTGAGGATGGCTAACGGCTTCTGCCATGGCCGCTGCCGCTTTACTGCTTAATCCCATCGTGGCTGCAAGCGCCGCGCATAACTTCACAAAATCACGACGACTGACACCCGGTGATGCAAAGTGCTGATTCTCTCCTGCCATTGCCTTGTTATCCTTTAGTCGGAACCGCAATTATTCTCCACGCGTTTGGCTGAAGAATGCTGCGATCGCCCCGACAATTAATCACATAAAAAACAAGGGTATTATGCAAAAAGTAGACGGAGAGCACAGTAGACTTAGAAGAAGAAGGGTCTTTGCGGGCACAAAACGATAAAAAAAAATGAAAGCCACTCTCGACAAAAGTGACCTTCACTAAAGAGAACTACACATTGAGCAAAGCTTATTTTTAGATTTCGAGGCGGTAACCCGCCATAAAAAAGCGGATCACGGTGCTGGAGTGGCTCTCGCGAAAGAAGTCCATCACCATGTCCTTATCCAGTCCGTAGCGGCGCGTTAGAATGCCTGCTTCCCACGCGCTGAGTTGACGATCGCCGGTTTTTTCAAACATGCGATGTGAAAACCCAAGAACAAAGCCCCGCTTATAGTCCGGGCAGAAATGCGCCACATTACTGGCGCTATCCGCCTGTGCGGCATTCAGCCCGGCCATCAACCCTTTACCAAAATGGTTGTCCATTCTTATCCCCCCAATCGTTATATAAAAAATTATATAACGATCTTTCTAAGGGGTGATAGTACGGATTAAAACGCCACCCATTCATCCTGCGAAGCCGCAGATTTTTTGCCAGTACCGCCGGTACCGCGCGACAGATCCGGTTTGACCAGCGCCGTGGCAGCCGGTGTGTGCTGTTCATCGCTGGACAGACGGAACTGCTGCACGGAACGCTGCAACTCCTCTGTCTGACGCTCCAGCGCAGCAGCAGCAGCAGAGACTTGCTCGACCAGCGAGGCGTTCTGCTGTGTAACATTATCCATCTGCGTGATAGCGACGCCCACCTGCGAAATACCTTTGCTCTGCTCAGCAGAGGCGGCGGCGATCTCTTTCATAATGGTGGTCACTTCCGTCACCGCACGCAGAATGCCTTCCATCGTGGTGCCGGTGTCACTGACCAATTGTGCGCCTTTTTCAACCCGGCTGACCGAATCAGCGATCAGCGTCTCAATCTCTTTCGCTGCGCCCGCACTTCGGCTGGCAAGATTACGGACTTCACCGGCAACAACAGCGAAGCCGCGGCCTTGTTCGCCCGCACGCGCCGCTTCAACAGCGGCGTTCAGCGCAAGGATGTTGGTCTGGAATGCAATGCTGTTAATGACGTTGGTGATTTCCGCAATTTTCCTCGAGCTACCGGAGATGCCATCCATCGTGCTGATCACTTCTTTGACCAGCGTGCCGCCTTTGCTGGCGGTAACCGAGGCGACTTCCGCCAGTTCACTCGCATGGCTGGCGTTATCAGCATTCAGTTTCACTGTTGCGGTCAGTTCTTCCATACTGGCTGCAGTCTGCTCAAGCGCTGCCGCCTGCTCTTCAGTACGGGAAGAGAGATCATTGTTACCGGAGGAGATTTCTGTCGCACCGCGCCAGATGTTCTCACTGCCGTGGCGAATACTGCTTACGGCTTCACGCAGGCTGTCCTGCATGGCCATCAGCAACGGAACAACCTGGCCCACACAGTTGCGGCCGAAGTCCTCCATCGGCTGGCTCAGATCGCCCTGCGCCATCTGGCGGAAGTGCGCGCGAATACGGTTTAGCGGCTTCACCAGCATGGTAACCAGATAACGGTCGGTAAACAGCAGGATCAGCAAGCCCAGTACCATGGCAGCAATCAGTACTGCGCGGGTGCTGCTGGTCTGGCTGTCGACCATGACACGGGTTTCATCAAGCATCACACCCGCCGCCTTATTAAAGGCTTCGGTCGCGTTGCCAAAATTGCGGCTCAAGCCTGGGGTGACATTATTCGCCTGTTGGCGGTACGCATCAGGGGTACCCTGCTGGGCCAACTGCATTTGCGGGTTTATTCCCTGGTCCAGCAACGCCTGCCAGCCAGAAATCACTTGCTCAGAGACAGCCGGATCCATCGGCCCCGGCGAGATCGCTTTGAAGTCAGCAAGCCGGCGCGTCATGTTATCCAGCGCTTGTTGGACGGGGGCCATATCTGGTGAGCCGCCCGCAGCTTTGGCTTCCATTACGCGACTAAGACGAGTAACAAACCGAAAGTATTGATCATTGCCCTGGCTAAGAAGCGTCATCTGTGACACTAACTGGCGATCAACTTCATTGCCGTCGGCCACTTTTGACAAAGAAAACACGCTATACAAACCGACGCCAGACCACAGCAAGCCAAAGATCCCGAGGATCACCAGCATCACGGCTCGTATAGTAAAGTTACGAAGCATACCCATAATATTATCCTTGCGGTGAAGGTGCGTTATCGCCTGCGGGCGATACTTATCGTCTTTATCGGCAAGTTTTAGAAAATATGTATGGTCCTGGTAAAAAAAATTATCGTCGAAGTTGCACTTCATATCTTTGAAACCGTCCGCCTTGCCATCCGGGCAAAACGTTATTCTGCTAAGTTTCTCTCCCCCACACCCGGTGAACAGAAAAGTTAGCCACACGCTAAAAGCATCTGTAACCCCTCAATTTTTAAGAAAAATTTAATTAAACATTAATTAACTAATTTTTTTAAATATAATCAAAGGTAACAATGAGGTTATCACAAACACCCAGCAAACACGGCGCAATAAAATTATAAGCCTGCATCATCGCAATCTATTATCCGAGAAAAAACCCACCCCATAAATATTGCACTAACCTATCTCAAGCACCGTAGCGGAAATATTAAAAAAGCTTGATATAAGCGCTAAAATACCGGCCCACAGTTCTATTAAGTGGGGATTAAATCATCATTAACGCTTGTTAAAATAGATTAAATATTATGCAGCCTGGTGCGTTGTTCATCCGTTTTAACAAACTGCACAACAGATGCCATGCAGCCTGCCGGGGAGGTCAGATCAGTCAGCAGATCCGGGTCATTCAGCTATGTTGCAAACGAGGCCGGAGGCTTTGCCTATATTTGTATACATTCATAAATATTATGAGTAGAGCACACTCATTTAGTCTGCGACGGTTTTTCAGCCATTTTTCCAGGAATTTTCTCAGAAGAATGGCCATGCCTAAAGTAAATTAAAACCGCTATCAAGCGCAGCGCTGGCAACAATAAAAAAGCGAGAATACCGTTATTTGCTGATTTTTTTCGCTACTGGCAGCATAAAGAGCGCCACCATCATCTGGCGGCGCTCGGATCCATCAATAATGCTGTCAGCGCGATATATTCCGCTGCACCTTTTCCGCGGCATCCTTGCCCATAAGCGCGCTTAATGCAGGTACTTTTCAAACCAACCGAGCGTACGTTGCCAGGCCAGCTCAGCGGCAGCCTGATCGTAACGTGGCGTCGAATCATTGTGAAAGCCGTGATTGACGCCAGGATAGAGGTAAGCTTCATAAATTTTGTGGCCATTTTTTAACGCCTGCTCATAAGCGGGCCACCCTTGATTGATGTTTTTATCCAGCGCGGCATAGTGCAGTAGCAGCGGCGCACTGATTTTCTCCACCTCTGCAGCCGGCGGCTGGCGCCCGTAGAATGGCACGGCGCAATTCAGCTCCGGATAGGCCACCGCAGCCGCGTTTGCGACCCCGCCGCCATAGCAAAACCCGGTAATACCCACTTTCCCGGTGGCGGCCGGGTGCGTTTTCATAAACTCAATAGCGGCAAAGAAATCATTCATCAACCTGGTGGGATCCACTTTCTGTTGCAGCGCACGCCCTTCATCATCATTGCCGGGATACCCGCCCACCGAGCTGAGTCCATCCGGTGCCAACGCAATGTACCCCGCTTTGGCAACGCGGCGTGCAACATCTTCAATGTAAGGATTAAGACCGCGATTCTCATGCACCACCACCACCGCTGGCACGTTGCCCGTCACCTTTGTTGGCTTTACCAGATAACCCCGCACCGCGCCATGCCCATTCGGGGAGGGGTACGTAATATATTCCGGGTGAATGTCCGGATCGGTGAATTCAACCTGGGTCGCAAGTGCATAGTTTGGTTTGAGCAAGTTAAAGAGCGCCAGTGCGGTCACGCCACCTACCGCATACTTGCCTGCCATCTGTAAGAATTCGCGTTTATTGATTTTGCCATGCGCGTAATAGTCGTAATAGTCGAGCAACTCCTGAGGGAAGTCTTTAGCAGTTAAACGGGTCATTAGCATTCTCCAGGACGTTTTTACCCTTCTAAGGTAAGCATAGCGGCATGTTTTCTGCGCAAAAAATATCCGCATCTTACCATTACCTTGCTGTACAGAAATCCGGCGATAAAATGGGAACGTTGTTTCATTTACCCTGTACAAGAAAGGAGACATCATGTCTGGTTTCGCCAGTCCGCATCGCTACGAGCAAATGCACTATCGCTATTGCGGTAAAAGTGGTTTGCAGCTACCCGCGCTTTCTCTGGGGTTGTGGCACAGTTTTGGTCATGGACACGCGCTGGACTCCCAACGGGCGCTCTTACGTAAAGCATTCGATCTGGGCATTACCCACTTCGATTTAGCCAATAACTATGGGCCGCCCCCCGGCAGCGCAGAAGAGAATTTCGGCCGCTTGTTGCGTGAAGACTTCGCCCCCTACCGTGACGAGCTGATCATCTCAACCAAAGCCGGGTATGACATGTGGCCCGGGCCGTATGGCTCTGGCGGTTCGCGTAAATACCTGCTCGCCAGCCTCGATCAAAGCCTGCAACGCATGGGCCTGGAGTATGTGGATATTTTCTATTCACACCGGGTAGATGAAAATACGCCAATGGAAGAAACTGCCGCCGCACTTGCGCAGGCGGTCCAGAGCGGAAAGGCGCTGTATGTTGGCATCTCCTCCTATTCCACCGAACGCACGCGACAAATGGCAGCGCTGCTGCGAGAGTGGAAGATCCCGTTATTGATCCACCAGCCCTCCTACAATTTACTTAACCGCTGGGTAGATAAAACCGGTTTGCTGGACGCGCTGGAAGATAATGGCATGGGCTGCATTGCTTTTACGCCACTGGCGCAGGGCCTGCTAACCGGTAAATACCTGAACGGTATTCCTGAAGGATCGCGTATGCAGCGTGAAGGCCATAAAGTTCGCGGCCTGACAGAGAAAATGCTAACCGAAAACAATCTGAAGAGCCTGCGATTGCTGAATGAGATGGCGCAACGACGCGGGCAGTCGATGGCGCAAATGGCGCTGAGCTGGTTGCTGAAAGACGCGCGGGTCACGTCGGTGCTGATTGGTGCCAGCCGCGCGGAGCAAATTGAAGAGAACGTGCAGGCACTCAATAACCTGACATTTAGCGCAGACGAACTGGCGGAAATTGATAAACACGTGGCGGATGGCGAGCTGAACTTGTGGCAGGCATCCTCGAATAAATAATGGCAGGCAGGCCGGGCAATCCGGCCTGCATTTTAGTGTTTCTTGCGGGTTAACCGGTCCAGGTACCCCATCACAAAGGCGGAAAGTACAAACGTCAGGTGGATTATCACATACCACATCAGTTTGTTGTCCGGGACGTTTTTCGCATCCATAAACACCCGTAGCAGATGAATCGACGAGATCGCAACGATAGAGGCAGCCACCTTGTTTTTCAGCGAGGTTGCGTCCATTTTGCCCAGCCAGCTCAACTTCTCTTTGTGCTCGGCAATATCCAGTTGCGACACAAAATTCTCATAACCGGAAAACATCACCATCACCAGCAGCCCGCCAACCAGCGTCATATCCACCAGCGAAAGCAGCGTCAGGATCAGATCGGCTTCCGCCAGGTTAAATATATTGGGCAGGACGTGAAAAATCTCCTGGAAGAATTTTACCGTCAGTGCAAGCAGGGCAAGGGAGAGGCCAAAGTAAACCGGGGCGAGCAACCAGCGCGAAGCGTACATTGCGTTTTCCAGAAATCGTTCCATAAAATCCTGTCAGATAGCTAAACCGGCGGTCAGTATATCCCAGTCCAACTACACTTTGGCAACATCAACACAACGCAGGATCAACGCTGCCTGCCGCGCAAACCTTGCGCCATACTGTATCAAAAATAAGGATACGCGCCGGCCTCTTGTCCTGCCAAACGGGCAACAGACAGGCATGGCGGAGAGACGGCGTTAAACATCTTCCGGATTTACCCACGGGCGCTGATTTTCTGGCCATACCAACACCACCAGCGCCGGATAGGCTTCCATACTGAACTCGCGGAAACACTGGCGCAGATTGAGCACGTCCAGATCGGCATGCGAAACTTTCTCGCCATTCAGGCAACGTTTCTTAATATTGTCGTAGTACTTGTATACAGCAGAATTGAGATCGCTACAGCGACGCTGCGCCTCAAATAAACCGGGAGTGTTATTTAATTCCGCCATGTTCATACGCTTTATAGTGGCATGAAGAAAATCAATATATTCATGGTTTACGCGCCAGTACCAAACTGGGGTAATGGCATTCATTAACACCGAAAAATGATCCTCACCTTCTTCTTTTGTCAAAGGGGGAATCAGTGAGGGCGGATTGTCAATTTCACTTCGGGGAGGGACTTTATTGTACTCGCGCATCAATAAAAGTACCCCGCCCGTTAGCAGTAATAATAAAATGACAGAATAAAAAATACTGTTCATGAGCTGGCTCCATTTTTTTTGATTTTAAAATTGCGCCATGATATTGTCAACGAACCTCACGCCTGCCTTAACCCTTCCTTGTTGATATTAAAAGGATATTAGAAATGCTTCCCGAGAATCTTGTCCCGGCACGATTTCACATTTCCGCCGTTGAAACCAAG
This sequence comes from Kosakonia sp., assembly GCF_032052965.1. GTDB lineage: Bacteria > Pseudomonadota > Gammaproteobacteria > Enterobacterales > Enterobacteriaceae > Kosakonia. The sequence goes on from NZ_DAMBVN010000011.1 coordinate 39,419, forward strand.
CCAGGGGAAGAAGAAAAAGAGGCTAATTTAGCTCAGGGAAAAAGAACGCTCTCTGAACATGCCAGCCAAATATTGGCGAATGTCAGCTCTACCGGGCAGTCCAGAAATATGTTACTCGAAGAACGCGATCGTCATATAAAAGACCGGCTATTTCGCGTGGTAAAAATCGAGACATTTGCCCGTATGCTTAATGACTTACAAGCTGAAGGCGAGATTGATGCCCAGACATTAAGTCAAATAATTAACGCGAAAACGCAAGAAATTAATGAAGCCGGCAATGAGATTTGGCTTAACCTGATTACCCGCGAAAAAGATACGCCTATGTTTTATAAACTTGGGGATGAATAACGTGAAAGATGTCGATAATAATAATGTCTATTTGACTTTAGATGACAGAAATAGCGATGAATTTATCTTAAAGCAAAATATAGAAGCACTGGTCCGGGATAAGAATACCACTATCGATCGTATTGCCCAGGAGCTGGTTTCAATCCCTGCCGCGCTGGTACGCCTGAAGTGGCAAAACCGCCGGGAGATCTACCCGCTACAGGTTAAAGAAGAGATTTATGGCGCAGTCATCGATGCCATCATTGAGCAGAAGCCCGAACTGCGGGACAAAATCATGGCGCGCCTTGAAGCCAACTACCAGTACATTGTCGGGCGTGAGGCTGCCACGCTGCGTCTGAGCCGTAAGCTGAGCGATGGTGAGTACCGAACCTCCAGCGTTTCGACCGTCGCGCTGGACGAAGCGATCGCCAGGAAAACGCCAGATAATAAGTAAATTCTCAACACCTCTGTTTCAGCCATCCCAGCTTATATAAATTCCTTCCTACGATGACTGTCATTACAGTCCAGCCACAGGATGGCAGGCATAAAAAAAGCTGGCTTACGCCAGCTTTTCAGATTGCCCGAAGCAGGTTACTTCGCTTTCGCGACTTCTTCGCCTACCAGACCAATTTTCAGATAACCCGCCTGATGCAGAGTATCCATCACCTTCATCATTGTTTCGTAGTCCACGGTTTTGTCCGCGCGGAAGAAGATGGTGGTGTCTTTCTTCCCTTCCGTCAGCGTGTTTAACGCGGTGATCATGGTTTCATCCGTCACCGGATCATTACCAATAAACATGCTGTTATCCGCTTTGACGGAGAGGTAAACCGGTTTTTCCGGACGCGGCTGCGGCTGGCTGGAAGATGCCGGCAGGTTCACTTTGACATCAACCGTGGCAAGCGGCGCGGCCACCATAAAGATAATCAGCAGCACTAACATAACGTCGATAAACGGCGTTACGTTGATTTCATGCATTTCGCCGTTATCGTCCAGGTTTTCATTAAGACGCATTGCCATAACGCATTAACCTACACGTAATTTCTGGGCGGTACGAACCGGCTGCGCATTGCTGGCGGCCAGATCAAGATCGCGGCTTTGCAGCAGCAGAACCTGCGCGGCAACATCGCCAAGAGTGGCTTTATAACTGCCGATCATGCGAGCAAAGAGGTTATAAATGACCACTGCCGGGATGGCAGCAACCAGGCCAATAGCGGTTGCCAGCAGGGCTTCGGCAATCCCCGGCGCGACAACAGCGAGGTTAGTCGTTTGCGTCTGCGCAATACCGATAAAGCTGTTCATGATGCCCCACACGGTACCGAACAGACCAATAAATGGAGAAATTGCGCCGATAGTGGCCAGATAACCGTTACCACGCCCCATATAGCGGCCAGTGGCGGCGACACGGCGTTCGAGACGGAAACCGGTACGCTCTTTGATCCCTTCGTTATCTTCACTGCCCGCAGACAACTCCAGCTCATTCTGGGCTTCGTTAATCAACAGTGTACTCAGGCTTTTCGCGTGGAAAGCCGTCGCGATTTCGCTTGCCTGATCCAGAGAGCGAGCTTCAGCCAGCTGTTGCTGTTCGCGCTTGAGGCGACGCTTATGCGAAATCATCTCAACGCTTTTGCTGAAGAAAAGTGCCCACGTCACCACGGACGCCAGAATCAGGCCGATCATCACAATCTTCACCACGATGTCGGCATGCTGATACATACCCCACACGGAAAGATCCGTCTGCATCAAATTATTACCCACTGTGTTTCTCCGCGACGCAAATCACAAAAATCTGTGCGCCATCATATCAAAACGACGTCGAATTGATAGTAGTTCTCATTAGTATTTGCATAGTGCCTGAATTGAAAAGTGTTTTCTTTGCGCTTACTCAGTAAACCGCCCTAATGAATACTTATCAGAAAAAATTCGCCCCCACACTGCAAACACAGGTGCATCGGCATGCAATCATGGTAGTCTGGACATCCAGACGTATAAAAACAGGTTGAGCAATAATGACGGCAAAGCATCTTGATACCGCTCTGGTTAACGCAGGGCGCAGCAAAAAATACACGCAGGGATCGGTGAATAGCGTTATCCAGCGTGCCTCCTCTTTGGTGTTCGATACGGTCGAAGCCAAAAAGCACGCCACGCGTAACCGCGCCAATGGCGAACTGTTTTATGGCCGCCGCGGCACGCTGACTCACTTCTCTTTACAGGAAGCGATGTGCGAGCTGGAAGGCGGCGCCGGATGCGCGCTGTTCCCCTGCGGGGCGGCGGCGGTCGCGAACACCATTCTGGCGTTTGTCGAACAAGGCGATCATGTGTTGATGACCAACACCGCCTACGAACCGAGCCAGGATTTCAGTACCAAAATCCTCGCTAAACTCGGCGTTACCACCAGTTGGTTTGATCCCTTGATCGGGTCGAGCATTGTGCGTCTGATCCAGCCGAATACCAAAGTGGTGTTCCTGGAATCACCCGGCTCAATCACTATGGAAGTGCACGACGTCCCGGCGATTGTGCAGGCAGTGAGAAGCGTCGCGCCGGAGGCCATCATTATGATCGATAACACCTGGGCGGCAGGCATCCTGTTTAAAGCGCTGGAGTTTGATATCGATATTTCCATCCAGGCTGCGACCAAGTACCTGATTGGCCACTCTGACGGCATGATCGGGACAGCGGTTGCCAATGCGCGCTGTTGGGAACAATTGCGTGAAAATGCCTATTTGATGGGGCAGATGGTCGATGCCGACACCGCCTATATGACCAGCCGAGGTTTACGCACGCTAGGTGTTCGCCTGCGCCAGCATCATGAAAGCAGCCTGAAAATAGCCGAATGGCTGGCCGCGCATCCGCAAGTGGCGCGCGTGAATCACCCCGCCCTTCCCGGCAGTAAAGGCCATGAATTCTGGAAACGCGACTTTACCGGTAGTAGCGGCCTGTTTTCGTTTGTATTGAATAAGCGCTTAAGTCATGACGAGCTTTCAGCCTATCTCGACCATTTTTCCCTCTTCAGCATGGCCTATTCCTGGGGCGGTTATGAGTCGCTGATCCTGGCTAACCAGCCGGAGCAACTGGCGGCAATCCGCCCGGATGGCGGCGTTGATTTTGATGGCACGCTGGTCAGGGTGCACATTGGTTTAGAAAACGTTGACGATTTAATTGAAGATTTAGCTGCGGGCTTCCAGCGTATCGTGTAAACCAGGTGACCGGGGCGAAGCATCAGAAAATTCTCTGTTTCTTGCGCCCCGGATCAAGGTGTTTTTGGCGAGTTGGAGTACAATAGCCTCCTCTACGCGGTACCACAGGAAAGTCCATGGCTGTTATTCAAGATATTATTGCTGCGCTCTGGCATCACGACTTTGCTGCGCTGGCTAATCCACACGTTGTGGGTGTCGTTTATTTAGTGATGTTTGCCACGCTTTTTCTCGAAAATGGCTTACTTCCTGCGTCATTTTTACCGGGTGACAGTTTACTGCTGCTGGCCGGGGCGTTAATCGCGCGCGGCTGCATGGATTTTGTCTCGACGCTGGTTATCCTCACCTCTGCGGCCAGCCTTGGCTGCTGGCTGAGCTATCTGCAGGGCAGATGGCTGGGCAATACGCGGGTAGTGAAAAGCTGGCTATCGCAGTTGCCGGTCAAATATCATGAGCGCGCTACCTGCATGTTTGACCGTCACGGTTTGCTGGCGCTGCTGGCAGGGCGTTTTCTGGCGTTTGTGCGTACGCTGTTGCCAACCATGGCGGGCATTTCTGGTCTGTCGAACCGCCGCTTCCAGTTCTTCAACTGGCTGAGCGCGCTGCTGTGGGTCGGCGTAGTCACCTCGCTGGGCTATGCCATTAGCATGATCCCCTTTGTCAAACGGCATGAAGACCAGGTCATGACCTTTCTGATGATCCTGCCCCTGTTCCTGCTGGTTGCCGGGCTGGTTGGCACAGTAGCGGTTGTTCTGAAGAAAAAGTATTGCAGCGCCTGATGCATGTGTCCCTCTTCTTGACGGAGAGGGACAACCAATTAGCTTCCCTGAATCATCCTTATTCTTGCCACATCTTCTCCCGGCGTTAGGCCAAAGTAGCGTTTAAATTCGCGGCTGAACTGCGACGGGCTCTCATACCCCACGCGCATGGCTGCAGCTCCCGCTTTCATACCATCATGTACCATCAACATGCGTGCTTTATGCAAACGGTACGTTTTCAGGTACTGCAACGGCGACGTGCTGGTGACCGACTTAAAGTTATGGTGAAACGCAGAGACGCTCATATTGGCTTCCGCCGCCAGTTGGTCGACGCTGAGATTTTCGGTGTACTGGCTTTCAATGCGCTTCAATACCCGACTAATCAGGCTGAAGTGAGTCTGACGACTGACCAGCGCCAGCAACGCCCCACCGCGCGGCCCGGTCAGCACGTGATACAGCATCTCGCGGATAATCTGCTTACCCAGGATTCGCGCGTCCAGCGGGCGTTCCATCACATCCAACAGGCGTTCGGCAGCACACAGGATCTCTTCTGATAAAATTGCAGAGTTAATCCCGCTCGCGGCGACATCCGGGCGAAAGTGTTCATCCTCGCCAATATCCATCAACAGCTCCTGCAATTGCAGGATATCGACGTTCAAACGGATGCCTGCCAGTGGTACCTCCGGCGAAGCGAAAGTCTCACATTCGAACGGCAGCGGTACCGTCAGTAGCAAGTATTCGTTGGTGTCATAACGGAAGATGCGTTCATTGATATAACCAATTTTGTGACCAGAGAAGAGAAAAACGATGCCGGGCTGGTACATTACCGGTGTGCGTGTTCCCGGTTGTGTACCGTACATCAGGCGAATATCCGGCAGCAGAATATTGAGCTTATTTTCATTTACTTTCAGTCGTTTAATTTTTTCAGTAAGCTGCTGACAAATCAATTCACGGTTCATTTTTCGCCACTCCGGCAAGGCATTTCGACCGCTACAGTGTGCAAATTTTTACGCTTTTTCTCCAGCCATAAAGAGAAACAGGCAATACATCGGCAGGAATGTGCATTGAGCGTTCTTCCCCCCGCGCCCACAATACTTCCCATCAGGCACTCTGCTGCCCTACTGTCTTTCACCCATTAAGAAGGGAACGAGCAATGAATAATTTTAATCTGCATACCCCGACCCGCATCCTGTTTGGTAAAGGCGCGATTGCCAACCTGCGCGAACAAATTCCGGCCAATGCACGTGTATTGATCACTTACGGCGGCGGCAGCGTAAAGAAAAATGGCGTACTGGATCAGGTCTACAGCGCGCTGGAAGGTCTGGACGTGCGTGAATTCAGCGGGATTGAACCAAACCCAACCTATGAAACGCTAATGAAAGCGGTCACTCTGGTTCGCGATGAAAATATCAATTTCCTGTTGGCGGTTGGCGGTGGTTCCGTCCTCGACGGCACCAAATTTATTGCCGCTGCGGCGCACTACGCCGACGGTATCGATCCATGGCATATTCTGCAAACACGCGGTAGCGAAATCCACAGCGCGATCCCGATGGGCTCCGTACTGACGCTGCCGGCCACCGGCTCCGAGTCCAATGCGGGCGCTGTCGTTTCACGTAAAACCACCGGTGACAAACAGGCGTTTCACTCCCCGTTTGTCCAGCCCGTTTTTGCAGTATTGGATCCGGTCTATACCTACACCCTGCCGCCGCGCCAGGTGGCTAATGGCGTGGTCGATGCCTTCGTCCATACCGTTGAGCAGTACGTCACTTACCCGGTCAATGGCAAAATTCAGGATCGTTTCGCCGAAGGTATTCTGCTGACGCTGGTAGAAGAAGGCCCGAAAGCGCTGCAAGAACCGGAAAATTACGACGTGCGGGCTAACGTGATGTGGGCCGCCACCCAGGCACTGAATGGCCTGATTGGTGCAGGCGTACCGCAGGACTGGGCCACACATATGCTCGGCCATGAACTGACCGCGATGCACGGTCTTGACCATGCACAAACACTGGCCGTGGTGTTGCCGGCATTGTGGAATGAAAAACGCGACACCAAACGCGCCAAACTGCTGCAGTACGCCGAACGCGTGTGGAACATCACTGAAGGTTCAGAGGACGCGCGAATTGATGCAGCCATTGACGCGACGCGTAACTTTTTTGAGCGTATGGGTGTGCCGACACGTCTGTCTGGTTACGGTCTGGATGGGAGTTCCATTCCTGCCCTGCTGGCTAAACTGGAAGAGCACGGCATGACACAGCTGGGCGAACATCAGGATATTACGCTGGAAGTCAGCCGTCGCATCTACGAAGCGGCGCGTTAAGACCAGCCCGGCAACAGCTTTCGTTTTTGATTTTTTCGACCACACTTAATGCACATCACCTTACCGGGCCTGTCCCGGTAAGCCTATTAAAAGGAGAAATGCATGACACATCCCACCGTGATTAAGCTTTCCGATGGCAGCCTGATGCCACAACTGGGTCTGGGCGTGTGGAAAGCGGGCAACGAGGAAGTGGTTGGCGCTATTCATAAGGCTCTGGACGTTGGCTACCGTTCTATTGATACGGCCGCGGCCTACAAGAATGAAGAGGGTGTTGGCAAAGCCTTAGCCAGTGCTGGCGTGGCGCGTGATGAACTCTTCATTACCACTAAGCTGTGGAACGACGATCAGCAACGCCCGGCAGAGGCGTTGAAGGAGAGCCTGGAAAAACTGCAGCTCGACTACGTTGACCTCTACCTGATGCACTGGCCGGTGCCAGCTATCGATCATTATGTCGAAGCATGGAAAGGCATGATCGCGTTGCAACAACGGGGACTGGCAAAAAGTATCGGCGTGTGCAATTTCCAGATCCCTCATTTGCAGCGGCTGATCGACGAAACCAGTGTTGCCCCGGCGATTAACCAAATCGAGCTGCACCCCCTGATGCAGCAACGTCAGTTGCATGCCTGGAATGCCACGCACAAAATCCAGACCGAGTCCTGGAGCCCGCTGGCGCAGGGCGGCGAAGGCGTATTCGATCAGAAAATCATTCGCGAACTGGCGGATAAATATGGCAAAACCCCGGCGCAGGTGGTGATCCGCTGGCACCTTGATAATGGACTGGTGGTGATCCCGAAATCTGTCACGCCGTCGCGTATTGCCGAGAACTTTGATGTCTGGGACTTCCGTCTCGATAAAGATGAACTGGCAGAAATCGCCAAACTGGATGAAGGGAAACGCCTGGGGCCGGACCCGGATCAGTTCGGCGGCTAAACCTCCATTCGCCACAAAAAAATGCCTGGTCGTCACCAGGCATTTTTTCTTAACGTACCCGCGTGGCTTTTTTCTTCACCGGTGCAGCAGTTTTACCGTTACTGCGTTGGTGCGCAATCGGTGCGTGCCGGGTGAGAGCGGGCTGTGCCTGGCGGTTCTGGCGACGTGCTTCGCGCATTTCATCCAGCGTTGGCGCAGGCACCAGGCATTCGCGGCGCGAGCCAATCAGGTGCTTCTTACCCATCGCTTCCAGCGCCTGGCGCAGCAGCGGCCAGTTTGCCGGATCATGGTAACGCAGCAGCGCTTTGTGCAGGCGGCGTTGTTTATCCCCTTTGGGCACCACCACGTCTTCGCTCTTGTAACCAATCTTCGACAGTGGGTTTTTGCCGGTGTAATACATGGTCGTTGAGTTAGCCAGCGGCGACGGGTAGAAGTTTTGCACCTGATCGAGGCGGAAACGGTGGCGCTTCAGCCACAGCGCCAGGTTAACCATGTCCTCGTCACGCGTGCCAGGATGCGCGGAGATAAAGTACGGGATCAGATACTGCTCTTTACCCGCCTCTTTCGAATAGGTATCAAACAGCTGCTTGAAACGGTCATAGCTGCCCATGCCCGGCTTCATCATCTTCGACAGTGGCCCCTCTTCCGTATGCTCTGGCGCAATCTTCAGATAGCCACCCACATGGTGTGTCGCCAGCTCTTTCACATAGCGCGGATCTTCCACCGCCAGATCGTAACGCACGCCAGAGGCGATCAGGATCTTCTTGATGCCTTTCAGATCGCGCGCACGGCGATAGAGGTTGATCGTCGGCTGGTGGTTGGTATCCATATGCGGACAGATATCCGGGTAGACACAAGAGAGACGGCGGCACGTTTGCTCCGCTCGCGGCGATTTGCAACGCAACATATACATGTTAGCGGTCGGGCCGCCCAAATCGGAAATCACGCCGGTAAAGCCCGGTACCGTGTCGCGGATGGCTTCGATCTCATTAATGATCGAATCTTCGGAACGGCTTTGAATAATGCGCCCTTCATGCTCAGTGATCGAACAGAAGGAGCAGCCGCCAAAACAGCCGCGCATGATATTGATGGAGAAACGGATCATCTCATAAGCCGGGATCCGGCTCTTGCCGTATGACGGGTGCGGCACGCGCTGATAAGGCAGCGCAAAGACACTGTCCATCTCTTCGGTAGAGAGCGGAATGGCAGGCGGGTTGATCCAGATATAACGATCGCCATGCTTTTGCAACAGCGCACGGGCACAGCCGGGGTTCGTTTCATGGTGCAAAATACGTGACGCATGCGCATAGAGGACTTTGTCGCTTTTCACCTTCTCAAAAGAAGGCAACAGCACGTATGTCTTTTCCCACGGTTTCGGACGCGGCGGCTGTACGGTAACACGTTTGGCCTCCTGCGCCTGCGGCTCCACGGGTTTGTTGTCTGCACAGGGTAGATCTTCACCATAGGGATGCGGGATCGGATCGATTTTACCCGGGGTGTCGATACGGGTGGAATCCACACCGCTCCAGCCCGGCAGCGCTTCTTTAACAATAATTGCCGTGTTGCGCACATCGCGGATGGTGGCGATCGGCTCACCAGCAGCCAGGCGATGAGCCACTTCCACCAGTGGACGTTCGCCATTGCCAAACATCAGCATATCGGCTTTCGCATCGATCAATACCGAGCGGCGCACCGTATCAGACCAGTAATCATAATGCGCGGTTCGACGCAGACTGGCTTCGATACCGCCCAGGATCACCGGTACATCTTTCCACGCCTCTTTACAACGCTGGGTGTAAACCAGCGTGGCGCGATCCGGGCGTTTACCCGCGACGTTATCCGGGGTGTAGGCATCATCGTGACGCAGCTTACGATCGGCGGTGTAACGGTTGATCATCGAATCCATATTGCCTGCGGTAACGCCGAAGAACAGATTCGGTTTCCCCAGACGCATAAAATCGTCTTTGCTGTTCCAGTCCGGCTGCGCAATGATCCCGACGCGGAAGCCCTGCGCTTCCAGCATGCGCCCGCAAATGGCCATCCCGAAGCTTGGGTGATCGACGTAAGCATCGCCCGTCACCAGAATAATGTCGCAGCTATCCCAGCCAAGTTGATCCATCTCTTCGCGCGACATCGGCAAAAACGGCGCCGGACCGAAGCAGGCAGCCCAATATTGGGGCCAGGAGAAAAGGTCACGATCCGGTTGGATCAGGGATATTGCGCTCATGTTGCTTCCAGAAATGGTAAAAAAATAATCAAAGGGCGGCGATTATACGCCGTAAGCCTGCATGAAATGAAGGGGGATTTTGTCAAGGCCTGAGGCGCGTCGCGCCATCAGGCATCGGGTATTTATGGCGCCGGATTGACCAGCAACTGCCCCACCGAACCACGGTCGCTCATCTCCAGCGTCTGGCTCTGGTACTGGAACGGGAAATGCGGCCATGACGGTTGACCGAACCACACCAGCAATTCGACCTGCCCATCGATCCAGACGGTATCTTTCCAGCCTCTGTCTTCCGGGAATGGCATGGCGCCATTGACATTGCGCACCTGGAACATGACGCCTTCCATATGGAACGACTGCGGCATTTCGGCGCGTACGGTCCAGCGCTCCCAGGTCCCCTGCTGGGTGGTGATATCAATACGCTGCGTATCCCACAACTGACCATTAATACCTGGATCGCTGCCGAGGGTAATATCGCGGCTACGCGTCGGCGTGCCGGTCATAATATCGGATGGCAACAGACGCATCGGCAGTGTATCGGTGACCAGCGGCAGCAACCCGGTTGGGCGCAACGTCAGCACCAGCGTTGAGATCAGAATGCTGGAGGGTTCAAAGAGGCCACGCAACCGGTCCATAATGCTCGCGGCTTCGCCGCAGGTGATCGAAACTTCATCACCATTGGTCATATCCACCAGCACTTCGCGGCGTTCGCCCGGAGCCAGTGACAATTGTTTAACCGATACCGGCGACGGCAGAAGCCCCTGATCGCCCGCAATAACATGCAGTGCACGGCCGTCGCTCATTTGTAACTGATAACGGCGGGAGTTAGAGGCATTCAGCAGGCGCAAACGCACCCAACCGCGAGACACTTCCACATACGGACTTTGCGCGCCGTTGACCATCAGTGTGTCGCCAACAAAGCCGCCGCTGCCCGGTTCGCTATATTCCGGCGTACCGAAGTTATCCAGCCGTTTGTCCTGAATAATGACCGGGAAATCATCCACACCGTAGTGATTAGGGATCGGCAGCGATTTACTGATGTCATCCTCTACCAGCCACATCCCCGCCAGGCCACCATAGACCTGCTGTGCGGTGCGGTTTGGGGTATTGGCGTGGTACCACAGCGTTGCGGCGCTCTGCCGGATTGGCAGCACCGGTGCCCAGTCATTATTGGCCGTCATCATGCGCGCCGCACCGCCAATCAACGGGCCAGGCACTTGCAGACCGCTGACGGTCATCGCCACGTTTTCCGCCAGTCGGTTGCTGTAAATCAGTTTGACGTCATCCCCGTTCCACACGCGAATGGTTGGCCCGAGATAACGCCCGTTAATCCCCATCACCTGGGCGCGCGTGCCGGTGGCAAATGACCAGTGCGCACGTTGCAAAGTGAGAAAAAGCGGCTGGCCGCGACGGGATTCTAAAAGAGGAGGAACGGGTAATGGCGGTTGCTGCCCGGCGGCATTTGCCCTCAGCGGCACCGCACCTGCACATAGCGCAACTCCGGATGCCTGAATAAACTGACGCCGACTGAGTGACATAATTGCTCCGTGTAACACTGACTCAATGCGCCGCAGGCATCACTGCCTGCGGTCTTGGTTGACAACAACAGGTTAAACCCGACCGGCGGCTTCACGCTCAGCCACTTCTTTATCGAGCTCTTCAATTTTCTTCGCCATCAGTTCACGGCAATGGGTGGATAACTCACGCACCTGATCTTTACCGAACCGGGAAACATCCACAGGCGGCAGCATCTCAACAATCACCAGCCCGTTACGCAGGCGGTTAAGGTTGATCTTGTTCGACGTATTAGAGACGCAGACCGGAATGATCGGCACACCGGCAGCAATTGCAGCGTGGAACGCGCCGGTTTTGAACGGCAACAGACCACGGCCACGGCTACGGGTGCCTTCCGGGAACATCCAGATAGAGATATTCCGTTTCTGGATCTGCTTCACCACTTCGGCAATGGTGCCATGCGCTTTAGCACGGTTATTACGATCGATAAGCAGGTTGCCGGTCAGCCAGTAAAGCTGGCCGAAAAAGGGGATCCACAACAGGCTCTTTTTACCCACAGTCACGGTTGGCGGCAGCACAATACTGGACGCCGTTACCATGTCGTAATTGTTCTGATGGTTAGCGATATAGATAGCGTTACCAAACTTGTCAGCATCCGGCGGCAGGCGGAGTTCCACTTTCAGGCCAAACACCGGTGCCAGGCGACCAAACATATGACCGAAGGTGGCGACATGTTTCGGGTTACGCGGACTGAACAGGCAGTAAATGGAGCCGAATAGACACACCAGAATGGAATAAATAACGACAATTATTACGCGAAAAATGAATAGCATAGCGACCTCTGAAGCCCATACCTTTGAGCATTATATACACGCCAGCGGCATTATGCTGGGGCTGGCGGCGCCACGATGAGCCAGCAACTGGCCTGGGCTTTTGTGTTATGCGGCCTTTAAAAAAGCGTATTGTTAATCGCAATTGCCGAATTAACAACGCTTTTACGGGAAATTTTAATGAGAAACGTGTCCCCGCGACGGACAGGGACACGCTCAGGCAGATTACTCTTCGCTGTCGCCCGCGCCCGGGCGTGAAGGGGAATCAATCTCAACGCGATCGATACGCTGCAAGCCACGCATCAGCGTACCGCGACGCCCGCGTTCGCCCTGCACTTTTTGCAGCTCTTCAGGACGCAGTTTGATTTTGCGTTTACCCACGTGAATGGTCAGCGTACTCTGCGGCGGCAGCAGATAGAGGTGTGCAAGTCCATCGGCACCGCTGACCGCATCTGCAGACGGGATCCCAATGATCTTGTTGCCCTTACCTTTCGACAACTGCGGCAGATCGCTAACCGGGAACATTAACATGCGACCGGCCGTGGTAATGGCCAGCAGCATATCGTCGTCGTTGTGGATCTCCAGCGGTGGCATGACCTTGGCGTTATCCGGCAGGCTAATCAACGTTTTACCGGCGCGGTTACGTGCCACTAAGTCGTTAAAGGTGCAGACAAAACCATAACCTGCATCGGAGGCCATCAGCAGTTTCTGCTCCTCGTTGCTCATGACCATATGTTCAACGGTCGCACCTGGCGGCAGCGTCAGTTTGCCGGTTAACGGCTCGCCCTGGCCACGGGCAGAAGGCAGCGTAATCGGGTCAATGGCATAACTGCGTCCGGTGGTATCAATAAACACCACCGGCTGATTGCTCTTGCCTTTTGCCGACGCTTTCCAGCTATCGCCCGCTTTATAGCTCAGCCCTTGCGCGTCGATATCGTGGCCTTTGGCGCTACGCACCCAGCCCATTTGCGACAGCACAATGGTCACTGGCTCTGACGGCAGCATATCGTGCTCGTTCATCGCTTTGGCTTCTTCGCGCTCATGCAGTGGGGAGCGACGATCATCACCAAATGCATCGGCATCAGCCTGCAGCTCTTTTTTCAGCAGGTTGTTCATCTTGCGCTCGGAAGCGAGGATCGCCTGCAGTTGATCGCGCTCTTTCGCCAGCTCGTCCTGCTCACCACGGATTTTCATCTCTTCCAGTTTGGCGAGATGGCGCAGTTTTAACTCCAGGATCGCTTCAGCCTGGGTTTCACTGATGCCGAAACGCGACATCAGGGCTGGCTTCGGCTCATCCTGAGTACGGATAATCTCAATCACTTCGTCGATATTGAGGAACGCGACCAGCAAACCTTCAAGGATATGCAGGCGCTTGAGCACTTTATCCAGACGATGATTGAGGCGGCGGCGCACCGTATCACGGCGGAACGTCAGCCATTCGGTGAGGATCTCCAGCAGATTTTTCACCGCCGGGCGCCCATCCAGACCGATCATATTGAGGTTAATACGGTAGCTTTTTTCCAGATCGGTCGTGGCAAACAGATGGTTCATCACCTGTTCCATATCAACACGATTGGAGCGCGGCACGATCACCAGACGCGTCGGGTTTTCATGATCTGACTCATCACGCAGATCATCGACCATCGGCAACTTTTTATTGCGCATTTGCGCGGCGATTTGTTCCAGCACACGCGCGCCGGAAACCTGGTGAGGCAGAGCTGTAATCACCACCGCGCCATCTTCTTTTTTCCATACGGCGCGCATGCGCACCGACCCGCGACCGTTCTGGTAGATTTTGCGGATTTCCGCGCGCGAAGTGATGATTTCCGCTTCGGTCGGATAATCCGGCCCCTGCACGATATCCAGCAACTGGTCGAGGGTGGTTTTTGGTTGTTCAATCAGGGTAATGGCCGCATTGGCGACTTCACGCAAGTTATGCGGCGGAATATCTGTCGCCATCCCCACCGCAATACCGGTGGTGCCGTTCAGCAAAATGTTCGGCAGACGCGCAGGCAGCATTTTCGGCTCCTGCAGCGTACCGTCGAAGTTCGGCACCCAGTCAACGGTGCCCTGGCCCAGTTCGCTCAGCAGTAACTCGGCGTATTTCGACAGGCGGGATTCGGTATAACGCATGGCGGCGAAGGACTTGGGATCATCCGGCGCACCCCAGTTACCCTGGCCATCAACCAGCGGATAACGGTAGGAGAACGGCTGCGCCATCAGCACCATAGCTTCGTAACAGGCACTGTCGCCATGCGGGTGATATTTACCCAAAACGTCACCCACGGTACGGGCCGATTTTTTGAACTTGGCGCTGGCGTTCAGCCCCAGTTCAGACATTGCGTAAACGATGCGGCGCTGAACAGGTTTCAGGCCATCACCGATAAACGGCAACGCACGATCCATGATGACGTACATGGAGTAGTTCAGGTAGGCGTTTTCCGTAAATTCATGCAGCGCAAGGCGCTCTGCCATATCGCTCATTAATCGTGATTCCTCAACATATGCGCCAGCCTGTACGGCGGCAATATTGCCGCAGATACTACCTTATCTGCGGCGAGGAGTCATAGCGATGCGCGATTTTTTCACACGTTATCGCCGCTTACTGCGCGACTTTACGTATCTCTTTGACGTCGATTTCTACCGAGTTCCAGTCTTTATCCACTTCCCCCTGGATCTCAACCGTATCCTGCGGTCCTACGGTAACGCCGTTCCAGCGCTTACGGTTGATATCAACATTTATGGTGCCGGTCGCATCCTTGAATAAATAGGTGTCATCAGAGACGCGCTCAACAATATTACCGCGCAGCGTTACCCAGGCATCATCACGCAACGATTTTGCGCTTTCGACGGTGGCTTTGCTGCCGTCTGGCCCGGTGAATCCGCCGCTCTGTTGCGTGGTTGCCGGCCCGGTAAAACCGCCCTGGTTTGCGGCGAAAGCCGGCGCGGAACATATGGCGAGTACAGCAAGGATTGCCGCTGTCTTTTTCATTTTCTTCTCCCTTTTTCCTGTGGTTTGCGACCATTTAACCCGACAGTTCTTAACGATTTCTTAAAGGGTAAAAAGATAATTTTTTTGCTGTACATTGCCCGCTGTCAGCGGTTTTATTGCCATAAAAGCGAGAGGAAACGGAGGCGTTGTGCGTATTTTACTGATCGAGGACGACACGCTCATCGGCGATGGGATCAAAGCCGGGTTGAGCAAAAAGGGATTTAGCATCGACTGGTTTACTGACGGTAAACAGGGGAAAGCCGCACTGTTTACCGCCCCTTACGATGCCGTGATCCTCGACTTAACGCTACCGGGTATAGATGGGCTGGATATTCTGCGCGACTGGCGCAGCCAAAAACGGGTCGAGCCGGTGCTGATCCTCACCGCACGCGACGCCATTAATCAACGTGTCGAAGGCCTGCGTCTGGGCGCCGATGATTACTTGTGCAAACCCTTTGCGCTTATCGAGGTCGCTGCGAGGCTGGAAGTGCTGGTTCGTCGTACCCACGGTCAAACGCAAAGTACACTCAGCCACGGTGAAGTGATGCTGGATCCGGTAAGCCATGTCGCCACGCTGGATGGTGCCCCCCTACAGCTTAAACCGAAAGAATTTGCCCTGCTGGAGCTACTACTGCGCAACGTCGGGCGTGTACTGCCGCGTCAGTTAATCGAAGAAAAACTCTATAACTGGGATGATGACGTCACCAGTAACGCCGTAGAAGTGCATGTGCATCATCTGCGACGCAAATTGGGTACCGCTTTCATTCGTACCGTTCACGGTATCGGTTATACGTTGGGAGACGCATGAAACAGTTTCGCCAGTTAAGCCTGCGTTTGCGCCTGACACTGCTGTTTTTATTGTTGTCGATGGCGGCCTGGCTGTGCGCCAGCGTTGTGGCCTGGCAGCAAACCCGCGATAAGCTCGATAAGCTGTTCGACACGCAACAAATGCTGTTCGCCAAACGGCTGAGCGTGATGGAGTTTGATCAGTTAAAAAAAACCGCGCCGCAGCTCACCCATCAAAAGCTGAAACACGGGCATCTTGATGATGACGCGCTGGCGTTCGCCATCTATTCCACTGATGGCAAAATGCTGCTCAACGATGGCGAAAATGGTAAAGACATTGTTTATGACTATCACCGCGACGGTTTTGATAATGGTCATCTGCGTGATGATGATGACAAATGGCGCTTTCTGTGGCTGACCGCCGAAGATACGCGCTTTCGCATTGTCGTGGGCCAGGAGTGGGACTACCGCCAGGAGATGGCGCTGGACATTATCACGTCGCAGCTTACACCGTGGCTGGTCGCACTACCGTTGATGCTAATCTTGCTGATTGTGCTGCTGAGTCTTGAACTGCGCCCGCTGGAAAAACTGGCGCAGGCCCTCAAGCGGCGCGCGCCTGAAAGTGCTGAACCGCTCAGTACCGCAGGCGTACCGGGTGAAGTACGCCCGTTGGTGGAGTCACTCAACCAGTTATTTGCCCGTACTCTCACCATGATGCGGCGTGAACGGCGTTTTACCTCGGATGCCGCCCACGAACTTCGTAGCCCGCTTGCGGCCCTGAAAGTGCAGACCGAAGTTGCCCAGCTTTCGGACGACGATCCGCAGGCCCGGGGAAAAGCGCTTCGCCAGTTGCATGTGGGTATCGATCGCGCCAGCCGCCTGGTGGAGCAGTTACTGACCCTTTCCCGACTGGACTCGCTGAATAACCTTGATGATATTGAAACCGTCCCGCTGGCTGCATTACTGCAATCGGCTGTGATGGACAGTTACCTGCCTGCACAGCAGTCAGGCATTGAGGTCCGTTTGCATCTTCACGTGGCGTCCGTCAGCCGTCAGGCGCAGCCGCTATTGCTGAGTCTGCTGGTGCGTAACCTGCTGGATAATGCCATTCGCTATAGCCCGCCGGGCAGCACGGTGGATGTCACACTGGACGCGAATGGGTTCAGCGTGCGGGATAATGGCCCCGGTATTAGCGATGAAGCGCTGGCACGCGTAGGGGAACGTTTTTACCGCCCGCCAGGGCAAACAGAAACGGGTAGCGGGCTGGGTTTGTCGATTGTGCAGCGTATCGCCAGGCTGCATCAAATGACGGTGACGTTTGGCAACCATCCACAAGGCGGGTTCATGGCACAGATACGCTGGTAGCTTAATTATTGCTCTGAAAGCAAAAGTCTTTGCACATTTTGCCAATTAAACAGCCCTATCGTTAGGCGTAACATAAGCGGCAAAGACATTTACTTGAGGAATTTTCATGAGCAATATTCTGATTATCAATGGCGCGAAGAAATTTGCCCACTCCAATGGTCAACTCAACGACACCCTGACCGAAGTCGCGGAGAGTTTTCTGCGCGACCTCGGGCACGATGTCCGTACCGTACGTGCCGACAGTGACTATGACGTGAAAGCAGAAGTGCAAAATTTCCTGTGGGCCGACACCCTGATCTGGCAAATGCCTGGCTGGTGGATGGGTGCCCCATGGACGGTAAAAAAATATATGGATGATGTGTTCACTGAAGGCCACGGTTCGCTGTATGCCAGCGATGGCCGCACACGTTCAGACGCCTCGAAGAAATACGGTTCCGGCGGGTTACTGCAGGGCAAGACTTATATGTTGTCGCTGACATGGAATGCGCCAATGGAAGCCTTTACCGATAAAGCGCAATTTTTTCATGGCGTAGGAGTCGATGGGGTTTATCTGCCGTTCCATAAAGCTAACCAGTTCCTGGGTATGGATGCGCTGCCCACCTTTATTACGAACGATGTGATCAAAATGCCGGATGTCCCGCGTTCCGTAGCAGAATATCGCAAGCATCTAGCCGAGATTTTTGCTTAACTGTGAAGCTGGATCTAAAGGGAGTAGTGAAATCATGTTGACAGTAATTGCAGAAATCCGTACCCGTCCAGGTCAGCATCACCGCCAGGCGGTACTCGATCAGTTCGCGAAGATTGTGCCGGTGGTGTTGCAGGAAGAGGGTTGCCACGGCTATGCGCCGCTGGTCGATCATGCGGCGGACGTTAGCTTTCAGGCCACCGCGCCGGACTCCATCACAATGGTCGAAATGTGGGAAAGCGTGGCTCACCTTGAAGCACACCTGCAAACGCCACACATGAAGGCGTGGAGTGAAGCTGTAAAAGGGGATGTTCTGGAAACCCATATCCGTATTCTCGAACCGGGTCTGTGAGTTTCTCTGCCCTCTCCCTGACGGGAGAGGGAATGCCTCGCTTACCAGTACAGTTTCCAGCTTTGCGAAAAACGCGCCAGCGCCTCCACGTAAAAATAGTCCCCCCAGCTACAACACTCATCCACCCCTTTGTTGCCCGATAAATGGTATACCGAGTGTTTGAGCAACCCGTTTGTGGCCTCGTTTTTGCCCGCCAGGTAGTGCTTGCCTAACGATGACATGATCTGCATGGCCCACTGCTGGTAACGGGCGCGATCCGTGTCAGTGATCGGCAAGTGCTTAATCAGCTCCAGCAAACCGCACACGGCAATTGCCGCCGAAGAGGAGTCGCGCAGCGCATCGCTGCCCACCAGCGCCAGATCCCAGTGGCAGACCGCATCTTCTGGCAGACGATTGAGAAAATAATTCGCCAGTCGCTTCGACAACGCCACCATCTCTTTATCGCCGGTGTAGATAAAGCTCAGCAGAAAACCGTAAATCCCCCACGCCTGGCCCCGCGACCAGCAGGAATCATCTGCATAGCCTTGTTGGGTGTTACCGTACCTGGGTGCGCCGGTTTGCACGTCCATATAGTAGGTATGAAACGTCGAGGCATCTTCACGGATAAGGTACTTCGCGGCTTGTCTGACGTGGGCAACTGCCGCGTCGGCAAAACGGCGATCCCCGGTTTGTTCCGTCGCCCAATAGAGCAATGGCAGGTTCATATTGCAGTCGATGATCATGCGCCCCGCCTGTTCGGGATCGGCCAGATCACCCCAAGCCTGAATGATCTGCGCTTGTTGATGGAAACGCTCAAGCAGCGCCTCGGCCGCCAGCAAGGCGAAACCGCGCGCGTCGCGGTTGCCGGTCAGCCGCCAGCCCGCCACACAGGAGAGGGTATATAAGAAGCCGAGATCATGGGTGTTAGTGTCATGCCGTCCGGCAATACGCATGCCAAAGGAACGAACATGGCGTTCCGCCAGCGCGCGGAATTGTTCATCTCCGCTCATTTCCCACGCCAGCCATAATTGCCCGGTCCAGAAACTGGTGGTCCACTCGATATTATCGGTTAAAGGATAATAGCCTTGCACACACGTTTCGGCGGGAAAACGATCACCGAATTCCGTTAAATGACGGCGAATCAGTTCAAGGGTGTGCGCCCGCGCGGAATCCAGTTCATCTTTAAAGGTCTGCACATCAATCGCAGCGCCAGGATAGTCGCGTAACGTTTCCTCAACGATTTTACTTAACATATTTCGGTTCCTTCTTTTTACAGAAAATAAGATCAGCCATTAACGTGTCGCATTATTTCGCGCAATATCCAGCGGGCCGTTGTGACGCCATTTGCTCTGGCAGGCAGATAACGTAAAGAAAGAAATCAGGGTAAACAGCAGCGCAATTCCTCCCATAATGATGTAGGTATGTTCAAAGCCGATCCGGTCATACAAAATTCCGGCCGGTGAAGAAACCACAACATTACCGACGTACAGCATCGCCTGATAACCGAGCAAATACATGGTGGCGTTGACACGCTTATCAAAATGCTCGGCAATATATTTAAAGACTGAAACCAGCAGCAGGCAGATCTCCAGACCGTACAATGGTTTAAGTACAGAAATAAGCAGGTGCGATTCGCACAATCCGGAAATAATCAACCGCGCACCCACCACCGTGCCAACAATTAGCAAGCCGCGTTTGGCACCTATGAAATTCACGAAAAGTGGGATCACCATATACATGACGAATTCCATGCCAGACTGAACGGTTCCCAGATAACCGAATACGGCATTCCCCTGGTGAATATCATCGAAAAAGGTGACGAAATACCGAGAAAACTGTTGCTCAGCAATAAACATCATCCACGCCACACCAGCAACATACAGGCAGAAGGCCCAGAATTTGCGGTTACGGAGTAATGCATAGACATCTGCCGGCACGATTTTCTCTTTTGCTAACACTTCGCCGGCATGTGCTGCATGCACATTCACTTTCAGGCTTAGCAATACCCCCAGCATAATGAGCGAGGCCACCGATCCCATAATGAAGTTATATGCCGGCGAGAGGTTAAACAGCAGGCCAGAAAAGGAAGAAGCCACGGCCCAGCCGAGTGAGCCCCACATCCGAATTTGCCCGAACTCCATACCGTTTAACCGACTGTAGCGATCGGTATACGATTCACAAGCCGCCACCCCGGCATACCAGGCAAAACTTAAATAAATTGCCCCGACAACAATTCCCAACAGGGTATTGGAGATAAGTAATGGCTGATAGACATAAATAAAGAACGGTGCCATCAGTGCTGACATCAGCACCACAAAATAGAGCAGGTATTTGCTCATGCCGATTTTATCCAGGATATAGCCATAAATCGGTTTGAGGATCACCGAAAAAATACCGTTAACGGCAAAGACGGTACCAATGACCGTACCGCTAAGGTTCGCCTTTTGCCCCAGCCAGATTGCCAGCAAACCAATGCTTGCCGACCAGGTGAAAAAGTAGAGGAATATAAACGAACTGATTTTGTAATATTCGGTTTTAGTGTTGATAGCGATCTTTTCCATACTATCCTCGACGAAGCGTATAGGGTTCAGAGTTCAGCCCCCGGTCGGCAACCGGGAATTAAAAAGCAATGACCATCTTTTCTTTACCAGGCTGCGTAATAACCAGCGCCTGTTCTTCTATTTGCAGTTGCGGAATATGAGGATCAAACGCCACTTCGGTTATTGCTGCCTGCACCGCACAGGCCATCCAGTGGCGGCCAGGGGCGATATCCCCGCGCAATACGGGGATGGCAGCACAGGGCGCAAACATGATGCTGCTGTTCGGCGGCGTGACCACGCAGTCCGCCTCACGCGCCATGCCGCCTGCCAGGGCATAAATGCCGCTGACGCCATTTTCAGCCACTACCAGGCTGCGGCCCTGCTCACAACGAGGGGGCGCGTTAAGGACGGCGAATCCTCCTTCGACGCTCTGTAAATGGCGGGCGGAATCGACGCAATGCACGCGCAGGTGCCAGTCGCCACAAGGAATCAGCCAACTGGCAATATGCACGTCATGCCAAGGCGACCAGCGGGAGAAAATGGCCTGCGAACTGACGATCACCTCTTCGCATTCGCGGCGGCCGCGAAAATAGTTATCGCCCTCGCTGAGCAGCAACATAGAGTCGCAGGCCGCATGTTTCAGGCCATAGCGCCCTCGTTCAATGGTGAAACCGAAACGGCTTGAATAGGCGAACTTGGTGTATTTCGCCTCCGTGTTAACGTAGTTGTTCAGCTCCAGCTGACCGGCGGTAAGCATCCAGACATGCCGCGAATGGTCACTGTGCACAAGGATCTGCCCGGCAGGGGTAATCGTTCGCTGTGCGGCTAGCGACGGTAACGGCAGTTCTTCTGCCTGCCAGAAGGGGTGCGAAGCAGGCAGCGCCAGAATAAGAAACACTTTCAGCGCCCAGTAAGGCGAGCCAGGCGAGTTATAGTCCTCACACATCGCCAGATTGGGATAAGCAAAACCCAGCGTTAAAATGCCATCGCGATCGAAAATAGGTTGCTGTAACCACCAGCGTAAATGACGCAGGATCACCCCCTTCACGACACCAGGCGAAAACGTATCCAGCCCGGAGAACGCCACAGCGCTCCAGAACGCGACCATTGCAAAGCGATAAGTCAGGCTACGGCCAAAGGGTACCGACTCACCCTCCGCCGCCGACATATAGATAAAATCCTCCGCAAACAGGCGCGCCCGCTGGCGGATCACATCAGCCCGCTGCGCATCGTCGTCGCCATTCAGGGTGGCGTAAATCAGACCATAGAAATGGAACGCCATTGAGATGTAGTAATCTTTTGGCCGTCCAGGGCCGTCGGAGTACCAGCCGTCGCCCAGGTAGTAGGCTTCCATCAGAGTAAAACGGCGCTCAATTGCCGCCGCATCCCAGGGCAATCCGGCACGTTTAAAGCCCAGTTGCACCATAATGGCGAAAAAATTCCAGTTGCTGTCGGGCATTTCGGCGTCGGTGATCTGGTTCAGCCACTGGTACAGATTGCGGATTTGTTGTTCGTTAAAATGCGCGGTTAATCTCTCGCCCAACAACGTCAGCCCAAGACCATACGCCGCCATTTCCACCAGACGCTGATCGTAAGGGCCTGTTTCGCCCCAATAGCCTGCGCTCTGCGGATCGGTACCCTGCGTAATGGCAGTCAGGTACTTTGGACTAAACGCTTCGTCGTCACCGCCTGCCATCAACGGAAACAGCCCCCACAACGCCCGCGACAGCCCTTCCATCTCAGCAATAGCAACGCTGTAGTGAGCGCTGGTTTCCCCCAGCGAGAAACGTGATTCGCCCTGCGGAAACTGGCGATCCAGCGCGCCAAGCATCGTTGTTAACGCAGCGACAACGTCGTCGCGGGATGACAATAAATTTGATGTTTTCACTTCCGCCGCCTGCATTGTTTGCTCTCCCCGTGGTGTGGCTGAAGGATAGTGAATGGAGCAGAAGTGGAAATGTTAGCTTTGTCACACCGCCGGAATTTGCCTGAACCCGCTGTTGAGGAAATTTAAAACCGTGGTTTATAAATAGAAGCAATGAGGTAAAAATTGAGAATGATTGCACTATGAGCCACACCCTGCAGGCAGAGCGTCTTGAACTGATCACCCTGAACGATGCGATCGTGTCGTTCAGCCGACTGTTTGCCAACACCGTGCGTTACCACCACTGGCACCAGTGCCTGGAGGTGCTGTATGTGGAAGAGGGCTTTGGCGTGGTGATCGTAGATAATCGTCAGTACACCATGCGGCCTGGACGGCTGTTTTTCTTTCCGCCGTTTACCATCCATAAAGTGATGGTGGATGAGCAAGCTCAGCACATTTACCGGCGTACCATTATTCATGTCGATCACCACGCAGTGCTTAAACATCTGCGCGATTTCCCGCACAATCACCACCGTTTACAGCGACTTTCGCTCCGCGGCGGCGCGGCAGCAGTGATGGATGCCGCCGATATCCATCCGCATATTGATCATCTGTTTAGTTGCTACGCAAAACTCGCCGACAACCGCAGCCTGAATGGCGAGCAGGTCGCCTGCCTGTTGCTCAACCTGCTGAGTATGATGCCAGAAAATAACGAGGAACTTCCTGAAGAGCACAGCGGGATTGCCACGCCAGTGATGTTCTGGCTTGAGGAAAACTACCGGCAGAAATTCAGTCTGGACCGCCTGGCGCAAGAGTTAGGTAAATCCCGCAGCTATCTCTCCCGCCGGTTTTATTACGAAACCGGTGAACATATCTCTCAGTACCTGAACACCATTCGTTTGCGTAAAGCGTGCGACTGCCTGCTGCACAGTGCGCTTAGCATCAGCGAAATAGCGGATGAGGTTGGTTTTTCCGACGTGACTTACTTTATTAGCGCGTTCAAAAAGGGCATTGGCGAGACACCGTTGCAATACCGCAAAAACCACCAGGCTACGGCGCGCTAAGGCGCGATTTAATGGATACGGTACGAAGGATTAAAAGAGGGAGCAGTTTTCGGGGTGGACAAGCATGACTACAATGAGATTTACAACATCAGAAGACGGTAGTCTGCGTAACAAGCCCGGCAAACACAGCGCTGCCGGGCGGGTAACGTTATCAGGCTTCGATGTCCGCCATATCGCCTTTTTCCTGCAGCCAGTTACGGCGATCTTCCGAACGCTTCTTGGCCAGCAGCATATCCATGGTGGCATTGGTCTGCTGTTCATCTTCATCGCTGATGATCAGCTGCACCAGACGGCGGGTATTCGGATCCAGCGTGGTTTCACGCAACTGCATCGGGTTCATCTCGCCCAGCCCTTTAAAGCGCTGCACGTTCGGTTTACCCTTTTTGCGTTTTAACTGCTCAAGCACACCGGTCTTCTCTTCTTCCGTCAGCGCGTAATAGACCTCTTTCCCCAGATCGATACGGTACAACGGCGGCAGCGCCACATAGACATGGCCATTTTTCACCAGCGCGCGGAAGTGTTTCACAAACAGTGCGCACAGCAGCGTGGCAATATGCAGACCATCGGAGTCCGCATCCGCGAGGATGCAAATCTTGCCGTAACGCAGCTGACTGAGATCGTCGCTGTCCGGATCGATACCGATCGCCACCGATATGTCATGCACTTCCTGCGAGGCAAGTACTTCGTCGGAAGAGACTTCCCAGGTGTTCAGGATCTTGCCTTTTAACGGCATGATTGCCTGATATTCACGATCGCGCGCCTGTTTGGCGGAACCGCCCGCCGAATCACCTTCCACGAGGAACAACTCAGTGCGGTTCAGATCCTGCGCCGTACAATCGGCAAGCTTACCCGGCAACGCCGGACCACTGGTCAGTTTCTTACGCACCACTTTTTTGGCGGCGCGCATACGACGCTGTGCGCTGGAGATGGCCATCTCAGCCAGCAGTTCAGCGGTCTGGATATTCTGGTTCAGCCACAGGCTGAAGGCATCTTTCACCACGCCGGAAACGAACGCGGCGCACTGGCGGGAGGAGAGACGTTCTTTGGTCTGCCCGGCGAACTGCGGATCCTGCATTTTCACCGACAGCACATATGCGCAGCGCTCCCAGATATCTTCCGCTGAGAGCTTCACGCCGCGCGGCAGAATATTTCGGTATTCACAGAATTCGCGCATCGCATCCAGCAGCCCCTGACGCAAGCCATTGACGTGCGTCCCGCCCTGCATGGTCGGGATCAGGTTGACGTAGCTTTCGGTCAGCAGCTCACCGCCTTCCGGCAGCCACAACAATGCCCAGTCTACGGCTTCGGTTTCAGCGGCAAAATTACCGATAAACGGTTTTTCCGGCAGCGTCGGCAGGCCATTAACCGCTTCGCAGAGGTAATCGTTCAGACCATCCTGATAACACCAACGCTGTTCGGCGTTGTTCACTTCATCTTTGAAAATGATCTCTACGCCCGGGCACAGTACTGCTTTGGCTTTCAGCAAATGCGTAAGGCGGGACACAGAGAAACGCGGGCTATCGAAGAACGACTCATCAGGCCAGAAATGGACGCTGGTACCGGTATTGCGTTTGCCGCAGGAACCGATCACGTTTAGATCCTGCACTTTTTCGCCGTTTTCAAAGGCGATACTGTACACCTGACCGTCACGTTTGACCTGCACTTCCACCCGACGGGACAGGGCGTTAACCACCGAAATCCCTACGCCGTGCAAACCACCGGAGAACTGATAGTTTTTATTGGAAAATTTCCCGCCCGCATGCAGGCGGCAAAGGATCAATTCAACGGCGGGAACGCCCTCTTCCGGGTGAATATCCACCGGCATCCCGCGCCCGTCATCAATGACTTCCAGGGATTGATCGGCATGCAGGATAACCTCCACGCGTTTGGCGTGGCCTGCCAGCGCTTCGTCCACGCTGTTATCAATAACTTCCTGACCCAAATGGTTAGGACGCGTGGTATCGGTGTACATCCCCGGACGGCGGCGAACCGGCTCAAGCCCGGTGAGTACCTCTATGGCATCAGCGTTATAGGATTGCGTCATGGTGTGTTCGTAGATAGTGACCGCATCGTTTCCCGGTAGCTCAACTCAGCCCAAGGAACTCGATAATCTGTGTGAAATGATTCTCAAAGCCTACAAAAGCGTGGTTTCCGCCCTCTTCTACTGTCTGGCGGCATGCGTCGTAGTATGCCACCGCCTGGCGGTAATCCAGCACTTCGTCCCCGGTTTGTTGTAGCAACCAGATCAGATCCGGCGCTTCGAGCGGGTCAACTTGCATTACTTTGAGCTCGTAAATATGGCGAGACTCTAGCACATATTGTTGCCCTGTGTAGGGGTTCTCGTTATTCCCGAGAAAATCCGCCAGCAGTTCAAACGGCCGAACAGCCGGATTCACCACCACCGCTGGCAGCATAAAGCACTGCGAAAGCCAGGTAGCAAAATACCCCCCCAGCGATGAACCGACAATGCCCAGCGGTTTCCCGCCCTGCGCCATCACCAGCGATTCAACGAGTTCCGCCGCCGCCGCAGGATAAGGCGGCAGTTGCGGCACAAGAACGTCGATCTCCGGGTGATTTTGCGCCAGCCATTGCGAAAGCTGCGTAGCCTTAGCGGAACGCGGCGAACTGTTAAACCCATGCAAATAAAGAAGCGTAGACATCAGTATCCTTCTGAAGCCGTATCTGGACTGAATTTCGTGCTTTGCAAACGGCACACTTCAGTATGTAAGGTGCCATCTGCGTACAAATCCAGCCAGCGCCAGCCCGGCGCGATGGTATCCAGCGTGAAGTTGGCACAGTGCGGCTTGAACTGCACGCAGGTGGAGGGCGTCGCCAGCAGGCGGCAACCATTCCAGTCGAGATCCAGTTCCTGATGAATATGCCCGCATAGCAGGTGGCGTACTTTTGGAAAACGCTGCAACACATTGCCCAGTTCACCCGCGTTGCGCAGGCTGTGCTGATCAAGCCAACTGCAGCCGGAAGGAAGTGGATGATGGTGAAGCAGCAACAGAGTGTAACGCTCAGGGGCATCCGCCAGCTTTTGCTCCAGCCATTCCAGTTGGAATTCGCTCAGTTCACCGTGCGGAACGCCAAAGACCTGGCTATCGAGCAATAAGATCTGCCAGTGGTCGCCCACGAAAACGCGTTTCGCCGGAGATATACCCGCGTCCTGCAGCGCGCTGTACATGGCAGGTTGAAAATCGTGATTGCCGGGCAGCCAGACGCAAGGCGCGTTAAAGCTTGCGATGCCCTCAGCAAAGTGCTGATAAGCCGCAGCGGTATGATCCTGTGCCAGGTCGCCGGTAGCGACTATCAGATTGCACTCACGCTGCTGAGCTTTTATCGCGTCCAGTACCGCCTTATAGCTCTCCCAGGTATTGACCCCTAACAGCGTTTCATGCTTTTCGGCAAACAGGTGAGAGTCAGTAATTTGTAATATCCTGACCCTGGCCTCACCAGCCAGAGAAAGGTTTAACAGGCTTTCCAAATGGTGTCCTTAGGTTTCACTACGCTAACAAACCGGAATCGCCATTGCTCCATGTGCTAAACAGTAACGTAGCCAGTCGGCCAGAAACTGATTAATTTGATGCTTTTCGTCGCGTTGATGCAACTTTTTATTCGGATAATCATAACGCGCTTTAAAACGAAAGATCTGCTGACTCGAACACACTTCGGCCACCATGGCGTCGTGGTAAAGACGCACCGTCATGGACGGCAGGCTCCAGTAGCTGACAGCAGGCGCTGTCTGTTCAATTTCCACAAGCGTAGTGTAGCGGGTGGATTCAACTATCGTTAACCGGTATTGCGCGTTGGTCACCTGATAGCTCACTGTTTCACCCGCTTCGTCATTACGCGGCAGCAGGCGGCGCAACTGAGCGAAATTGGTTTCGCACAGGCGCATCATTTCAGGAAAGTCAGGTGTGTAACGCTTCATTTTTTCCACTCGTTTCGTAAGCTCTCATGATGCAGCTGCAGCCATTGCAAGGCGATGACAGACGCTGCGTTATCGATTTTCCCCTCTTCTACCCACTGGTAAGCCTGTTCCCGGCTCACCACCTGAACACGAATATCTTCGTTTTCATCCACCAAACCATGAATACCTTCGGCCTGTGTGGCGTCCACTTCGCCAACCAATACAGATGAGCGCTCACTGGTGCCGCCTGGACTCGCCAAATAGCTCAACACTTTTTTCACTCGCCCGACGTGCAAACCTGCTTCTTCCTGGGCCTCGCGGCGCGCAACATCTTCATCGGTTTCGCCCTCTTCAATCATACCGGCGACCATTTCCAGCAGCCACGGGCTTTCACTGGTGTCGAACGCGGCAATGCGGATCTGCTCTATCAGCACCACTTCATCACGCACTGGGTCAAAGGGTAGCAAGACTGCAGCATGACCGCGTTCAAAAATTTCGCGACGCACTTCTCCGCTCATGCCGCCGTTAAATAAACGGTGGCGAAAACGGTATAATTCCAACGAAAAAAAACCGCTATACAGCGTTTCGCGTGCAATAATTTCTACATCGTTTTTGGTGAAAGTCACTGTGGAAGGTTTTGGCTTACTCATTAGCGGCATCCCATACGAAATAATGATCAAACTGTGGATTTCAAGCCCGTTTTACTATCGTTTCAAGTACGATGTGATAGATTGTGGCAAATTTCTGCCAATGGCACGTTACGCCAAGCTGAAGCCCCGTGAACCTCTGGTAGAATCGGCGATTATTTTTCCAATTTAGACCAGCGCTAATACTGCTTCACAACAAGGAATGCAAATGAAGAAATTGCTCCCCCTCCTTATCGGCCTGAGCCTGACCGGCTTCAGCGCTATGAGCCAGGCAGAAAACCTGCTGCAGGTTTATCAGCAGGCGCGTTTAAGTAACCCGGATCTGCGTAAATCCGCCGCCGATCGCGATGCGGCATTTGAAAAAATCAACGAAGCTCGCAGCCCGTTACTGCCTCAGCTCGGTTTGGGTGCAGATTACGCATACAGCAATGGCTTTCGCGACAGCAAAGGTGTTAACTCCTCTGCGACCAGTGCTTCCCTGCAGTTAACACAAACTATTTTCGATATGTCGAAATGGCGTGCGCTGACCTTACAGGAAAAAACAGCCGGTATTCAGGATGTCAGCTGGCAGGCCGATCAGCAATCGCTGATCCTTAACACCGCTACCGCCTATTTTAACGTGCTGAGCGCCATTGACACACTTTCCTACACCGAAGCGCAAAAGCAGTCGATCTATCGTCAGTTGGATCAAACCACCCAGCGTTTTAACGTGGGTCTGGTCGCCATTACTGATGTACAGAACGCCCGTTCGCAATATGACACCGTGCTGGCTAACGAAGTCACCGCCCGCAACAACCTGGACAATGCACTTGAATCGCTGCGTCAGGTTACCGGCAATGAATACCCGGAACTGGCGTCATTGAACATCGACACCTTTAAAACGGAAAAACCGCAGGCGGTGAATGCACTGCTGAAAGAAGCGGAAAACCGTAACCTGACGCTGTTGCAGGCGCGTCTGAACCAGGATCTGGCGCGTGAGCAAATTCGCCAGGCACAGGACGGCCATCTGCCGACGCTGGATTTAACTGCCTCTACCGGCGTGTCTAACACCTCGTACAGCGGTTCAAAAACCCGTAACAACGCGCAGTATGACGATAACGACGCGGGCCAGAATAAAGTCGGCCTGAGCTTCTCCCTTCCGCTCTATCAGGGTGGCCAGGTGAACTCGCAGGTGAAACAGGCACAGTACAACTTTGTCGGCTCAAGCGAGCAACTGGAAAGCGCGCACCGCAGCGTCGTGCAGACCGTACGCTCCTCCTTCAACAACGTGAATGCCTCAATTAGCAGCATCAACGCTTATAAACAGGCCGTTGTGTCTGCCCAGAGTTCACTGGATGCGATGGAAGCAGGCTATTCCGTGGGGACACGCACCATTGTTGACGTGCTGGATGCCACCACCACGTTGTATAACGCCAAACAGCAACTCTCCAGTGCACGTTACAACTACCTGATTAACCAGTTGAATATCAAATCTGCACTGGGTACGCTCAACGAGCAGGATTTGGTCGCGCTGAATAACACGCTGGGCAAATCCGTTTCCACCTCGCCAGAAAGCGTGGCGCCGGAAAACGCAGAGCAAGCCGCTGCGGTCAATAATTTCAACGGCAATGCGCAGCCTGCCGCTGCCCGCACCAGCGCAAAACGCTAAGCGAAGCCGTTATTTGTTATCACGGGGGCGCACAGCCCCCGTTTTTACGTAAGGCAACGTAAAGGCCCTTCCACCTTGCTTTAACTTCCCCCCCTCATCCTCTATCCTGAGCGTCTGTTAATGCCTTTGGGGTCCAGGTAAATAAAAATGAAACGGACAAAAAACATTCAACATGCGACGTTCCGCAAAAGCTGGGGCGCTCGCCATCTGACGCCTGTCGCGCTGGCCGTCACTGCCGTGTTTATGCTCGCAGGCTGTGAAAAAAGCGATGAGACAGTGTCTCTGTATCAAAATGCCGACGACTGCTCGGCGGCGAATCCGGGCAAAAGCGCCGAATGTACCACCGCCTATAACAACGCAATGAAAGAAGCACAGCGTACCGCACCGAAATACGCCACGCGTGAAGATTGCGTAGCGGAGTTCGGCGAAGGCCAGTGCCAGCAAACGCCAGTCCAGGCAGGTACCGCGCCGGAAAACCAGGCGCAGGCGCAGTCCAGCGGCAGTTTCTGGATGCCATTAATGGCAGGTTATATGATGGGCCGCCTGATGGGCGGCGGCGCAGGGTTTGCCCAGCAACCGCTGTTCAGTTCTCGCAATCCGGCAAGCCCGGCTTATGGCCAGTACACTGACGCCTCTGGTAAAGGTTACGGCGCAGCTCAACCGGGCCGAACCATGACCGTACCGAAAACGGCAATGGCACCAAAACCGGCGACCACCACCACCGTTACTCGCGGCGGCTTTGGTGAGTCAGTCGCGAAGCAGAACACCATGCAGCGTCGTGTTTCCGGCACGCCAACCCGTTCGATGGGCGGCTAATCGCCATGGAAAGAGTCGCGATTACTGAGCGCCCGGACTGGCGCGAAAAAGCCACGGAGTACGGGTTCAATTTTCACACCATGTACGGTGAACCGTACTGGTGCGAAGAGGCATATTACACGCTGACGCTCGCCCAGGTTGAGAAGCTCGAAGACGTGACCGCAGAACTGCACCAGATGTGCCTGCAAGTGGTGGAGAAAGTCGTCGCCAGCGATGAGCTGATGGCGAAGTTCCGTATTCCGAAGCATACCTGGGGCTTTGTGCGTCAATCGTGGGCGACGCAACAGCCTTCGCTTTATTCACGTCTCGATTTAGCCTGGGACGGCGTGGGCGAGCCTAAGCTTTTGGAAAACAACGCCGATACGCCAACATCGCTGTACGAAGCAGCCTTCTTTCAGTGGATCTGGCTGGAAGATCAGCTCAATGCCGGTAACCTGCCGGCTAACAGCGATCAGTTCAACAGCCTGCAAGAAAAGTTGATTGAACGCTTTGCGGAACTGCGCGAGCAGCATGGTTTTCAACTGCTGCATTTCGCCTGCTGCCGCGATACCGTTGAAGATCGCGGGACGGTGCAGTATTTACAGGACTGCGCGGCCGAGGCGGAACTGGCAACCGAATTCCTTTATATCGAAGATATCGGGCTGGGCGAAAAAGGCCAGTTCAGCGATCTGCAGGATCAGGTTATCAGTAATCTGTTCAAGCTCTACCCCTGGGAATTTATGCTGCGGGAAGTGTTCTCTACCAAGCTCGAAGACGCCGGCGTGCGTTGGCTGGAGCCGGCCTGGAAGAGCATTATCTCCAATAAAGCGTTGCTGCCTATGCTGTGGGAAATGTTTCCGGATCACCCGAACCTGCTGCCCGCTTATTTTGCAGAGGATGCGCATCCGGAGATGGAAAAATACGTTGTTAAGCCGATCTTTTCTCGTGAAGGCGCCAATGTGTCGATCATCGAGAACGGCAAAACGCTGGAAGCTGTCGAAGGGCCGTACGGTGAAGAGGGCATGATTGTGCAACAATTCTGCCCACTGCCAAAATTTGGCGACAGCTATACACTGATTGGCAGCTGGCTTATCAACGATCAGCCTGCCGGGATTGGCATTCGTGAAGACCGCGCGCTGATCACCCAGGATCTTTCGCGTTTCTACCCACATATTTTTGTGGAGTAACATAAAACCCGGCCAGGCGCGCCGGGTTTTCTTTTTACTAAGCCTGCTCAGCCCTACCTTACATCACGCCAAACAACTTCGGCAGGAACAGTGAAATAGCAGGGATATACGTCACCAGCAGCAGCACTACGAACAGGGTTACGTAGAACGGCAGCATGGCTTTTACTACCTGTTCAATCTTCTGCTTACTCACCGCACTGGCGACAAACAGCACCGATCCCACCGGCGGCGTAATCAAACCAATCCCCAGGTTAACCAGCATGATCATCCCGAAGTGAACCGGATCGATACCCAGCGTATTGGTTACCGGCAGCAGTACTGGCGTGAGGATGAGGATCAGCGGCGCCATATCCATTAATGTTCCCAACAGCAACAGCATGATGTTGATGCACATCAGGATCACATATTTGTTGTCAGAGATTTGTGTAAAGGCTTCGGTAATGCGGCCCGGTAACTGCATATAAGTCATGACAGCGCCAAATGCTGCAGCAAAGCCGATCAGGATCATGACGATCGTTACCGTCTTCACGGTACGGTACATCAGCTTCGGCAGCTCTGACCACTTGTAATCACGATAAATAAACATGGTGACGAAAAACGCCCATAAGCAGGCGATTGCCGCCGATTCCGTAGCCGTGAAGATGCCCGAGAGGATCCCGCCCATGATGATCACGACGGTCATTAAGCCCCATAGCGTGTCGACGAAGATCTTCAATGCCTGGCGAAACGGCACGCGTTCCCCTTTCGGGTACCCGCGTTTATGGGCAAAGGCCACGCACATCACCATCAGCGTGAAGCTGAGCAATAATCCCGGCAGGATCCCGGCAATAAACAGCGCGGCAATGGAGACGGTGCCGCCAGTCGCCAGCGAGTAGATAACCGAGTTGTGGCTGGGCGGCGTTAAGATGGCCTGCACCGATCCGCTGGCGGTCACCGCTGCAGCAAAATCTCGGGGATAGCCTTTTTTGTCCATCTCCGGGATCATCACCGAACCGATCGATGCCGTATCAGCGACGGACGATCCGGAAATTGCACCAAAAAAGGTCGACGCAACGATATTCACCAGCGACAAACCACCGCGAATAAATCCGACAAAAATATAGGCGAAATTGACTAACCGTCTGGCAATCCCCCCCTCGGCCATGATCGCCCCCGCGAGGATAAAAAACGGGATCGCCAGCAGCGAGAATTTATTTACGCCATTGGTTAACTGGATCATCACCGCTTCCAGCGGAATATCGATATACCACGCACCCAGCACGGCACTGATACCCACGGCGTATGCCACCGGTACGCCCACAGCCAGCATAATGACCAGCGTAAAGATCAGAATAAATGCATCCACAGATTTTCCTTACTGGATGTCACCAGCGATCAGCTTGACGAGCCGAGCATCACCATTGGGCGGTGGTACTGCGCGCCAAACAGCATCTTCTCAACAATAAAAAGGATGGTCAGTGCCGAGCCGACAGGAAGCGGCAGATAGCTCTCGCCTGCGGTGAACAGCGGAAATTCCGCAACCGGTTGATCCCACAGCTCCAGACACAGCGCGCCGCCGTACCAGAGAATAAAGAGGCTGATTGCCGTCATCATCAGATCGGCGATGACAGAGCAAACTTTGCGTGCTCCCTCTCCCAGGCGGTCAGTAACCATGCTGACGGCGATATGTGACCCCGCGCGATAACTCACCGCAGCGCCAATAAAAGTGAACGTGACCATGCAGATAATCGCCACTGGTTCAGGCCAGGATAAGGCACTGTTTAATACGTAGCGTGCAAAAATACCGATCGGAATAATGGCCACCATCACTAACAGCCCCAGACCTGCAACCCACATTGCAATGCGGTAAAGAATATCCATCAATAACGAATAGCGTTCAGCCATAACCGTTTCCCCGGCAAAGAATGAAAACAGACATACGGAAACACGTCATTCGGGCAAGGTTCCCCCTGCCCGCTAAACGTTATTGCACTTCCTGAATACGGGTAATTAAATCCTGATGTTCTTTCCCGTATTTATCACGTACCGGTTGAGTGGCTTTAAAGAATACGGAGGTATCCATTTCATGGAATTGCACCCCGCCCACCTTCATCGCCGCCAGCGATTTTTCGTTATACGCTTTCCATAATTCACGCTGTTCCACCTGCGCTTCTTTTGCCAGTTTCAGGATCAGCTGTTGGTCCTCTTTTTTCAGCTTATCCCATTTGGCTTTAGAGAATAAAAACAGCTCAGGAATAATGAAATGCTTACTCCAGGTGTAATTCTTCACCACTGGCAGATAGTTATGCGCAACAAAAGTGGGGGGGTTATTTTCCGTGCCATCAATCACCCCGGTTTGCATGCCGCTAAACACTTCACTTACCCCCATTGCCACGGAGTTCGCCCCCATAGCCTTCAGGGTATCTAGCGCAATCGGGCTCCCCTGAACACGGATCTTCATGCCTTTTAAATCTTCCGCTTTGGTAACCGGTGCTTTGGTGATGAGATTTCGCGTACCGGCATCCATCCAGCCTAAGAAAATCAGCCGTGATTTACTGCTCTCCGAGAGACGGTTACCAATTTCCTGGCCAATCATGCCATCCAGAACTTTATGCATATGATCTTCATCGCGGAAGATATACGGCAATGTAAAGACATTGATCTCCGGTAATATCGCAGCGACTGGCGTCATCGAAACGCGGATAATATCAATCGCGCCAATTTGTGCCTGCTCAATAACCTGCTTTTCATCGCCTAATACACCGCCGGGAAAGGTTTTAATATCCAGTCTACCTTCTGTCGCCGCACTTAACTTTTCACCCATATGTTTCACAGCCACTACATTGGGATAGTCGGCCGGGTGTACATCTGCGGCACGAAAGGTTTGGGCGAGTGAAGCATGTGAGATAAATAACAGAGCAGAACTAATACAGACTTTCAGTAAGGTTTTTGCTGAGTTCATATTTCCGTATCTCCAGAGATAATTTTGAGAAAAGTCAGCGCGTCCGCGAACAAAGCGTTCGTGACGTAACAGCAAAATTTTTATGGGTTTGTCTGAGACGGTAGACAATCAGAAGAGTAGTCGTCCGGCGGAGTTCATGCGACGATGATGTTCACAAAAAAGCACGAAATTCAGCACAGCGTTTTAGATTTGCTGAGTAGATCTTTTTATTTTCAAAAAAACCGTATTTCAGAGCTGTTTTTTTGAGATCTGCCTTGTATTTTTCCATTTTTAGGATCAAATCAAAGCAAAATGGCGCATTACGCGCCATTGTTTTAGCCCACCTGCACGGAGAGCATACTTAGCGATCCCATCTCTATCCCGTCCACCGGGACAGATATCGGTTCATTGCCATCCCATGCGCCAAGCACATACAGCAGGGGCAAGAAATGATCTGGCGTCGGGTTAGACAACGCACCGCCTTCATGGTCGAGGTAATTAACCAGCGGGTGCTGCTCCGCCGGCCCCTGCCAGCTCAGGTTCGCTTTCACAAAATCATTAAACGCCGTTGCCCACGGGTAAGGTGTGCTCTCGCCATGCCAGCGGGCGGTACGCAGGTTATGCACCACGTTACCGCTAGCCACCAACATAATGCCTTCATCACGTAACGATGCCAGCTTACGTCCCATTTCCAGGTGCCATGCTGCCGGTTTGGTACTGTCAATACTCAGTTGCACCATTGGAATATCAGCCTGCGGGTACATTTTGATCAATACCCCCCACGAACCATGGTCAAAGCCCCAGGCTTCTTTGTCGAGCGTGACGGGCACAGGCGCCAGTAATTCAACCAAACGCTGAGCCAGCTCAGGGGAACCCGGCGCCGGATAATGCGTGTCATACAACGCCTGTGGGAAACCGCCGAAATCGTGGATAGTCTGTGGCGCTTCCATGGCGGTGACGCCCGTGCCGCGAGTAAACCAGTGAGCGGATACCACCACAATTGCTTTCGGGCGGGGCAGCGTAGTGCCCAGTTGCCCCCAGGCACGGGTATACCTATTATCTTCCAGAACATTCATCGGGCTACCGTGCCCTAAAAACAGTGCTGGCATGCGTGGTGTTGACATGGTGATATCCTTACAGAATGTGACAATTTGATGGGGCTACATTACGCCCTTTCGCTGCAGGAAGAACTCTGATAACCATGATGAAGATCTTCAGTAATTTTGATTGTAAGAAATGCGTAAAGGTGGGCTCTTCGTCTCGCTTTTCATCGGCCAGAGAAATACATTAATGAGAATCATTATCATAAAGGAGTGAGACATGTCGGCCCCCTTGATTCTGACCTTATTAGCTGGCGCCGCCACCTTTATCGGCGCGTTTTTGGGCGTATTGGGTCAGAAACCGTCTAACCGCCTGCTGGCTTTTTCCCTCGGTTTTGCCGCCGGGATCATGCTGCTTATCTCCCTGATGGAGATGCTTCCCGCCGCACTGGCAACGGAGAACATGTCGCCAATGCTGGGCTATGGCATGTTTATTATTGGCTTGCTGGGCTACTTCGCGCTGGATCGCCTGCTGCCACATGCACATCCGCAGGATCTAACGCAGGGCTCGCAAAAAAGTTTCCCGCACGGTATTCGCCGCACCGCCATTTTGCTCACGCTCGGCATCAGCTTGCACAATTTTCCTGAAGGGATTGCGACCTACGTGACCGCCAGCAACGACCTGGAACTGGGCTTTGGTATCGCCTTTGCGGTGGCCTTACACAATATTCCTGAAGGACTTGCCGTTGCCGGACCGGTTTACGCCGCCACAGGATCAAAACGCACAGCGGTGTTCTGGGCGGGGATTTCAGGTCTGGCGGAGATCCTTGGCGGTGTGCTGGCGTGGTTGCTGCTGGGAACGCTGGTTTCACCTGTCGTCATGGCGGCTATTATGGCGGCGGTGGCAGGGATTATGGTCGCGCTTTCAGTGGATGAATTAATGCCGCTGGCTAAAGAGATCGACCCCAATAACAATCCAAGCTATGGGGTTTTGTGCGGTATGTCGGTGATGGGATTAAGCCTGGTCGCCCTGCAAGCAATGGGGATAGGTGGATAACACGCCTGCTGCCCGGGATCGTCGGGCAGCGATGCTTACTCCCCCTGCCTGCTGCCTCTGACTTTCTTCAAATCTTCCATTACACGCTGGTACGCCTGATACAACGCCTCGCGATCGTGCCGGCAGGCTTTATTGTTGCGTTTAAGCGCATGAATATAGATAACAATGACCAGAACAATAAGCAGTAGCCAATACCAGGAAATAAACATTGCAACCCCATCTAACCGTTTGGCAAAAATAGCAGTCGTAATCAAAATATTACTTTTAATTTAATGGGTTATCCGAGAATAAAACCAATTTTCTCGCCATCCACAATGATTACCACTTTATAAGTAGAGGGGTGAAATTTCAATGCGTGCGTACCAGAAGCTCGCCAAAGTTTGATACAGAACAGGCAAAAAAAATCCGAAGCGGGTGGCTTCGGATTTATTATTATGCCGCGGGAGTATTAGCTGGCTTTACGCTCATGCTCCAGGCGATACGCCACCAGATCTTCAATGGTCACGACCGCCATATTATGTTGTTTAGCGAACGCAATGCACTCTGGCGCGCGCGCCATGGTGCCGTCATCATTGGTCAGTTCGCACAACACACCTGCAGGTTTAAAACCCGCCAGCGTGACTAAATCGATAGTGGCTTCAGTGTGACCGCCACGGGTCAGCACACCGCCCGGCTGCGCACGCAGCGGGAAAACGTGGCCAGGGCGATTCAAATCAGCTGGTTTCGCGCCATCCGCAATTGCTGCACGAACCGTCGTGATACGGTCAGCGGCGGAAACACCAGTCGTCACACCGTGTGCCGCTTCGATGGTCACGGTAAAACCGGTGCCGTAAGCGCTGGTGTTGTTTTCAACCATCATCGGCAGATCAAGCTGTTTACGGCGCTCTTCGGTCAGGCACAGGCATACAATGCCGCTGCCGTGGCGAATGGTAAGCGCCATCTGCTCAACAGTCATGGTTTCGGCGGCGAAAATCATGTCGCCTTCGTTTTCACGATTCTCGTCATCGAGAACCATCACACCACGGCCTTCGCGTAGTGCAGCAAGCGCATTTTCAATGCGTTGGAATGGCGTGCCAAAAGAACAAAGCAGCGTCTGATTCATGGTAAAAGACCTCAATAAAGTTATGGTTACCAGAATCAGGGCAGTCTTAGGAGTGTCGCAATGCGGCAAAAAAATAACGCGAGCGGGCATCATTGCCCGACAGAATCGTTACTCTCTCCCATCCGGACTTTAACCGTCGGCCCCGGAATTACACCGGATCTGCTGACCTTCAGGCGTTAGCCTGAAGCGCTCGCGGGCTTTCAGCAACTGCTGATTTACCGCCGGTGGGGAATTTCGCCCCGCCCTGAGAATAAGCGGGATAACTATAACGCCATTGATTACCTTCGGCAATGCATAAGCTTCAAACAATTCTGGTTTATCACCTGGTGTTATCACACTACAATAAGTGCATGAACCTATCCGAACAGGGAACCCAAAATGATTGACCCAAAGAAAATTGAACAAATTGCGCGTCAGGTTCACGAATCCATGCCGAAAGGGATCCGTGAGTTCGGGGAAGACGTCGAGAAAAAAATCCGCCAGACGTTACAGGCGCAGTTAACCCGCCTCGATCTGGTCAGCCGCGAAGAGTTCGATGTACAAACGCAAGTCCTGCTGCGCACGCGCGAAAAACTGGCGTTGCTGGAACAGCGTCTCAGCGATCTGGAAAATCAGGGCCGCACGGCAGAAGTCAAACCCGCACCGGCGATCCCGCCCGTCGATTCTCAGCAGTAAGCACAACGGGCCTTACGGCCCGTTGTTGTCTCTGGCCCACCGGCGTCCTGTCTTGCGGCCTATCTACCAATTATGACGGGTATTTAGGCTTTGCATGCTCAAAGCACGCGGGATAGCATAGTCTGGTGAGGATGATGCGGTGAAACCCCCAGAGAGCGCAGGATGCAACTACTTTCCGAATATAACAGCCCCTATTTATTTGCCATTTCGCTCGTCATATTTATTGGCCTGCTGGAAGTTATCTCGCTTATTTTCGGCAGTATGCTTTCCGGTATTATCGACACGCATATCAGCGACTCCGATTTCCTTAGCTCTGGCCACATCGGTCAGGCCCTGCATTACCTGAATATAGGCCGAATCCCCTCATTGATTATCGTGTGTCTGCTGGCGGGCTATTTTGGTCTGCTCGGCATTCTTATCCAGCATGGCTGGATAACGTTGTGGCAAACGCCGCTGACGAACCTGTTGCTGGCACCTGTTTGCTTCCTGCTAGCCTGCGTAGCCGTGCATTACACCGGGCGGGCCATCGCGCCCTGGCTGCCGGTTGATGAGAGCAGCGCAATTACCGAAGATCGCTTTATAGGCAAGATGGCGATGATTACGGGTCATAACGCAACACAGGGCAGCCCATGTGAAGGCAAATTCACCGACGAATTTGGCCAGACGCATTATTTACTGCTGGAGCCAGAAGCAGGACACACATTTCACAAAGGCGACAAGGTGCTGATAATTTGTCGCTTATCCGCAAGTCGCTATTTAGCTGAACCCAATCCCTGGCCAAATCATTTGTAAATCCAAGGAACAACAACAATGGAAAGTATTATTAATACACTGCCCTCAGGGGTTTTTGCCGCGTTAGTGGCAGCAATTGTCATTCTGGTGGTGGGGATTATTTTCGCCAGGCTGTACCGCCGGGCTTCTGCCGAGCAGGCGTTTGTTCGTACCGGCCTGGGCGGGCAAAAAGTGGTAATGAGCGGCGGTGCCATCGTAATGCCGATCTTCCACGAAATCGTTCCTATTAATATGAATACGCTGAAGCTCGAAGTGAGCCGCTCGACTGTCGACAGCCTGATCACTAAAGATCGTATGCGTGTCGATGTGGTCGTCGCTTTCTTTGTGCGGGTGAAACCCACAGTTGAAGGGATCGCCACCGCAGCACAGACGCTCGGCCAGCGTACGCTGTCGCCGGAAGATTTGCGCATTCTGGTGGAGGACAAGTTTGTCGATGCACTGCGTGCTACCGCCGCACAGATGACCATGTACGAGCTGCAGGACACGCGTGAAAACTTCGTGCAGGGCGTGCAGAACACCGTGGCGGAAGACCTCACCAAGAATGGTCTGGAGCTGGAAAGTGTCTCGCTGACCAACTTTAACCAGACATCGAAAGAGCACTTCAACCCGAATAATGCCTTTGATGCCGAGGGCCTGACCAAACTGACGCAGGAAACGGAACGTCGCCGTCGCGAACGTAACGAAGTGGAACAGGATGTGGAAGTTGCCGTCCGCGAAAAAAACCGTGACGCGCTGGCACGTAAGCTGGAAATCGAACAGCAAGAAGCGTTCATGACCCTTGAGCAGGAACAGCAGGTGAAAACCCGCACCGCCGAGCAAAATGCCAAAATTGCGGGCTTTGAAGCGGAGCGCCGCCGTGAAGCCGAGCAGACACGCATTTTTGCCGATCGGCAGATCCAGGAAAGCGAGATCGAACGTGAACAGGCAGTGAAAACCCGTAAAGTCGAAGCAGACCGTGAGATCAGGATCAAAGAGATCGAGCAGCAGCAGGTCACGGAAATCGCTAACCAAACCAAAGCGATCGCCATTGCGGCGAAATCAGAACAGCAGTCACAGGCGGAAGCGCGCGCCAGCGACGCACAAACCGACGCGGTTCGTGCGCAGCAAAACGTGGAAACCATGCGTCAGACTGCCGTAGCCGATCGTGCCAAACAGGTCGCGTTAATTGCCGCCGCGCAGGACGCAGAAACCAAAGCTGTTGAGCTGACGGTACGCGCCAAAGCGGAAAAAGAGGCAGCGGAATTGCAGGCTGCCGCCATTGTGGAACTGGCAGAAGCAACGCGGAAAAAAGGCCTTGCAGAAGCCGAAGCGCAGCGTGCGTTAAACGATGCAATTAACGTACTTTCCAACGAGCAAACCAGTCTGAAATTTAAACTGGCGCTGCTGCAAACGCTGCCTGCGGTCATTGAAAAATCCGTTGAGCCGATGAAATCCATCGACGGTATTAAGATTGTACAGGTGGACGGGCTTAACCGGGGTGGCGCAGTCGCTCAGGGCGCAACGCTGAGCGCGGGCGGGGGTAATCTTGCGGAGCAGGCACTCTCTGCGGCGCTCTCTTACCGTGCACAGGCACCGTTGATTGACTCATTATTGCAGGAAATCGGTATCACCGGCGGCTCACTCTCTGCGCTGTCGGAACCGTTGAAAAACACAGACCACGCTGCAGCTGCGACCGAAGGCGTGGACGTGGCAGTGAATGATCTGCCGGTCGAACCGGCAACACCGGCTGCAAATCAGTAATAAAAAAGCCCTCGTTAAGAGGGCTTTTTATTATCTTCGCCGTTACTGGCTGTCTTTCTGGATCTTTTTGATGATATTGGTGGTTGAGCAACCGTCTTCAAAGTTGAGTACCAGCACTTCACCGCCGTTAGCCCACACTTCTTCACTGCCAGCAATTTGCTCCGGTTTGTAGTCACCACCTTTGACCAGCAGGTCTGGCAGAATGCCTGCAATCAGGCGCTGCGGCGTGTCTTCTTCGAACGATACCACCCAGTCCACTGCTTCCAGAGCGCTCAGCACAATCATGCGTTGCTCGAGCGGGTTTACCGGGCGGGTTTCGCCTTTCAGGCGTTTGGTGGAGGCATCGCTGTTCACCGCAACAATCAAACGATCGCCCAGCTTGCGCGCATTCGCCAGGTAGGAGACGTGCCCGGCGTGCAGAATGTCGAAAACGCCATTGGTCATCACCACTTTTTCGCCGCGCTTACGCGCCGCCGCGACAGCGTCTTTCAGGTCCTCTTCCGTCATCACGCCAAAACCGGTTTCCGAACGGCCACGTACGGCGTTCTCCAGCTCGATGGGGGAAACCGTCGAGGTACCCAGCTTGCCGACCACGACACCTGCAGCAGCGTTTGCAAAGTAGCATGCCTCTTCCAGCGAATTGCCCGCGGCGAGCGTTGTCGCCAGCACGCCAATTACCGTATCGCCCGCACCTGTGACGTCATACACTTCCTGCGCCTGGGTCGGCATATGCAGCGGCGCTTTGCCCGGCTGCAACAGTGTCATACCCTGTTCTGAACGTGTCACCAGCAGCGCAGAAAGTTCGTAATCGGCAATCACTTTCATGCCGCGTTCAACGATCTCATCTTCGTTTTTGCATTTGCCCGCCACGGCTTCGAACTCAGACAAGTTTGGTGTCAGCAGCGTCGCA
This sequence comes from Kosakonia sp., assembly GCF_032052965.1. Classification (GTDB taxonomy): domain Bacteria; phylum Pseudomonadota; class Gammaproteobacteria; order Enterobacterales; family Enterobacteriaceae; genus Kosakonia. Next base: position 81,564 of record NZ_DAMBVN010000011.1, read on the forward strand.
CCGCGATAACGTTCAAAATCGGTGCCCTTCGGATCGATTAACACCGGAACGCCGGCTTTACGTGCCAGCGCAATCATCTGTTGCACGCTGGCCAGCGCGCCTTTAGCGTAGTCAGACAGCACCAGAGCGCCAATATTACCCAGCGCCTGGCTGATGCGTTCGTGCATCGGCAGCGGATCGACGCCTTCAAAACCTTCTTCAAAATCCAGACGGATCAGCTGCTGATTGCGGGACAGCACGCGCAACTTGGTGATCGTCGGGTGTGTCGGAACAGAAACAAAGTCGCATTTGACGTTAACATCTGCCAGCGCTTTACCCAGCGCGCGCGCTGCATCGTCAATGCCGGTCAGCCCGACCAGACGTGCTGTTGCGCCCAGCGACGCAATGTTCATCGCCACGTTTGCTGCGCCGCCAGGGCGCTCTTCGATCGTATCGACCTTCACCACCGGCACCGGCGCTTCCGGCGAAATACGGCTGGTTGGGCCATACCAGTAGCGATCCAGCATCACATCGCCCACCACCATTACACTGGCTCGTTCAAACTCGGGCAGCGTTACTTTCATTCCTGTCTCCTGAGAGATACAAAATTTGCGCGCGATAATACCATACTTACTGACGGGCGCACGGTTCCACCAGCCACTTCTCCCAGCTTGCTTTGATCAGTGCACGTTCCGCAACAAAGCAGGTGTCCGCCACATTTCCCGGCAATTCCTGCAGGGCCAGATGGTGCAGTTCATCACGTAGCGTGGTGTACGCATGGGTCAACGCCAGCGCCTCCTGCACCTCCATAATGCCGTTTTGCGCCAGCCCTTCGAGAATGCGCACATTATCCGACCAGCGCGTCAGCTTCGGTTTGTCATGGGCATAACGCAGAACCAGGTATTGCGCAATAAATTCAATATCAGTAATCCCGCCTTCATCGGTTTTCAGATCAAAGCGATCTTTCTGCTTATTGCCCAGATGGGCGCGCATTTTTTCGCGCATTTCACGCACTTCCGTTTGCAGCGTGTTGCCATCGCGCGGTGTCATCAGAATATCGCGGCGGATGGCATCGAACTCAGCAGTCAGTTGCGGATCGCCATAGACAACGCGTGCCCGCGCCAGCGCCTGGTGCTCCCATGTCCAGGCTTCGTTTTTCTGATAATCGGCAAACGATTCGGCCGTGGTGACCAACATCCCTGCAGCACCGGAGGGACGCAGACGAGCATCCACTTCATACAAAATGCCGGACGAAGTGCGGGTGCTAAACAAATGCATGACGCGCTGGGCCAGACGCAGATAAAACTGACGGCCATCAATTTCCCGCTCACCGTCGGTCATTACGTCTGACGGGCAGTCATGTAAAAACACCAGATCGAGATCGGAGCTGTAGCCCAACTCCCAGCCGCCCAGTTTGCCGTAACCTACAACGGCAAAACCACGCCCTTCACGATCGCGCAAGTGTGTCGGCTGACCATAACGCACCACCATCTGCCCCCAGGCCTGGTGTACGACAGCATCAATAATCGCCTCCGCCAGCCAGGTCAGGTGATCGCTCACTTTCATCACCGGTAGCGTTCCGGCAATATCGGCAGCAGCCACGCGCAGCAACTGCGCCTGCTTAAACTGCCGTACCGCCTCTAGCTGTTGCTCTTCATCCTCTTCCGGCACGCGCAACAGATATTGCCGTAGCTCGTCGCGGTAGGCATTCATCGCCGTGGGCTGATACAAGGTGTTCGGATCGAGCAGTTCATCCAGCAGGATCGGGTAACGCGCCAGTTGACTGGCGACCATCGGAGAGGCTGCACATAAGGAAATCAGGTGCTTGAGCGCGCCGGGGAACTCACTCAATAACTCCAGATACGTGGTACGGGTAATAATGCCGGTCAGCAGCGGCGTCAGCCGCGACAACGGCACCGGGGCATCAGCACGCGAGCAAACATCGCTCAGCAGGTGCGGCATTAAATGATCGAGGACCTGGCGCCCACGCGGGCCAATGGTGCGTTTGTCCAGCTCTTTGCGAAAATCGGTAATCAGCGCCACCACGCGATGGCGATCATCGTCGGAAAGGTGGGCCAGCACAGGTGTGGTGTCATCTTCCTGAAGCGCATCCTGCCACAATTCGCGCCAGTGTTCAGAGAGAGCCTCTTCCGGCGAATCGGTTTCGTCGTCGCCAATCAGTTCATTAAAAATCCGGCGTACGGCCGCCATATGGCTATCCAGCGTAGCGACCAACGCAGGCCAGTCGGTGACGCCCATTCCCCAGGCAAGCCGCGCACGGTTAAGCTCATCACCCGGCAGCGTCTGCGTCTGCTCGTCATTGATACTTTGCAGTAAGTTTTCCAGCCGCCGCAGCCAGAGATACGCTTCGCGCAGCGTGGTAGCTTCGCCATCCGGCAACAGGTGCAGCTGATCGATAGCAGACAGCGTCGGCAACAGTGAACGGGATTGCAGTGCGGGCTCGCGCCCTCCGCGAATCAACTGAAAGACCTGCACAATAAATTCGATTTCGCGAATACCGCCCGCCCCGAGCTTGATATTGTCTTTCAGGCCACGGCGACGCACCTCTCGGGCAATCATGCCCTTCATATTACGCAGCGACTGGATTACGCTGAAATCAATATAGCGGCGAAAAACAAACGGGCGCAGCATCGCCCGTAATTCTTTGGCGTGCTCGCCATCATCATCGCCCATGATCCGCGCTTTCACCATCGCATAGCGTTCCCAGTCGCGCCCCTGTTCCTGGTAATAATCTTCCAGGGCGGCAAAGCTAAGCACCAGCGGGCCGCTGTCGCCAAAGGGACGCAAACGCATATCGACGCGGTAAACAAAGCCATCCTGAGTGGGCTGGTCCAGCACTTTGATAAGCCGCTGACCGAGACGCGTGAAAAACTGCGCGTTATCCAGTTCGCGTCTGCCGCCACGGGTTGATCCATTTTCCGGCCAGGCGAAAATCAGATCGATATCTGAAGAAAAATTGAGTTCACCGCCGCCCAGCTTGCCCATCCCTAACACCAACATCGGCTGTGCAACGCCCGCCGGGTTGCACGGCGTGCCCCACTCACGGCAACAGGCGTCGTACAACCAGTCCCGCGCGGCCACAATCAGCACCTCGGCCAGCACGCTCAATTGCTGCAGGATGTCCTCTTCCGCCGCCAGCCGCAGCGCCTGAGCCCAGGCAATCCGCACCATCACACGGCGCCGGAACTGGCGCAGCGCCCGCATCAGGGCTGCTTCATCGGTCACGTCTTGCAGCGCGGTGTGCAGTTGCGAAGCATAGTGCTGCCACTCCTGCGCATGGGGCGGCGCATTTTCAAGCTCCGCCAGCCACGCAGGATTCGCCACGATGCTGTCCTGAACAAAGTCGCTGAAAGTGAGCACTGACTGCGCCTGTACGCTAAGCGGTTGCGAGGTCAGTGATTCCGGCAAACGGGAAAATACCGTTTGCCAGTGCTGTGATAACGGCGAAGCGTGCGGCATCCAGGATATCCTTAAAAGTTAGCGTCTTCCGCTGTGCAGCCAGAACGGCTGTTGATTAATAGCGGTATTACGGAAATGCTCAATTTCGATACTCTGCCGGGTAGTGATGGCATGGTACAACCCTTGCCAGTTTTCCAGCCATTCGCTCGCTTGCGCCCGGTCATAAAAACCCGCCAGCAGCAGCGCGCTGTCGATATCGCGCGCCAGGCGCGGTAACTGATCGTGGTAGCTGTCGCCAAGCGGCTGGGCAAACGCGTTTTTCAGCTCTGCCGCCGTGCGCGACAGATGGATGTCCGCAAAGCGTTTGAATGAACCGGCAAATTTCGCCTGCGCTTTTTCATCAAGAAATGCGCGCCAGCCTTGTGACACCAGCCACTCAGTCAGCAGCAGCTTCGCCATTCCCGAAGGGGTATCCCATATCGCAGCCGACGCCGAATCTGCTGAAGTTATTGTGGTTTCGGCCTGGGTCAACAGTTCACGTAAGTGAGCGCTCGCTTTACGAGGAACAATGCCGCCGAACAACACCAGCGTGTGGCGCAACAGCGCAATGGCGCGTAATACATCCTGCTTTGCTTTAGCATTACCGCGCGCCCACAACTCTTCGTGGTACTGCCATTGCGCGAGCGCCAGCTCCAGCGCAGCAGCAAAGCCCTGCTCAACGGTCGCTTTTACCGGGGGTTGCAGAATCGTCGTCGGGCGGATTTCTCGTGGCGCATTGCCCTGCGCCAGATGATAACCTCGCGCCGCTTTGCTCAGACTGCCCTGCCGCAAACCTGAAAGTGAAACAAGCTGACGCGCCAGTTTAAGAATGTCTGCCGCATCGCCGCTCAGCAGTTCCAGCTCCAGTTCACATATCGGCTCTGCAAATTCTCCGGCTTTGACTTCGCCAGAATCGAGGCCAATTTCAATGCGGCTGCTGCCGACATTGACCAGCCATTTCTCGCGTTGAAAATCGGTGCTGAACAGCGGTTGGGTACGCGCCTGCAAGTCAGCTGGCAGCTCGCCTTGCGGCCACACTTCTGCAGGGAAACGCGCCAGATCCAGCTCTGGTTTCTCCAGCGGAATATTGTATTCCGGACGCTGGTGCAACCCGCCAATCACCCGGCCGGCGATTTTGATCGTCATTTCGTATTTGCCATCGAAACCACGAATGCGCAGCCCCATATCATGGCCGCGCAGCCAGTTATCCGGCGTTTCGTAATAGATGTTCAGCAACGGACTGGGCGCAATATGTTCTGCGGTCAGCGTATGGAGATGTTGACGAAGCGTTTCCACGCTCTCGTGATTCACGATAAACTTTAATTCAATTTCCTGAGCCATGGCCTTGCACTTATGGTTATGTCACATCAGTGAAAATTACGGCGAACTAACGCGCCCGATGTTTGTCAGTAGATAGTATTTTGCGTCAAATTGCCATGCAATGCGCAATCTGGCCGCTGCAAAAGTTCGCATAAGTGCACAGTTTGACCTGGAAGATTCCGATTGATGCTGCACGCCGCGTATCGTCAGACTGTTGCCACTGTTTTCCATTCACGTTCCATGAAAATAACGATTAACTGATGCCAAAATTACGCTTAATTGGATTGACCTTATTTGCGCTTAGCGTGTCCGCAGGAACCCACGCGGAAGAAAAACGTTACGTTTCCGACGAACTGAACACCTGGGTGCGTAGCGGCCCGGGAGATAATTATCGCCTTGTGGGCACCGTGAATGCCGGCGAGGAAGTGGTGCTGTTGCAATCCAATAGCGACTATGGCCAGGTGCGCGATAGCACAGGTCGTACCGCGTGGATCCCGCTGAAAGAGCTGAATACCCAGCCGAGCCTGCGCACCCGAGTGCCGGAACTGGAAAACCAGGTCAAGACGCTGACTGATAAGCTCAACAACATTGATAACACCTGGAATCAGCGTACTGCAGAAATGCAGCAGAAGGTCGCGCAGAGTGATGGGGTGATTAACGGCCTGAAAGATGAGAACCAAAAGCTCAAAAACGAGCTGATTGTGGCGCAGAAAAAGGTGAATGCCGCCAACCTGCAACTGGATGACAAACAGCGCACCATCATTATGCAGTGGTTTATGTATGGCGGCGGCGTGCTGGGCGCGGGGCTGATTCTGGGTCTGTTGCTGCCGCATTTGATCCCGAGCCGTAAACGCAAAGATCGCTGGATGAACTAAGCACATTAGCCATCTTCTCTACACTTACGTATTATCTGTCGGCAAAATGACGTATGAGAGGTGGTGGGTGAAGAGTTATCTGGTTGGTGGTGCAGTACGCGATACATTATTAGGCCTGCCAGTTAAAGACAGAGACTGGGTGGTGGTCGGCGCCACGCCGGATGAAATGCAAAAAGCGGGCTACCAGCAGGTAGGCCGCGATTTTCCTGTATTTCTCCATCCGCAATCCCACGAGGAGTACGCGCTGGCTCGTACCGAACGTAAATCCGGCGTCGGTTACACAGGCTTCACTGTCCACGCATCACCTGACGTCACGCTTGAGCAAGATTTGCTGCGGCGGGACTTAACCGTCAACGCCCTGGCGCAGGACGAAAACGGTCACATTATCGACCCCTTTAATGGTCAGCAGGATCTGCATAATCGCATTCTGCGTCATGTCTCCCCGGCATTTAGTGAAGATCCGTTACGCGTGTTGCGCGTGGCGCGCTTTGCTGCCCGCTATGCGCACCTCAGCTTCCGTATCGCTGATGAAACCATGGCCTTAATGCGCGCCATGGCGGAAGCTGGCGAACTGGCGCATCTCACCCCCGAGCGCGTCTGGCAGGAAACCGAAAATGCGCTGCGTACGCGTAATCCCCAGGTTTACTTCCAGGTTTTACGTGATTGTGGCGCACTGGCGGTGCTGTTCCCTGAGGTGGATGCGCTATATGGCGTTCCTGCCCCGGCAAAATGGCACCCGGAAATTGACACCGGCGTGCATACCCTGATGACACTGACAATGGCGGCGATGCTCAGCCCGGACGTTGATGTCCGCTTCGCCACACTCTGCCATGACCTGGGCAAAGGCTTAACGCCGAAAGAACAGTGGCCGCGCCATCACGGGCACGGTCCTGCAGGGGTAAAACTGGTAGATGGCCTGTGTAAACGCCTGCGCGTGCCGAATGAGATCCGTGACCTCGCAAAACTGGTGGCTGAATTCCACGATTTGATCCACACCTTTGCGATTTTGCAGCCGAAAACGATCGTCAAACTGTTCGATTCCATTGATGCCTGGCGTAAACCGCAGCGCGTGGAGCAAATTGCCCTGACCAGCGAAGCGGATGTGCGTGGCCGGACCGGCTTTGAAGCCAATGATTATCCACAGGGGCGTTTATTGCGCGAAGCCTGGCAGGTGGCACGCGCAGTGCCAACAAAAGCGGTAATAGAGGCGGGCTTTACCGGTGCAGGCGTGCGGGAAGAGCTGACCCGCAGGCGAATTGCAGCGCTAGCGCTCTGGAAAGCGCAACGTTGCCCTCAGCCACAGGACTGAGGGCTCAGGCCTTATAAAAAGACCATATACACGGCAGCGGCCACGATAAAACGGTAAATCGCGAAAGGAATAAACGAGATCCGTTTAATCAGGTGCAGGAAGGTTTTGATCGCAATCAGCGCAACGATAAAAGCCGTCACAAAACCGACGGCAAACATCGGGATGTCGGCCATCGTCAGGAAGCCACGGCTTTTATACAGATCCAGTACCGTCGCGCCCATCATCATTGGCACCGCCAACAGGAATGAAAACTCTGAAGCCGCATATCGGCTAACACCCATCAGCATCCCACCAGAAATCGTCGCCCCGGAGCGGGAGAACCCCGGCCATAGCGCCAGACACTGGAAACAACCAATCATAAATGCCTGACGATAGGTAATATCATCCACCCCTTCCGCGCGGGGAACCTTGGGTTTGAGTACTTCAGCGGCAATCAATAAGACACCGCCCACGACCAGCGCATAGGTCACGGTAAGCGGGTTAAACAGGGACTTGATCGCATCGTGGAAAACCAACCCGAGCACCACAGCAGGCACCATTCCCAACAGAATGTGCACCAGCGACAAGCGGCCCGTACCCGTGCCTTCATGCGGCTGACGGCCAAAGTGAATGCCGATTAAACCAAACAGGCGACGCCAGAACATCACCACGACCGCCAGAATAGAACCCAACTGAATCACGACTTCAAACGTCTTTGCCGTATCGCCTTCAAACCCCAGCAAATGCCCCACGATGATCATGTGGCCAGTGCTGGAAACTGGCAGGAATTCGGTAAGCCCTTCAACGACACCCAAAATGGCTGCCACCAGCAACGAATGCATATCGCCCATCAAATAAACCCCTAAGAAGCTATAAAAAACGGCTTACCCCGAGGAGAAGCCGCGAATGACCGCTATCTATGACCTGAATACTAGCGCTTGGTTTAATTATTATGAATTTAAATACTTTCTTTCGGATTTAGGCCACGCTCAATAATGACCCCCACGTTCCGCGCCCGCGCCACCGCCCCCGGTTTACTGAGTTTGATGCGCACCCAGGGCGAATTGAACCGGGCCAGCAGCAATTCAGCGACTTCTTCCGCGACCCGTTCTACCAGCGCAAAACGCGCGCCCTCTACGTGCCCGATAACCACTTCTGCAATGTCGGCATAGCTCAGACAATCTTTGACATCATCGCTTTTGGCGGCGTTGCGGTTATCCCACGCCATTTCGATATCGAACACTAACTTCTGCTCGATGGTCTGTTCCCAGTCGTAAACACCAATGGTGGTGATCACCGAAAGCTGCTCAATAAAAACAATATCCATTACATTCCACCTGCAGTTTGGCTCCAGACTTTTTGCGTCAGGCCGCCTGTTTAGTGGCGGTCTGTCAGATTTGCGCATTACCTGGATACCACTTTCCAGAATTTATGCGTATTATCCACGGATGCAGAGAATAAAACGACATTTTCACAACGGAACAGCGTTATGAGTGCAATCGCGCCTGGAATGATCCTCCTTGCGTACCTTTGCGGCTCAATCTCCAGCGCAATTCTGGTCTGCCGCATCGCGGGTCTGCCGGACCCACGCGAGAGTGGCTCCGGAAATCCCGGGGCGACCAATGTATTAAGAATTGGCGGCAAAGGAGCAGCCGTAACGGTACTGATTTTTGACGTATTGAAAGGCATGCTGCCGGTCTGGGGCGCTTATGCATTGGGCATCACGCCATTCTGGCTGGGGCTGATTGCGATTGCGGCCTGTCTTGGGCATATCTGGCCCGTTTTCTTTAAATTCCAGGGCGGTAAAGGGGTCGCTACTGCGTTTGGCGCCATTGCGCCAATTGGCTGGGATTTGACCGGAGTGATGGCGGGAACCTGGCTGTTGACCGTGCTGCTTAGCGGTTATTCGTCGCTGGGGGCGATTGTCAGCGCGCTGATTGCGCCATTCTATGTCTGGTGGTTTAAACCGCAATTCACCTTTCCGGTCGCGATGCTGTCATGCCTGATCCTGTTACGTCATCATGACAACATTCAGCGGCTGTGGCGGCGCCAGGAAACCAAAATCTGGACCCGGCTGCGGAAGAAAAAGAAAGAACAACCGTGATAATGCCCGGCTCGCCGGGCAATTGCACATCACGCTGCGGGCAGTTCCGCCAGTGGCCAGCGTGGGCGAACGGTAACGCCAAGCCCCGCGTCATTCCCCGCTTTCAGACGCACCATTCCGGCATAAGCAATCATCGCACCGTTGTCAGTACAGAACTCCGGGCGCGCATAAAACACCTCGCCGTGACGCTTTTGCATCATTTCCGCCAGTTTTGCCCGCAATGTGCGGTTTGCGCTCACGCCGCCCGCCATCACCAGCCGCGTAAAGCCGGTGTGATCCAATGCGCGCTTACATTTGATCATCAGCGTATCCACCACCGCGTCTTCAAACGCGCGAGCAATGTCGGCACGCGTTTGCTCATCATCGCCATTGCTGCGGATTGTGTTCGCCGCAAAGGTTTTCAGACCGGAGAAACTAAAATCCAGCCCCGGACGGTCAGTCATCGGGCGCGGGAAAACAAAACGCCCGGCCGTACCCTGCGAGGCGAGTTTAGACAGCATAGGCCCGCCAGGGTAATCCAGCCCTAATAATTTTGCCGTTTTATCAAAGGCTTCGCCTGCTGCGTCGTCAATCGACTCGCCCAACAGTTCATAATGACCAATGCCCGTGACGCTAATCAGTTGCGTATGACCACCGGACACCAGCAAAGCGACAAACGGGAACGCAGGCGGGTTATCTTCCAGCATTGGCGCCAACAGATGCCCTTCCATATGGTGAACCGGAATGGCTGGTACGTTCCACGCAAAAGCCAGTGAACGCCCTACGGTCGCGCCGACCAGCAGAGCGCCAACCAACCCGGGACCTGCGGTATAGGCCACCGCATCGATATCTTTTGCGGTTAAACCGGATTCTTTCAGCGCCGCCTGAATCAGCGGAACAGTTTTGCGCACATGGTCGCGGGAGGCCAGTTCTGGCACTACGCCACCGTAATCAGCGTGCAGTTTTACCTGACTATACAGTTGGTTGGCTAAAAGCCCTTGTTGATCGTCATAGATAGCGATGCCGGTTTCATCGCAGGATGTTTCAATGCCCAGTACGCGCATGGCTCTTTTTACCTCGTTGCAATACCGCGCAGTGTAGGGCGAATGCGGGTCGATGTAAAACTTTGCTCACCCCAGGTAAGGAGTTCGTGTATACTCCTCACCCTTACAAAAGTCCCCTTTCAAAAAGGGCGGCGGTGCTTTACAAAGCAGCAGCAGTTGCAGTAAAATTCCGCACCATTTTGAAATAAGCTGGCGTGAACGCCAGCGGCAAACCGATTTAATCAAAGGTGAGAGGCACATGCCGGTAATTAAAGTACGTGAAAACGAGCCGTTCGACGTAGCTCTGCGTCGCTTCAAGCGTTCCTGCGAGAAAGCAGGTGTTCTGGCGGAAGTTCGTCGTCGTGAGTTCTATGAAAAACCGACTACCGAACGTAAACGCGCTAAAGCATCCGCTGTGAAACGTCACGCGAAGAAACTGGCTCGCGAAAACGCACGCCGTACTCGTCTGTACTAATCTGTTGAGGGCGCATCGCCCTCAATTGCAGACCGAGTTGTAGTTGTAAGGCCGTGCTTCCGAAAGGAATGCGCGGCTTATTTTCGTTTATAAGCTGACATATTCTACGGCTTTCAGGCTGCATCGCAGCGGCATGAAAAACAATGAATATAAATAAACGGGGCCTATGGCTGGACGAATCCCACGTGTTTTTATTAATGACCTGCTGGCACGCACCGACATCGTCGATCTTATCGACGCGCGGGTAAAGCTAAAAAAGCAGGGCAAGAATTACCACGCGTGTTGTCCGTTCCATAACGAAAAAACCCCCTCTTTCACCGTGAACGGTGAAAAACAGTTTTACCATTGCTTTGGCTGCGGTGCGCACGGTAACGCTCTCGACTTTTTAATGAACTATGACAAGCTCGAGTTTGTCGAAAGCGTCGAAGAACTGGCGGCCATGCACAACCTTGAAGTGCCTTTCGAAGCAGGCAGCGGGCCAAGTCTGATTGAGCGCCATCAACGGCAAACGCTCTATCAATTGATGGACGGCCTGAATGCATTTTATCAGCAATCACTGACGCAACCTGCCGCTGAGCCTGCGCGCCAGTATCTGGCAGCGCGCGGTTTGAGCAGCGACATTATTGCGCGATTCGCCGTGGGTTATGCCCCGCCCGGCTGGGATAACGTGTTGAAGCGTTTTGGCGGCAACAGTGAAAACCGCAAATCATTGATCGATGCGGGCATGCTGGTAACAAACGATCAGGGACGCAGTTACGATCGCTTCCGCGAGCGGGTGATGTTCCCCATTCGCGATAAGCGCGGCCGGGTGATCGGTTTTGGCGGACGTGTGTTAGGCAACGATACGCCCAAGTATCTGAACTCCCCGGAAACCGATATTTTCCATAAGGGCCGCCAGCTGTATGGCCTTTATGAAGCGCAGCAGGATAACGATGAACCTCAGCGGCTACTGGTCGTTGAAGGCTACATGGACGTGGTAGCGCTGGCACAATACGGCATCAACTATGCGGTAGCCTCGCTGGGAACGTCGACCACAGCAGACCATATCCAGTTGCTGTTCCGGGTGACGAAAAATGTCATCTGCTGCTACGACGGCGACCGCGCAGGCCGCGATGCCGCATGGCGAGCGCTGGAAACGGCGCTGCCGTATATGAGCGACGGTCGTCAGTTGCGTTTTATGTTTCTGCCGGATGGCGAAGATCCGGACACGCTGGTACGTAAAGAAGGCAAAGAGGCGTTCGAAGCGCGGATGGAGCAGGCATTGCCACTCTCCACGTTTTTGTTTAACAGCTTGTTGCCGCAGGCGGATTTAACCACGCCGGATGGCACCACACAGCTTGCCGCGCTGGCGTTACCGTTGATCAACCAGGTTCCTGGCGAAACGTTACGCATTCAGTTGCGACAGCTGCTGGGGAACAAAATTGGTATTTTCGATGATGCTCAGCTTGATCGATTAATGCCAAAACAGGCGGAAAACGCGACGGTTCGCCCCGCTCCGCAGCTAAAACGTACAACCATGCGTATACTGATAGGGTTATTGATCCAGAACCCGGAACTGGCACCAGCGGTGCCACCGTTAACGGGTTTAGATCAATCCAGACTGCCTGGACTTGGCTTATTTGCAGATGTGGTCAACACTTGTTTGTCACAGCCAGGTCTGACCACCGGGCAGTTACTGGAGCATTATCGCGGCACAAAAGAGGCCGCTACCCTTGAAAAACTGTCGATGTGGGACGATATAGCAGATAAGGACATTGCGGAAAAAACGTTCACCGACGCGCTCAATCATATGTTTGATTCGATGCTTGAACGGCGACAAGAAGAGTTGATAGCTCGCGATCGCACACACGGTTTAAGCAACGAAGAACGCCGCGAACTCTGGCAGTTAAACCAGGAACTGGCGAAAAAGTGAATTCAACGGCTTAAGTGCCGATAACCGATCGGGTAGATCCCGACAGCCGCGATGAGGGCCAGCGGCAAAAATATAAATATACCCTCGCGTTAAATGTTGGCGGTTTATTTCGCTGACCGACACCAACCCTCATGAATTTAAGTGTGGATACCGTCTTATGGAGCAAAACCCGCAGTCACAGCTGAAGCTTCTTGTTACCCGTGGTAAGGAGCAAGGCTATCTGACCTATGCCGAGGTCAATGACCATCTGCCGGAAGATATCGTCGACTCCGATCAGATCGAAGACATCATCCAAATGATCAACGACATGGGTATCCAGGTGATGGAAGAAGCACCGGATGCCGATGATTTGTTACTGGCTGAAAACTCCAACAACACTGACGAAGACGCGGAAGAAGCTGCTGCACAGGTGCTTTCCAGCGTTGAGTCTGAAATCGGGCGTACTACCGACCCGGTGCGCATGTACATGCGCGAAATGGGCACCGTTGAACTTCTGACCCGCGAAGGCGAAATTGACATCGCCAAACGTATCGAGGACGGGATCAACCAGGTTCAGTGCTCTGTTGCCGAGTACCCGGAAGCCATCACCTATCTGCTGGAACAATACGATCGTGTTGAAGCTGAACAGGCTCGCCTGTCCGATCTGATCACTGGTTTTGTCGATCCTAACGCTGAAGAAGACATGGCGCCTACGGCGACCCACGTTGGTTCTGAACTGTCCAGCGAAGAGATGGATGACGACGACGATGATGAAGAAGACGAAGATGGCGACGACAACAGCGACGATGACAACAGCATCGATCCTGAACTGGCGCGCGAAAAATTCGCCGAACTGCGTTCTCAGTACGAACTGACCCGCGACACAATCAAAGCAAAAGGCCGTAGCCACGCTGCTGCCCAGGAAGAGATCCTGAAGCTGTCTGAAGTGTTCAAACAGTTCCGTCTGGTGCCAAAACAGTTCGACTACCTGGTGAACAGCATGCGTACCATGATGGATCGCGTGCGTACCCAGGAACGCATCATCATGAAGCTGTGCGTTGAACAATGCAAAATGCCGAAGAAGAACTTCATTACGCTGTTCACCGGCAACGAAACCAGCGAAACCTGGTTCAACGCAGCCCTGGCCATGAACAAACCGTGGTCAGAAAAACTGCACGAAGTCACGGAAGATGTTCAGCGCGGCCTGATGAAGCTGCAACAGATTGAAGAAGAAACGGGCCTGACGATCGAACAGGTTAAAGACATTAACCGCCGTATGTCTATCGGCGAAGCGAAAGCCCGCCGTGCGAAGAAAGAGATGGTAGAAGCGAACCTGCGTCTGGTTATCTCTATCGCCAAGAAATACACCAACCGTGGCCTGCAGTTCCTCGATCTGATTCAGGAAGGCAACATCGGTCTGATGAAAGCGGTGGATAAGTTTGAATACCGCCGTGGTTATAAGTTCTCAACTTATGCAACATGGTGGATCCGCCAGGCAATCACCCGTTCCATCGCGGATCAGGCGCGTACCATTCGTATTCCGGTGCATATGATTGAGACCATCAACAAGCTCAACCGTATTTCCCGCCAGATGCTGCAGGAAATGGGGCGTGAACCGACGCCGGAAGAGCTGGCTGAGCGCATGCTGATGCCGGAAGACAAGATCCGTAAGGTGCTGAAAATCGCCAAAGAGCCGATCTCCATGGAAACGCCGATCGGTGATGATGAAGATTCACATCTGGGTGATTTCATTGAGGATACGACCCTCGAGCTGCCGCTGGATTCTGCGACAACTGAGAGCCTGCGCGCGGCCACGCACGATGTTCTGGCTGGCCTGACTGCTCGCGAAGCGAAAGTCCTGCGTATGCGTTTCGGCATCGATATGAACACCGACCATACGCTGGAAGAAGTGGGTAAACAGTTTGACGTCACCCGCGAACGTATCCGTCAGATCGAAGCAAAGGCGCTGCGTAAACTGCGCCATCCGAGCCGTTCTGAAGTGCTGCGTAGCTTCCTCGACGATTAATTCGTTACGTCATAAGATGAAAAGCTCCCGTCAGGGAGCTTTTTTTTGCCTCTTGCCCTGCGCTAAAGCCCACGCGAGACCAGCGCGTCATCCAGTTCCCGATAAGCTTCTACCAGCTTATCCAGCGTAGCGCGATTTAACCCACTTGGATTCGGCAGCACCCATACCTGAGTAACGCCGATTGTGATCTGCTGTTTACCCCATGAAACACCGCGCACGCTGAATGCCTGTTCAAACGCATTTTTGCCGAGGATCGCTAATGCTGCCGGCTGATAATCTTCGATCTTCTTGATCAACGCCCTGCCGCCAGTACGTAGTTCATGAAGATCCACTTCGCTGGCCTGTACGGTCGGCCTTTCTACCAGCATTGTAATGCCGCAGCGGGTATCGAGGAGATGGCGTTCATCTTCCGGACGCAGCAAAGCATCGGTAAATCCGGCCTGGTGGATCACTTTCCAGAAACGATTACCCGGGTGGGCAAAATGAAAACCAGTATGGGCGGAAGATTTGCCAGGATTGATGCCACAAAACACCACGCGTAACCCCGGCTCAAGAATATCGTGGATCATACCCACCTCCTGATGAATACAGTAAAACCAAGTATAAGGGATTGATAACAGGTTGTTTATAAAAACAACAGCCAGGCGATTCCTGCTGGATTGCAGGGATAAGTTACTTTATAATTCCCCGCCACGGCCCCTTAGCTCAGTGGTTAGAGCAGGCGACTCATAATCGCTTGGTCGCTGGTTCAAGTCCAGCAGGGGCCACCAAATTTTAGCTTTAAAATCATATGATTAAGCCACCTCTCACGGTGGCTTTTTTGTTTCTGTTTTTCAGAGTGACGATAAAATGGCAGCATAATGCCTTCACACCCAGAAATTGCCATAGCAATTCTATAAACAACAGACTGTCCACTGGCGATGTAAATGTTATAGGGCGTAGTATGCGCATAAAAAATAGCTTAAGGATTTAGCATGTTGGATTACAGAACAGCGACCAAAGATGAACTCGAGGCGGAAATGAAGCGTCTCGCGGCAATGGTTTGTGATACAGCTTTTAGTACCAAAAAAGAGTTCTTTTAGCTTCCCAAAATCCTCAATGTAGATGAGGTGCCGCTTGCAATTGCGAGTGGTTCGATGGATGGTCATACATGGCTGATCACGCTGACCAGCCAGCGCATAATTCTTCTTGATAAAGGGATGTTTTATGGCCTGAAGCAAGTTGATATTAGCCTGGAGGATATTGTCAGTGTAAGTGGTTCCACGGGGTTCACGTTGGGAGAAATTACCATTTCGACCGCTGCGCAAAACCACACGATCAAAAATGTGTCGAAGTTATGTGTTGGGCCTTTTACCAATGCAGTTAATGCCTTCAGGAACATTATTCAGTCTCAGAAACAACCAGGTAATATTCATCAGATAAACGAAACACATACCGCAGATGATGTTATCGACAAAATGGAGCGGCTTGCGAAACTGAAGCAAGACGGCATTTTGACTAAGGAAGAATTTACGCAGCAGAAACAACGTATTCTTAATGCCCACAATGTTAAGGAGTAGGCAATGTTCGCTTGCCAACAGTGAGCGAGTATTTATGCTGTTGGCCGTTACCGTGAGCACTTCCTGTATACGAATAAAGTCAGTCGGATATGCGAGAATCTTTTGAAAGGATTTGCGAAAGTAGCCTTATGCTTGCTGCGAGAAGAAAGAAACACCCATTCTAATAATATAAAAACCCGTTATCCCCCTGTCGCGAAGAAATATTTTACGTGCGGGGGTTGATTTTATCTCTTATAGAAACTTATCGGTTTATAACATCCCCAACTGACATCGCTATTTTGTTTTTCGTTCCGGCCTGCTTTTGTTCTGCTCGCTATCACCTATACTCTGTCTCGTCGACTCCACTGGATAAGGTTGCACCGTGTTAGCGAATGTACTCATCACCCTCGTCGCTGTGATTCATATTTACATTCTGATCCTCGAAATGTTCTTGTGGGATACACCCGCAGGGCGCAAGGCGTTTAACATGCAGGCCGATTTTGCACGGGACACAAAAACGCTGGCGGCGAATCAGGGGCTGTACAACGGATTCCTCGCTGCGGGTTTGATTTGGGGATTATCAGTTGGGGAAGACGGTGTGCAAATCAAGCTCTTCTTTCTGAGCTGCGTTTTGATTGCCGGTCTGTTCGGCGCGGTCACCGCCAGCCGCAAAATACTCTATGTACAAGCACTGCCTGCGCTGTTGGCGATTATTGCGCTACTGGTTCAGTGACGTGAGCTGAGCAATGAAGCGCTAATAAATGTAATGCATGATCCCGCAATAAGCCTGCCTGGCGGATGTTTTTGCCCATATATGAGTACAGGCATCCAGCCACCTCGTTGTTCAATATTAATCCCGTTTGATTTCGCTTAAGTGGCACCGCAACTCCCTGCATATTTGCTTTTGTCCTGTCAGACTTTACTTACCATCCTCAGTGAAGGAGAATTCACCCCGGTCAATTAGGGTGAAATAAACGAAGAATCATTGGTCAAAATACAACCGAGAATACCACCATGATTTATGATTGTTTTTTATATTATGATGAAGACATGTTGCTTGATATTCGTTTGAATACACTTGCAAATGTTGTTGATTATTTTGTGATTGTGGAATCGAAACATACCTTTACAGGTAAACCCAGAACACTGCACTTTGACAAAGAAAAATTCTCCGCTTTCAAAGATAAAATTATTTACGTGGTGCATGATCAGCCGCCGATCATGAAAACGTCCGCGCAGAATACCCATGAAGTCGATGCCTGGGCTAACGAAGCCGCACAGCGAAACGCCATTATGCACGGCCTAAAAGATGCAAAAGACGATGACCTGATTCTGGTTTCAGACGTCGATGAAATTTTCTCGCCACAAGCTATTAAAGCCATCAATCCCGACAAGCTTTGCACAAAGCTGCACATGGGATTTTATAATTACCAGTTCAATCTTCAGGTATTTAATAAGGATGGAACGCCGCGACAGTGTACATTGCCTGGAGCGACCTCATTACACAATCTGAAGGGCTATTTTGGCGGGAAACCGGAAGATTTTCGCAACCTTAAAAAATCCGGGTTACACCGGGGTTTTATTGCAAAAACACTCTTCAAATTCCGCAGCGAAGTGGTAACGAACGCGGGATGGCACTTCTCGTGGATTATGACGGCCGAACGCATTTCGGAGAAGATGTCGAGCATTTCTCATACGGAATACGATCTGCCGCATTTGAATAATCAAACGCACATTGTTGATGCGCTCACGCATGCAAAAGATATCTGGGGACGCGATCGCCTGATGGTGCCTCAGCCACTCACCAAAGAGAAGTTTCCGGCCTGGCTGGTGGATAACGCCGACCGGTTTGCCGCGTTTATTAGTGTGGTGTAATGGTATAAAAACGAACGCCCAGACGCAGCGGGCTTAGCAAACCCGCCGCGAAAGGGATAACAGTACCGGAAAAAAGAAGTTATGGCCGATTGCCCTGATAACCGGGAATACACTCAACTAAAAGCCAGGAGAATAAATGACGATGTGGTGGAATAAAAATTGCCTGTTAGCGGCGGCGGTATGGTTAACCACAAGTATGGCCCAGGCCGCTACTACGCAATGCCCTCAGTACCCCAATCCAAACGATAAGTCGCACAGTTTAGAAGACGCCAGTTTATTTATCGGGCCGCAAAAAGATAAGGTTGATTTAATGCCGGATACCGATCAAGAAACCGTGTGGACATTACCTGATTACCAGGATGCAGCCCGGAAGGATCAAACGTCGCTCCATTTCATTTGCCGATATAAAAATACCAAACAGACAGTGGACCTCACTGTTTCGGCAACCGCTCAGACATGTTCCGTTGCCTATGATAAAAAAGATAATCTGATCGCGGCTTGCAAATAAAGGATCTGTCTCGGGGGCGGGTATCACGTTAAACGTGCCTGATGTGTTTTTGAACTGTGCCCGCCGCTACGTTTTCTTTAGCCTTTCTTTTGCTTATTCATCGCCTGCGGCACCGGCGGTGCCTGCGGCTGTAAACGTTGAAAGATAAGTAAAAATCCCGTCAAAAAAGCCTGTCAAATTACCCCCTGCGGATTTGCTATTTAACAAGCCAACTCCTACTCTTCGATCATCAGGATAGTTGACGCAGCACCCCACCAGACGCGAACGTCGCGGTTCAAACTTGGGAGATCATGCCGTGAATTTCCAGCCCAGATATGCAAGTAGCGAATCTCCGGATCCGGTTCAGGCCGTGGCCGAATTTGCTCAACAGCTTGGTCATGACGAGATCGAAACCGTTATTTTTTTCTGCTCTCCGGATTACGATCTGGAAGTATTAGGTAAGGCTTTAAAAAACACGTTTTCCTGCCCTTGTATCGGATGTACTTCTTCAGGGCATATTGGCACGGAAGGTTTCCAGCACTCGGGGCTGTTAGGTCTGGGCTTAGGCGGCAGTTTTCGCGCCCGCACTTTTCTTATCCACCCGCTGGTGGAATACACCGCCGTGATTAGCGACATTGCGGAAACCATTCGCCGCGACAGCGAAGAGAAACCGAGCCTGCATCGCTTTGGCCTGCTGCTGGTGGATGGCCTTTCGATGGCCGAAGAACGGCTGGTGGCAAACCTGTATCAGCAGATTGGTAATGTGCCTATCGTCGGCGGTTCGGCGGGTGACGACTTACGTTTCGAAAAAAGCTATGTCTATGATGGAGAAGGGCATTTCGTTTCTGATGCCGCCGTTTTTTCTGTTATCGAAACCAGTTCCCCAATCGCCACCTTTAAGATCCAACACTTCGAGCCCAGCGATATAGAACTGGTGATCACCGAGGCCGATGCCGAGAAACGTCTGATCCTTGAGATCAATGGCGAACCTGCCGCCCAAGTGTATGCGGAGGCGCTTGGCGTAACCATTGATGAACTCACACCAAGGGTCTTTTCCCGTAATCCGCTGGTGCTCTCTTTCGGCGATGAACCTTACGTCCGCTCGATCCAGAAAATTAATGACGACCTCTCGATCACCTGCTATTGCGCCATAGAAGAAGGGTTAATCGTGTCGATCGGCATCGCCGAAGATCCGATCGAAACTTTCAGTCAGGCCTTTGACAAAGTGCGCGAAACCATTCCGGATCCGGCCGTCATTATCGGTTGTGACTGCATTCTGCGCCGCCTCCAGTTTGAACAAGAAGGGCTTGAGCAACAGATTGGCGAGATCATGGTGCAGAACCGGGTCGTGGGTTTCTCTACCTACGGCGAGCAGTATAACGGGCTGCATGTCAACCAGACATTCACGGGTGTTGCCATTGGAGGTTAACCAATATGCCTGCCCTTCCCCACGCCTCTACTGCGGATCTGTCCCTTGCGGATTATGAGCGCAAACTTATCGCCCGCGATAAGACCATCGACGTTCTGAAACGCCGTATCGCACAAGAAGCCCGACACAGTCACGCCACGCCATTCGCCATCCTGGAGCAAAATGTCGGCCTTGAAAAAGTGGTGGCCCGCAAGACCATGGAACTGGAAAACGAGCGGCATGAACTGGAAAAAGCGCTGGCTGAACTGCGCATTACCCAAACACAGTTGCTTCAGGCACAGAAAATGGAATCTATCGGCCAGCTTGCAGCCGGTATTGCCCATGAAATCAATACGCCAACGCAGTACGTCTCCGATAACGTCGGTTTTGTTAAAAGCGCTAACGCCACGCTGTTAACGCTGCTGGACGCCGCTCTTGCTCTGGCTGAAGCTGCAAGGGAGAAAATGGCTGACGATCCTGCAATCGCAGATTTTGACGCGACACTCAAGCGCTCAAAATTAGACTTTTTACGCCGTCAAATCCCCGGCGCTTTAGACGAATCGCTCGAAGGTCTTGGGCATATCGCCAGGATCGTCGCCGCGATGAAAGAGTTCTCGCACCCGTCGCTCAACGAAAAGGAACGGGTGGATATTCGCGAAGTGATTAATACCACCGTGACCGTGGCGCGAAATGAATGGAAGTACGTCGCCGAGCTCGAGACCCATTTCAGTGATGATTTGCCCCCACTTCCCTGCCTGCGCGATATGGTCGGCCAGGCAATCCTTAACCTGGTAGTAAACGCCGCCCACGCGATTGCAGATACGCTGAAAGAAGGCGTTAAAGAGAAAGGCCGCATTACCCTTTCCGCGCAACAGAATGGCGACTGGATGGAGATCCGCGTCCATGACGACGGCAGCGGGGTTCCTGCTGCTATCCGTGACCGTATTTTCGATCCCTTTTTCACTACCAAAGCGGTCGGCAAAGGGACAGGCCAGGGGCTGGCCATTGTGTACTCTACGGTGGTGGACAAACACGGAGGGCAGATCCGCTGCGAGTCGCAAGAAGGCGTCGGCTCGACGTTTATTCTGCAATTTCCACTACATGACACCATGGAGGATGACACGGCATGCAAGTGATGTTCGTGGATGACGAAAGCAAGGTGCTCTCGGGTATTGAGCGGGCCATCATGATGCAGGACACGGAGTGGGCATGCCGTTTTGCCACCAGTGGCCCTGAAGCGTTGGCGATGCTGGAAGAGACACCTGCGGACGTGGTGGTGTCCGATATGCGCATGCCGTTTATGGACGGTGCAGAGTTACTGACGCAGGTGCGAAATCGCTGGCCCGGCACCCTGCGCATTATTCTTTCTGGCTACTCCGAGCCGGATGCCACCCGGCGGATGCTGGAAGTGGCGCACCGGTTTGTCGCTAAACCCTGCGACAGCACAGCATTGTTAACGCTGATTGGCAGCGCGCTGGCATTACGCGGTATGTTTAAAGACCCGGAAGTTCTGCGCGTAGTGGGCGGAATTAACCAGTTACCCGCTTCGCCAAAAGTCTACACCGAAGTGTGCCAGCTGATTGCAGCTCCCGGCGGTGATACCCGGCAAATTACAGAACATCTGAGCAGCGACCCCGCACTCAGTGCCAAAATTATGCAGCTGGCAAATTCCGCCTGGTTCAGTCAGGAAGCGAAAATACATGACATTGGCAGCGCCATTTCCCATCTGGGGCTGGAACAGGTCAAGCAACTGGTGCTCGCATCACGATTTTTTGCGGATGCGAAGGCAGATCCCGAGGTTGATGAGTTACAACGCCGTGCGCTGCTCGCCTCTACACTTGCCGCCCGGATTGCCGGGCATCAGGGACTGGCGCCCACTGCCGCCCTGCTGGCTAATATTGCGTTGCTGATCCCGGAGATGAGAGAACAGAGCGGCGAAAAACACCTCACTCGCGACAATAACGCTATGCACTCTGCCGTCGGCGCATATTTGCTGGCGCTCTGGGGGTTACCGATGGACATTGTGGAAATCGTGGCGGGTCATACACAGCCTTCTCGTTCCGCAAACGGCGTTTTTGACGCCGTGGGTATCGTGCATGTTGCGGTCGCCCTTGCTAATAACAGCATGCCGGATCGGGATTATCTCGAACAGACAGGCATGCTGAATCAACTCCCTTTATGGCAGCAAATGCTGACCAACCTACAGGACACGCCTCATGACTGATACCGCCTTACCCCGGGTGCTGTGCGTTGACGATGAACCGAATGTACTCGCAGCGATGGAACGAACACTGTTCGGCGAATTTGACGTGGTGGTAGCGCCGAGTGGGCAAGCCGGACTGGATGCCATTCGCTGGGGAGATCGCTTTGCCGTCATTATGTCGGACATGCGCATGCCGAACATGGACGGGGCAACCTTTCTGGCTAAAGCACGGGAACTCTCTCCCGATAGCGTGCGGCTACTGCTCACCGGGCAGGCCGATGTTACCTCCTCCATTGCGGCTATCAATAAAGGGGCTATTTTTCGCTATCTCTGCAAACCCTGTCCGAAAGAGGAACTGATTGCGACACTGAATGACGCTGTCCGCCAGTACCGTCTTGTCTGCGCAGAAAAATAGCTGCTGGCGACCACGCTTACCGCCTCGGTAAAAACGCTGACCGAAGTGCTCGCCATGGTGGCACCGTGGGCTTTCCAGCGTGCAGCCTTTGCCCAGTCCTGCGTCCTTCATGCGTTGCCAAAACTGGAATGGCCGGATGAGTGGATTTACACCATTGCCGCATCCCTGAGCCAAATCGGCTGCGTCGGTATTCCGGCGGACATCGTACAGGCCGATGCTGCGCAGCGAAAACTCACGGACGAAGAGAAAAAACTGTTACTGGGGCACCCGGAGGTCGCCGCCCGGCTGGTGGGCAATATTCCACGCCTTGAAATGGTGGCCGGGATTATTCGTCACCAGGCGAAAGAACCCGCACCGAATGTGCCCCTCGAAGTGTTGCGCGGTTCGCATTTATTGCGCGCCGCTCTTGAGCTTGAACGCCATGCGGCACGCGGATGGAGCCTGGAGCGGCCATGGGAAATCTTACGTGCTGCCAGTCCGGCGCTGCCGGACTACATTATCAAGTCACTGTCGGATTTCCGCACCAATGTGACTGGGGTACGCTCTGCGCGCATTCGCGAGCTGATGCCCGGCTGGGTGGTGGATGAAGATATCCGCACCACTAATGGTCTGATGGTGCTGACGAAAGGGCATGAACTCACCGACACCGCCATTTCAGCCCTCCAGCGCCTGCTTAGCGCAGAAGCGATTAAAGAGCCAATTCGGGTTCGGGGCCTGCCCGACAGCCCGACACCCGAGTAATATTATGCCTGTGCCACGGCAGCGGAACGTTTACCGCTGCCCGGCCATAATCTACCCCGCCATAAGGCAACTTTTCGCCCATTTCGCATGAAAACGCAGCCGTAAGCGCAATTTTCACAGAAAGACTAACGCATTGAAATATGTCGCATGTAATATGGCACCGGACTATTGCGAGTTTCGCATCTGTGGTCCAGATTTGATGAACAACTCCCTTTAACAGACTCATTAAGCGCTTTGACGAAACGCCATGAACAAACCAATCAAACGGCTTGAAATCATCAAATACGCCATTGAACTGGAGGATGACGGCATCATCCACAGCCAGCTTCCTTCACTCAAAGCCGAAGTCACGGATCCGGAGTTAGCGTTTATCGTACAAACGCTTGAAGAGAAAAATTACAGCGAAGCGATGCGCGCCATCACCGAGTGGCTGCAAAGCCAGCGTGCGGTGGTCTCCTGGCAAGATCCTCAGGTAGCCGCCAGCAAACTGGAACTGAAGGCGCTGGAAGAGCAAATGCGGGATTTGATTGATAAACGCAACGCACGGATCCAACTGCTGGATGATTTCAACGATCTTTATATGACGCGCCTCGGGCCGCTGATGTCGCAGATCCTGCGCTTACGCCAAACCCTCGCCGAAGCGGCCGTACGCCGCCAGGAAGCCGAAGCGCGCCGTCGCGAAGCCGATTACCTGCGCTGCCAGAAGTATCTGTCACAGGCTGTGAATGTGTTGCTCACGCTTACGCAGCGCTGGCAGAGCATGCCGCCCCATTCGCCGCAAGCCGCCGAAGCGCGCAAGCATCTGCAGCAACAAAACGATCTCATTGCCTCTCTCCTCGCCGAAGCGCAGGAGCTGGAGCGCGGTCTGACGCGGGAAGATGAACCCGCACGCCAGGCGCGCGACGAAGCCCGCCAGGAGTATGAGGATTATCAGGAACAGCAGTTTGACGCTGAAAAACGGTTCAGCTTTGAGCAACAAATGTCGGAAGATGAACGCCATGAGCTGAAACGTCTGTGGCGTCAGGCCAGCAAACTCTGTCACCCCGACCTGGTCGATAACGATCTGAAGAACGAAGCGCACGGCATGATGGTGCAACTCAACCAGGCACGTCAGCGTGGCGACCTCAGCGCGATCCGTTCCCTTCTGACGCGTTTGCAAAAGGGTCTCGATCCGTTGATGGCGAGCGATCGTTTAAATGATTTGCAGCGTCTGCGTCAGCGCATTGTTGAAGTGAAGCAGCATATCGCAACCTTGATTGACGAGCTGGCTACGCTGGAAAAAGAAGATACATGGCAACTGGTTTCCACGCTCCACGATCAGGAAGCCTACTTCCGCCAGCAGGAAAAAACACTGGCGGAGATTCGCCAGACGCTTGAGCAGCAGGTAAGCGAAGCAGAATTCGACGAAGTGGCCTGAACGCACCAGGCCCGGTAAATGCGCCGGGCCTGAACACTATTTTTTATGCCAGTATGCCTGCGCACGGACAAGCTGCTGGTCGATAGCCGCGGTATCGAAACGGCTCATCAAGGATTTCACCACCTCACCTTCCCCCGTCAGCCAGATAAAATAGTCATCAGCAGGAACATTCACGGACGCCAGTTTGTCTGCCAGCATCTGCGCATTATGGTCTGTCACCCAGTAGATATCAAAACCGCTCAGGTGCGCCAGGTAATCCTGACAGGCAGCGTCATTAATGCTAACCACCGCCGTTACCTGCGGGCGCACAGCAAGCTGGCTTAACGCTTCCAGGCGGCGGCGCAGCGCTGGCATTCCGGACTCATCACATACATATAACTGCCAGCCGTAATCCTCCGGCACCACTAACGAACCGCGCGGCCCGCCAATGGTCAGTTTATCGCCAACCTGCGCCGTGACCGCCCAGTTGCTCGCGACACCGCCATCATGGATATAGAAATCCAGCAGCAATTCATGGCGGGACGCATCATATAACGGCGTATAGTCGCGGGATGCCGGACGCGGTCCGTCACCCCAAACGATCCCTTCATCGGTCACCACTGGCGGCACAAACGCCCTACCCGGCTGTGGGAAAAAAACCTTGGTGTGATCATCAAACCCCTGCGAGGTAAAGCCATCCAGTTGATCGCCGCCCAGCACAATACGCTGGAAGCTCACGCCGGGGCGTTCCACGCGCAGGACGGTTAATTCGCGAAAACGCAGTTCATTGCGTACGCGCTGAGGGTACTTTCGGGATAGTGTCGTCATCATCAGCCTTCGTAAAGTTGAATACGATATATCTAAATATTGTGCAAATGATAATGATTGCTGATTAGGCTGAAGGCAAGATCTTTTTAAGATATAGCGGAGTGAAAGCGCACAGCTTGTTAAACGTAGAATTAAAAACATTAATAATCATTTAGTTAAATACAAAATCAGTATTAAACTGTATTACTTTCAAATTTAGATATAAATTAGATATATCAATATCACACGAGAGATCACAATGCGGCATCCCCACGATCATCATGATGACGAACAACGCCACCGTCACGACGAGGCGCACCACCACGGACACGGCGGCGGTCGCCGTCAGCGCTTTTTTGGGCATGGGGAATTAAGGCTGGTGATCCTGCACTTATTGACCAGCGGTGCCAGCCATGGCTATGAGCTGATCAAAGAGATTGAAACACTGACCGGCGGCAATTACACGCCAAGCCCGGGGGTGATCTACCCCACGCTTGATTTTTTGCAGGACCAACAACTGATCACCGTTAATGATGAAGAGAACGGGCGCCGGCGCATTACCATCACGGCTGAAGGTCTGCGCTGGCTGGATGAGAGCCAGACCCAGCTTGAACAGATCCGCGAGCGAATCAAAGCCCGCAATGTCGGTCGCCAGTTGCGTAAGGATCCGCAAATGAAGCGCGCGCTGGAAAATTTTAAAGCCGTGCTGGACCTGCGCGTTAATCAGGGAGAAGTCAGCGCCGCTCAGCTTAAGCAGATAATCGGCATTATCGACCGTGCGGCGCTGGATATCTCGCAGCTGGATTAAGCCGCGGCGGGGGATTCCCGTAAGCGGAACACCTGCACTAACTGACGCAAGTGCATCGCCTGGTCATTCAGAGCCGCCGCCGCTGCGACAGACTCTTCCACCAGGCTGGAGTTCTGTTGCGTAGTGGAGTCAATGAGACCGATTGCGCTGTTGATCTGCGAAATGCCATCGGTTTGTTCGCGGCTTGCCTGGCCAATTTCGCGCAGGATAACGTCCATCTCCTGCACGTTATCTACCATGCCGTTGATCAGCAAGCTGGCTTTTTCCACCAGCGACATCCCCTCGCGGGTCTGGGTGGTCGAACTCTCGATCAGATGACGGATCTCATTGGCCGATGACGCGCTTTTCTGCGCGAGTTGACGCACTTCGCCCGCCACGACTGCAAAGCCCCGCCCGTGCTCCCCTGCCCGCGCCGCTTCAACCGCCGCGTTAAGCGCCAGAATATTGGTCTGGAAAGCAATCGAGTCAATCAGGTTGATAATGTCGGACATACGGTTAGACGTTTCATTAATGACGCGCATCTTCTCCGTCACCTGCTTCATCATCTCACCGTTATTTTTCACCACCGTTGCCGCACCAGCGGAGAGCTGGGTTGCCTCAGAGGTATGATCGGCCGTATTTTTCACCGTCGCGGTGATCTGTTCCATAGACGCGGCCGTCTGCTCAACAGAGCTGGCCTGCTCTTCGGTACGTGCTGCCAAATCCTGGTTCCCGGCAACGATCTGCGCAGCCGCGCTGGAGATACTTTCAGAGCCATGCTGCACTTCGTGAACGATATCCACCAGCCGGTTTTTCATCTCCATCAGAGCACGCAGCAAAATGCCGGTTTCATCACGATGTGGCGAATCAATAGCACGGGTTAAATCGCCATCGGCGATCGCTTCGGCAAAGACTACGGCTTCGCTTAACGGACGGGTGATCATGCGCATTATGTACAAACCCAGAAGGCTGCCGACGCTAATGCTGAATACGGCGAGCAGGATCATCACCAGGCGGTTGGTACTAAAATCATCCTGTACCTGGTCGCCTGCGGTGCGCATTTTTTTGTTCTGCACCGCAATCAGATCCATCACTTTGTCTTTGTACGCAGTCTGAATCTGAACCGTGTGGGTCATCATCTCCTCAACGGCACCGGCGCGGTCGTTGCGTTTCACGGCGTCAAGAATGCGGAAGCGCGAATCAAGATACTGCTGACGCACGGTGCGGATTTCGCCGAGAATTTTCTGCGACTCCTCATCCGGTAAGCTTTTCGACAACTCTTCCAGCAGCGCGGTGATGCTGGCGCTGATGTCGGTAAGTTGCTTTGGCGTGTCCGCGGTCCATTTGCCTTCGTTATCCAGCAGCATCAGTTGCTGGTTATTGATAAAGGCATTGAAGTTATCAATCAGATCATTGGCTTTGATCGTGGTGGGATAGTCATGGTGCACAATTTCCTGCATTCCATTATTTGTGCGATTGAGACTAAGTAGCGAAAGAGTGGAACTTATCACCATCAACACAATAAAAAACCCGAATGCCAGAAATAATTTCGTGCCGATTTTTACATCATGTAAAAACATATATTCTCCATGGTTTTGATTTTTTCTGACGAAAGCGTCGCGCCACGGATGGTAAAGGCGCGCTTAAGTCCCTGGCGCAAATTTAAAAGGGAGCAACCACTAGTCGTTATCGGTAACAGTCACGCTAACTTTATGAGTTTGATCGTTTTTTTAATTACTTAATGTGCAATTAGATAGCCAGGAGCTATTAATGACAGTTAATCGATCGTTATATGCACGCAAGTATCGGTAATCACAATATATTTAATAATGCTTAATCACATTTAATTAATAATTAAACATAAAAAAGAGAACATTATTATTCATTCACACTTGAAATCATAATTAATAATAATTTAACAAAGAATGAATAATACCATTACAAATTAACCTTGCTATAAATACGGATATAGCAAAAAAAACCGCCGGAATCTCTTCGGGCGGTTTTTAATTCTTATAATGATGATTAATGTAATACGGAAACAGCATCCTGCAAACGACCAGCGCGATGCTTCACCATAGCCGAAACGGTGGCGCTCTCTTCGACCAGCCCCGCATTTTTTTGCGTAATCGCGTCCAGTTCCGCCACCGCACGCGTCAAATCAGAGAGCCCTGCCGCCTGTTCAGACGTCGACTGGCTGATTTGCCCAATCAGCGCTGTGACGTTCTGTACCTGGTTGACGATGTCTTCCATTGTGCGCCCGGCGGCATGCACCTGGTCGTAGCCGGACTGTACTTTATCTGCGCTGGCATCAATCAGCTTACGAATATCGTTGGCTGCACTGGCGCTTCGGCTGGCCAGATGCCGTACTTCGCCGGCGACTACCGCAAAACCTTTCCCCTGTTCACCTGCCCGGGCGGCTTCCACGGCGGCGTTCAGCGCCAGGATATTGGTCTGAAAAGCAATGTCGTTAATCAGCGTGGTAATAGAACCAATGCGCTGCGTACTGTTCGCAATCTCATCCATGGTTTTCACCACCGTTTCCATTGCTTTACCGCCATGCCGTGCGGCGCTGCTGGCCGCACTGGAGAGTTGATCCGCCGCCGACGCGGTTTCTGAGTTGGTGTGTACCGACGCCGCCATCTGGCTCATCGTGCTCACGGTCTGCTGAACGTTGACCACCGTCTGGCGAGTGCGCTCGTTCAGATCGTCGCTGCCTCTGGCCAGCGTCTCGCTGCCTTTACGCACACTGCTCACCTGGCTGGAAACGTCATTGATAAGCCAGCGGCACATGAGCCCCAACTGCCCGACAGCGCGCAGAGTCAGCCCCAGTTCATCGCTGCGGTTAAGCGGCTGTATGCTGTTACGCTCGCCTGTCGCCACGCTTAACGCCTGGCGCGCCACATTGGCGGCCGGGCGTACAATTTGCCACTCTATAGCCATCCCTGTCGCCACCATCGCCAGTACGCTGATTGCCAGCGTCAACGCACTGCCGCCGGATAACGCCAGCGCGGCGCACTGCGCGAGCCCCACACATGCCACGGCGCTGCGGGCGCGCCAGCGTAACGGCATGGCGCATATTTTCCCCCAGCCGCGTTTACTGATCACCAGGCCTTTATAGAGCCGTTTATTACTGCGCCCTTCCTTTAATGCCTGATACAGCGGCTCCACAGCGGCAATCTCATCTTCTGTCGCCCGCGTGCGAATCGACATGTATCCGCTAAGTTGCCCATCACGGATCATCGGGACTGCGTTTGCACGCACCCAATAATGGTCGCCATTTTTGCGACGGTTTTTAACAACACCGCTCCACGGCTCGCCTTGTTTAAGCGTGTACCACATGTCGGCGAAGGCCGCTTTGGGCATATCCGGATGACGAACAAGGTTATGTGGCTGGCCATGGAGTTCATCAAGGTGATAGCCGCTTACCTTAACGAAAGCATCATTGGCGTGGGTGATATGACTTTGCAGGTCGGTGGTCGACATGAGGGTCGTGTCATCATCCAGCAAAAACGCCTGCTGGCTGACATAGCGAGGAGAAGACATGGTTGCGTCCTGTGCAGGTTATACTTCTGTTAAGAATTATTGCGAATGTTATTTCGGCGAAAATGAATTTATCTTTAGTTGTTAAATTTGATTTAGATCGCAATTCAGCATAAATCCGCATTTTTTGTACAGCCACTAACATGCTGATTTAAATAGTTTCGTTGCGTAACCACCCACTAAAGCTAAGGCTAAATGCCCCCTTAAAGAGCATTGACTGCACCAGTAAGGGGCATAAGTGCAACAGTGTGGTCACACTCGTTCAAATTTTAATCATGCATTTGGGAACTTTTAAACGTAACGGGACGATTAAATCTTGTACAAAAGCCCCTTCCCCTGGCGTTTATCCCGATTTTGCTTCCCTCAGCCGAAGTGGCGTAATCCCTGCAATACTTAAATCGGTATCATGTGATACGCGAGCCCCTGGAGCACATTTTGAACAGGTTACCTTCCAGCGCATCGGCATTAGCGTGCAGCGCTCACGCATTAAATATCATTGAAAAACAAGATCTTGATCATGAGGAGATGAAAGCGTTAAACCGAGAGGTGGTTGAATACTTTAAAGAGCATGTAAATCCGGGGTTTTTGGAGTATCGCAAATCTGTTACCGCTGGCGGGGATTACGGAGCCGTAGAATGGCAAGCAAGCAGTTTGAATACGCTTGTCGACACCCAGGGACAGGAGTTTTTAGATTGCCTGGGTGGATTTGGAATTTTTAATGTGGGGCACCGTAATCCAGTTGTGGTTTCCGCCGTACAGAGTCAACTCGCCAAACAACCTCTTCACAGCCAGGAGCTACTCGACCCACTGCGGGCGATGCTGGCAAAAACGCTGGCGGCACTTGCGCCCGGCAAACTGAAATACAGTTTCTTTAGCAACAGCGGGACGGAATCCGTCGAGGCTGCGTTGAAACTGGCCAAAGCGTATCAGTCGCCACGTGGCAAATTTACCTTTGTTGCCACCAGCGGCGCGTTCCACGGCAAGTCCTTAGGCGCGCTATCGGCTACGGCAAAATCGACCTTCCGCAAACCCTTTATGCCACTGCTGCCAGGCTTTCGCCATGTGCCCTTCGGCAATATTGACGCCATGCGGACAGTGCTCAGCGAGTGTCATAAAACCGGTGATGACGTGGCTGCCGTGATCCTTGAACCTATCCAGGGCGAAGGCGGCGTGATCCTGCCGCCGCAAGGCTATTTGCCTGCGGTGCGTCAGCTGTGCGACGAGTTTGGCGCATTGCTGATCTTCGATGAAGTGCAGACGGGGATGGGACGCACCGGCAAAATGTTCGCCTGCGAACATGAAAACGTGCAGCCGGACATTTTATGCCTTGCTAAAGCACTGGGCGGCGGCGTGATGCCTATCGGCGCGACCATCGCCACCCAGGAAGTGTTCTCCGTGCTGTTTGATAATCCCTTCCTGCATACGACAACGTTTGGCGGTAACCCGCTGGCCTGTGCGGCCGCGCTGGCGACTATCAACGTGCTGTTGGAAGAGAACCTGCCGGCGCAGGCAGAGCAGAAGGGCGACATCCTGCTGGATGGCTTCCGGGCTCTGGCACGCGAGTACCCCGATCTGGTGCAGGATGCGCGCGGCCGCGGGATGCTGATGGCAATAGAGTTTGTGGATAACGAAACGGGCTATAACTTTGCCAGTGAGATGTTCCGTCAACGCGTGCTGGTTGCCGGGACGCTCAACAACGCGAAAACTATTCGTATTGAACCACCTCTGACGCTCACAATGGAGCAGTGTGAGCAGGTGCTGAAAGCAGCAGGTAACGCGCTGGCGGCATTGCGGGTTACGGTGGAACAGGCGTAACAGTTCCCCTCCCTTTTGGGGAGGGGAACTGCCATTATTCCGGCAATAATCCAATAAAACTGCGCTTTTTACGCGGTTCTGACATCAAACCTTCCAGCTTCTCTACACAGGCCAGATAATGCGGCGTTTGCTTATGTGCCAGCACGGCAGCCTCATCCCGGTAAGCCTCATAGATAAAAAAGCGGGTTTTCACTTTCTGATCCTGCAATACATCAAAACGTAAATTTCCGGGTTCCTGGATCGCCCCTTCATGGTTGGCGCGGAACACCTGCAAAAACTCCTCTATACAATCCGGTTTAATGTTGATCTCCACCAGCGTCACATTCATGGGTGCTCTCCTTGTTTTTCCTCCAGCCAGAACTGATACGCCTCGTGGGCGCGCATATTGTCGTGAACCACTTTTTTCACCGCTTTCAGCATCGCCAATGGCGCGCTGGACTGGAAAATATTTCGCCCCATGTCCACGCCGGACGCCCCCTGGTCAATGGCGCGGAAACACATCTCCAGCGCTTCCTGTTCCGGTAACTTTTTGCCCCCGGCGATAACAATCGGCACCGGGCAGCTGGCGGTGACTTTCTCGAATCCCTCGTCGACATAATAGGTCTTCACGAACTGCGCCCCCATTTCGGCGGCGATGCGGCTGGCAAGGGAAAAATAGCGGGCATCGCGCGTCATCTCTTTCCCCACCCCGGTGACCGCCAGCGTCGGGATACCGTAGCGAGCACCGGCATCCACCAGCTTGATTATGTTACCGATCGATTGATGTTCATATTCACTGCCTACATAGATTTGTGCCGCTACAGCGCTGACATTAAGTCGCAGCGCATCCTCCATGGCCACCGCAATGCATTCGTTGGAGAGTTCCGCCAGGATCGAGTTTCCGCCAGAAGCACGCAATACCACTGGCTTATTGGTAGCAGGCGGCACCACACTGCGTAAGATGCCACGTGTACACATCAGCACATCTGTTTCGGCAAACAGCGGTGCAATCGACAAATCAATACGCTCAAGCCCGGTAGTCGGCCCCTGAAAATAGCCATGATCGAAAGCCAGCATGACCGTGCGATTACTGTGCGGGTTAAAGATCCGCGCCAGTCGGGATTGCATTCCCCAGTCCAGTGCGCCACAGCCTTTCAGCGTGAAGGGCACATTTTTTTGCGGCGTTCCAAAACCAAAATCTTTGCCGTCTTTGATGTCATCTAAATCCGCCATCGTCCCTCCCACTGAAAGCTGTGATTGAGCCATTGATTTTGTGATTGAAGATCGTTCACAAGCGTAGGCCGTGAACTATATTTATGACCGTACGAGGATCACAGTTTTATCTCTGATGCCGCCCGAGGGGGAAAAACCCATGAGTTACCTATTAGCGCTAGATGCAGGGACTGGCAGTATTCGTGCTGTGATCTTCGACTTATCCGGGCGACAAGTGGGTGTCGGCCAGGCTGAGTGGAAGCATCTGAGCCTCGAAAATGTGCCCGGTTCAATGGAGTTCGATCTCGACACCAACTGGCAACTCGCCTGCCAGTGCATTCGACAGGCCCTGGCTCAGGCCGGGTTACGCGGCGCAGACATCCAGTCCGTCGCCTGTTGTTCTATGCGTGAAGGCATAGTGCTGTATGACCGTAACGGCGAGCCTCTGTGGGCTTGTGCCAATGTGGATGCCCGCGCCAGCCGTGAAGTCGCCGAGCTAAAAGAGATCCACGGTTACCATTTTGAAGCCGAAGTGTATGAAGTCTCCGGACAGACGCTGGCGCTCAGCGCCATGCCGCGCCTGCTGTGGCTGGCGCATAACCGCCCTGACATCTATCGCAATGCGGCAACCATCACCATGATCAGCGACTGGCTGGCATCGCGTCTTTCCGGTTGGCTGGCCGTGGACCCGTCGAATGCCGGCACTACCGGGTTGCTTGATCTGTTTACCCGCGACTGGCGGCCCGAATTGCTGGATATGGCCGGGCTGCGAGCCGATTTTCTCTCACCGGTAAAAGAGACCGGCACGCTTCTCGGTGAAGTCACCGCCCAGGCAGCACAGGAAAGCGGCTTGCGCGAAGGGACGCCTGTCGTCATGGGCGGCGGTGATGTGCAGCTTGGCTGTCTTGGGCTGGGCGTGGTGCGCGCCGGGCAGAGCGCAGTGCTTGGCGGCACGTTCTGGCAACAAGTGGTGAATCTGCCACAAGTACGTACCGATCCGGAAATGAATATTCGCGTTAATCCGCACGTCATTCCCGGCATGGTTCAGGCAGAGTCGATCAGCTTTTTCACAGGGTTAACCATGCGCTGGTTCCGCGATGCTTTCTGTGCAGAAGAAAAGTTAATTGCTGAACGGCTGGGGGTCGATGCCTATACCCTGCTGGAAGAGATGGCGGCCCGCGTACCGGCAGGGTCGTGGGGCGTCATGCCGATTTTCTCTGATGCGATGCATTTTAAACAGTGGTACCACGCTGCGCCGTCGTTTATTAACCTCTCGATTGATGCAGAAAAATGCAACAAAGCCACACTGTTCCGGGCGCTGGAAGAAAACGCTGCCACGGTATCGGCCTGTAATCTGGCCCAGATTTCACGATTTTCCGGTGTTCGCTTCGATAGCCTGGTTTTTGCAGGCGGCGGTGCAAAAGGCGCGCTGTGGGGGCAGATTTTAAGCGATGTCACCGGTTTGCCGGTGCGCGTGCCGGAAGTGAAAGAAGCGACCGCGTTGGGCTGCGCGATTGCCGCAGGTGTGGGTGCCGGGCTGTACGATGACATGGCAGCGACGGGTGAACGGCTGGTGAGATGGAGCCGGGAATATACGCCCAATCTTCAACACCGCGAGCTTTACGATACGATGATGCAGAAATGGCAGAAGATTTACGCCGATCAGCTTGGTCTGGTCGATAGCGGTTTAACCACCTCAATGTGGGCAGCACCCGGATTGAGCACTCACGTCTGATCTTTCTCCCCTCCCCTCATTCCGGTGCGATGAGGGGATTTTTGAATCTCATCACAATCATTTGTTCCCGCTTTTCCCTTTTCTGTCGCGACGGCTAAAGTAGAACTCATCCGACCACATAACAATTATTTTACATTGGAAGAGAGCATGAGCCATTACCCGTCGCTGTTCGCCCCACTTGATCTGGGCTTTACCACGTTAAAAAACCGTGTGCTGATGGGCTCGATGCATACCGGGCTTGAAGAGCGCCCGGATGGTGCAGAAAGGCTGGCAGCCTTTTATGCTGAACGCGCCCGCCACGGCGTGGCCTTGATCGTCACCGGCGGCGTTGCACCGTCGCTTTCCGGCGTGACGGTGGAAGGCGGCGCGATCCTGCGCGATGCAGCCCAGCTTCCTCACCACCGGAAAATCACCGATGCCGTCCACCAGCAAGGCGGGAAAATCGCGCTGCAAATTCTCCATACCGGGCGTTACAGTTTTCAGCCGGGGCTGGTCGCACCGTCTGCACTGCAGGCCCCAATCAACCGATTTACTCCCCATGCGCTCAGTCACGAGGAGATCCTGACCTTGATCGACGACTTTGCTTATTGCGCGCAACTGGCGCAGCAAGCGGGCTATGACGGCGTTGAAGTGATGGGTTCTGAAGGCTATCTGATTAACGAGTTTCTGGCCGCCAGAACGAACCAGCGCGAGGATGAATGGGGCGGAGATGCCTCGCGGCGGATGCGTTTTGCACTGGAGGTACTGCGCGCTGTGCGGGCGCGTGTCGGACGCGAGTTTATTATTATTTTCCGCCTGTCGATGCTGGATCTGGTCGAAGGTGGCGGAACCTTTGAGCAGACCGTTACGCTGGCGCAGGCTGTTGAAACCGCTGGCGCGACCCTTATCAACACCGGGATTGGCTGGCATGAAGCACGTATCCCGACGATTGCGACGCCCGTGCCGCGCGGGGCATTTAGCTGGGTGGCCCGCAAGCTGAAAGGCAAGGTGAACATTCCCCTTGTTACCACCAACCGCATTAACGATCCGCAGGTGGCAGAGACGATCCTCGCCAATGGCGATGCGGATATGGTGTCGATGGCGCGCCCATTTCTTGCCGATGCAGAACTGCTGTCGAAAGCGCAAAGTGGTCGCGCGGACGAGATAAATACCTGCATTGGCTGTAACCAGGCTTGCCTTGATCAGATCTTCGTCGGCAAAGTGACCTCCTGTCTGGTCAATCCGCGTGCCTGCCATGAAACACTGATGCCAATAACACCGGCTGCGCAGAAGAAAAACCTGGCGGTGGTGGGAGCAGGCCCGGCGGGGCTGGCCTTTGCAGTCAATGCCGCCGCGCGTGGGCACAGCGTAACGCTATTTGATGCGCAAGCCGAGATTGGCGGGCAGTTTAATGTGGCCAAACAGATCCCTGGCAAAGAGGAATTTTACGAAACGCTGCGCTACTACCGCCGAATGCTTGACCTGACAGGTGTGGCCCTGTGCCTGAGTCAGCGTGTCGATCCAGGCATGCTGACACTGTTTGATGAGGTGATCCTCGCCTGCGGCATTGAGCCGCGTATGCCGGAAATAGACGGCATTGATCACCCCAGCGTACTGAGTTATCTCGATGTCCTGCGCGATAAAGTCCCGGTTGGCGAACGGGTGGCAATCATAGGTTGCGGCGGGATCGGCTTTGATACCGCGATGTATTTAAGTCAGCCTGGCGAACCGACCAGCCAGAATATTGCCGAGTTTTGCGTGGAATGGGGCATTGATACCAGCCTGCATAACGCTGGGGGGCTGCGTCCGGAAGGCCCACAACTGCCTAAAAGCCCGCGCCACATCGTTATGCTGCAGCGAAAAGCCAGCAAACCCGGCGAAGGCCTGGGGAAAACCACTGGCTGGATCCACCGCGCTACCCTGCTGTCACGTGGCGTGAAAATGATCCCGGCGGTCAGTTATCAAAAGATCGACGATGCGGGTTTGCATCTGATGATCGGCGGAGAGCCGCAGTTGCTGGCGGTTGATCATGTGGTGATCTGCGCTGGCCAGGAGCCGCGCCGTGAGCTGGCGGAGCCGCTGCGTGAAGCCGGTAAGACGGTGCATCTGATTGGCGGGTGCGATGTAGCACTGGAGCTGGATGCCCGGCGGGCCATTGCCCAGGGCACTCAACTGGCGCTGGAAATCTGATCGACGCATGCCGGACAGGCTCCGGCATGCCTCACGGTTATCCGCGTTTTTTACGTACCTTAACCGCTTTGAGGATGACAAATTTATTATTGGTGGCGACGGTTTCGCAGTTACCAAATACTTTCTTCAGCTTGCGGAAATAGTCCAGGTGCCGGTTGCCGACGATACGCAGTTCACCGCCGTACTTCAGGCAACGGCGCGCATCGTTAAACATCTGCCAGGCAATATGATCGGTGATGGCGCTTTGCTGATGAAAAGGCGGATTGCACAGTACCGCATCAAAGCGATCCGGCTCCACGCCGGACAAGGCGTTGTTGATCATAAATTCGCAACGCTCGTTCGCCTGCGGCAAATTGGTCGCCACGTTTAACCGGGCGGAGGCGACGGCCATCGCGGACTCATCAACAAATAACACGCGTCCGTCCGGGTTTTGCGCCAGCAATTGCAGACCAATTACCCCGTTACCACAACCCAGATCAACCATTTCCCCTGTCAACGCTTGCGGCAAATGTTGCAGGAAGAAACGCGCGCCAATATCAAGGGCGCTGCGAGAAAAGACGTTGGCGTGGTTATGAATAGTCCAGTCGGTTCCATCCAGCTTCCAGCTAGCGAGTTGCGCCACCTCGACACGTGCCGGAGCCGTAAAGGTACAGTGAATTAACCGTGCCTTTTTCCACGCCAGCGACGTCGTCGTCGGCCCGAGGATCTTTTCAAACAGCGCCAGTGTTGAATTATGCACGTCGCGGGTTTTTGCCCCGGCGATAATCCGCGTCTGCGGCGTCACAACGTCGCGTAACGCAGACAATTGCTGCTCAAGCAGCGCCAGTTGCTTGGGCACTTTGATCAACACCAGCGCGGGGTTGGCGGGCAGCGGAGCGAGGCTGTCCTGTAAGGTCACCGCATCTTCATCAAGCGCGTTAATACGCAGGTTATGCTGCGTTGCCAGCCCGGCAATCCAGGAGTCGTTCACACTGACCGGGTGATGTTGCGCCAGCGCACAAGCCAGCGCGCCGAAGCTATCATTAAAGATGAGTACCGGGCCTGCGACCTCATTCACCTGTTGCAGCAAATATTCATCTGCCGCATCCCATGCCTGTAACGACGCCTCTTCCACGCCGACCGGGAATCTGTCTAAAGTGAATGACTGTCCGTTTAACTCAACCTGGCTCATCGCCCCTCCGCAGTGCTAAAATTCGCGCGTTTTATCGCTTAAATACGTCGGGAAGTAAACACATTTCGCCATGCACACGCTGACCTATCTTCAGGGCTATCCTGAATCCCTGCTAACGCAGGTGACCACATTGATTGAACAGAACCGGCTGGGTGAGGTGCTGCAAAAACGCTACCCTGACAGTCATGGTATCACCACCGATAAAGCACTTTGGCACTATACACAGGATCTAAAAAACCAGTACCTGCGCAATGCCGCGCCGGTGAACAAAGTAATGTACGACAACAAGATCCACGTACTGAACAACGCCCTTGGGCTGCACACCGCGGTGTCACGCGTGCAGGGTGGTAAGCTGAAAGCCAAAGCCGAAATCCGTGTGGCAACGGTATTTCGTGACGCACCGGAAGCCTTTCTGCGCATGATTGTGGTACATGAACTGGCGCACCTGAAAGAGAAAGAGCATAACAAGGCGTTCTATCAGCTCTGTTGCCATATGGAGCCGCATTATCATCAACTGGAGTTTGATACCCGCCTGTGGCTGACGCATCTTGCGTTGAAATAACCCACCGGGCAAAAAACTGCTAGTCTTGTGCACACCCCTTTTGTCTGCCTGTGATGCCTATGTACCACATTGATGATTTCGATCTGAAAATCCTGACGCTGTTGCAATCTAACGGCCGCCTGACGAACCAGGAACTGAGCGCGCTGATTGGTCTGTCTGCTTCGCAGTGTTCCCGGCGGCGCATTGCGCTGGAGCAGGCGCAGTTGATCCTCGGTTATCACGCTCGTCTTGCACCCGATGCAGCAGGCCAGGGGATGCTGGGGCTTATTGAGGTCCGGCTGCTGAACCATACGCCGGAATGCGTGGCGAGTTTTCACCAAATGGTATGCGGCGTTGAGGCCATTGTGGATGCGTATAAAACCACAGGTGATAACGACTATTTATTGAAAGTCGCCGTCTCCGATTTGCCAGGCCTGAACCATCTGATTAGCGGTATTCTGGCGCAGAACAAGAGCGTCGCGCACCTGAAGACGTCGGTCGTGCTTAATCGCCTGAAAGAGAATGGCATGTCGATGCCGGGCAGTAACACCATGCCCTAATTTGGGGCATTTCGCCCCAATTCGGTGCAAAGACTTCCCCTGACGTGCACTAAACCCCACTATTACGCACGATTCACGCCTTTACAGCCCAAATACTGCATACATTGTGCAACGTAGTGTTTTCAGCGCTTTCAACGCGTTAGCGATAGCCACGCCTGTTTTCCCCTCCCTTCGTCGTCGTGACAGGCGCAGCCTGGTGTAGTTATTGCAAGTGAAGCTTATCTTTTTCACTTAATGAATAATGCACACTTATGGATAACGTCCTCACGCCCAATAAACTTGCCCATAGCTGGCTGGAAGATGCGCTGGCTCTGCTGTTCGGTACGCTGATGATCTCTTTTGGTGTGGTGCTGTTTCGCCAGTCTGGCGCATTAACCGGCGGCACCGCAGGGCTGGCTTTTTTGATCCACTACACAACGCACATCTCATTTGGCGCGGCGTTTTTTGCCATCAACCTGCCTTTTTACTGGTTATCGGTGCGTCGGATGGGCGCGCAGTTTACGCTAAAGACCTTTTGCGCCGTGGCGATGGTGTCGCTCTTTTCCGATCTCCACGGCCGCTTTATTCATATTGATCAGCTTAATCCTTACTACGCCACGCTGTTTGCCAACATTATGATGGGCATTGGCTTTGTGGTGCTGTTCCGGCATAAAGCCAGCCTCGGTGGTATGAATATTCTGGCGCTCTATCTGCAAGAGAAAAGCGGTATTCGTGCCGGGAAATTCCAGATGGTGGTTGACGCCTGCATCGTTACCGCATCGCTGTTTGTGGTCAGCTTGCCCATGCTTGTGATCTCGGTAATCGGCGCGACGATGCTCAATTTGATTATCGCCATGAACCACCGCCCGGGGCGTTATGCGGTGTAACTCTGCGGGCAGGGGCACTGGTTTTGTCATCTCGTCGTGGTAGAGTGACGAAAGTCCCCTCATTACGGAGAATCAGCGCCTTTATGATACGTTTCGCTGTCATAGGCACCAACTGGATCACTCGCCAGTTTGTCGATGCCGCCCATGAAACGGGCAAATATAAACTCACCGCCGTCTTTTCCCGCAGCCTTGAGCAGGCGCAAGCGTTCGCGAATGATTATCCCGTTGAACACCTGTTCACCTCGCTTGAAGCGATGGCGCAAAGCGATGCGATTGACGCGGTGTATATTGCCAGCCCAAACTCTCTGCACTTTCCACAAACCCGCCTGTTCCTCAGCCATAAAAAGCATGTAATCTGCGAAAAACCGCTGGCGTCGAATCTGAGAGAAGTGGAGGAGGCTATCGCCTGCGCACGCGAGCATCAGGTGGTGTTGTTTGAAGCGTTTAAAACCGCCAGCCTGCCCAATTTCATACTGCTTAAGCAGTCACTGGCCAAAGCCGGTAAAGTGCGTAAAGCCTTTATTAATTACTGCCAGTACTCTTCCCGCTACCAGCGTTATCTGGACGGCGAAAACCCTAATACCTTTAACCCGGCCTTCTCTAACGGCTCGATTATGGATATTGGCTTTTATTGCCTGGCGTCTGCCGTGGCGCTGTGGGGCGAGCCGTATGCGGTGCACGCAACTGCCAGCAAGCTGGAGAGCGGTGTAGATGCACACGGCGTGGTGGTCATGGATTACGGTGATTTCAGCGTAACGCTGCAGCACTCAAAAGTGAGCGATTCTGTTCTGCCGAGTGAAATCCAGGGCGAGGCAGGTTCACTGGTGATCGAGAAGATCTCCGAATGCCAGAAAGTGTCATTTGTGCCGCGCGGCGGTAAGCCGCAGGAACTAACCCAGCCACAGCACATCAATACCATGCTGTATGAAGCTGAAACCTTTGCCCGGCTGGTGGAAGAAAATGAAATCAACCATCCGGGTCTGGCTGTCAGTCGTGTAACGGCAAAACTGCAAACCGAGATCCGTCGCCAGACCGGCGTCGTATTCCCGGCCGATGATGTGGGTGCGCAGTTGCCTGCGTAAAGGTTCGTAAGCCCGTCCGGCCGTTCATTGACGGAATGAATGAGCTGACATATTTTGTTACCTGCAAAGGGGAGTAACTTCCATGCTGGTGGATCGTCATTACGATGCGTATATGCATCCGGTCGCCGGGCGTCTTTACCGACGTAAGTGAGACCTTGCCGGAAGGCGAGACTCCCTGCATCTAAAGCAAGCGGCTGACGTCTTCTGACGTTAGCCGTTTTTGTTTTTAGGTAAGGAACTGATAATGAATAGTGTCGGCACACCGATGTTATGGGGCGGATTCGCCATTGTGGTGGCGATTATGCTCGCCATCGACCTTCTGCTTCAGGGGCGTCGCGGCGTCCATACGATGACCATGAAGCAGGCGGCCGTCTGGTCTGTAGTTTGGGTTACGCTCTCGCTGTTGTTTAATGCCGCTTTCTGGTGGTATCTGACGCAGACCGAAGGCCGCGCCGTGGCGGATACGCAAGCACTGGCGTTCCTCACCGGCTATTTGATTGAAAAGGCACTGGCGGTGGATAACGTCTTTGTCTGGCTAATGCTGTTTAGCTATTTTGCTGTTCCGGCGGCATTACAACGCCGGGTACTGATCTACGGCGTTCTTGGAGCCATTGTGCTGCGTACGATCATGATCTTTGCCGGAAGCTGGCTTATTTCCCAGTTCTCATGGCTGCTGTATGTGTTCGGCGCATTCCTGCTATTTACCGGCGTGAAAATGGCGCTGGCGAAAGAGGATGAAGGCGGGATCGGCGATAAGCCGCTGGTTCGCTGGTTACGTGGCCATCTGCGCATGACAGATACCATCGAGAACGAACATTTCTTCGTGCGCAAAAACGGCTTGCTGTTCGCCACGCCGCTGCTGCTGGTGTTAATTCTGGTGGAACTGAGCGACGTCATTTTTGCTGTCGACAGCATTCCGGCAATTTTCGCCGTTACCACCGATCCCTTTATCGTACTGACGTCGAACTTGTTCGCGATCCTTGGCCTGCGCGCGATGTACTTTTTGCTGGCCGGCGTTGCCGAGCGCTTCTCAATGCTCAAGTACGGTTTGTCGGTGATCCTGGTATTCATCGGCATCAAAATGTTGATCGTCGACTTTTTCCATATTCCGATCGCCATTTCGCTGGGTGTGGTCGGTGGGATCCTCGTGTTGACACTGCTGATCAATGCCTGGGTCAACCACCAGAACGACAAAAAAACGAAGGCGTAAGCTGTAATTCGCCGCTCTGCCACTATGCTGAGCGGCGAAAGCGTCATCCTTGTCGCCTTTATCACAAAACATTAACACAAAAAATCAAAAAGCCGCGCCAGGCCCGAAAAGTACATCTTCTGCCCTTCCTTCTTGCCGCAGAGTCCATATACTTCTTTCTGCAAATAAATGTTACATCCTGACAAATGTCATCAAAAAAGACAGGCGGGATGCAACTCCACAACACGAAAGGAACATGGCATGACAACGCACCGCTCCGCCGGGTTACTGCAACGTCTTATTGATGGCAGCCTGGTGAAACAGATCCTTATTGGTTTAATTCTGGGTATCTTACTGGCGTGGATCTCCACTCCCGCCGCCATTGCGACCGGCATTCTGGGTACGCTTTTTGTTAGCGCGTTAAAAGCGGTAGCGCCGGTACTGGTGCTGATGCTGGTGATGGCCTCCATCGCTGGTCATCAGCAAGGGCAAAAGACGAATCTGCGCCCGGTACTGATACTCTATCTGTTAGGCACATTTACCGCCGCACTCACCGCTGTGCTGGTCAGTTTCCTGTTCCCGTCCACGTTACAGCTTGTCCCGGGTGCAAATGATGTCGCACCGCCTTCCGGTATTGTGGAAGTGTTGCGTGGTTTGCTAACCAGCATGATCGCCAACCCGGTAACGGCGCTCATGAATGCTAACTACATTGGCATACTGGTATGGGCGGTGGGGCTGGGTTTTGCACTGCGTCACAGCAACGAGAGCACCAAAAATCTGGTGCAGGATTTTGCAAGCGCGGTGACTTTTATGGTGCGGCTTGTGATCCGCTTTGCGCCGATCGGGATTTTCGGTCTCGTCTCATCCACCCTTGCGACATCGGGTTTTGGCGCGCTGTTAGGCTATGCGCAACTCCTGGTCGTGCTGGTGGGATGTATGGCGTTTGTCGCGCTGGTGGTTAACCCGCTGCTGGTATTCTGGAAAATCCGCCGCAACCCTTTCCCACTGGTTTTTACTTGCCTTCGCGAAAGTGGCGTCACCGCATTTTTCACCCGCAGTTCAGCGGCGAATATTCCCGTTAATATGGCGTTGTGTGAGAAGTTGAACCTCGATCGCGATACCTATTCTATTTCTATCCCGTTGGGCGCCACCATTAACATGGCGGGTGCGGCAATCACGATTACGGTGCTGGCACTGGCGGCAGTCCATACCTTAGGTATTACGGTCGATCTGCCGACAGCGTTGCTGTTGAGCGTTGTGGCGTCGCTTTGCGCCTGTGGTGCCTCCGGCGTGGCGGGCGGTTCCCTGCTGTTGATCCCGCTGGCCTGTAACATGTTTGGTATTTCCAACGATGTGGCGATGCAGGTGGTGGCGGTCGGCTTTATTATCGGCGTGCTGCAGGACTCTTGCGAAACCGCGCTCAACTCCTCCACGGATGTGCTCTTCACCGCAGCGGTATGCCAGGCGGAAGATTCGCGTCTGGTTAACAACGCCCTGCGTAATTAACCTCTTCACCCGCCGTCAACGCGCGGCGGTGTTTTCTTTGCTGCCGCGGTTTCGACGTTAAACGGGTCGATGCCGCGTTGTTGCATACGCCAGAAGCGAATGATGTTCAGGCCATTCATGATTAAAAAACTGCCCTCGATCAGCGAACCGCCAATCGATCCGAGCCAGATATTATGGATCACCCAGCAACCGGTCGAACACCAGAGCACACAACGCATTGGCAACCCTTGCACACGGAACAGCGCCCAGGTACTGACAATCGTACCCGCTACCGGCAACAGCTCGATCGGATGGTGAAACTTCGCCAGCCCCAGCCCGCCGGTTAACACGATAAAAAGCGACATGA
Organism: Kosakonia sp.; assembly: GCF_032052965.1. GTDB lineage: Bacteria > Pseudomonadota > Gammaproteobacteria > Enterobacterales > Enterobacteriaceae > Kosakonia. The sequence goes on from NZ_DAMBVN010000011.1 coordinate 125,374, forward strand.
CCCACAGGCTACGAGTACGGAGCGTTATCAGGGTGCGTAGCGCATTCAGCATGGCGCTCGATCCAGCCGGAAATGCGCCCATCAGAAAGAAGTGCACGCCAATAATGGCGCTATAGACGGAAAGCTGTTTTTTGAACCGCCTTTCGTCACGGTTGATGAAAGTGGTGATACCAATCAGGAAGGCAATGACCCCCACGCCCTGGGCAAGCCAATACGCGGTCATGAAAAATCCTTGCAGTAAAACAAAAGCGGGTAAATGCCCTGATTCAGACACTTACCCAGAGATTTCGCGCCAGGTTACCACGGTAAGTACGCTTATTACCTAAAATCCACTGCGGTGATAGCATGCAGCCAACGTAACCACAGGCGCGAAAGTCACAACTTAATTAAAGCGTTACGCCACTTTTGAAGATAGCCAGCTCACGGAAGTCATTCTTCTCGTTGCAGGTTTTCTTGCCGTTGGCGATTTCCACAATCACATCGACAAACTCATTCAGCAATTGCGGCATCGCTTTGCCGTGGATCAGTTGACCCGCATCGTAGTCGATCCAGTGTTTTTTCTTCGCCGCCAGTTCGCTGTTAGTGGCGATCTTCACCGTGGGTACAAAACCGCCGTAAGGCGTCCCACGACCGGTACTGAACAACACCATATGGCAACCTGCGCCAGCCAGCGCGCTGGTGGCAACGGCATCGTTACCCGGCGCGCTTAACAGGTTCAGACCGTGCGTTTTCAGACGCTCGCCATAACGCAGTACATCGACAACCTGGCTTGCACCGGCTTTCTGGGTGCAGCCAAGGGATTTCTCTTCCAGCGTGGTGATCCCGCCCGCTTTGTTACCCGGCGACGGGTTCTCATAAATCGGCTGGTTGTGGGCAATAAAGTACTGTTTGAAGTCATTTACCATAGTGACGGTCTTTTCAAACGTGCTCTCATCGCGGCAGTGGCTCATCAGGATCCGCTCCGCGCCGAACATCTCCGGCACTTCGGTCAGTACGGTGGTGCCACCGTTTCCAATCACATAATCGGAAAAACGGCCCAGCATGGGGTTGGCGGTAATACCAGACAGGCCATCAGAGCCGCCGCATTCCAGACCAAATTTGAGTTCGCTCAGTTTACCCGGCTCGCGCTTATCGTTGCGCATGGCCTCGTACAGGGCGTGCATATGTTCAAGCCCGGCTTCCACTTCATCGTCCTGGTGTTGGCATACCATAAAGTGAACGCGTTCTGCGTCGAACTCACCCAGCGTCTGGCGGAATGCATCCACCTGGTTGTTTTCACAGCCAAGGCCAATGACCAGCACGGCACCGGCATTTGGGTGACGCACCATGTTTTGCAGCATGGTGCGGGTATTAATGTGATCGTCGCCCAGCTGCGAGCAACCGTAAGTATGGCTGAACAGGTAAACGCCATCGATCCCTTCTGCGTCCTGCGTCTCTTTCAGGAAACGGTTCTGGATCTGCCGGGCAATACCATTCACACAACCGACCGTTGGCAGGATCCACAGCTCATTGCGGATCCCGACTTCACCATTAGCGCGGCGGTAGATCTGAATATCGCGATCTGCCGCCTGTGCGCCTTCATCCTGAAAATCAGGTTGATAGCTATACTCGTCCAAATCACTGAGATTGGTACGCGCGTTATGGGAATGAATGTGCTCGCCCTGCGCGATATCCGCCGTCGCATGACCAATAGGCAGACCGTACTTAACAACATTTTCGCCCTGAGCGATGGGTTGCAGCGCAAATTTATGCCCGCGTACCACCGCCTGGCGCAACGTGACGGTGTGGTTGTCGACCACGACTTCCGCACCTTCAGCGAGATCGGCCAGAGCTACCGCAACGTTATCCAGCGAATGGATCTTGATGTATTGCATATCAACCTCAAACAGCCTTAGTTCAGTTCAATCGCGAAGTAATCACGCGCATTGTTAAAGCAGATATTTTTCACCATCTCGCCCAGCAACTGGATATCGGCTGGTGCTTCACCCGCTTCAACCCAGCGGCCGATCATCTGGCACAGGATGCGACGGAAATATTCGTGACGGGTATAAGAGAGGAAACTACGGCTATCCGTCAGCATGCCGACGAAACGGCTCAGCAGACCGAGCTGCGCCAACTGCGTCATCTGACGTTCCATGCCATCTTTCTGATCGTTAAACCACCAGCCAGAACCGAACTGCATTTTGCCCGGCATGCCTTCGCCCTGGAAGTTACCCACCATGGTGCCCAGCACTTCGTTATCGCGCGGGTTCAGACAGTAAAGAATGGTTTTCGGCAGCAGGTTTTCTTCATTCTGCTTGCTCAGCAGTTTGGAGAGTTCTTCCGCCAGCGGACGGTCATTAATGGAGTCGAAGCCCACGTCCGGCCCCAGCAGTTTGAACTGGCGCAGGTTATTGTTACGCAGCGCGCCAATATGGTACTGCTGTACCCAACCGCGACGGGCATACTCTGCGCCCAGCCATACCAGCACCGCTGTTTTGAACTGTGCCACTTCTTTTTCGTTCAGCGTTTCACCCGCCAGGCGGCGCGCCAGAATGCTGTCGAGCTCAGCTTCGCTGGCTTCGGCAAACAACACGACGTCCAGCGCATGGTCAGACACTTTACAGCCGTGGGCGGCAAAGTGATCCAGACGTTTGTTCAGCGCCGTTTGCAGATCGGCAAAGCGACGAATATCGGTATCCGATACTTCGCCCAGTTTCGCCATATAGTCGTTGAAGGTTGCCTGCTCAATGTTGAAGGCTTTATCCGGGCGCCAGCTCGGCAGTACTTTGATGCTGAATGTGGTGTCTTTCGCCACGGACGCGTGATGCTCAAGCGAATCGATCGGATCGTCGGTGGTACCGACCATTTTGACATTCATCTGCTGCATGATACCGCGCGCGGAGAATTTATCCTGCGCCAGCAGTTCGTTGCCTAAATTCCAGATTTCGTCGGCAGTGGACGGTGAAAGCAGCTTACCTGTAATACCAAATGGGCGACGCAGCTCAAGATGTGTCCAGTGGTATAACGGGTTACCAATGGTGTGCGGTACCGTCGCTGCCCAGGCGTCAAACTTCTCACGATCGGACGCATCACCAGTACATAAGCGCTCAGGCACGCCGTTGGTACGCATTGCGCGCCATTTGTAGTGGTCGCCTTTCAGCCAGATGTCATACAGGTTTTTAAAGCGGTAGTTTTCGGCGATTTGCTGCGGCGGCAGATGGCAGTGATAGTCAAAAATCGGCTGATCTTTCGCGTAGTCATGGTACAGACGGCGCGCAAATTCGGTGTCCAGTAGAAAATCTTCAGTCATAAACGGAGTCATTATCGTCTTCCTCTCAACGAGTGCGTCTGATGTCTATCTTAGATGCTGACAAAGTTATCACACCAATTTCCATAGACCGAAGATATTTTCGTGAGTTGGATCAATAAAAGCGGACAAAAATTTTGCGTTTAATCGGGTAAACCTCGCCCCGGACCGCACCGCGTCTGGCTTCTCCTGCCAAAGTTAAAGACCACACAAAGAAAAACACTTTTGTGATGTCACTCACCTTTTCAAGTTGTATGACAAGTTATCTTTCCTGCCGTCGAACACATAAGCCGACGGAATGCATTCCCGATAATTACTTGATCGGAACTTGAGGGTAGGGATACCGACTTAAACACACTTACTTATGGCAAGGTTTGGGTCGTAGTGGGAGAGCCTCCCGCTTACACCCTCCCGTTTCATCCTCCGAGGGCGATCGCAGGATGGCCGCGCAAGCGGTAATAACATAACGATGAGGTTTACATGCGTAAAATCAAAGGATTACGTTGGTACATGATAGCACTGGTGACGGTCGGCACCGTGCTGGGATACCTGACACGTAACACCGTAGCGGCAGCGGCTCCAACCCTGATGGAAGAGCTGCACATTTCTACTCAGCAATACTCTTATATCATTGCAGCTTATTCCGCGGCTTATACCGTCATGCAGCCTGTTGCGGGCTACGTGCTGGACATTCTGGGCACCAAGATTGGTTATGCGTTCTTCGCTATTACCTGGGCGGTGTTCTGCGGCGCGACAGCGCTGGCAGGCAGCTGGGGCGGCCTGGCACTGGCGCGTGGTGCGGTAGGTGCGGCTGAAGCAGCGATGATCCCGGCCGGCCTGAAAGCGGCCTCCGAATGGTTCCCGGCAAAAGAGCGTTCTATTGCTGTGGGCTACTTCAACGTCGGTTCCTCTATTGGTGCAATGATTGCTCCGCCGCTGGTTGTGTGGGCGATCGTGATGCACAGCTGGGAAATGGCGTTCATCATCTCTGGTGTGCTGAGTTTTGTCTGGGCAATGGCCTGGTTGTACTTCTACAAACACCCTCGCGACCAGAAAAAATTAAGCGATGAAGAACGTGAATACATCATTGGTGGTCAGGAAGCACAGCATCAGACCAACAATGGCAAGAAAATGACTGTCTGGCAGATCCTCGGCACCCGTCAGTTCTGGGGCATCGCTCTGCCGCGTTTTCTGGCAGAACCTGCCTGGGGTACATTCAACGCCTGGATCCCGCTGTTCATGTTTAAAGTTTACGGCTTTAACCTGAAAGAGATCGCCATGTTCGCCTGGATGCCGATGCTGTTCGCAGACCTGGGTTGCATCGTAGGGGGTTACCTGCCGCCGCTGTTCCAGCGTATCTTCGGTGTGAACCTGATCGTCTCCCGTAAAATGGTCGTGACCATGGGCGCACTGCTGATGATTGGCCCAGGTATGATTGGCCTGTTCACCAGCCCGTATGTGGCAATTGGTCTGCTGTGCATCGGTGGTTTTGCTCACCAGTCTCTGTCCGGCGCGCTGATCACCCTTTCTTCCGACGTCTTTGGTCGTAACGAAGTGGCAACGGCAAACGGCCTGACCGGCATGTCAGCCTGGCTGGCGAGCACCATGTTCGCTCTGGTTGTCGGCGCACTGGCAGATACCATTGGCTTCAGCCCGCTGTTCGCTGTGCTGGCGCTGTTTGACCTGCTGGGTGCGGTGGTTATCTGGACCGTGTTGAAAAACAAAACAGCCGATGAAGTTGTGAAAGAGCATTCGGTGGGCGGCCCGGCCGCACAAAGTTAACTCTCCCATTTGATGTCTCAAAAAGCCGCCTCCGGGCGGCTTTTTCGTTATCGATGATGGTGAGAATGGTGTAAAAGTGGTATAACAAATCTATTATTGCCCTTCTTTTCCCTGGAGCTCATATATGGAAATCTCCGAGTCACGACGTTTGTACCAGCAGCTTGCCGCCGAGCTTAAAAATCGTATTGAGCAAGGCGTCTATCTTGTGGGGGACAAATTGCCCGCAGAGCGCTTTATTGCTGATGAAAAAAGCGTGAGCCGGACCGTGGTTCGTGAAGCCATTATCATGTTGGAAGTAGAAGGGTACGTCGAAGTTCGTAAAGGCTCTGGCATTCATGTCATCTCGAACCAGCCGCGCCATACCCAGGTCCCGGATGAAAACCTGGAGTTCGCTAACTATGGGCCCTTTGAGCTGTTGCAGGCTCGCCAGCTGATTGAAAGCAATATTGCCGAATTCGCGGCCACACAGGTCACGAAACAGGACATCATGAAGCTGATGGAAATCCAGGACAATGCGCGTAAAGAGAAATGCTTCCGCGATTCCGAGTGGGATTTACAGTTCCATGTGCAGGTCGCTCTGGCCACGCAAAACACCGCGCTGGCGGCGATTGTCGAGAAGATGTGGACCCAGCGCGTGCACAACCCGTACTGGAAAAAACTGCACGACCATATCGACTTACGTACCGTGGATAACTGGTGTGATGATCATGACCAGATTTTGCGGGCATTAATCCGTAAAGATCCTCACGCCGCCAAGCTGGCGATGTGGCAGCACCTCGAAAATACCAAACAGATGCTGTTTAACGAAACCAGTGACGATTTTGAATTTAACGCCGATCGTTACCTGTTTGCAGAAAATCCGGTCGTACATCTGGATACTGCCGCCAACGGAACCAAATAATTTCCCTTGCCGGACGCAGAGTTACGCTGCGCCCGGCACGAATTTAGGGTAAGTGAAAAGTATAGAGTGTCAGCCTTTGTAAATAGCCTCGCCTCCCCCACCTCCGACAAGCAAAATCAATACCGAAACGTTTTTTTATGACTGACGTATAACGTCAGCATTTGTTACAATTGGATGCATTTCGCCATCGTATTTGTTCGTGCTTGCTCACAACGTTTTTATCGGAACATGCCGTAACACATCGTTCACGAGCGATCATAATGTATTAAAGCCAATCGCCGTGCTGTTCCGGGCGTGACGTAAACCGATGTACCAGGAACACTGAATGGAACTTTTAAGCCAGTTACTTCATGCCCTCTGGAGCCAGGATTTCGAGACTTTGTCGAACCCCGGCATGATCGGCATGCTCTATTTTGTATTATTTGTCATTTTATTTCTGGAAAACGGTCTGCTCCCGGCGGCGTTTCTGCCGGGCGACAGCCTGCTGGTCCTGATTGGCGTTCTGATTGCCAAAGGTGCATTGGGTTATCCGCAGACCATTTTGTTGCTGACCGTAGCGGCCAGTCTCGGCTGCTGGCTCAGTTACATACAGGGACGATGGCTGGGCAATACGCGTCTGGTGCAGAACTGGCTGTCGCATCTGCCTGCGCATTACCACCAGCGGGCGCACCATTTGTTTCATAAACATGGGCTTTCCGCACTGTTAATTGGCCGTTTTATTGCGTTTGTCCGAACTTTATTGCCAACTATTGCCGGACTTTCTGGTCTGAGTAATGCCCGCTTCCAGTTCTTCAACTGGATGAGCGGTCTGTTGTGGGTGCTGATCCTGACAACGCTGGGCTATCTGCTGGGTAAAACGCCGGTTTTTCGCAAATACGAAGACGCGCTTATGTCCTGCCTGATGCTGCTTCCGGTGGTGTTGCTGGTGATCGGCCTGATCGGCTCGCTGGTCGTGCTCTGGAAGAAAAAATATGGCAATCGGGGTTAAAACCATGGAATCGCGCCGCCCGTTTTTACGCTGGCTGGTAATGAGCATTTGCGCGCTGGCATTTTTAAGCGTGATGCTTTTCGCATGGGCGACCTTACAGGATAAAGGCTCCACGCTGGCGATCCGTCCGGCGACGCATAACGTCAGCGTGCCAGATGGCTTTTCCGTCTGGCATCATCTTGATGCCAACGGCATTCAGTTTAAAAGCATCACACCTGAGAACGACACCTTGTTGATTACGTTCGAGTCCAGCGCCCAGAGCGCAGCAGCGAAAGCCGTACTGGATCGCACATTACCCCACGGTTACATCATCGCCGCCCAGGACGATGAAAGCAGCCAGACCTCTGCCTGGCTCAACCGCCTGCGTAGCAGTACGCACCGGTTCGGCTGATCCTTCCAGGATTCTGAATCTTTTCACTCACTTTGGTGTTATTCGTTAACTTAACTATGCTTGAGTAAACGGAACCAGGGTTCACTTTATGTCACTGGATGCTGGCGACACGACCGTTTCGCCAGCCAACAAAGGAAGGTTTCGATTATGAATAACCGCATCGCACTGGCGTTGGCCCTGTTATCTCTGAGCGCAGTTTCGCAGGCGGCTTCGCCTTGTCAGGAGAAAGAGCAAGAGATCCAGCGGGAGATCAGCTATGCCGAAAAGCATAACAATGAAAGCCGGATCGTGGGCCTGAACAAAGCACTGCGCGAAGTCCGCGCCAGTTGCTCTGACAACAAGTTGCGCGCTGCCCATCAGAAAAAAATCATTGAGCAGAGAGAAGAAGTGGCCGAACGGCGTCGCGATCTGAGCGAGGCCAGGCAAAAAGGCGATGCGGACAAGATAAGTAAACGCGAACATAAGCTGAAAGAGGCGCAGGAACACCTGAAAGCCCTTGAGGCACGTGATTACTGATGTAAAGGAAATTACCCCTCACTCACCTGGAGAGAACTATGTCCAAAGATAATGCTGACCATCTGCGCTCTGAGTTGAAATCCCTGGCGGATACCCTGGAAGAAGTCCTGAGCAACTCTGGGGACAAATCGAAAGAAGAGCTGAGCAAACTGCGCAGTAAGGCTGAACAGGTGCTGCGTGAAAGCCGTCATCGTCTGGGCGAAACGGGCGATGCATTGGCTCGTCAGACCCGTGAAGCCGCAGCCCGTACTGATGAATACGTCCGCGAAAACCCGTGGGCCAGCGTGGGCATCGGCGCTGCCGTCGGCGTGGTGCTGGGCGTGCTACTGACGCGTCGTTGATATGACGGATCCACGCTACCAGCAAGGGCCGGGCAAAAGTGCTCTGGGGATAGGTCAGCGCATTCTGTCTATCCTCGTTGAAATGGTTGAGACCCGCCTGCGGCTGGCGGTGGTCGAACTGGAAGAAGAGAAAGCCAATGTCTTCCAGTTGCTCTTAATGTCAGGGCTGACCATGCTTTTTGCCGCATTTGGCCTGATGAGCCTGATGGTGCTGATAATTTGGGCCATCGATCCGCAATATCGCCTGAATGCGATGATTGCCACCACTGTGGTGCTACTGGTACTGGCGTTAATAGGCGGTATCTGGACGTTGCGTAAAGCACGGGCCTCCACATTGCTACGCCACACCCGCCAGGAGCTGGCGAATGACCGCGCTTTGCTGGAGGACGATAAGTCGTGAGCACCAAAGCGGAACGTCTGAAGCGCAAAGCGCAGCTGCTGAGCGAGATCCAGCAACAACGGCTGGATCTCACCGCAGAGCGCCGGGACTGGCTTGAGGCCACCGCCGTTTACGATCGCGGCTGGAACACGCTCCTGAGTCTGCGTTCCTGGGCGCTGGTCGGTAGCGGGGCAATGGCCATCTGGTCGGTTCGCCACCCAAACAAACTGGTGCGCTGGGCAAAACGGGGCCTGAGTGCCTGGAGCCTGTGGCGGCTGGTTAAAGTTACCCTTAATTCACCGCGCTAACGTGCTCTCTACAGGCGATTGCAATGCATCGCCTGTTTCATCCTTTCTTACTCAGTTTTTTTGATAAAATTCGACAGTTTTCCTTGCTAACAATCTTTTCATCCGCCGATTACTATCCTCTCCATCGACAGCATGCACGCGGCATCCGCCCGTTATTGCAGATATTTTATTGATAGCCGCCATTGTGGTTCCCTGGAGAGAAAGATGAAAAAATTAGAAGATGTTGGTTTTCTGGTCGCACGTATCCTGATGCCGATTCTGTTTATTACCGCAGGCTGGGGCAAAATCACCGGCTACGCAGGCACACAACAGTATATGGAAGCGATGGGCGTTCCGGGGTTCTTCCTGCCGCTGACCATTCTGCTGGAATTTGGCGGCGGTCTGGCGATTGTGTTCGGTTTCCTGACCCGCACCACAGCCCTGTTTACCGCCGGTTTTACTCTGCTGACAGCGTTTATCTTCCACAGCAATTTTGCTGAAGGCGTGAACTCGCTGATGTTCATGAAAAACCTGACCATTGCTGGCGGCTACCTGCTGCTGGGTATCACCGGTCCGGGCGCCTTTAGCATTGACCGCCTGCTGAATAAAAAATGGTAAGCGCTCTATACTGAAAGCATCAAAAACGCAAAGCGAGGAGTTCACTCCTCGCTTTTGCTATCTGAAGGAGAAATGATCATGGGACAACTGATTGACGGCGTCTGGCACGACACCTGGTACGACACCAAATCTACTGGCGGACGGTTTCAGCGCTCTGTTTCGGCGTTTCGCAACTGGCTCACCGCCGATGGCGCCGCTGGCCCTTCGGGTGAAGGTGGATTCGCCGCCGAAAAAGACCGCTACCACTTATATGTTTCTCTCGCCTGCCCGTGGGCACATCGCACCCTGATTCTGCGTAAGCTAAAAGGTCTTGAGCCATTTATTTCTGTCTCGGTGGTTCACCCGTTAATGCTGGAGAATGGCTGGACATTTGATGACACCTTTCCTGGGGCAACCGGCGACACCTTGTATCAACATGAATTTCTCTACCAGCTCTACCTTCATGCCGACCCGCACTACACCGGGCGTGTGACGGTGCCTGTGCTGTGGGATAAGAAGAACCACACCATTGTCAGCAATGAATCGGCGGAAATCATCCGCATGTTTAATACCGCATTTGATGGCTTAGGTGCCAGAGCCGGTGATTATTATCCACCAGAGCTTCGCGACCAGATCGATGAACTGAATAGCTGGATTTATGACACCGTCAACAATGGCGTCTATAAATCTGGTTTTGCCACCAGCCAGCAGGCCTATGACGATGCGGTCGTCAGCGTCTTTAACTCACTGGAGCGGCTGGAGCAGATCCTCGGCCAGCACCGCTACCTGACCGGTAACCGTCTGACCGAAGCAGACATTCGTCTGTGGACTACGCTGGTACGTTTTGATCCGGTTTATGTCACTCATTTTAAGTGCGACAAGCACCGCATAAGTGATTATCTGAACCTGCATGGCTTTATGCGGGACATTTATCAGATGCCGGGCATTGCCGAAACGGTCGATTTTGACCATATCCGCCATCACTATTTTCGCAGCCATAAAACCATCAACCCGACGGGGATTATTTCCATCGGGCCGTGGCAGGATCTCAATGAACCGCACGGGCGCGACAGCCGTTTCGCCTGATCTTCCGGGCGCGTTACAACGCGCCCAAATATTTCTTGCCGCATTTCGCCGTTTGTATTTTTGCCGTCTATTCTTACAGTGATTGCTTAGAAAACAACGGATTGACCGTCGACCGAGGTGAGGAATGGACTGGTATTTTAAAGTACTTGGCAACTACGCTACGTTTAGCGGGCGCGCACATCGCCGCGAATTCTGGATGTTCACACTGGTCAACATCATTCTCTTTGGCGTGCTGAATGTCATCGACAGGATCATCGGCTGGCACGTATTAAGTCTGGTGTATGAATTGCTGGTGCTGATACCAACGCTGGCGGTACAAGTCCGCCGTTTACACGATACCGACCGAAGCTGGCGCTGGTTACTGCTGCTGTTGTTCCCGGTCATCGGCTGGTTGATGCTGCTGGCTTTCTACAGCCAGCACGGCACACCACAAGAGAACCGTTTCGGACCGCAACCCAAAGCGTTCCGCTGAAGCTGACCGCTTCGCCTTCGCGAAGCGGCAACTTATTTACCGGCGAACAGTTTCGGGATCTCGCGCAGACACCAGGCCTTTCCTTCCCCCATGCTGTCGCGCCGCCAGGCCATGATAATGTCGACCTGACTGGTGTATTCCGGGCTGACCACCCGTAAACGCCCCTGTGCAATATCCTGTTCAACCAATGGATAAGGCATAGTGGCCACGCCCAGCCCCGCCAGCAATGCCTGACGTTTATCTTCAATTGTGCTCACGGTCAGTCGCGGCTGTTTGTCCAGCAGTTGTACTGTCAGTACCGGTCGCTCACGAGCGGTATCCGCTACTGCCACACCACGGTATTTCACGCGTGTCACTTCAGACAGCGGCTCCGGCTCCTGATGGATAGGGTGATCCGGTGCGGCAACGTAAACGTTCATCACCGAGTAGAGTTTGCGGGAGTTGATCTCTGAGGAGGAGCGAAAGTGCATATCCGGGGCGACAACAATATCCGCGCGCCCTTGTTCCAACCGTTCCCACGCCCCGGCCAGCACTTCGGTAATGATCGACAGTTGTGTATTGGCTTTCGCGGCCAGCCGATCCACCAGCGGAAACAGCTCAACCGTTGGCACCAGCGCTTCTGTGACCAGCGTCAGGTGCGTTTCCCACCCTCGCGCCAGCGCTTCCGCATCGGTCGTCAGTTTGTCCGCCGCTTCCAGCAAGACGCGGCCGCGCTCCAGCAACATGCGCCCGACGTTGGTAAACTTAGTGCGATGCCCGGAGCGGTCAAACAGCACCACATCAAGCTCTTCTTCCAGTTTTTGCATGGTATAGCTGAGCGCAGACGGAACACGCCCCAGCTCATCTGCCGCCGCCGCAAAGCTACCGCGCCGATCGATTGCATCCATTACGCGCAACGCTTCCAGCGTCAGCGCCCTTTCTTTCGCCATTTTTTGTTCTCATTCAGTAAATTTGAACATACCAGGCAGAATATCTGGCTAACAATGCAGCGTCCATACCTTTAACATTGTTTTAGGTAAAGAGAGGTCAATAATTATGATTACTACCCGTACAGCAAAACAATGCGGACAAGCTGACTTCGGCTGGCTTCAGGCCCGCTACACCTTTTCTTTTGGACATTATTTTGACCCGAAGCTTCTGGGCTATGCCTCCCTGCGCGTATTAAATCAGGAAGTCCTCGCCCCTGGCGCCTCCTTCCAGCCACGCACCTATCCAAAAGTGGATATTTTGAACCTGATTCTGGAAGGCGAAGCGGAATACCGCGATAGTGAAGGCAACCATGTCCAGGCGAAAGCCGGTGAAGCGCTGTTGATTGCCACCCAGCCCGGTATCAGCTATAGCGAACATAACCTGAGCAAAGATAAGTCATTAACGCGCATGCAGTTGTGGCTGGATGCCTGCCCGGAGCGGGAAAACCCGTCTGTGCAGAAGATGAGCATTGCCGATGCATCGCAGCAATTGCTGGCCTCCCCGGATGGAAGCGAGGGCAGTTTGCAACTTCGTCAGCAAGTCTGGCTGCACCATGTAGAAATGAAAAAGGGTGAACAGCTGACAATCCAGCTTCATGGCCCGCGCGCCTATTTGCAGTCGATTCACGGTACGGTGCACGCCGTCACGCACTGCGAAGCGCGCGAAGCCCTGACCTGCGGAGACGGCGCTTTCATTCGCGATGAAGCCACCATCACGCTGGTTGCCGATACGCCATTACGGGCGTTGCTGGTCGACTTACCCGTATGACACTGGCTGTGAGTAAATCAATAGCCTGATGTCGACCGTTGTCATGCTCAGCAACTTACAGACCTGCCCCGCAGATGTCGGGGCAGAATTTGGCCTGGAAGACCTGTTAACAGAGTTTGAAGCCATCGTCGACGAGGCTAGGATCCGTCTGGCAGAAGAAGAGGCCGCAGCCTGATAGCCCGTCCCAAGCGCCTCTCCCGGATACGCTTGCCGGGCCGCACCCATTTAAACCCTTTGTGACCCTTGCTGCCGCGAGCCAAAGCAAAGGCGTTTGCCAGCCTGTTGCACTCTGGTGACTCTCAAGCAAAACACCGGGATCACACGCCGTTGTGTATACGGAACTCTCCCGGCGTGATGCCAAAACGCTGCTTAAATGCGGCGATAAAAGCACTGACATTCTCATACCCGCACTGCGTGGCCGTGTTACTTACCGACTCCCCCTTCAATAATAAGGCCAACGAAGCCAGGATACGTGCTTGCTGCCGCCACTGGCTAAAGCGCAACCCGGTTTGCTGACTGAACAAGCGGCTTAAAGTCCGCGCACTCATCCCGAATCTGAAAGCAAGTTCGCGTTGGGAAAGCGGGCTATGAGGTTCAAGCAGCAGAAACTCCGCAACCTGCCGGGCTCGGCGATCTTCCGGTAGTTGCAGTTGCAGCGGTGCCGCTGTCGCGGCCCTGATTTCATCGAGCACGACAGTCAGGAGATGGTGTTGACGCCTGCCTTCACTGCAGGCCACGCGTTCCATGAGTAATAGCAGGAAAGGATCGGCAGGCCAGACGCCCGCCTCTGCGGGCAAAGCCGCATTTTCAATATGCAGACTGATGCCGCTGACCTCTCCCACCGTCCAGGCGCGGTGTCGCAAGTGCGCAGGGAACCATCCAACACTGGCGGGCGTCAGCGCCCATTGCACATGCTCTGTCTGCACCATCATCATGCCGCGTTGCATGCAAAACAGTTGCCCCGTTTGATGCTGATGCCACACGGTTTGATGTCTGCTTTGATGGGTAAGTCGCTGGCTGCGTGCAATCAACATGGCCGGTTCACCGTATTTACTGTCCTGTTGCGGTTAATATACCGCGCTGCGCTGGCGATATGCTCTGTTGACCACAAACAGAGAGGAGAAACCCATGTCAGCGGCTATTCAACACGTCGTACAGGCTTTACAGACCATCGTCTGCCACCCTGAACATAACGAAGCCAGAATCCACGAATTCTTTTCGCCGGAGTATCAACAATATGTAGACGGGGAATCGCTGGACTTACGCGGTTTTGTTGAACATATGGCCCGGCTTAAGCAACTGACACACGCTATGGAGATAACCATTATCGCCATAGCCCATGCAAACCAGGAGGTGCTAACCCACCACCGGGTGGCGGTGAGTAAGAAAGGAGGTGAGGTATCACATGTCGACGTCCTGGCGCATTTTACGCTACAGGACGGGATGATTATCCGCTGTGAGGAGCTGACGCGATTAATACAAGGCGCAGCAGAAGATCGTTCACTGGCTCACATTCGTTGACCGCGCGGCCTGGTTACGGTCGGTAAATGTCTGTACGAAGCGGCGGAGGATCTCTGCCGCACCGGGGGCGGGAAGTACGCCAGCCACTAAGCTGTCGGCGTCGATGCCCTCTTTTTCGATATTGGCACGATTCAAACGCAGCAGGTCACTGGCAATTTCCGGGGTCATTTCCGGGTGGAATTGCACAGAGACAGCATGAGGTCCATAGCGGACGATCTGGTGATTATCATGCAGAGAAGAGGCCAGTACCGCAGCGCCTTGTGGCAAGAGGGTAACGGTTTGCCGGTGCGTAAGGTGCGCAGGGAACGTCTCCGGCAGATGACTAAGCAACGGGTCGTTTGCCGCTGCGGCATTCAGCCTGACAGTTTTCGTGCCGGCTTCGCGCCCCTGCGGATGATATTCCACATTGCCACCGAGAGCCCACGCCATTAACTGGTGACCATAGCAGACGCCAAACAGCGACATTTCTATCGCCACGGCATCGCGGATCCATTCCGCCGTTTTCTCGCTCCAGGGCAACCGGTCGGAAACCATTGCCCAGGAGCCAGTGATGATCGCGGCCCGGCGGGCATCCGGCCGCGGCAGCGTTTCCCCTTCGAATACGCGTACAACATCGACTTCATCGGGCGAACACCCGATTGCCTGGCAGAACCAGTGCGGGATATCGCCATGCGCTTCACGTAGCGGTTCTGGGGCAGCCCCCACCTGGATAATGATTAAGGGTTTTTGATCCATTACGGCAACGACTCCCGCGGTGATAGTGTTAACCAAAGAGTAGCGCTTTTCGCCCACTGTCCGCGTAGCTATTTATTTATAAGGTTAGACCTAATACTGCTGAAAAAGCGTCACGTTCTTAGCACTGCGTCCTTCTGGACCGGTGAGCCGCGTTCTTTCACAGAAAACGGAGTGGGCAGTCATTCATCTGCCCGGGCGCACAAAAGCAAAAACCCGCCGAAGCGGGTTTTTACCT
>NZ_DAMBVN010000012.1:0-131696 GCF_032052965.1 Kosakonia sp.
AAAAACCAACCGACATTACTAACTGAAGGTTGTATCTAATCCTGGGGGCAGGTCAGTGGGTTTAACTGCTCTGTTAACAATATTTGTTGAGATAATTCTTATAAGGCGTGGTCATTTACATACTATTTAAAGTGAGCGATCTGCGGAATACTATCAAAGAGTTGTCAGTCTCCTTTTTTAAGTAAAAACATTTCTTGTCTATTTTGTCCTGATAGAAAAATGCGCGTAATCTATTTTGCTTTCTACAAAAAAATCATATCAAGTTGCTACATACTCATAAGATGCCTATATCTGGTGGCAATGGTTTGATGGCTTATGGTGAGGTATTAGTGACCGGTAACACAGGAGGGGGTTGTAATGTTAGTGCTCACTAAATGGGGGGACGGGTTGTCGCTTTCTTCGTGCTCAGCTATCTGGTCGCTGTGAGTGGCTCCCTCCGCCCGCTTGTTAACAGCATCAATGTTCCATTTACTGACTTTATAACCAGCCTGGGTTTAGGGGAGATGCGTGATTACTCGGAACGACTGGATAACAATTTAATCCTGTTGTATTTCTTGTTCTCCGCTATCGTCGCTGTTTTACTTATTGCTATTGTTGAATGGTCGATACGGAGGATACGTAAAAGATAATTCCGTTATTCCATTTTCAGCACATAGTAGATGTGGGCGTTCAGTTTTTCACGTGATATGAGTGCTTGGTTGTATAGTTGAACACAGGCTTATCTGTTCCGGGAACCGCGAGTCCTGAGACTTCGGCTCCGACGGCGATCCGTAAAGAAGGCGGGATTTGTCATCCGCCCTGCATTGCTGCTTGCAGATAAGCGCCAAAAAAAAGCCCCGCGAGGTGTGCGGGGCGTATGGCGGATTCAGCTTGCGTTAATCGAGCTTCTGCTCGTAATGGTTCCCGGCGTCAACAACGCGCCATATTTTCCATTTGCCCTCTTCCTTTCGCGTCCATACCTGAAGATGTTTTGCCTTGTTATTTTCAATACCCAGTGAAACGTCCAGTTTCATGCTGTCTCCATCTGGTTTGGCAGGGGAGACATTAAGGCGTGCGATCCATGCCGGGTCATAGTCCTGGCAATAGGTGAAGTAATCTGAGCCCAATAATTCCTGTTCAGGCATGTCATAAATTACGGCCATTCGCGCCAGTAATTTCTTTGATGCCCATTGCTGCATGGTTTTCGTTTTAATCAGTTCATCTGGCGGCGTTTTGCCAAATTCATTCAGGTAATAGGTGTAAAACGCCGTGATCTCTTTCTGCACATCCGTCCCGGTGTTTGCACTTGCAAAAGGAAGGTAAAGCGCCAGCAATAACGAAAGTACGTAACGCATCATTTTTTCCTGTAGATAACATACGGTGGGTGGAATCTGCGATAGCCAGGGCCTGGGTACATGTCCCGTTGTTTAAAATCTGAATACCAGTTTTTGCCGTCGAACATCGTCATATGGCCACTGATATTACCGCCTGGATAAGGCTGAATAACGGCAACATCTCCTTTTTCCGGCGTAGCCGAAGCAGGCAATGCTGTAAATCCTGCTTTTAAGAGCGAGTCACCATAATCTTTGGCATCGCCTGTTCTTATAAGATTAATTCCACCTGCCGATATTGCCTGACGTGTGTAAGTAGCACATTCTGATCGCGATTTAGCTCCGGCATGTTTCACCAGATAAGCCACCGCTGCATCTTTATCCCATGCCATAAACATCCCTCTGGAGAAAAAGAGTAAAACATAAGGTATTACAAAGCGCAGCCATGCTACCGCACGCCAACAGGCTGAAAATGAGAGTAATCTTATTTGGTGGCAAAATATGGCTGCTGTTTTTGGTAGGTTTTTCAGTCACTACGCAAGTTATCGCCGGGAAAGGCCTGCTAGAAAATATAAAAAATAAAGCCCCGCATAATGCGAGGCCTGACGCGTGATGCGGGCAGATCGTTAGCCGTATTTACGGGCAAATTCCTGATCGGAATTGCACAGGTAAATAATAAACTCGATAAAGGCAATGATCGACGGAATAAAGGTCCAGAAGAAGATCAGATAAAGCAGACCCTGGCCAGGTTTTCCTAAGTAAAATTTATGTGCACCGAAACCGCCTAAGAAGAAGGCGAACAATGCGGCCGAAATGCGACTTTTCTTGCCAGCTGCAGCCTGCGGCGCACCGCAGCTCGGGCAGGCCACTGCCTCTTTATGAATTTCCTTTCCGCAACCACGGCAAAATGCCATATCACTCATAAAAAACTCCTGTGTGTAAATCATTTATCATTTTTTGAAACATCGCGTCGTATGTTATAGCGAAGCGGTAACAGGGGGAAATAAAAAATGCATTGGCAACAAAGATAGGTTTGTTTTGCTATAAAGCGCCCATTAATATTGTAGAGGGGTGTTAAAAACGATGAAAGCGCCCAAAAATGATACCGGTGCACGAACTAATGGTTGCCACTCTGGCTGCAAGGGGTAAATGTGAATATCAGCGATGTCGCGAAAAAAACCGGCCTGACCAGTAAAGCGATCCGTTTTTATGAAGAGAAGGGGCTTGTGACGCCGCCGCTACGCAGTGAAAATGGCTATCGCAGTTATACCCAGCAGCACTTGAATGAATTAACCCTGTTACGCCAGGCGCGTCAGGTGGGATTTAACCTTGAGGAGTGCGGTGAGCTGGTGACGTTATTTAACGATCCGGCCCGTCACAGTGCGGATGTGAAGGCGCGAACGTTGCTGAAAGTGGCAGAGATTGAACGACACATTACCGAATTACAACAGATGCGTAGCCAGTTGCTGGCGCTGGCCGATGCCTGCCCCGGCGACGACAGCGCCGAGTGCCCGATTATTGATAATCTTTCCGGCTGTTGCCATCACGCTGTGAAGGGTTGAGCATAAACATTACCGTCCCGCGATACCACGGCGAAGCGGCCAGCCGCCGCGCATCATCGCTGTCCCACTTGCCGTGTTGCACTACCCCGAGTTTAAAGGGTATGCGCAACCCGGCCAGCGCCGGCAAATAGGCCGAATAGTTGTGAACTGTACTGCGTCCCTGATAACTCTGCACCACTAACTCATCCACAGGCAACGTGTTGAGTGTGTTGACACTCCCCGTCCTGGCCCAGTCCAGCAGCCCCGTGATGCTCAGCGCATAGTGTGACGGCAGGCGTTGCCGTAGCCGGCGTAAAAATTGCCCATAGTCGTCGAGTCGGTATGTCGCAGCGTCAAAATCTATCTGCAGACCCACGACCTGGTTTCCGGCCGCGCGCCAGCGTTCCGCCAGCCGGATGATTCGCATCAGCTGTTCATCGGGTACATCCAGCGTGGTAAAGCGAACCGTTAACCAGATCTGCGGAAAAGTCAGGCGATTCACCGGCAAGCCTTTCCGCTCGAACTGAACGTTGCCCTCCAGAAGAATCACATCGCCCTGGTGCAGGTAAACGGTATCGGCATGACGCAATGCCGCGCCAGGACGAACGCCGGACCATAGCCAGTACTGCCCGCCCTCCGCCGTGAAGGCAGAGGAGGGGAGCAGAGAGCAAAGAAACGCGATTACCAGTAATACTTGAGTTCTCTGGCCCATACACTTCCCGGGTAACGGCTCTTGAGCTGCTGGAACCACGCTTTACGCACGGCTTTATCGACGTCTGCACCGCCGCAATCGTTGTAACCCGACGGGGCATAACACATCACGGCACGATACAGCGCATAGCTTTTATCTTCGGGTTCAGCTTTGGGATCGGCTATTACCTGTTGATAGAGGGCAAGACGGTGCGGTACGCCTGGGCGCGCATCAGTGTGGGTTACGACGTCGAGCAGGTCATTGCCGCCACGATCTTTCTCCAGCGTCACCCGGGTTTGCGTGGTGCGGAAAAACTCACCCAGGCAGTTCAGCGCATGGGCATCGTGTGCTTTCTGGCTCAGGGTGGTGACGATTTTGTCCAGCGGAGCGCAGAAATATGCCGTTTCTTTCTCGGTGCCTTGCCAGTTAAACGAGGTTAAATTCACATCATCAAAGGCTTCTTCAGCCAGCGGCGGGGCAATTGCCGTGGTCAGCGACATATCCTGCAGCCAGTCACCGTAGTGCCCTTCGGTCAGATCACGCGTCAGTAATGTGTGCAGCGCAATCGTGCGTTCTTCTTTGTTCGGGCCTTGTTTCGCCTGCTGACGCAGGACCTCCCGCGAGGCTTTGGTTTTCAACACCAGCGAGCGATAACGCAGATTGGTTATCTGGCTGTCGGCGGCAAAAATTTGTACCAGTGCATCACTTTCTACCAGAGTAGCCGCCAGTTTGGCCTGAAGGAGTTGTTGCTGCTCAACCTCTTTACTCAGCGTGAGCAGGTGCAGCCAGTGCTGCTGCGCGGCGGGCCACTGTTTTTGCGCCATCAGCGCATCGCCATAGAGCGTCTGCTCGCTAAACGCGAGAATATTATGCGGTGGCAAGGTTTGCGCCGGGGTAATGCCGCTTTGTACGCTGGCGTACTCTTTTTTACTCCATGCCAGCATCAGGCGCAGATAATTCCACATATCCTCACGTTTGTTTTTCACAAAATCGCTTTTCAGGCTGTCGAGCCATGCCTGATCGACGCAGTGATGCTCGCCATCACATTTGTTATCACGCATCAGGCGCAACGTCTCAATAAACGTCATCAGTGAGGCATCTGGCGCATTCAGGAAGGTATCGCTGCCCCAGGTGATATCCTGGCTAATTAATTTATTGTCGCTTTCACCGATCAGCGCGACCAGCGCATCGGCGTTGCTGCTCTGCGACAGCGCCTGTTCATAGAGTTTCGCCAGCGCATTGTTATCCTGCAAATACCAGTTGATACGCCGCAGCATTCCCTGCGCTGAGTCTGCATAAGCGCCCTGCGGCCAGCTTTTCAGATAACTTTCCGCCGCGTCCCGCGCCTGCTGTGCGAGGGCTTTATCCACTTTGCGCACATCAAAGTCGCCGTATTCGCCGTTAGCATTCTCGGTGCTGGCGTTGAGGGCGTTACGCATCAACATATAGCTTGCTGTCTCGGCAAGCCACGGTTGAGGGTGAGTTTTCAGGGCGGTAAAAATGCGCCCGGATTCGGCATAATCCCCGGCGTAAAAATCATTTGCGCCTTGCAGATACAAACGGAATCCCTGGGCCGTCGAGCCCTCCGGGACGTTCAGTGCCGCGACGGCCTGCTCGCTGTCGGAGGTACCATTCACTGCCATCCGTGCTTTAGCCAGTGCCCGGCGTTGATCCGCTGTTAGCGAGTCGTCTGCCAGCATGGCGGCGAAAAAAGCTGACAGCGAGTCGTCATTGCGCGAGACAAAACGGTTCTCCAGATCTTCCTGTTGCACCGCCGCGTTGCTGGCATCCTGCAGGTCTGCGCCTTGCGCCGTCATGCGCTGCAGCACCGCATCGGTGGCAGCTTCAGGATCCAGGCCGAGTGCGATCATCTGTTGGTGCAGTGTATCTTCCACAAGTGGGGTGGGCGCGGTTTCTGGCGGTGGGCTGGTCGGGTTAGCCATATGCACGCCGAAATAAAAGTCGCGGCTGCGGGTAATATCTGGCGGCACTGGCTGACGCAGCGGCGAGATCCCTTTCTGCTCATCAATAAGCCGGAGCAGGTTATCGCGTGTATCGGTTTCAATGGCCAGAACCGGCGGGCTGACAACAAAGCAGCCCGCGCGGCCCCACGGGCAGTCATCCATATCAAATGAGGCCAGCGCAGGGGCGCTGAAGGCAAAAGCCAGGCATACACCCGGCACAAGAGGGCTTTTTAGCACGATCGCTCCCGTGATCTTAGAGTTGTGTTATTTGCTAATGGCTTTGATATGCAATGTGATGCCTTCCACGGCGATCACTTCGACACGGGTGCCTGCTGGTAAATCTGTTCCGGCGCTCACAGGCCATGAGCTATCGCCGACACGCATATGGCCCCGACCGTTTATTAGTGCGGTATCGAGCTGAAAACGGCGGCCCATCAACTGTTGCCCACGCAGGTTAAGCGACGCGTCTGCAGGTTTTTGTTGCTTAACGCGGTGCGAAAGCCATTGCCACCATAGCCAGGCGGCAAGCATGGTTAATATTGCGAACAGGACGCCTTGCCACTCCCAGCCGAAAGGGATTACCCAGGCGACTAAGCCAGTGAGCACCGCCGCGACGCCGCTCCACAGCAAATAGCCATTGCCACCCAGCATCTCGGCGGCGAGCAACAACCCGCCCAGCGTGAGCCAGGCAAGGTGCGTATGTTCAAGCAGCAACGCGGCTATCATTTTTTACGCTCGCTGGCGCTGTCTTTGACCAGTTCGGCGATCCCGGCAATGGAGCCCATCAGGCTGCTGGCATCCAGCGGCATCATCACCACTTTGCTGTTGTTCGCAGAACCAATTTGTTGGAGCGCTTCAGTATATTTTTGCGCGACAAAGTAGTTCACCGCCTGGATATCACCGGCAGCGATGGCTTCAGACACCATTTGCGTGGCGCGGGCTTCGGCCTCAGCCGAACGTTCGCGGGCTTCAGCCTGCAGGAATGCCGACTGGCGATCGCCTTCCGCTTTGAGGATCTGCGACTGTTTTTCCCCTTCCGCTTTCAGGATCTCCGCCTGGCGCACCCCTTCCGCTTCGAGGATGTAAGCGCGTTTCGTACGTTCCGCTTTCATTTGCGCATTCATGGAAGCAATCAGTTCCGCGGGCGGGCGCACATCGCGAATTTCAATACGGGTGACTTTTACGCCCCACGGATTGGTGGCTTCGTCGACGATATGCAGCAGGCGGGTATTAATGCTGTCGCGCTGGGAAAGCATTTCATCCAGCTCCATGGAACCCAGTACGGTACGGATGTTGGTCATGGTCAGGTTAATGATCGCCAGCTCCAGATTGCTCACCTCATAGGCGGCGCGGGGGGCATCAATAACCTGGATAAAACAGACCGCGTCGATGGTGACGTTGGCGTTGTCTTTTGAGATGATTTCCTGAGAGGGAATATCGAGAACTTGTTCCATCATATTGATCTTACGACCAATACGATCCATAAACGGCACTACAAGGCTAAGGCCCGGTTGCAGCGTGCGGGTGAAGCGACCAAAGCGTTCCACGGTCCACTGGAAGCCCTGAGGGACAATTTTTACGCCAGAGATGACCACCACCAGCGCGACGAAGATAAGAACGAGAATGACGATTGGCATCAAAAAAACCTCCTGTTTAATTTGATGCCATCTTAGCCGGAATTGGCGATCAAAGCAGCATGATCGCCAAATTTTGCCGCGGAATTAATACAACAGGGAGTAAAGCTGGCGGCGGTATTTCGAGGCTAACGCATCGCCCGTGCCCAGCGCAGCCAGGATTTCCTGTAACATCTTGCGCGCTTCGCCGTTCGCGGCGGAAAGATCTTTGCGCAAATGACTGAACAGCAACTCAAGCGCCTCTTCGTTGCGGCCAACCTGATGTAATTGCAGCGCCAGTTGCGTCGCCAGCAGCGCATCGTCCGGATTCTCAGCGACCTGCTTCTGCAACTGTTGGATTTCCGGCGTATCGGCGGCTTTCTTCAACAGTTCTATCTGCGCGATCAGCCCCTGATAGCGGGTGTCCTGATCCTGCAATGGCACGGTTTTCAGTACCGTTTCGGCTTCATCCGCGCGGTGAAGAATAATCAGGGTTTCGGCCAACAGCAGGCCGATTTCACTGCTCTGTTGCGAAAGCTGCCATGCTTCTTTCAGTAACGGCAGCGCCTCGGTGTGCTTGCCTTCCTGCATCAGCAGCATCGCCTGTTGGGCTTTCAGCTCTTCTTCCCGCGGCAACACTTTGTCCAGCAGGGCGCGGATAGCTTCTTCAGGCTGCGGCCCCTGGAACCCGTCTACCGGCTGCCCGTTCTGGAACAGATAAACGGTCGGGATCGCGCGCAGGCCAAACTGCGAGGCCACCATCTGTTCAGCGTCGCAATCCACTTTCGCCAGAATAAATTGCCCGTTGTACTGTGCGGCCAGATTTTCCAGCACCGGCGTCAGTTGCTGGCAATGCTGGCTACGATCGGACCAGAAATAGAACAACACTGGCGTGGCGACGGACTGCTCCAGAACCTGTTGCAGATTGGCTTCGGTAATATTGACGATATTCTGTGCGGACATGTGCAATTCTCTGTTTTTACTGTTTAGTACTACATGGGGACAGGCGCCTGGCCTTCAACTCACCCGTGTAAAATTTTATCCATCGCGCGCCCTGGCAGCAGGCGTTTTAGTACGCACACCGCCCAGGTGACCAGCGTCACCGGATAGCGCATTTTGGGATGATTGCTCTCAAAAGCATGGCGTACTTTCGCGACCACCGCCTCCGGGCCGAGGGTAAATCGCGCGGCAATGCCGGGATTTTCTACCGGCTTATCGCTCTGTGTCTGGTTGACGTTATCCGTAAAGCGGGTGCGGATGGGACCAGGTTCAATCAGGCTCACCTTAATGCCAGTATGGCGCAGCTCCATACGCAGAGCGTCGGACCAGGCTTCCAGCGCATATTTACTGGCAGCATATGCGCCGCGCCCCGGCGTAGAGATTAAGCCCATTACCGATGAGGTCATGACGATTCGCCCTTCGCCGTGCGGTAACATCGCGGGCAATAAACGCAGGGTTAACTGATGCGTGCCGAAAAAGTTGCTGGAAAATTGCTGTTCCATTTGCGCCCGGCTGATGGTCGACAGGGGGCCATAGACGCCGTAACCGGCATTATTAAAAATGCCATAGAGGCGATTTCCGGTCTGGGCGATCACTTCATCCGCCGCCCGCTCAACGCTTTGCGCATCGTCGAGATCCAGCAAAATGCCGGTAAAGCCTTCCCGATCCATACGCGCCACATCATCCGGCTTGCGGCAGGCCGCCAGGATGTGAAAGCCCTGGCGTTTCAACTCGCGTGCGCTTTCCAGGCCGATACCGCTGGAACATCCTGTTATTAAGATCGTTTTTTGCATAACTTTACCTGGAGGCATCCCTGATTGGTCAGGAGTCGTGGTTAACTAAAGGAGCCAGTCGCGTTGCCATCCAGTCGGCAATAAACGGCTGGGCATCGCGGTTTGGGTGAATGCCATCATCCTGCATCCATTGCGATTTCTGATAGACCTCTTCCATAAAAAAGGGCAGCAGAGGGACTTTCAACTCGTTGGCAAGCTTAGGATAAATGGCGCCGAACGCTTCATTATAGCGACGACCGTAGTTGGCGGGCAGCCGAATTTGCATCAGCAGCGGTTCGGCGTTGGCGGCTTTAATTGTTTGAATCACCTGGCGCAGCGTCTGCTCTGTCTGCTGCGGCGCAAAACCACGCAGGCCGTCGTTGCCGCCCAGTTCCACCAGCACCCAGCGCGGTTGATGCTCCTTCAGCAGCGCGGGCAAGCGTGCTAAACCCTGCTGCGCGGTGTCTCCGCTGATGCTGGCATTAACCACCGTCGGTTTTTGCTGCCATTTATCGTTGAGCAGCGCGGGCCATGCGGCGTTGGCTGCCATGCGGTAACCGGCACTCAGACTGTCGCCAAGAATTAATAACGTGTCTGCTGCGGCGGCGCGGAACGTGAACAAAAGCAAAAACAGGAAGGGCAAATGCCAGCGGAAAACATTGTTGAAGTTCATCATCTTAAGAAGTCCGTCGGTCAGGGGGAGCATGAACTCTCCATCCTTACCGGAGTTGAGCTTGTTGTCAAACCAGCCGAAACTCTCGCCCTGATTGGCGAATCCGGTTCCGGGAAGTCGACATTGCTGGCGATCCTCGCCGGGCTGGATGACGGCAGCAGCGGCGAAGTCAATCTGCTGGGTAAACCGCTGCATGCAATGGATGAAGAAGCACGCGCACAACTGCGGGCGCAAAATATCGGCTTTGTTTTTCAATCTTTCATGCTGATTCCGACACTTAATGCGCTGGAAAACGTTGAATTACCGGCGCTGTTACGCGGCGAAAACAGCGGCGCAAGCCGTAACAGCGCCAAAGCCCTGCTGGAAGAGCTGGGACTGGGTAAACGTCTTGATCATCTGCCAGCTCAGCTTTCCGGCGGTGAACAGCAACGTGTGGCGCTGGCGCGGGCTTTCAATGGGCGGCCTGCAGTGCTGTTTGCCGATGAGCCTACGGGTAACCTCGATCGGCAAACCGGGGATAAAATCGCCGACTTACTCTTCTCCATGAACCAACAATTTGGCACAACGCTGCTGCTGGTCACGCACGATCCGCAACTGGCGGCGCGTTGCGATCGGCGTTTACGCCTGGTTAACGGTGTTCTGCAGGAGGAAGCATGATCGCCCGCTGGTTCTGGCGTGAATGGCGATCGCCATCGCTGTTGATCGTCTGGCTGGCGCTGACGCTTGCCGTGGCCTGCGTACTGGCGCTGGGGAATATCAGCGATCGTATGGAAAAAGGGCTGAGCCAGCAGAGCCGTGAATTTATGGCTGGTGATCGGGCATTACGCAGCAGTCGCGAGGTACCCCAGGCCTGGCTTGATGAGGCACGAAAAAACGGCCTTACCGTCAGCGAACAGATCAGTTTCAACACCATGACCTTTGCTGGCGACACGCCGCAACTGGCCAATGTGAAAGCCGTGGATGATATCTACCCGATGTACGGCGCGTTGCAAACCCGCCCGGCGGGCCTGAAGCCACAAGCGGGCACGGTGCTCCTGGCGCCAAGGTTAATGGCACTGCTGGATCTGAAAACTGGCGACACCCTGGAAGTGGGAGACACGACGCTGCGGATTGCCGGGGAAGTGCTGCAGGAGCCAGACTCGGGGTTTAATCCGTTCCAAATGGCGCCACGGTTGTTGATGAACACCGCAGATGTGGCCAGAACAGGTGCGATACAGCCAGGAAGCCGTGTGAGCTGGCGGGTAAAATTTGGCGGTACGCCTGCGCAACTGGCTATGTATGAAAAATGGCTGTTGCCGCAGCTGACGCCGGAACAGCGCTGGTATGGGCTGGAGCAGGATGACGGTGCGCTGGGAAAATCGCTGCAACGTTCACAGCAGTTCTTGCTGTTGTCGGCGCTGTTAACGCTGCTGCTGGCAGTGGCGGCGGTCGCTGTTGCAATGGGGCATTACTGTCGCAGTCGTTACGATCTGGTGGCGGTACTCAAAACGTTGGGAGCCGGGCGTGCGCAACTGCGTAAGCTGATTGTCGGGCAGTGGCTGATGGTGCTGGCGCTGGCGGCGTTAGCCGGCGGGGCAACCGGGTTGCTGTTTGAATACGCCTTAATGTTGTTACTCAAACCCGTGCTACCTGCTGCGCTGCCGCCCGCCAGCCTGTGGCCATGGTTGTGGGCGATAGGCGCGATGGTAGTGATTTCACTGCTGGTGGGGTTACGTCCATACCGTTTACTGCTGGCGACCCAGCCGCTTCGCGTACTGCGCCGGGATGTGGTGGCGAATGTCTGGCCGCTGAAATATTACGTGCCGGTGATCGGTGCGGTAGCTGTTTCGCTGCTTGCCTGGCTGATGGGCGGCAGCATGCTGCTGTGGTCGGTGCTGGCTGGCGCCGTCGTGCTGGCATTGCTGTGCGGCGGACTCGGCTGGCTGCTGCTCGTTGTGCTAAAACGGCTAACGCTAAAAGCATTGCCGCTGCGGCTTGCCGTTAACCGATTGCTGCGCCAGCCGTGGTCGACCTTAAGCCAGCTTTCGGCCTTCTCACTCTCCTTTATGCTACTGGCGATGTTGCTGGTGCTGCGCGGTGATTTACTGGATCGCTGGCAGCAACAGTTACCACCAGAAAGCCCGAACTATTTTCTGATCAATATTGCGCCAGAACAGGTTACGCCAGTGAAGGCATTTCTTGCCCAACATCAGGTGAACCCGGAGGCGTTCTATCCGATAGTGCGCGCCAGGCTGACGCAAATGAACGGTCAGTCGACGGAGGGCAACGCCGATGAAGCGCTGAACCGCGAACTGAACCTGACCTGGCAGTTACAACGCCCGGATCATAACCCGATCACAGCGGGGAGCTGGCCGCCGAAACGTGGTGAGGTCTCAGTGGAAGAGGGGCTGGCGAAACGGCTGGGGCTAAAGCTGGGCGATAGCGTCACGTTCAGGGGCGACACCCAGGATTTTAGCGCCACAATCAGCAGCCTGCGCAAGGTGGACTGGGAAAGCCTGCGGCCCAACTTCTTTTTTATTTTCCCGCAGGGCGCGCTGGATGGGCAGCCGCAAAGCTGGCTGACCAGTTTCCGTTGGCAGAATGGCAACGGCATGTTAACGCAGCTCAACCGTGCCTTTCCGACGGTCAGTCTGCTGGATATTGGTGCGATTTTAAATCAGGTTGGCCAGGTGCTGGAACAGGTCAGCCGGGCGTTAGAGGTGATGGTTGTGCTGGTCACGGCCTGTGGCGTACTGCTGCTACTGGCGCAGGTCCAGGTTGGCATGCGCCAGCGACATCAGGAACTGGTCGTCTGGCGCACGTTAGGGGCGGGCAAGCGGCTGTTGCGCACAACACTTTGGTGTGAATTCGCGTTGTTGGGGTTGGTGTCCGGCCTGGTGGCGGCCATCGGTGCCGAGACGGCGCTGGCCGTGCTGCAGACCCGGGTGTTTGACTTCCCATGGGAGCCTGACTGGCGGCTATGGCTAACGCTGCCATTATGCGGCGCCCTGTTGCTCTCTTTCTGTGGTGTGTGGCTGGGCAGCCGTTTGCTTAAAGGAAAAGCGCTGTTCCGTCAATTTGGTCATTAACCTTTTCATCAATATTTGCTCAACGAAACGCACGCCGATGATTCCATTGGTGTGCGTTTATTTCAAAGTGTAAAAGTTCCCCTGGCAGATGTTTAGCAGCACAAAATAACAAAAAATCCCCACAAAACATCGGCTTATAAAAGTTACTATTTGACCGCTAATTGTATTGGCTGTGTCTGTCCATCAAGGAAAAACCCTAATCATGAAAATAAAAACAAGCGCACTGGCGACAGCCATTGGCGCAGCAGTGGCATTGACGTCTTTCGCAACTCAGGCTGAAATCACCGTCCTGAAACAGGACCCGCAGGCAGGTAATCCGTTAAGCCGCCTGAATTTTACCGTTGGCGGTTCTATCCGTCCGCAGTTTGACAATGTCATGGGTGACAAAGATAACAAATCCTACAAACGCAACGGTTATGACGGTGGCACTCGCTTCCGTTTCGCGGCGGATTATTACCTGTTCGATGATATTAGCTGGGTAAGCTACTACGAACTGGGCGTTAACGTTCCGGCGCTGTTTGACTGGGATAGCCACTATGCCGAAGGCGCAAACAATACGACGCGCCGTATGCTGTACACCGGTCTGAAAAGCAAGACCTGGGGTACACTGACCTTTGGTCAGCAGAACAGCGTTTACTACGATGTGGTCGGTGCGAAAACCGATATCTGGGACTACGACATGAAAGCCCAAGCTCCGGGCAACGGCGTGAAAGGTGACTACGACGGTTCTTATCGTTCTCGCAAGATGCTGAAATATAAAAATACATTCGGTGACGTTGATCTCTATGCTTCTTACCTGTTCGCTGACACGGATCTGCTGCTGAGCAACAGCGTGCGTTACAAACGTAATGGCGGCGGTTCATTGGGCGTGGATTACCACCTGGCGAAAGACCTGACCTGGGGCACCGCGTGGAACTACACCAAGGCCAATGTGCGTAACAGCACCAGCGGCGACACCGATTCTTACAGCCAGAATATTTACGGTACCGCGCTGAGCTGGACGCCGGATAACTGGACCTTCTCCTTCGGCGGCGGCTGGTACGAAAACTTCCTGACCACCGGGCAGAAAAATGTTCACGACTACTTTGCAGGCGATGCGTGGGGTATTGAATATTTTGCCGGATACAAAATTCCTGTCGGTCAGTATGCGCTTAAATACGTTCAGCCTTACGTGATGGGCGACCGCCTGAAATACACGACCGGTCGTTACTATCAGCGTATCGACAACGGCCTGGGTGTGACCTTCCAGCTGGATTACGGTTTCCGTGTTGACTACGAACACGTCTTCACCAACAGCACCGATAAGTCACTGGGCGACATGAACATCGTTCGTCTGCGCTACGACTTCTAACCCGGCGCAACGCACTTGCCGGATCGCTTCGTTTAAATCCGGCAATGTTTAGCGATAAAAAGCATAACCAGAGCCAGACAGCCCATCAAACGTGTGGCTTTTCGTTATGCTTCATTGTGTTACCCCGCCAGGATCTCCCCTCCATTCAGTGACATACTTCACGGTAAGTTGAATTTATTTCAATTACCGCCGCGTTGCGTTTATGCCATCTTAGTCGGCAGCCTTCTTCACAGGCTGAAAAGGGAACGCGTCGCATTGCACGCCGCGTCACACAGCAGACCCACTCGTTAGGGAGAATTTATGAGACAGCGTCTCAGCTTGCGCGCCGCCTTCGGCGCAGTACTTCTGGTATGCGGCTTACCGTTTGCTCAGGCCAGTAGCGATCCCCACACCATTGTCTTCGGTGTGGCGCCAGGCCCTTATGGCGACATGGTTAAACAAGCCATTGCCCCCTCGCTGAAAGAGAAAGGCTATAAGGTTGTCGTGCGCGAATTCAGTGACTATGTGCAGCCCAACATGGCGCTGTCGAACGGCAGCATCGATGCCAACCTGTTTCAACACAGCCTTTATTTCGATAAATTCACCGCCGATAAAGGGCTGAAATTAACCAAACTGCTCTCCGTCCCGACGGCGGGAATGGGTTTTTATTCCCACAAAATCAAAAGCCTGGATGAGCTGAAAAAGGGCGACATTGTGACGTTGTCCAACGATCCCACCAACCTTGCGCGTGGGCTGCGTTTCCTGCAAGCGCTCAAT
This sequence comes from Kosakonia sp., assembly GCF_032052965.1. GTDB lineage: Bacteria > Pseudomonadota > Gammaproteobacteria > Enterobacterales > Enterobacteriaceae > Kosakonia. The sequence goes on from NZ_DAMBVN010000012.1 coordinate 14,740, forward strand.
CTGATCACCATCAAAGATAATATCGATCCGACGAAAGCGTCCGAGCGCGATATTGCCAGCAACCCGAAGGGGCTGGTGTTTAAACCGCTGGAAGCGGCGCAATTGCCCCGCACGCTGGACAGCGCAACCGCAGCGCTGGTAAACGGCAATTTCGCGATTGCGGCAAGAATGGATCTTAACGCGGCGCTGAAACAAGAGCATCTGGATGAGAACCTGAAAAATATCATCGCGGTGCGCACAGAAGATGCGGAAAAGCCCTTCGCCAAAGATATCATTGAAGTGGTGAAATCCCCGGCTTACCGCGCGGTGATCGACGATCCTAAAAACATCTTTACCGCTTTTCAGAAACCCGACTGGATGACCAACGCTGATAAGAAATAACACGTCACAGGAATGAACAGGCAGGCTGCGGCCTGCCTTTTGCCGTTTGAGGTTTGCATGATCGAAATAGAGAAGGTTTGCGTCGATTTTCCCGCTGGCCGGGGCGCCGCCAGCACTACGCGTGCGGTAGAGGAGGTGACATTACGCATTCGCGCGGGTGAGATCTTTGGCATTGTCGGTACCAGCGGTGCTGGCAAAAGTACGTTGCTGCGTACGCTCAATGCCTTACAGCGCCCAAGCCAGGGCAGTGTAAAAATTAACGGCGTGGCGATTTCCGCCCTCGAAGGGGCGACCCTGCGTCAGGCACGTCAGCGCATTGGTATGATTTTCCAACACTTCAACCTGATGCATACCCGGACTGTAGCGCAGAACGTGGCCTTCAGCCTGAAAGCCGCAGGCTGGGAGCGCAGTAAAATCGCCCCGCGCGTGGCGGAGATCCTCGCGCTGGTAGGGCTGAGCGATAAAGCCAGTCGCTTTCCGGTACAACTGAGCGGCGGGCAAAAGCAGCGGGTGGGTATTGCCCGCGCCATAGCCAATCATCCGGATGTGCTGTTGTGTGATGAGCCGACCTCGGCCCTGGATCTGGAAACATCTGCCACCATTCTGGCCCTGCTCAAGCAGATTAATGCGCAACTGGGGATCACCATCGTGCTGATCACTCACGAGATGAATGTCATCAAATCGATCTGCGATCGGGTGGCCGTCATGTCTGGCGGCAGGGTCGTGGAAGAGGGAGAGGTTTTCGATATCTTCGCTCACCCGCAACATGCCTTTACGCAGCAGTTAGTTTCGCACACGCTGAATCTGACTCTGCCGGAGCGCCTGCAGCAACATTTGCCGGGCCAGTTGCTGAAGATCCTGTTTATTGGCGATTCTGCTGAACAGCCCGTGCTTTCTGACGCGGCGGTCAGGTTTGGCGTCGCGGTGAACATATTGCACGGTAAAATTGAGTACATTGGCGAACGGGCGCTGGGAATATTAGTGGTGCAACTGACCTGTGCTGACAACCCGCAACTTGTCAGTGACGCGGTAGCGTATATTCGCAACCGTACCGCGCAGGTGGAGGTGATCCGTGGATGATTTAATTGCAGACCTGACGCTGGCGTTTGGCGAAACCTTCCAGATGCTGAGTATCTCGACGGTGCTGGCAATCCTTGGCGGCTTGCCGCTGGGGTTTCTGATTTTTGTGACCGACAGGCACCTGTTCTGGCAAAACCGGCTGGTTTATCTGCTGAGTTCAGTGCTGGTGAATGTGATCCGCTCGGTGCCGTTCGTGATCCTGCTGGTGCTGTTGCTGCCCTTAACGCAGTTCCTGCTGGGTAACACCATCGGCCCGATTGCGGCGTCGGTACCGTTATCGGTCGCAGCGATTGCTTTTTATGCCCGACTGGTAGATAGCGCCCTGCGCGAAGTCGACAAGGGAATTATTGAAGCGGCGGAAGCCTTTGGTGCCAGTCCGTTACGCATTATTTGTACGGTGTTATTACCCGAAGCCAGCGCCGGTTTACTGCGCGGCCTGACAATTACGCTGGTCAGCCTGATTGGTTATTCAGCAATGGCGGGGATCGTTGGCGGTGGCGGTGTGGGCGACCTGGCGATCCGCTACGGTTATTACCGCTATGAAACTCAGGTGATGATTGCCACCGTGGTGGCATTAATTGTTCTGGTGCAGGTTGTACAGGTGCTGGGCGACTGGCTGGCAAAACGCGCCGATAAACGCGATCGCCATTAATGCGCAACAAACAAAGCCGCCCACGGGCGGCTTTGTTTTATCCGTCAGGGTTAGCCGCGAGACAGCAGTGACTGCGCCCAGGCTATACCACTGGCGTATTCCGGCGGCAGCAGAGGCACCAGTGCTTCCAGCGTGGCGCTCAGACGATCGGTATCATCATCATTGAGGTTTAAATGGCCGACTTTACGCCCGTCACGCACCTCTTTGTCGTACCAGTGAAGATGCACCAGGGGCAGTTTCAGCCAGTCGTAATTTAAATCGCTACCGATCAGGTTAATCATCACCGACGGGCTATTGACCACGGGCGGGGGCAGTGGCAGATCAACCACTGCACGAAGATGCAGTTCAAACTGGCTGATTGATGCCCCATTTTGGGTCCAGTGGCCGCTATTATGCACGCGCGGTGCCAGCTCATTGATTAACAACCCACCGGGTGTGACAAAACACTCCATTGCCATCACACCCACGTAGTTGAGCTTATGCATGATGGCTGACAACATGCTTTCGGCTTGTTGCTGCTGTTCTGCATTTGGTTTTGGAAACGCGACGCTGGCGCGCAGGATCCCATCCTGATGCAGGTTGTGGGTCAGAGGGTAGAACACTGTGCTGCCATCGTGGCCGCGCGCGCCCACCAGTGAGACTTCGCCAGAAAAATGAATGCCCTGCTCGACAATGCATTCACCGTAGCAGTCGTCTGGCAGCTGTGCCGTTTCTGTTTCACGCAAACGCCACTGGCCGCGACCGTCGTACCCGCCCACGCGACGTTTAACAATCGCCAGTTCGCCCAGGCGCGAGAACACCGCAGGCCATTCGCTTTTGTCAGCCAGTAATTGCCACGGGGCGGTCGCCAGTCCAAGTTCATCGAACAGCTGTTTTTGGGTCAGACGATCGGCAATGATCGGGAACACATCACGGTTAACAAAGGCAGGGTGACGTTCCAGCTCGCGGGTTAATGCGGTTTCTGGCCAGCGCTCAATTTCCGCGGTAATAACGCTGTGCTGAAACGGCACGGCTTGCGGATCGGCGTCCAACCCGACGGGCCAGACGGCAATGCTCAGCGGCTCGCCAGCCTGGCGCAGCATGCGCCCAAGCTGACCATTGCCCAGTACGCAAATCTGTTTCATGCCGCACCTCGTGGGTCCGGGTTATCCAGCACTTCATCAGTCTGCGCCTGACGCCAGTCCGCCAGTCGCTGATGCAGTGCAGCATCATGCTGAGCAAGAATTTGTGCGGCCAGCAGGGCGGCGTTGGCTGCGCCTGCTTTGCCAATAGCCAGCGTGCCGACGGGGATACCGCGCGGCATCTGCACAATAGAGTACAGACTGTCCACGCCGCTTAAGGCCGCGCTTTGTACCGGCACACCCAATACTGGTACCAGTGTTTTTGCCGCGATCATGCCCGGAAGATGCGCAGCCCCGCCTGCGCCGGCAATAATCACCTGATAGCCGTTTTGCTCTGCCTCTTCGGCGAAGCTAAACAGTTTATCCGGGGTGCGGTGTGCAGAGACGATTTCAACATGGTGCGGAACGTGCAGGGAATCGAGGATTTCGGCGGCGAACTGCAGGGTGGCCCAGTCGCTTTTCGAGCCCATAACAATGGCGATGCGCGCCGGTTGGTTGCTTGAAGACATGCGTCTCAAAACTCCTGTGGGTGTGCTTCAGACTACATAAGAGGGCACAGAGAATAGCACGTAAAACGGCCAAGGAAAACGGTTGCGTGGCGATGTAAGCGGCGATCGTCGCGGCAGCGAAAACGTCATCAGAAGGGGAAAGCGATCAGATCTACGTCAGTTTCGCTGACACGCACCATTGAACCTTCGCTGTGCCATGCGCCTAACACGGCACGGTGGGCAGGCGCGTTATTTGCGGTTAGCGTATGGATAGCTGGACGGTGAGTATGCCCGTGAATTAGCCACTGTACGCGGTGTTGCTCCATGGCTGCCACCACCGCTTGCGCGTTGACGTCCATAATCTCAAGTGACTTGCTGCTGTTAGCGGCTTTGCTGCCGGCGCGCATTTTTGCCGCTACGCGGCGACGGATAAACAGCGGTAAAGCGAGAAACAGTGTCTGTAGCCAGGGTTGATGAACTTTAGCCCGAAACGCCTGGTAGCCTTCATCATCAGTGCACAGGGTATCGCCGTGCATAATCAACACGTTACGACCGTACAGGTTGAGTACCTGCTCTTGCGGCAGCAGTTGCATACCACTGGCACGGGCAAAACGTTTACCCAACAGAAAATCACGGTTGCCGTGAATAAAGTAGCAGGGGACACCCGCCTCGACGACGGCGCGGATCGCGGCCGCGACCTGCTTGTGCAGCGGGTTTGGATCGTCATCGCCAATCCAGGCTTCAAACAGATCGCCCAGAATGTAAAGGGCATCTGCCTGGCGCGCTTCGCCCGCTAAAAAACGCAGAAAACCGGCGGTGATCGCCGGTTCTTCTGTTTGCAGATGCAGATCTGCGATAAAGAGTGTCGCCACGATTACTCGCTGACGGTCACGCTTTCGATGATCACGTCTTCTTTCGGAACGTCCTGGTGCATACCGCTGCGGCCAGTGGAGACGCCTTTGATTTTGTCTACCACGTCCATCCCTTCAACCACTTCTGCAAACACGCAGTAACCCCAACCCTGCAGGCTCTCGCCGCTGAAGTTCAGGAAGTCGTTGTCCGCCACGTTGATGAAGAACTGCGCGGTAGCAGAATGCGGAGCCTGGGTGCGCGCCATTGCCAGCGTGCCACGGGTATTTTTCAGACCGTTGTTGGCTTCGTTTTTGATGGGGTCTTTGGTGGTTTTCTGATTCATGCCCGGTTCGAAACCGCCGCCCTGGATCATAAAACCGTTAATTACACGGTGGAAAATGGTGTTGTTGTAGAAGCCTTCACTGCAGTAGTCCAGGAAGTTTTTAACTGTTTCAGGCGCTTTGTCATCAAAGGTTTTGATTACGATATCGCCGTGATTAGTGTGGAAAGTAACCATTATTGCATCCTGTTCTGATAGGGTGGTGCCAGGACCCGACTGCGGGCCAGAGATAGTCGCTTGTTATAGCATAACCGCGCGGCTGGATCACCTTGCAAAGTGTGCTGCTTCGGGTTTGAATTACGGGTAATATAAGCCACTTTCGCTACGGCTTTCGTTCCACACACGTCTACATGGAATCTTCGATGTTAAAAATCTTTAATACACTGACGCGCCAAAAAGAGGAATTCAAACCTATCCATGCCGGGGAAGTCGGCATGTACGTGTGTGGTATCACTGTTTACGATCTGTGTCATATTGGTCATGGCCGCACATTTATTGCGTTTGACGTGGTCGCCCGTTACCTGCGTTTTCTCGGATATCGCCTCAAGTATGTGCGCAATATCACCGACATTGATGACAAAATCATTAAACGCGCCAACGAAAACGGCGAAAATTTTGTCGCGCTGGTTGACCGGATGATCGTTGAAATGCACAAAGACTTTGACGCGCTCAACATTCTGCGCCCGGATGATGAACCGCGCGCCACGCACCATATTCCCGAAATTATCGAAATTACTGAACGACTGCTGGAACGCGGCCACGCTTACGTTGCCGATAACGGCGATGTGATGTTCTCCGTGCCGACCGATCCGACCTATGGTCAGCTGTCGCGCCAGGATCTCGATCAGCTGCAGGCGGGTGCGCGCGTTGAAGTCGCGGAAGTGAAACGCAATCCGATGGACTTCGTGCTGTGGAAAATGTCCAAGCCGGGTGAGCCGAGCTGGCCGTCGCCGTGGGGCGAAGGGCGTCCGGGATGGCATATTGAGTGCTCGGCAATGAACTGCAAACAGCTGGGATCGCATTTTGATATTCACGGCGGCGGTTCGGACCTGATGTTCCCGCACCATGAAAATGAAATCGCACAGTCCACGTGTGCGCATGATGGCGAATACGTAAATTACTGGATGCACTCCGGCATGGTGATGGTTGATCGCGAGAAGATGTCCAAATCGCTGGGCAACTTCTTTACCGTGCGCGACGTGCTGAAGTACTACGATCCTGAAACCATTCGCTATTTCCTGATGTCCGGCCACTATCGCAGCCAGTTGAACTACAGCGAAGAGAACCTCAAGCAAGCGCGTGCTGCGCTGGAGCGTCTTTACACCGCACTGCGTGGCACGGATAAATCTGTGGCGGCAGACGGCGGTGCGTCTTTCGAAGCCCGCTTTATTGAAGCGATGGACGATGACTTTAATACGCCGGAAGCTTACTCCGTGCTGTTTGACATGGCCCGGGAAGTTAACCGTCTGAAAACAGAAGATACCCACGCGGCCAGCGCGCTGGCTTCACATTTGCGTAAACTGGCAGCGGTGCTGGGTCTGCTGGATCAGGATCCGGATGTCTTCCTGCAAAGCGGCGCGCAAGCCGATGAAGGGGAAGTGGCGGAAATTGAACAATTGATCCAGCAGCGCCTGGATGCGCGTAAAGCCAGGGACTGGGCTGCAGCGGATGCTGCGCGCGATCGTCTGAATGAGATGGGCATTGTGCTGGAAGATGGCCCGCAAGGCACGACGTGGCGTCGTAAATAACCCTTATACCCCGGTAGCGTCACGGCTACCGGGTCTTCTTTTGCGCAGGGCTGCTAAGCGCAGCGTTAACGTCTGCGCCACCACAGTAATCCCATTATCACCACCCCTGGCAACCACACCCACAGCAGTTCCGATATGATCACCTGGTGCCCGTAGGGCGTGGTGTAGCGCGATAATGCAAACGGCGCGACTTTAATCACCTGCCACGGCGCAAAAAAGCGTTCATCCGACCACGGCCACAGCCAGCCGACGCCTTTACCGCCGGTGGTGATCGAATCCAGTAAACTGTGCGACAGCAGCGACACCGTCAGAAAAGCCCAACAGCGTGTCACGCTGGCTTTGAATCGTTTCCTGCAAAGCCAGGTGACCAGCAACGGTACCACTAAGGCAAACAACAACGAATGTGTGAATCCGCGGTGGCCAAAAATATTGCCGTAGGCAACGCCAAATTTGAATGCCAGTACATCGGCATCCGGCAACATGGATAAGCCAATACCGGCCAGCAATAAACGGCGTGGAATAACTTTGCTGCCCAGCCCTAATCCAAGGCAGAGCGGCACGGCGGCATGAGTGACAATGGTTGGCATGAGGTATGTCTCTGAGTAAAAAGAAATTATAACGCCAGCCCGATGAAGATGAACTGCGGTGTTGTCTGAATCCCTATCATCTGCGGCGGGCGCTGACATTGAATGCTGTTTTCAGCAGTCAGCTGCTCACCGGGTCATTTTCTAAAGGGTGCTACACATTACGCCGATTCCCGCACAATCAATTGACCGGACAATGTAATGCGCTGTGTTTGCAGTTCAGGTTCTTTCAGCTTGCGTATCATCAGGCCTGCCGCCTGACGACCTGTTTCTTCGCTGGCGGAAGAGACATAGGTAAACGATGGCGAGGTGAGATTGACATGCAGCATATCTTCGAAGCCAACCAGCGCCACTTGTTGCGACAGAAAGACATCTTTGCCGACGGTATGGCCAGTCTGATGAATTCCGGCAATAGAACCGATGATGGCATCCGGAGAGTGGCAGAGCAGGGCGGTGAGCGTGCTGTTCTTTTCTAATAATTGCCGGACCGCATAGCTCGCGGCCTGCGTACCATCGCTGCAGGCGGGGGTTGACTCTTCCCGTAGCACTAACCCGTGCTGGTTCATCGCGCTGCGAAAACCAAGCAGGCGCTGCTGGCGGATAAGATCGCCTTCAATGCCGCCAACGTAAGCAATATTGCGGTGGCCGCGCTCAATCAAATAGCGTGTCGCGAGACTGGCCGCCTGGCGGTTATCCCGCATCACCAGGTTGCAGGTTTCGTTCAGTAAAGATTGGGAGACCACCACCAGCGGCAGCGGGCAGGTGCGGATCTGATCAGGCAGAACGGTGGAGCGGGTATCCGATGCCAGATAGATCACTCCCGCCACGCCTTGTTGTTTAAACGAGAGCAGGCAGCGTTCCAGATGATCGCCGTCGTTAAGCGGCTGACCCAGGAACACCATGTAACCCTGTTTTTCCAGCTCCAGCACGATACTGGCCATGACTTTAATCGAAAAACTGTCGCCAAAATCCCGCAGGATCAGGCCTATCAGATTGGAGGTGTTGGCGCGAAGGTTAGCCGCGGCGACGTTGTGAACATAGCCGAGTGACTCGATAGCCGCATGGACTTTTGCGATTGTCGCATCAGAAATTTTCCCTTTCTGGCGAAGCACCAGTGAGACGGTAGAAACCGAGACACCCGCCTGTTTTGCGACATCAATGATGCTGACTTTCTTCAAATTCACTCCCTGAAACTTCACGCTATGCAGCCTGATGCGTGCGACACACACCAGGCCGCCAGTCTATTACTTGCCAATCATTGTGGACATGGTCTGGGCGATAAATTGTGCCCTTGCACCAAATATAACCTGGATACCGTTATCACCGACGAACACCACGCCACGTGCGCCCAGTCCATTGAGGCCATCTTTATCCACTACATCACTTTTTGCCACTTCCAGGCGCAGACGAGTGATGCAGGCGCCAACCGAATCGATATTGTGTGCTCCGCCGAGCATAGCAATAATCTCCGTGGCCAGTTCGCTATCGCTTTTATCATCCGCGGTGGCGGTCACTTCCGTCCGCCCCGGTGTTTTCACGTCGAAGCGGCGGATCACAAAGCGGAAAGTGAAGTAGTAGATTAACGCCATGGGAATACCGACGATCACTGCATTGAGGAAATTCGTCTGGTAGCCGTTAAAGGACGGCAGGATGCCGAATGACAGATAATCAATAAAGCCAGCGGAGAACGATTTGGCAATGTGCGCATGCAGCAGATACATCGTCATGTAGGCCAGACCGGCCATAATTGCGTTAAAGACGTAGAGAATGGGGGCAACAAAAATAAAGGTAAATTCAACCGGTTCAGTGATCCCCGTCAGGAAGCAGGTCAACGCGGCAGAGAACAGGATCCCGAAAGCGATTTTTTTGTTGCGGGTATGTGCTTCGTGATACATCGCAAGGCAGGCGGCCGGCAGAGCAAACAGCATCAGCGGGAATTCACCCTGCATAAATTTCCCGGCGTTCTGGTAAGTGTCGCTACTAAAGGATTTTACGCCTTCTTCCAGCATCTTAAACCAGATGGTCTGATCGCCGTGGATCACCTGGCCCGCCTGAGTGGTGTAGTCGCCAAACGAGTACCAGAACGAGGGATACCAGATATGATGCAAACCGAGTGGGATCAGCGCACGCTCGACAAGGCCAAAGATAAAGGTCGACGCCGCCTGGTTATCACCGTTGACGATCAGTGACAGCGCATCAATGCCTGCCTGAATATGTTGCCAGACATAAGGCAGTAGCAGGCCGAGCACGAATGAGAGAAAGGCGGTAGCAATAGCGACGAAGCGTTTACCGGAGAAGAACCCAAGAAACTCGGGCAACTGCATGGTATGGAAACGGTTATAACACCAGGCCGCAAGGATCCCGCAAATAAGCCCGCCGAATACGCCCATTTGCAGCGTTGGAATACCGACCACCATCGCATATTTACCGCCCTGCGATGCCATTTCCGGTGTGATACTCAACATAGTGCCGATCGTAATGTTGGTAATAAACACCGATACGGCTGCAGACAGCGCCGCAATACCGGATTCTGACGCCAGTCCGACAGCAGAGCCGATAGCAAATAGCATTGGCAGGTTGTCAAAAATAACGCCACCTGCATTCATCATCAAAGGCAGGTGGAATTTATCGCCGAAAGCCAGTAACAGGCCTGCGGCTGGCAGTAATGAGATTGGCAGCATGAGTGCGCGACCAATCATCGATAACTTCGACAACGATTTAACAAAACCCGATATCAGACTCATGCTGATCTCCCCCGAAAGTGCGCTCTTTTAGCGCTGTTATTGTAAGTATAACGTTCTAGTAAAACGTTCTACTTATCGTGAGTGAGGCATGCATTTCCCGCAACTGAATTTTTACATTCAGCCAGATGAGATTGTGATTCTTTGAGAACGATCGGTAATTAACCGTGATGAAAGAAGGGAGATAACAATAAAAAAGCCGGGGCAACAACGCCTGTCCCGGCCAGTAAGGGGGTTACGCCGTCACAGTAATGCTTTGCCCTTCGAAGCTGACCGTTTGCCCGGCCACGATCTTGCAGCGTTTGCGCGTTTCAACTGCGCCATCGACTTTCACCAGACCGTCGGCAATGGCGATTTTCGCCTGCGCGCCACTTTCGCTCCAGCCTTCCAGCTTCAGCAGGTCGCACAGTTCAACGTGCGGGTGTTTACCAAGAGAAAATGTTGCCATCTTATGCGCCTTCTACATCATGATATTCTTCACACGCTTGCAGCGTATTCTGGATTAGCGTGGCCACGGTCATCGGCCCAACGCCGCCTGGCACCGGAGTGATATATGCAGCACGCGCTGCGGCTTCTTCATAAATCACATCGCCGACGACTTTACCGCTTTCCAGACGGTTAATGCCGACATCAATCACGATCGCGCCTTCTTTGATCCACTCGCCAGGAATAAATCCTGGCTTGCCGACCGCAACGATCAGCAGGTCAGCATTCTCCACATGGTGACGCAGATTGCGGGTAAAGCGGTGCGTTACCGTGGTGGTGCAGCCGGCCAGCAGCAGTTCCATACTCATTGGACGACCAACAATATTGGAGGCGCCAATTACGACGGCATTCAGGCCATAGGTATCAATGTTGTAACGCTCAAGCAGCGTTACAATGCCCCGTGGCGTACACGGACGCAGACGCGGTGCGCGCTGGCACAGGCGACCGACGTTATACGGATGGAAACCGTCAACATCTTTGTCCGGTGCAATACGTTCCAGTACTTTGACATTGTCGATGCCCGCCGGCAGCGGCAATTGAACCAGGATGCCGTCGATGGTGACGTCGGCATTCAGTTTATCGATCAGTGCCAGCAGGTCGGCTTCGCTGGTGGTTTCCGGCAGATCGTAAGAGCGGGAGATGAAACCCACTTCCTCGCAGGCTTTGCGCTTGCTGCCGACATAAATTTGCGAGGCAGGGTTGCTGCCCACCAGCACGACGGCCAGGCCAGGGGCGCGTTTTCCGGCCGCCAGACGCGCCCGTACTTTTTCCGCAACCTCAGAGCGCACCTGCTGCGCAATCGTTTTACCATCTATAATCTTTGCTGCCATCAGAGAGAGGATTCCATCTGTCATTCAACTAAGGGGGATGGCGCTATTTTGGCAGAAGCGCGGCGTGCTGTCAGTTACCGTTTGCGGATTTCGTGCTCGTCTGGGCGTCATCCTGGCGATGACAACGAATGATCCTCAGGCAAGAGCGGAATTTGGGCGCAAAGAGTCGACAGATAAGTATGCGGAGTGAGCATTTGAGCCAGAAAATCGTGCGAATCCCTTGAAAATGTATGTTTTCGGTCACTTAGCAAGCAAGCGACGGAAAATTCATTGACTCACCAGGCGCTGACCGTATAATTCCAGCCGTTTCCACCGCAAAGGTGGGCCATCCGCGCAATGCGCCCTTAGCTCAGCTGGATAGAGCAACGGCCTTCTAAGCCGTAGGTCACAGGTTCGAACCCTGTAGGGCGTACCATTTTCAAGTAAACGGACGTCAACTGACGTCTTTTTTATGCCTAAAATTCAAGGTGTTGTCTGAATTTAGCGCGTCGTTATTCTACCGAGCTCTACTCGTATCAATGTACATCAAGTAGTATTTGTTGGTATATGTGATGGTATCTCCCCGTTCGATAAAATTTTGTACCAACAGCCAGCATGGGGGCCTCAAATGGCATTAACCGATGTGAAGGTAAGAAGTGCGAAGCTAATGGACAAGCCTTATAAGCTTACTGATGGGGAAGGGATGCATCTGCTGGTCCATCCCAATGGGTCTAAATACTGGCGATTGCAATATCGTTTCGATGGGAAACAAAAGATGTTGGCACTCGGTGTTTACCCGGAAATCTCGTTGTCCGAAGCCCGGCAGCGCAGAGATGAAGCAAAACGGCAAGTGGCCAATTCCATTGATCCCAGTGAGAAGAAAAAGGTAGAAAAGCAGGCGCGTAAAGTCGCTGTAGAAAATACGTTTAAATCTGTTGCACTGGAATGGCATGAATATAAGCGGCCCAATTGGTCAAAGGGGTATGCCGAAGATCTGATGGAGGCGTTTGAGAACGATATATTTCCTGATATCGGCAAACGACCAATAGCAGAGATTGAACCATTAGAGGCTCTCACCACACTACGCAAACTTGAAAAGCGTGGCGTGCTCGATAAATTGAGGAAGGTTCGTCAGGCCTGCAAACAGGTTTGCACTTATGCCATCGTTACGGGTAGAGCGAAAAACAATCCCTTTGCCGAACTTGCCAGCGCCCTGACTACGGCGAAATCAACTCACTATCCTCATCTACTGTCTGACCAGTTGCCAGATTTCTTGAAGGCCTTAGAGGCTTATTCGGGAAGTCCAATAACACGGCTTGCGACGCGCATTTTGATGCTAACGGGGGTTCGTACCATTGAACTTCGTCTGGCTGAATGGAAAGAATTTGATTTTGACAAGCGAGTTTGGGAAGTTCCGGTCGAAAGGATGAAGATGCGGCGTCCTCATTTGGTGCCTTTATCTGATCAGGTTACAGAGGCATTGCGTGAACTTCAGATGATAACTGGCCGGTATAATCTGGTTTTCCCGGGACGTAACGACATTGCTAAACCAATAAGTGAAGCAAGCATAAATCAGGTATTAAAACGAATTGGTTATCATGGAAAAGCGACTGGACATGGTTTCAGGCATACGATGAGCACGATTCTTCATGAGGAAGGATTTAACACTGCGTGGATTGAACTTCAGCTTGCGCATGTGGATAAAAATACCATTCGTGGGACTTATAACCATGCACAGCATTTAGATAACAGGAGAGGGATGCTACAGTGGTATGCTGATTATCTTGAATCATTAGTAAATGACTCTGCATTACCTCTTAGAAAAAAGCCGTAGAAAAGTAACCTGCGCAAATAAGTGTGCAGGTTATTTTTTTGATTCTTTTTTGCAAAAAAATAGACGTTTTCTCTCTGGTGAAGCCTTAAAAATCATGCTATTACATTTATCAATTCTCACGTTGCATTGACATGTATGATCCTGGTATTCCCAAGCTGTGGCCAATAATGATGCTGGCATTCGACTAGTATCAGGTTAGCTTCATATAGCAATCTGATCTGTTTGACCCTGACCCGAAATCCTGCACCATTCAGAAACAGAATGCCGGCATGATCTACACTCCCTGAACGGAGGTGGTGCCGATGAAAAAATCACGATCCACCGAAGAGCAGATTGTTTTTGCCCTGAAGCAGGCTGAACTGGGGACATCCGTGCCGGAGGTCTGTCGTAAGCTGGGTATTTCCGATGCCACGTTCTATACATAGCGCAAGAAATACGGCGGGATTTCGCCCTCAGAACTGAAACACTTGCGTGCTGGAAGAGGAAAACCTACAGCTGAAGAAACTGGTGGCCGATCTGAGCCCCGACAAGGCGATGCTGCAGGACGTGCTGGCAAAAAAGACCTGACGCTGGCACGGCTGCGTATATGGGCCCGGGAGCTACAGGCGCGCTACGGGGCCTGCGAACGGCAGGCCTGTTTTGCGCTGCAGGTCATCCGCACTTCGTTCCGTTACCGCTCTGTGGCGGCCGATGACAGTGCGCTGCGCCTGCGTATCCGCGAGATCACGGAAACCCGCGCGCATTACGGTTACCGGCGGGTTCACATCCTGCTCAGTCGGGAGGACTGGCGAGATAACCATAAACGCATTTACCGCCTCTACAGCGAGCAGGGCCTGTCCCTCCGTCTCAAACGCTTCATCGCAATAAATCGGCACAGCGGCGACAGCCACAGCCTCAGGGACTGTATCCGAACCATATCTGGGGCATGGACTTTGTCTCCGATGCGCTGTTTGACGGAAGGCGGTTACGCCTGCTGACGATAATCGATTTTGTTCACACGTGAATGCCTGGGGATCTGTGTGGGCCAGAATCTACGCTCAACGGAAGTGGCGGAGATGCTGAACAGTATTGCTCTCAGACGCCCCTTATCACAGTTGCTGAAAACCAATAACGGCTCTGAATTTGCAGGAAAAATGCTGGACCAGTGGGTGTATGACCGGGGGATCCGTATAGACTTTTCCCGGCCGGGAACACCAACGGACAATCCCACGGTGAAGTCGTTCAACGGCAGGCTGCGCCAGGAGCGCCTGAACGAGAACTGGTTCATGTCCCTGGAGGATGCGCGGTGCAAAATCGGGGCCTGGCGCATACGCCATAACCAGAGACGTCCCCATTCTGCACTGGGCTGGATGACGCCATCTGAATTTGCTGAGAAGTCTGCCGGTAGCCAGAATATATGCAGCCAACATGAAGCCGGTTATTCCTGATTACGGCTGGATCATATTCGGGGTCAGGGTCATAATGAAGGCATTATTAACATCGCGATATGTTAATCAACGGGGAGCAGGTCAACATTATTTCTTTAAATGTGATAATTTCACTGAACTGATAAAAATCATTCTGATGAAGCCTAAAGTGAAACCGAAGGTTGAGTAGCGGGACGTACTTTAGTTTAATTGGTCGTTTATATCGAGCATGCCTTTTGATACGCCGGGAAAATAGGCTCACAAGCGTTGAGTGAGTCTGACCGAACTCTAGGGTGAATTCTTTATCAGAACGCCATATTGACCTCATAACACTATTTTTCAAGTGGTTATGTTAAATTTCAATTGTAATATCTGCATTGAGAGCAGTCCCAACAATATTTGCAATTGATGATGAAGATCACCTAAATTGATAGATCATTTATTATATACAGTACCAAATTCGATTTTCTCCCTATAAGATAGATTGCATTTCCGCGGGTGTGGTTTACAAGGAAAGACTGTCAACATGCATCGCTCTGTTCCTGAGTTTTATCGCATTCCCCCTTTACTTATTCGGGCGCTAAAAAGCGGAGTCTCCTCCGTGGTGGAGTTTCATATCAGCAGGGGATTGCCGAAACATTCACGAGATTCTCTGGGAAATAGCCCATTGATGATTGCGGCCCAGTATGGGCATTTCGCTATTTGCGAAATGTTATTGCGCGCGGGTGTCGACGTTGAACATCAAAACAACCTCGGGTTTTGCGCCAGTGACCTCGCGCAGGAGCAAACACTGCGTGATCTGTTGGCCCGTTACCGACAATCTCCTCCACCTGCCGGGCAGCAACCAGCATGGGGGCCAGTTGATGATGCAGACGTTGAAGTCGAAACCGATGTTGAAACAGAACCTCCCGAAACCGAAACCGAAACCGAAACCGAAACCGAAACCGAAGCCGCAATGGATTTTATGCAGTGGGATGCTGAGGTCGAATCGGAACCCGCCGAAGATAATCTGACATTACGGCAAGCTTCCGCTGAGGCTCAGCAATTATTATCCCGCTATCGCCCGAAAGATGACGCTGCTGAGTGGAGCGATATCGAACTCACGCTTCCTGACCCACCGACGCCAGTTTCTCACTCTTCGCAAAATTACCCTCATCTCTCAATGTTGCTCGCTGGCGCACTAGATGCCGGTCGTGTCTCAGTGCGTGACATCCGTTTTGCCGGGGAAGAGGATTTCGGTATGCCGTGGTCTGAACTCCAGGTCAGCATAGAGGCATTGATTAAAGACTTACCTCTGATTGTGGTTGGCGATGATGCTTTCCCTGAAAGTGATGCCTATGGGGCATTAGCGGCGAGTGACGATCTCGAGCTCTGGTTTGACGCTTTCGGTGCATTGCGGCAGTCCATCTTTGAACGTTATCTTGTGGACATTCGCCAATGGGATGTCGTGGATAAAACAAAGGAAGAGCGACTCGGGCAGCGCATGGATACGGCGCTTATCAATTTGATGACGATCCTGGCGGGATTACCCGAAGCAGAATGTCTTCAGTTGCTACATCCGAATCATCTTCCGGCACCAGCGCCTGAGATTTCTGAAGAGGAAGACGACGCGGAAGAAGCTGATGAGGAAATGTCTTCCGCATCCGATGACGATGACGCCATCAGCTTTAACGATTTGCTCTTTCTGCTGAGAAGTGGAAAAGCAGAAGAGTACCAGAATAATCATATCCCGCGCCCGGAGTACGCTGACCTGCAACAGATAGTCGAGCGCGCCCGAACGCTCATCCCTGCTGAATGCCATAAAATGAGTCTGTATGTCAGTAGTTACAGAGATGCCTGGGAGGGGTTAATCCACGCTAATTTGCGTCTGGTAGTCGCGATTGCGAAAAAACACTGCGGGCGAGGATTAGATATCGAGGACCTTATCCAGGAAGGCAATCTGGGCTTGATCAAGGCCGTTGAAAAATTCGACTATCGACGCGGATTTAAATTTTCTACCTATGCCTCCTGGTGGATCCGTCAGAAGATCACCCGTGCGATTGCCGATCAGGCGCAGCTCATCCGTTTACCCGTTCACTTCTATGAGCAATTCAGACGCTGGCGGAGTTGTCGGGATCAGTTGCTACATTGCCAGGGAATAACGCCTAGCCACAGATTGCTACAGGAAATGACCACCCTGCCAGAGCGTCAACTTCTTCACATGGCAAAATATGAAGAGCAGACAGTGCTGATTGGCGATTTTCATGACGACGCCCTAGACAGCGAAGTGGTGTTCTCGGGAGACGCGCTGCTAACCAGAAAGGATATCACCAGTGCTCCTGTTCAATCTCTCGAACTCAGGGACAGTATTTCATCGGTTCTGGATACACTTTTGCCACGCGAAAAACAGATCATAAAAATGCGTTTCGGTATCGGCATGACACAAGATTTCACCCTTGAAGAGATCGGTAAGCAATTTGATCTCACGCGAGAAAGGATACGTCAAATAGAAGCTAAAGCGCTCCGTAAACTACGCCATCACAGCCGTGCGTCGAAATTAGGCGGTTTCGTTGAGGCGTGGGAAACCGCGCTAAGTGATATGCAGGAAGAAGAAGAATGACCACCATGCGCCATGCGCCACCGAATGCAGCAATTATGATCGAAGCTCTGCGAGGGCTCGGTTATAACACCGCCACAGCACTGGCCGACATCATCGACAACAGCATTAGTGCCGGAGCCCGAAAGGTCGATCTTATATTTCACTGGCGCGAGTCGGATAGCTATATCGTTGTCCGGGATAATGGTTGCGGCATGTCGGCCATTGAACTGGATTTTGCAATGCGTTTGGGTGTTAAAAACCCACTGACAAAGCGTCCAGAACACGATCTGGGCCGCTTCGGCCTTGGACTCAAAACCGCCTCCTTTTCGCAATGTCGCCGCCTGACGGTCTATTCCAAAAAAGAGGGGATAACGACCATCCTGCGGTGGGATCTGGACATTCTCGCCGCAAGTACGGACGACGGTTGGTATTTGCTTGAAGGTGCTGATCCAGGAAGTCAGGAGGCGTTAGCAAATGCGGAACCTGACTCCCACGGTACGGTGGTGCTGTGGGACGTTTTAGACCGAATTGTCACCCCCGGCTATGGTGAGAAAGATTTCCTCAATCTGATGGATGGCGTTGAACAACATCTGGGGATGGTATTTCACCGATTCCTTGAGGGGAACTCTCCCCGACTCACTCTCACCCTCAATGGCCGTAAAATTAAAGCTTGGGATCCCTTTCTCAGCGGACATCCTTCCAAGCCTTGGCATTCGCCTTCGGCAATGGCGCCAGGCGCTCCAGCAGTGAAAGTGGAGTGCCATGTCCTGCCGCATCAGGATCATCTGACGACTCAGGAGTACCAACTGGCTCAAGGCCCGGCAGGGTGGACTGCTCAGCAAGGATTCTATGTATACCGGAATGAGCGATTGCTGGTGGCGGGCAACTGGCTTGGACTCGGTAGTCCCCGGGCCTGGACGAAAGATGAAACCCACCGTCTTGCACGGATTCGTCTGGATATCCCTAATGACGCCGACATTGACTGGAAGATTGATATTCGTAAGTCGATGGCGCGCCCGCCGGTTTCGCTGCGTCCCTGGTTAACCCAACTGGCGCAATCAACGCGCGATCGTGCAGTACGGACATTTGCAAAACGCGGGAAAATGAATAAGCGCAAGCCCGGCGAGGAACTCGTTCATCTCTGGCAGGCGCAGAAGACGTCATACGGTGTTCGTTACCAGATTTCGTTACAACATCCTGTTATTAGCAATATCCTTTCGCAGGCAGGAGAGTTATCCCGGCAAATTCAGGCCATGTTAAGACTGATTGAGGAAACCGTTCCGGTTCAGCAAATCTGGCTTGATACGGCTGAGACAAAAGAGACGCCGCGGACAGGCTTTGAAACCGCGCCGACTGCAGAGGTTTTGTCCGTATTGCAGGTCATGTACCAGGCTATGGTTGGACGGCAGGCTATGTCACCGGCGCTGGCGAAACAGCATCTGCAAAATATGGAACCCTTCGATAATTATCCCGAACTAATTGCACAACTCCCCGACGATAAACACGAGAAATCGCTATGAGTCTG
This sequence comes from Kosakonia sp., assembly GCF_032052965.1. Classification (GTDB taxonomy): domain Bacteria; phylum Pseudomonadota; class Gammaproteobacteria; order Enterobacterales; family Enterobacteriaceae; genus Kosakonia. The sequence goes on from NZ_DAMBVN010000012.1 coordinate 33,365, forward strand.
AATCCCCTGGATGACACGCAACTGAGTGTATTGCAGATTGTGCAAACGTTCCTGCAAGACCAAGATAAAAGCACGTTCACGCCCGGCATTCTGCGCCAACGTATTGATATGGTTTGTCAGATGAAACCTGAGTGGACCCGCCTTGATAACCGGGAAATTCTTGTCGAAGAACTCATCCGCCGCTACAGCATCTGGATGGGAGAAGATACTTCTCTGAGTAATAATGAAGGACATCAACCTTGGCTGACCGCTGACGCAAAACGCGAATGGCGCTACTGGCATCGATATCGGCAGTGGCTTGGCAAAACGATGCCTTGGGGAGTTCTGGATACCCTTGACCGTTCAACGGATCGTGTTCTGGAATTACTCGAGCAGCCGGGCCGGGAAGGGCGCTGGGACCGGCGTGGTCTGGTGGTTGGCCATGTACAGTCGGGGAAAACCAGTCACTATACCGGACTAATCTGTAAAGCCGCAGATGCGGGATATAAGATAATCATTGTGCTTGCTGGTTTGCATAATAACCTCCGTTCGCAAACTCAAATGCGTCTTGATGAAGGATTTCTTGGCTATGAAACGAGTCCACTCAGAGAAAAAGTGACCATCATTGGGGTGGGCGATATTGATAGCGATCCCGTCATTCGCCCCAATTATGTCACCAATCGATCTGAAAAAGGCGACTTTAGTGCTGGAGTGGCTAAGAATCTGGGGATCAGCCCCGAGCAACGCCCTTGGCTGTTCGTTGTAAAGAAGAATAAGTCTATTTTGAAGCGGCTGCAGACCTGGATTGAAAACCATGTGGCTACTAGCGTCGACCCCGTCACCGGAAAGCGTTTTGTTTCGGAATTACCGCTGCTGATGATTGATGATGAAGCAGATAATGCCTCAGTTGATACGGGAGAAATTGTCTACGATGATGATGGAAAACCGGATGCTGAACATCAGCCAACGGCAATCAATAGCCTTATTCGCAAACTGTTGATGCAATTCAGCCGTAAGGCGTATGTCGGATATACCGCCACCCCCTTTGCCAATATCTTTATTCACGAAAGTAATGAAACGCGTGATGAAGGCCCTGATTTATTCCCTTCAGCCTTTATCATTAATCTCGGCACCCCCTCTAACTACATCGGCCCTGCGCGGGTATTTGGTCGATCCACTGCGGAAGGTCGGACCGGCGAACTCCCTTTGATCAGGCGAGTGAGCGATCATTGTAGCGATGACGGAAAACGAGGGTGGATGCCGGTTTCTCATAAGAGTTCGCACTATCCCAGGCTGGATACGCTAACCCATTTTCCGGACTCGTTAAAACAAGCCATCGACAGCTTTTTACTGGCGTGCTGCGTCAGGGAGTTACGCGGTCAGGGAGACAAACACAGTTCAATGCTAGTCCATGTAACTCGCTTCAATAAGGTGCAATCGGTTGTTTATGAACATATTGACGCCTATGTTCAGGACGTGAGGCAGCGACTGACGCGAAGGATTGGACACGAGCCTTTTTTACATCAACTTGAGTCACTCTGGCAGGCCGATTTTTTGCCGACTTGTCAGACGATTCGCGACGTAATGCAGCAGCAGGTTCCGGACGACGTTTTCGCGTGGCGGGAGATTGTCAACAAGCTGTACACCGTGATCGAAAACGTGTCTGTGCGAATGATAAACGGAACGGCGAAGGATGCACTTGATTATTCGGACAGTGCGATAGGGTTAAAAGTCATTGCGATTGGCGGAGATAAACTGGCCCGAGGGTTAACGCTTGAGGGATTGTGCACCAGTTATTTCTTACGCGCTTCCCGCATGTATGACACGTTAATGCAGATGGGACGCTGGTTTGGCTATCGCCAGGGATATCTGGACGTATGTCGGTTGTATACCACCGATGAGCTGATTGAATGGTTTGAGCACATTGCAGATGCGTCGGAAGAGTTGAGAGAAGAATTTGATAATATGGTCGCCAGCGGCGGAACTCCGCGTGATTTTGGGTTAAAAGTGAAATCACACCCTGTATTAATGGTGACATCACCCTTAAAAATGCGTAGCGCGCGTTCACTATGGCTCTCTTTCAGTGGCACGGTGATCGAAACGATTTCGTTGTTTAAAGAACCTGAGTATCACAAGCGTAACTATGCTGCCTTCCAGCGTCTGACCGGGCGTGTTGGTTCTTGCGCGCCTATCCCAGAGAGACGACGTGGAGAGAAGATTGAAAAATGGAGTGGGGTCATTTGGCAAAACGTCTCTTCCGAGCCGATCATTGATTTCTTGACAGAATATGAGACCCATGCTCAGGCCAGAAAAGCTAACAGCAAACTGCTGGCGGATTTCATCACACGGATGAATCGTGTCGACGAACTCACCCTATGGACGGTGGCAGTGATAGGAGGTGGTGTCGATCGTCATCACGATGTTTGTGGTTTCCCCGTCCCGCTTATGATGCGTAAAGCGGTAGAAGGGGTAACTGACCGCTATTCCATTGGACGCTTACTTTCTCCACGCGATGAAGGGATTGATTGCGATGAATCGACTTGGCTTGCCGGGCTGGAAGAAACGCAGCGTATTTTTCATGCCTATCCTGGACGCAATGAAGGGCGAGAGGAGCCCGTCATTCCTAGTGGCTTGGTACTACGAAGGATCAAGGGATTTGGCATAAACGATATCCCGCCGCAGCGTCAAAAAGGATTAATGCTCATTTACTTACTAGACCCACAACAGGCATTGTCGGCAACGGAATATAAAGACGATGCCTTGCCTGTAGTTGCTTTTAGTATCAGTTTTCCGGGAAGCCCCAGTGGGGTAACGGTCGAGTATAAAGTGAATAACGTACTGTGGGAGCAAGAGTATGGTGCGGCTGAGTAAAGACGATCTGCTGGCGGCCTGGAAAGCTTTAGATCGATCTCAAATTGACGAACAGCCAGGCGTTCAGGGCTGGCGTGGGATTCGACTTTTTACGCACCAAGGATGCAGTTTTCATGCCGGGCGTCGCCAGCCTGATAATGAGGAAATATTGATTGTGGCATTTCCTCATCCTCTTTCATCGGGGGCGATGGCACTGCCGTCCTGTAAAGGATTTCGTGTTGAGATTACTGGAACAGAGGAGGGGCGGCAGAACGGTTTGATGATCCGTCGCCAGCAAACGGGAAATACGGATGTCTTTACGACGATGATTCTGGATATTCTCCATTCGCTCCTGAACGTTTCTGAACCGCGCCTGTTTGATACCCTGTTACGTCGAATTCGTTTATGGCAGGCGTTTATGGAGCGGGATACCCGTCCACTTAGTCACGAAGAAGAGGTAGGGTTAATTGGTGAGCTGACGTGTCTGGAACGGTTAATAGAGTGCGGTCTTGTGTCGTCAACCGCAGTCGAAGCATGGGTAGGACCGCAGCATGGCCTACAGGATTTTGAACTTGATGAACGAGCCATTGAGGTAAAAAGCACCACAGCAGAGCAGGGTTTTTGCGTAACCATCCACTCTCTTGAACAACTGGACTGGCAGCGGCGTGGCTCGCTCGTGTTGTGCGGGTTGCGCTTCAGCGAGCATCCCACCGGAGCGACTCTGAATGACATCATTAACCGCCTTCGTCAGCGGTTTGAGGGGGACTCTCAGGCGGCCTATCTTTTTGAGGGATCGCTTTGTCACGTTGGATATTTCAGAGAACATGCTGAATTCTATACACGTCATTTCCTGCTGACAGAGGCGTTCGCGCTCCCCATTGAAGAGGATTTCCCCTCTCTGACGCATACCAATGTTCCGTTGCCGGTTGTGAGTGCGCGCTATCAACTTGAACTTCAGGCACTCATTCCTCAGGCTCAAAATTTTAACCACTGCTTGTCAGACTTTGCAGGATTACCGTATGGAACTTATTGACTTTTTAATTCAAACGCAGAATGAGATTCGCAAGGAATATCAGGAGCAGATGGCTCAGCCTGGGGTTGAGTCACCTTTTCAGGAGCTGATTTTTACTGATATCGTCATGCGTCATATGGCCGATATCGGCATGACATTCGACGATGCCGAGACGTGTCACTTTATGGCGAAAGTCAGTGGGCACAATCTGCGTCTCAGCGGTTATGCCTTCTCAGAAGATGGCGATCAACTTGACCTTTTTGTCAGTATTTATCACGGTAGCGATGAGCTTTGTCACATCCCGGATGCCGAGACAAAATCGATAGCCAGCCACTGCATTCAATTTTTACAGAAGTGTGTTGACGGTAAATTATCATCCACGCTGGACCAGTCCAACGACGTCTGGCAATTGGTGACGACCATCGAACAGTCCTATACCGAACTAGAACAAATCAGAGTTTATGTACTGACCGATGGTCAGGTGAAAACCCGCTGGTATCAGTCCCGTGATGTGGCTGGTAAAACCATTAAGTTAGAGGTCATGGACATTGTCCGCCTGTTTAACCATTGGCAGGAAGGTAAGCCACGCGATGAACTACAGGTTAATTTTGATGAGGTAGCGGGAGGTGCACTTCCCTGCGTCTGGATCCCGGATGAAATGGGTGAGTATGATTATGCGCTGACGGTGGTTCCTGGAGAGACGCTGCGATTTATCTATGAAAAATATGGTAACCGGATTCTGGAGGCGAATGTTCGCTCATTTCTGAGCCAGACGGGGAAAGTCAACAAGGGTATTCGAGACACCTTACGTGAGCAGCCTGAACGCTTTATGGCTTATAATAATGGCATCGTGATTGTTGCCGATCAGGTCAGGCTTGGGGAAGCGCCGGGAGGTGGCCCTGGTATTGCGTGGATGCAGGGAATGCAGATTGTCAACGGTGGGCAAACGACGGCCTCCATGTTTTTCACCAAAAAGAAATTCCCGGCAACTAATCTGCGTAACGTGCGTGTACCCGCAAAAGTCATCGTACTGAAACAGACGAATAATGCACAGGAAGAAATGTTAATTGCGGATATTTCGCGTTTCTCGAACAGCCAGAATAAAGTTAATATTTCCGATCTGTTAGCCAATCGACCTCTCCATGTGCAGCTGGAAAAAATGGCTAACACGGTGTATTGCCCGGACGGGTACAGCCGTTGGTTTTACGAGCGCGCGAATGGCAGTTATAAGGTCATGCTGGAGCGCGAAGGTAAAACACCGACTGGAATCAAACGGTTAAAAGACGCAATTCCTCCCTCTCGCCGGATAACGAAAACGGATTTTGCAAAATATCACTGTGCTTGGCTCAAGCGTCCGGATTTGGTCAGTCTCGGCGGGCAGAAGAACTTTGCTGCATTAATGATGATGATCGATAAAGATAATGAGCGTTATGGGGATGAATTGAACATTGAGACTTTTAAAAATTACATCGCGCAGGCCATTCTTTATAAGAAAGCCTATAAGTTGATTAATTCCCTTTTTCCCGCATTTAAGGGGAATATTGCCGCCTATACTGTGGCCGCTTATTCACACCTTTATGGCAACCAAACGGATCTGGCAGAGATCTGGAATCGGCAGGACATTCAGCAAACGGTGGGTGACCGTCTTGTCAGCTTAGCCCACCAGGTGAATAGTCTTCTTAATGAATCCGCGAACGGCAGGATGGTTTCGGAATGGGCGAAGAAGTCTGAATGCTGGGACTATGTGCGCAGCAAAATTCAATCGCCAGGGGTTTAACAGACACCTCTGAGTCATTTTTGGACTGACCCCACAACCGTAGACATATCCTGTCCTCACGACGAGACCTGTTCAAAGGCCTCAGGACTGACGCCGCCAAGATGGCTGTGGCGTCAGGCCCGGTTGTAGAACACTTCAATGTAATCGAAGATATCGGCCCGGGCCAGATCCCGGGTTTTGTATATTCTTTTCCTGATGCGTTCTTTTTTCAGTGAACTGAAGAACGATTCGGCCACCGCATTATCCTGGCAGTTGCCACGCCTGCTCATGCTCGGCGCCAGGTTATTGGCCCGGCAGAAGCGCTGCCAGTCGTCACTGCCGTACTGGCTGCCCTGATCGCTATGTACGATAACCTCGCCGTCCGGTTTTCGACGCCACACGGCCATCATCAGAGCGTCCAGCGCGAGTTCGCGAGAGAGAGTGGGCTTCATCGACCAGCCAACCACGTTACGGGCGAAGAGATCGATAACCACCGCCAGATACAGCCAGCCCTGCCAGGTGCGGATATAAGTAATATCGGTGACCCAGACCTGATTGGCCCGGACAACGGTAAACTGCCGCTGCACGCGATTAGGGGCAACAACGGAAGGTCTGCCAGCGATACGACGCGGAGCTTTATAGCCGCGCATGGCTTTAATCCGGTTCAGTTGCATAATACGGCCCACCCGGTTTTTATCGCAGATTTCCCCGATTTCGTTCAGGTCGCCATGAACCCGGCGGTAACCGTATACGCCTCCGCTCAGTGAATAGGAGTCACGGATAAGCGCCAGCAGACGCTGGTTATTTTTATTCCGCGCGGAGACCGGGTTATGCAGCCACGCATAAAACCCGGCCCGGGCAACGCACAACACCCGACACATCGTCATGACACCCCATACAGTGCGGTGCTCATTGATAAAGCGGTACTTCAGTCGGGCTCCCTTGCAAAGTACCGCGCGGCCTTTTTCAGTATGTCCCGTTCTTCCTCAGTGCGCTTCAGTTGGGCCCTGAGCTTCAGGATCTCGCTTTTCGCTTCCAGTAAATCACGGGCATGCTGCTCGCTGTTATCGGGTTTAATAGCCCGTAACCACTTATAGAGACTGTGTGCTGAAACGCCCAGCCGGTCAGAAACTTCGGCGACGGAATAACCGCGTTCCGTTATCTGACGGACGGCTTCTTCCTTAAATTCAGGTGTAAATCGTGGTGTGCCCATACGCTCCTCCTATGCTCAAACTATAGGGCAGGATCGTCTACCGGGGCGGGGTCAGTCCAAATTTAAAGTTGATATGTCATTAACGGTAGGGTCTGTCAGCTCCCCAAGCGGTGATTTAAGTATTGGGTATCTGCCAGGGCTTTCAGGTGTGAAGGTGTCCCAGCATAATACCCGCGTATCTTTCTATAACAACCTTAATACAACCTTAATGGCATCTTCACAGCCTTTGCCTAATATTGGTGACGCTCCCGATTTGATTCGCGTTTACCGTGCCGGCGGAGGCTTGTCTGCGCAGGATATGCGTGCGGCGCTTGCCGCCAACTCACAGTTGCAGATAACGGGGGAAATTACACGGCAGCCGTATAACTTTAGCCGTAGCTTAACGTTACTCGGACACTCGTTTTTTGCCAGTACCGTATTCTCTTCTGATCTCCATCAGTTGCTTGGCGCCGATGTCTATAATTTTGCGAGAACAGGAGACTCAAGCGACATTGAAGTTGCATTGTCGCAGGAGGCCATAACAAGGCAGTATGCACCAGTTGGTGGATCAATCCCTGCTTCAGGCTCTGTAAATCTGACTCCTGTCGAGGTGGGTGTATTCTGGAACGGCGCTACCGGGAAATGCACCTTTGGAGGGATCGAGGGCACATTCAGCACAATCCTCACTGATTCCACAACTGGAGCGACGCAGCTTGTGTTTACCAGAGATACGGCTGGATCTGCTGTTACTGTTGCCACCACTGCCACATTCGCCATGCGCCCGTTTACCCGATTTGCAACTCCTACAATCCCTGCAAGCAGGAAGCACGTTTCACATCGCGACGACATTTGCATCATATGGGGCGGAAGGAATTCAAATGACTATAGTCGGTACCTGACAGAATTACAGCAGATGGTTGCCAACATGAATACGAAACGGTTTGTGATATGCCCTGAGTTTCCGTATTCAACGGAGACTACCGGGACATCAGGCGCAACCAACCTGACTAACCTGAACAACAACATCAAGGCGGCCTACCCTGATAACTATTGCCAGATTGGAGGTATCGATCTTCTGCAGAACTTTAAGAACAAATACAACCCGGCCTATGCGGGTGATGTTACCGACATCGCCAATGGCATAACGCCGCGGTCGTTGCGTTCAGATAACCTTCACCCTTCTGAGACACTTCAGGCTAATGCGTTATATGTTGGTGCGTCGGTAAACGCAGCTTTTATTGCGCAGTTTATCAAAAGCAAAGGCTGGGGCATTTAATGGTAAAGGGGTGCATGCACCCCTTATTTTATTTAAATGTACTTACTCATTCTGGTTATATAAAGCGAAGAGGAGAGGAAGCACCACATCTCTATATCGTATGCCGTATAAAGTGTGCAAGACATTATGAATGCACAGGAAATCGTTACAAGGGCTATTCGTTTATTCATGCTTCTCATAAGTATATATAATGAAGCAAAGAATCCTGAGTATAAAAATAGGCCGATAAAACCCAAATCTAAAAATGTGTTTAGATACAGATTGTGAACGTTTGGCTCTCCATTATAATAAACGCTATATTCAGTAAGAAACTGCCTGGCTGAAAGAATGCCATTTCCCATCATGCCTATCACATCGATGTTGCTCAAAACAGCAACCCAGTACAAAATCCTTATAGCCATACCATCGGAACGCTGACCAGAAATAACAGAATCTATCCTTAGATATTCAATTATATATGGAGAAGCGGCAGCAAGAAAAAAACCAAAAATAACCACGGTAATTATTTTTAAAGCAAAGCCTTTTTTTATTGCGAATTTATAAATTATAAACGCCGCAAGAAGGAACGCCACAGGTGTTCTTGACATGCTTAATGCACCAGACAGAAACGACAATGCAAGCATTCTGTTAGTATTTTTCTTTTTAAGAATGGAACTGGAAACGTACTGCAGAAGACCAAACAACGCCACTTTAGCTCCAAACATATTCTTATCATCACCACCAAAATAAGAGTGATTATTTGTAAACAACTTACTTGCATCATATGAATTCGAAGCAAAAATAAAGTTCCAGCCAGACTGTACATGTAATATTACAACCTGAGCAAGAGATAAAATAACAATTACTGTAAGGTACTTATTCAATACAGAAAGCATCTCCCTGGACTTTGATGTATCATAATGGAAAATTGAGCATGATATTATCAATATACTGCTTATTGAAAGCTTGGTTATAGCTGTGACTATGTCTGGATTAATGTCTGTATATATCAGTGAATAATAACAATAAAAAACAAATGCAAAAATAAATACGCAGAATGCGTAAATTTTTTTCTCCATACGAAACAACATGAATAAAGAAGCAAGAAGAAATAAGAAAGGATATATTTTTATAGGCAAAAATACAGAAAGTATTGAAATGCCGAATAGGTGCGATATTAAACTTTCTTTTTTTATATAGAGATGAGCATGTGATGTATTTTCAGCTTGCATTTTGTCCCTTTTCCATGACGGGAGTCACACCTTATGATCTATGCCAAGGTCAACACGTATACTTACATTTATACGAAATCTTATCACTTTATGGAGAAAAGTTGGCGAAATTTATTTTTGTAAAGCCATTAAAAAAAATATTCAGTATCGCATTGATTTATAATGTTTTTATAAAATTCATATACTCTACCTGATAAGATGCGACCAATTGCAATACTGTATGCATAAACAGTGTTATTGATTGAGGTGCACATCATGCCAAGAAGAGCAGACATTCACGCCGCTTTTGTGGCCGCCGTTCAGCGAAATCCAAAGGGTTACAAATACCTCAAGACGGAAGACTTCATTCGTGAGCTTGGCGCTCGCCACTGGCATTTCGGACAGGACGAGGCCAATGCCTGGATCGCCCGCTATCAACCTGACTTTGCCGACAAGACCACAACTGAAAGCGAGAACAGATACTGGATCCTTCGTGGAATGGGGATGGTGCGCTAATGGCTTTCCCATCTCCGGCATCTGATTACACCGAGCGCGTACTGACGCCTGAAGCAATCTGCGGTATCGGCATAGACAGCCGAATCCTTGAAACCGGAACGGGATTCGCGGTGATTGAGCCAGTCTCCGGCAAAGCTGATGGTGATGTGCTGCTAATTCTCTGCGGTGGGTATACGCAGTTCGCAAAGCTCATGGGCGGATCGCTTATCACTGATGAAGGTGAAGCGATAGAGGGTGAGGCTCTGGAAGAGGTTGAAGTGCTGGGCCGGGTGACGTTCTTCATTAACCAGGCAACGGATGATGACAGCCCGGTGATGTGAGACAGATTTGGGACATAGAAAGCTTTGCATCGGTTTGCAGGGCTTTGTATGTTTTTCGAAGATGGGACGTGTGAGCGTCGGAGTGCTGGGGTAAGTTGTTGTTAGCTCAGGTAGTTCCAAGAACTTCTAAGCCGTAGGTCACAGGTTCGAACCCTGTAGGGCGTACCATCCTTCCTTCTACTTACGTCTCCATAAGTCTACACAACCCAGACTTCACGCTGTTTATCAGCAATCTATAGTCTACCGTCGTCTATTAACATATCTTGAAATCTACCGTTATGTGTGGGGACATTTGGGGGGATTCTGTTCAATGAAATGAGATACCCCCAGAATGAAGTTCACCGCACGTCAGATAAGCACAGCTAAACCTCAGGACAAACCCTATTAACTCTCTGACGGGGCGGAATAGCCAAATGGTTCTCGATACTGGCGACTCGAATATCGTTATGCAGGTAAAGAGAAGTTGCTGGCTCTTGGCGTATACCCTGATGTCACCCTAGCTGATGCGCGCAATAAACGTAATGAGGCAAAACGTGTCATCGCGGCTGGCAGCGATCCGTCTGATGTGAAACAGGCCATTAAAAACGCCTGGACCGTTGTTATGCAGAACAATGTTGAGCCGATTGCGAACACTGTGGAGATCATGACCGCGCCTTGACTTAATAACATTGTTGGCCACCAAGCCGTTTCTTTTCAGCTAATTCAGAGCGTATATTTAATTTTTAGCCTGAGAGAGTTGTAAGAGCATGGACATTCTGATTCGTGAAGTAAACGAAGATGACTATAACGACTGGCTTGTGTTGTGGGATGCCTATAACAGCATCGGTGGCAGCAAAGTAAGCAACGAAGTAACAACGCATACCTGGAACCGTATAAATGATCCGAATTCTCCTGTGCTCTGTCGCGTTGCTGAGTTGAATAATCAGATCGTCGGATTCTTACTCTGTGTGCTGCATGAAGGCACATTTGTCATCACGCCGGTATGTTATCTCGAAGATTTTTTTGTTCACGAATCTTTGCGTGGCGGAGGGATCGGGCGAGCAATGTTGCAGTGTCTGCATGATGAAGCTGTCATTAAAGGCTGGTCAAAAGTTTACTGGTTTACCCGTACAAATAACGCCGCGCGCAAACTTTACGACAAAGTGGCAACTACCGATGACTTTGTCCGGTACAGAATGGCTTTATAGAATCATTTTTTACTCCTCATTCACCACAAGATTTTCGAAGACCGCCGACTGGCGGTCTTTTTTATTTCAGGTTCCGGCCAATCAACTCCCGATGGCTTTGTTGTTAAATGCAGCCCGAGTGACCCTGACCCAAAATCCTGCGCCATTCAGAAACAGAATACCGGCATGATCTACACTCCCGGAACGGAGGTGGTGCCGATGAAAAATCATGATTCACCGAAGAGCAGATTGTTTTTGCCCTGTATCTGCCTCATGCGGTATTGGTGGGAAAAAAACGTAATGGGTGCGTTTCTCGTTTCTGTGTAACGCCACACACTGGCCGCTGCCAACAGATTTACCGATATAAGCCCGCGGCATTGCTGCTATGCAAGCCGTTTCCTTTATTCCTGTGTGGATGAGTGCGCCCAAATTCTTTTACATGCCTGATTCCAGGCAAGCAGGGAATGAGTGGAGTATGTCTGATTGGGGTTATTCCTGATCGGCGTGGGCACTTATCCGCACGCATTCGCCAGGTATTGCATTATCAGCACATTTGCCCGGCAGACCGTAGCGCACTATCGTGATACTGGTTTCACCGCCGCGCCTTACCTGACGCTTTTCGTACACCGTTACAATAAGAACGAGTATGCAAGATTAAAGTAATAAATCGGGAAGGTTAATGCAGTTCAACGCACAAAAAACGCACAAACCAATTTTTTTTGGGTATGTTGCAAGCTGATTTTTTATTATTTAAATACAAGTGGTTATTTTGAAATATTGAACCCTGTAGGTTGCAATTATCTATCGTCTCTCACTGTCTTGTCTGGCAATTTGAACAGGCTTATTCACAGGCGGCGTAAAACTCATCTTTGCTGTATCCGTACCATCCCGAGCATTTTTGGGCTGTTTTCGGCACTTTTACTGTGGCCTTTTTATTCGTCCCCTTGTACCGGCAAACAAGAAATATGGAGGTGTTATGCGCTCTTGCATAATCCTGTGAATCCTTGAGGGTCCATGTCATTTCTTCATCCGTATCCGGTAATAATGATGCCCTTTCTTCTGGCGGCCCGACGAAAACGTCAATCAAATTCATGGGGTAGGTTTTATTGCTGTCTTTTACAAAAGCCGGGCAGTTTACTTTTTCGGCAAAAGCAGTGCTGGAAAAAAACAGTGCCACGCTACTTAAAAAGAGCGCCTTACTCCACGACATAGTCATTTCCTCCGATGTTTTCGGGCATGGTTGCTGAGTAAATCGAATGGTTCGCTGGCCGGGGGGATGACTTTCTCGCCTCGGCTATCGATATTTTATCCCATCCAATGGTCTGGAACCTGGCTCCCCTGTGCAACTAGTCCTGGGTAAATAGCTGGGTGGGGCCTGCCATCGGTATAATTCCCCTATCGACCAACGAGATCAAGAAGAGGTGTCTGGTCGGTGCGGTGGGGGCATCAGCAAGTAACAACCGATCGGTGACAGCCCGACCGGTGTTTCCAGAACACTTTATGGGATTAAGCTATAGCAGTTTTGTCCTGGCTGAAGATCTTACTGCAGTGGGGACACATAAGGGCAGCGCCTTTCTGGACGCGGGTGAAACTATGTTCTGACTGCTTAGCGCAGTGAGGGCAAGTGCATTGGGTAAGGTAGTTGCGATTGTTTTTTGAGTCTTTGCGTTGTGGCATAGATTGTTTCCTGATGAATGGGCTGCAACCATACACCATCCTTATGCATATAGCCCGTATCTTTAAAGGCTGGGGGCTGATTTTCCAGCCTTTTAACGCATTAAATCATTCAGCTAAATCTTTATCGGGGGCGCCCCTTAAAGACTGAATATCAATTTCAGCGTCGCTCGTTTCAAGCAACTGCGTCAACTGAATCAGGTTGTTAAACTCATTCATCAGAAGTTCTCCGTCAGATTTCAGTGGGATATCAGTCGCATCAAGCGCTGCGTTAATCGCTTTTTTTACATTATCCAGCATTTCATTCATGCCGCCGTTTTTGCCAAGCGTCAGCAACAACGCGCCGATTAACAAAGACTGCGCCTCTACCCTGGCTGCAAGTAGCTTGGCTTCTGCATCCATTTTAGAGATTTTTGCAATAACACCGAGTATTAAATTTTTCATAAAAGCCCCTGTTTTTGCCATACTACCCCTGAATATATTATGGCTGAGATTTTACTCATGGAAGCTGAAACGCATCTATGAGTACGGGCAACATATCCGCATTAGACTGAACCGGTATTTCACGAAAATCATGCACGCCCGAAAACGTGACAGGAAAGAGGTACAACGTACCGGTTAACGGTAGTGGACTTATTGTTATCGACACACCGCCGTTGCGTCTGACAATGGGTAACGGAGGGGACGCTTTCGTTTGTTTACCTTTGCCCCGATTGTGTACTGCTTTATTCCTCAATAACCAACCGGATTGTGCTCCCCACGGTGAGCGCCTGCAGCCAGGTACACAGTTCTGTGGGATCGTAACCGGCTTTAAAAGTAGCCCCGGTGTGTTGAATGCCTGTGACTTGCGCTGCGCTGTCAGTCAGCGTAACCGTAACGCTTTTATTACTCAGCACGATGCTCGCTATTGCCGCAGTAAGTTCGTATTCAGTGGCGTCGCTTTGAAAACCGATGCATTTATCCACCGGTTCATCCTCTTCATCAAAACGGCTGATAATAAAAAAATGTTCAGGTTCTTCATCGTCATCGCCCACACCCAGGATATAAACATCGTCCTCTTCGGTGTAATGGATACGGGTTGCGGTAAACGCGGCGTTCGCTGACATAGTCATTTCTCCCTGCTGTACCACGGCGGAGTATAGGTCGTACGGGGAGGAAATGTCTCATTCGATTTCCCTCGGCCCCGGTGGCTTGTGTATGCTGGGTGACAGATCAGGCGTAATTAAGGAGCGATCAATGTTAGAAGGGTATTTCGATCTTGATGGGGCAACGGGTGAGGATGCTGTCGAAAATCGTAAGCGCTTGCTGGCCGTACAGGCCGCGCTGGAGATTTCCAAAGCTTGTGTTTCTGCTACCACGGCTAACAGCGGTATCCGAAGCCAGATGGATCTGCGCAATGTCGCGCAGGAAGTCGCCACGCTGGCGGATGCGATTCAGGACGCGCTGGAAGCAAACGCATAGCACGTAAGGGAAGAAGGGGGCGGAGCTTTTCCGCCGCCTGCATCAATGAATTCATTACATCTGCCGGGATAGCTTTTAACACGGCTGACGGTTCCTGACTTTTTATTCGTAAATATGTTGCCTGGATCAAACGGATGAAAGGTACACCTTATGCGTGGAAAGACGTTAGCAACAGGCTGGTTTTTTCTGTTTCTGTCTCTGGCTTCGGTCGCCAGTGTGCCGCAACCCGCGCCAATATCTCATCAATCAGGCTCGTTCTTTCATCACTCCGCAGGGGCGGGCGATACGGCTGAAAACCCGGATGACCATGTTCAGGAGTCGATTGAGCGCTACGCGTTACGGCGCAAGGGTTAAAGCCATCATGGCCAGAATAGCGTTGATGAACATTAAGAAAACCTTAATTTTTATTTAATGTAACTAATATTTTCGTGATATTAATTACATATATAATGTCTACGAAATATATCTGGAAAAGTTTCATTTAGGATGTATATTTGAGAATTACCCTGGGCTGAAAATACAATAAGTTATCCTGATATAATGACACATGAAATTTTTATTGAAAAAGAACTGATCTCATTGGCGTTATCGCTGATGAATGACGGGGCACAGGCATTATTATTAACAGAAAATAATAATCAATCTCAACAAATCCCTTTTACAACAGATTGGTTCGCAAGCCAGACAAACCGTATGCATGCCCGCCATTTTTGCGTGACCTGGCAATTATTAAACGATACCGGGCATACAAGTGAAACAAAGAGCATTCTAGAGGCTTATCGCCAGTATACTGAAGATTGTCTGTGCGAACTCGCTGTTCCCCCCGCCTTAACATTGCTGCAGGCATGGGCGCTGGTACAGGCCTGTGAAGCGTGCTCGCAGCATACAGGCGAATGCGCGCCAGCGAACTGTTTCGGTAGCCACAGTGAGGCGTCTGAACTGGAGTCATGGGTGTACGCGTTCTGTGTGGGCACTGTACACGACATCCCCTCTGAAAATCTTAAATATCAATGTAATAGGCGTTTTACCTGCTAACCCTGCCCCGGCCCGGGCTCCTCCGGGCGGGTTTAAAGCTGCGATCTCCTGCTTTTTTTGTTACCCTGGCATCGTTCAATAAGCATGGAGAGAGCATGATGCCTGCAAATAATCCTGAGCGAAAAATAAAGGGTATTGTGGAGCAGTTAGACAACGCTGTTGCACGACGTATTGAATATCTGGAGTTGCATAAGAAAAGGCTCAATCAGGATATTGCATTGATCGAAAGTTATGACTATTTGCACGAAGATGCGTTAATTTTCGAAGCATTATCGGAGGTGCGCGATAATCTTGACGCTGCAACGGCGGAATATTATCGGATAAAAGCCCGGGCTGGTTTTTTAGGTTTGAAATCACCGCTGAAGTTATATAAAGCTTCGCGGCGTTATGCCGAGGCGGAAAAATATTATCAACAAAAAAATGATGCGCTGCATGAGGCGCAGCCGATAGCCGAACGTCAACTGAAAATAAATGAACATACCCACTGGGTCGACAAAGAAAAAAGTCGGCTGCCTGTGCTTAAAAGAGAGCAGGATGAATGCCTGACGGAACTGGCTCTGGCCAGAACTTTTCAACGTAACGCAACAGATGCCTGTCGGGCTGCAGAAGGGACGGGGTGGCTGGCCCACGATTTTATGGGCTATTTCCTGGCGATAGTAGAGGCGGTGAATGAGGACGATTATCGGAAGGCCTGCCAGCTTTTGCCGATGCTGCGTTTTCAAAAAAAGCCGACGCCGGAGCAGTATCTGGTTTGGGCAAAGGAGGCCAATTTACTCAGGGAGCAGGCGTTTAAACAACAAAGCGGCATGCCTGCAACCAGCGCGTACCGGGAGATCGCAGCGCACTCCATTCAGCTTGCAAAAAATACCCTTCGGCAAAGCCCGCCAGGCTATCTCAATGTTGCCGAGCAGTGGCAATTTCTCTCTTACCTGACGATAGTTCCGCAAAAATTCCATGTCGATGCGCATTGGGCCATTTATTGGGCCATGTTTCAGTGCGGCCAGTCGC
This sequence comes from Kosakonia sp., assembly GCF_032052965.1. GTDB lineage: Bacteria > Pseudomonadota > Gammaproteobacteria > Enterobacterales > Enterobacteriaceae > Kosakonia. Next base: position 49,800 of record NZ_DAMBVN010000012.1, read on the forward strand.
TCGCGAATGTCATTACCCATACCGATCAAAATGAAGATACCTACACTGGCGAGCTCCGTGCGCTGGTTAATCACTGGCTGGCCCGTTGGGCTAATGAACGCATTGCCAAATTTGGTTATCCGCAGAGCCGTTCTTTTTTCGGCACGCTGATGACCGCCGGAACGAAAGAAGAGACGCGCACCGGGGCAGATATCGGTCTGATTGTGGATCTGAATATAGGCGGCATGGTATGCCGCAAAGCGGCGTTATTTCAGGCTAAGAAAACCCGCGCCGGCAGAGCGGATATCGGCAGTCATTCCGATCAACTGGCGAAATTAACATTGGCTCCGGCGATGGGGTATTACCTTTTTTATCATCAGTACGATTATCCGTTAAGTGCGCCTGCGCCAACCGTCTGTTCTGCGGCGGAACTGCGCATGGCAATTGAAGCCAGCGGCAGAGACATTCACGCCAGCAGACTGGGGATGGATGTGAAAAGTGTGGGGTGGGACTGGGCCAGCTTTGTTTCGTTTGGTCTTTGCGAGGCAGATTCCGGTATCGGCGTGCCGTTTACCACGGCGCAGGAGGCCCTTACGCTACTTGGTGGCGGAAGCGCAGGGCTATTGCCGAAAAATTTACTGCTGATATCTGTTTCTGGTGATGAAATGGTTGAGGAATTAATACAGGCGTTGAGAAACGACTATCACCTCGCCAAAGATCAGTTGAAGCAAAAAGGGCATGCGCGTAGCGGGCCGCAGTTAAGTTTGTAATCGCTGCCGTTGCTGCTCAGGGTCCATGATTATCATCACAGTTCCCGTCCTGGGGGGTTGTGAGCCGGAGGATGATTCGTTATAAGAACGCCTTAGGGACGTCATCGGACAAAACTGAGCGAAACCTGATTCCACTGTAGCCGGACGCGGCTGCAGTGGAGTCAGGTTTTTTTTTGCCTTTTTTTCGTACCTTGCTGCATCGGGGATAACATCAGCACCACACAGTGAGATAGCTGGCATGAAAGTAGAAAAAATACTCAGCAATAACGCTGTCCTGCTCACGAAAGACAAACAAGAGATCGTGGCCATTGGACGGGGAATTGGTTTTGGCAGAAAGCCGGGCGATAGGGTGGATGAGAGCCAAATTGAGAGCCAGTTTGTCAAAAAATCAGCCGGGCTGGCGGATGTCTTCGCGCAGTTACTTGCGGAAATCCCGCCACCGCAGCTGGCGGTCAGCCAGCAGATTATCGCGTTGGCGCAGCAGCGTCTGGCGATCACCGTGCAGGATACACTGTTCCTGGCGCTGAGCGATCATATTAACTTTGCCCTCCAGCGGCAGGCAAACGGCCTGACCATCAAAAATTTTCTGCTGTGGGATATCAAACGTTTCTATGCAGCGGAATTTGCCGTTGGGCTGGAAGCGCTGGCGCTAATAAAGGAGAAACTGGCCGTCAGCCTGCCGGAGGATGAAGCCGGATTTATTGCGCTACACCTGGCGAACGCGAAAAACAACAGCGATATGCACGATACGATGCAAAGCGCCACCATCATTAAAGATGTGCTGACGATCCTGAAATATGATCTGCACGTCACTTTTGACGAAGACTCTCTGGATTATCAGCGCCTTATTACCCACCTGAAGTTCTTTGCGCTGCGGCTGTTGCAACGCGATACCGTCTCTCACGGCGACGATACGATCTACCAAGGTATCACCGGGATGATGCCTGCCGCCTGGGCGTGTGCAATGAAAATCCATGATTATGTTGATAAAAATTATGGCTGCCAGCTCACCACGGACGAAATCATGTTCTTAACCATCCACATCAATCGCCTGAGCGGCGGCTAAGTGTATTGCGCGTTGCCATTCTGCTGGCTCTGTCAGGGCCAATATTGGCGTTTCAGGCTGATGCTGCGCATTTTTTCTGGTCTGCCGGGGCATCACGGGCAGGCTGCTGATGATAAAGGAGAGACTAACAATGCAAACGACATTTCCTGAGGGTTTTCTGTGGGGCGGTTCGGTTGCCGCAAATCAAGTAGAAGGCGCCTGGAATGAAGGAGGAAAAGGAGTTTCAACCTCCGATCTGCAACCCGCCGGGATCCATGGCGACGTCGTGGAACGTGATGGCGTCAATACCAATATCAAAGATCTGGCGATCGATTTTTACCATCGCTATCCGGAAGATGTGAAGTTGTTTGCCGAGATGGGCTTTAAAGTGCTCCGCACTTCGATTGCCTGGACGCGGATTTACCCTGAAGGAGACGAAACTCAGCCGAATGAAGAAGGGTTGGCCTTTTACGATCGGCTGTTTGATGAGATGGCACGTTACGGTATTCAGCCGTTGATTACCTTGTCGCATTATGAAATGCCTTACGGACTCGTTAAAAAATACGATGGCTGGGGCGGCCGCGAAGTGATTGACCTCTTTGAACGTTATGCGCGAACCGTCTTTACCCGCTATCGCGACAAGGTGAAATACTGGCTGACCTTTAACGAGATCAATATGGCGTTGCATGCGCCGTTTACTGGCGTTGGTCTGGCAGGTAAAAGAGATCAGCAAGACATTTATCAGGCTATACACCATCAACTCGTTGCCAGCGCCCGGGCGGTAAAAGCCTGCCATGAAATCATTGCCGATGCGAAAATTGGCAGTATGTTACTGGGCGGCATCCGCTACCCCATAACGTGTAAACCAGAAGATGTGTTAAAGGCGCAGCGCGTCAATCGCGACTGGTTGTTTTTTGGAGATGTGCAGGCGAGAGGAGCCTATCCGGCCTGGATTAAGCGCTTTTTCCGCGAAAACGGCATCAATCTGCATATTACCGCGCAGGATAAAGTGGATTTAACCGAAACCGTCGATTTTATCTCCTTTAGCTACTACATGAGCGGCTGTGCGGCAGCACAACCGGAGCTGTACCAAAGCTCGCGCACCAACATCATGCGGATGATCCCTAACCCACATCTGGAGAGTTCGGAGTGGGGGTGGCAAATTGATCCACAGGGGCTGCGATTCCTGCTGAATGAGCTCTACGATCGTTACCAGAAGCCGCTGTTTATTGTGGAAAATGGACTCGGTGCGAAAGACGTTCCGGCGGCAGATGGCACGATCAATGATGATTACCGTATTCAGTATTTGCAGGCGCATTTGCTGCAGGTCAGAGAAGCGATTGAAGATGGCGTGGAACTGCTCGGTTATACCAGTTGGGGGCCGATCGACCTGGTCAGCGCCGGGACAGCGCAAATGTCAAAGCGTTATGGTTTTATCTATGTCGATCGTGATGATGCAGGCAACGGTACGCTGGCGCGACGCCGCAAGAAGAGCTTCTTTTGGTACCGGGATGTGATCAGCAGCAATGGGGCGACGCTAAACAATGCGTTCTGATGCCAGGGGCGTTTAGCAAAGAGGGTCATGAGGCTAATCAAACCCTGCGGGGGAATTGCCCCCGCAGGGTTCTGTCATCAGACTACTGGCAGTCCATCGCCAGTATCCTGTTACCTCCACGCGTCAGGGCATCACGATCACAATCGCCCGGCGGTAGGCAAACAAGGACGGTGTACCGTCGTCCTGCGCCTGCAAAATGAGGTGGAACGGTGTGGCGGTTTTCACTGCTGGCGCCGTAAAACTGACTTCGGTTGTTTCACTGTGTTCAAGCTTCAGTTCTGGCGCAAAGTGAATACCCATGGTTGTTGCCGTTGGTTCTTTGTATTGCCACCAGCGGTAGCGCAGGCGGTCATTATCCGGATCGCGGGAGCCTTGCGCCGACAAATTCACCTTCTCACCTGCCTTCACGTGTAGCGTGACAATCTCCGTGCCGGGCTTGCCATTAAGCACCAGTTGCGGATTGTGGTTGGCCTGTTTGGCATCGCTGTTCACGCTCCAGTCCATACGGGCGGCAAAATCGTTCTGGTACGCTTCGCGCCAGCGCCAGATAGTTGCCGGGGCAGTACGGTAATTGTTACCGTCCACACCAGTTACCGTGTCGGATGTGCTGGTCCGCAGTCCACTGCGGCTGTCCGGGTTCACGGCGGCATAACGTCCTCCCCATCCTCCGAATTCCGGATGTTCAGGCGCATTCAGCCCGTTTTGCAGCAAATAGAGAAACGAGGGGGTATCTCCTTCCATTGTGTATTCAATGGCGGGATAAACCGCACCGAGTGGGCCTTTGCTGCGGATATTCTTCGTCAGCCAGTCGTTATTCACCTGGCGCATATCGCTGCCGGCAGCATAGCTTGAAGACATGCCTATCCAGGTGGCAATAAAATAGTCGTTCCACGCATGAATACTGGTGATATAGCGCAGGTCCGGGAACTGAGCGCGGATCCACTCCCCGGTATTGTCCTGATCGGAAATGGCATACACACGGATCTTTTTGACAAAAGCCGCCACGTCTTCAGGCGAGCGGGTGGCGCGTACGTCATACAGCGCTTGCGCCAGATCGACAGCACCGCCCCAGACGTCGATCCACAATGGCCGGGAGTCCTGCTTATCTACCGACTGAATAATCAGCTTTGAGGCTGGCGTAGATTTGCCCGCCCCCACGTACTCCATGCCGTAACCGGCTCTGCCCGCCCGCACAACATTTCGCAGGGCATCTGCGCTCGGGTAACCTTCCGCATGTTTACGTAAATTGGGTAGCGCGCGTTCATAGGCATCAATGCGCTGATACATCATCTGCGGGTTCACTTTATCGCGTAGCCATGTCGACGTGGTGGCAATCAGCCCTTCAACATCAAACTCATTGCTGTAAACAAGGAAACGCACCAGCGATTGTGAGTCGTCTGGTTCGTTGCCGATGTCCGATAAAATCAGGATCCGCGTTTTTTCTGCGACACTCTGCTGCGGGGCAGCCAGCGCGTTTACACTGGTGATTGTTAGCGCACACGCCAGCAACGTGCTGAAGACTTTGTTAAAAGTGGCCATGAGGTATTCCCTGTTTGCCGAATGCCAAAAACAAAAAAACCTGCTTTCCGTTGCCGATAAAAGCAACGAAAAGCAGGTTTCGCCAAAAAAAGTTCTGTTACGCCCTGAGGGCTTGGTTATAGAAAGCGTCGACGCGTCAGGCAATGGATAAAATTGATAAATGTGATGAATGTTCTGTATTTACCGCCTATTTAAAATGCGGAAGGATTTTTTTTAGTGACAATTTTCACAAAACAGGCGGTTGCGGTAGTAATTCTTAAACGGGCTTGTTAGAAAGAGAACGTTCGTCAGGACGTCACCAGAGAAATCTGGGCGAGACCTGGATAAAGCAGTGTGATTTTTCACACTATTTTATCCAGGTTTTTTTTTGCTTTTTTTCCAGCTGGCCAGCGGATACAGGCAACGGGCGCATATGAACTGGCAATTACTGTCGTTTGTGAAACGGGAAGTCTCATTATGAATAGCAAAGTTCTGGCAGAAAATATTCTGCCGCTGGTGGGTGGAGAGGGCAACGTTGCGACGCTGGTGCATTGTGCCACGCGGCTGCGTTTTAAAATCATTGACCACAGCAAAGTCCGTCTGGCGGAGCTCGAAGCGCTGGATGGCGTGATTACTGTGGTGAATGGTTCCGGGCAGTTACAGGTGGTGATTGGCAACCGGGTACCAGAAGTTTTTCGCGCGTTCGGTGCCATCTCCGGGTTGCTAGACGATGACAAAGCAAAAAAAGATCAGCCTGAAGCGGGGAATAGCGCCTCGATTCTCGGACGTTTGATTGATCTTGTCGCGGGTATTTTTACGCCATTACTCGGAGCGATGGCGGCTGCCGGGGTATTAAAAGGCGCGCTGGCGATTGTGCTGGCCGCAGGCTGGATGAGCAACAAAGAGAGTACCTATATTATTTTGCATGCGGCGTCAGACAGCTTGTTCTATTTTCTGCCGCTGCTGTTGGCCATTACCTCGGCGCGAAAATTTGAAACCAATATTTTTGTCGCCGTCTCGGTGGCTGGCGCGTTAATTTATCCCAGCATTCAGGGGCTATTCGACGGCGGTCAGGCTGTAACGTTTTTTGGCCTGCCCGTAATAATGATGAAATATACCGGTACGGTGATCCCGATTATTTTCAGCGTTTGGCTGATGTCGATAATCGAACGTTTCCTCAATCGCCATATCCATGAAAGCGTGCGCAATATTCTGACTCCGTTTTTCCTGCTCACGGTGATGGTGCCGTTGACGCTGATGACCATTGGCCCGGTAGGGATTGCGATCAGTCAGTTTGTCGCCTCGTTATTTGTATCGATTTATGGCTTTAACCCCATTATTGCCAGCGCGTTAATGGCGGCGGCCTGGCAGATATTGGTCATTTTTGGTGTCCACTGGGGCTTCGTTACCGTTTTTATTAACGATATTTCGGTCATGGGGCACAGTTTTTTGAAAGCGGCGTCCAGCCCCTCGGTGTTTGCCCAGTCGGGCGCGTTGCTGGCAGTGATGCTGCGTACCAAAGATAAAAAGATGAAGGCACTGGCGGGAAGCTCATTTATTGCCTCGCTGTTCGGTATCACGGAGCCGGGGGTTTACGGTGTCACGCTGAAATTGAAAAAGCCCTTTATCTGCGCGGTAATTGCTGCCGCGCTCGGCGGCGCGGTGGTGGGATATGCGAAAAGTTCCGCGATCTCAATGGGGATGCCGGGTTTATTGACGCTGCCAATTTTCTACGGCGAAGGGTTTGTCGGCTTTATTATTGGCTGCGCAGTGGCATTTATTGGCAGTCTTGCGCTAACGCTGATTGTAGGTTTTGACGAACCCCATTCCCGGCCTGCTCCGGCAGTACCTGGGGGAGAACCGCCGGCGATGGCGCACAAACGTACAGCGCAGGAACAGATGTCAGCGGCTGGTGAGCAGATTGCCGCGCCGCTTTCCGGTTCATTGATCCCGCTTGCGCAAGTGGATGATAAGGTGTTTTCGGCCGGGATTGTCGGGCCGGGGTTGGCGATCGTACCGGAAGAAGGGCGGGTGTACGCCCCGGTCGACGGTTACATTGCCAGTACCTTTGCCAGCGGCCACGCGATTGGTCTCCATTCCAGCGGTGGGGCAGAAATATTAATCCACGTCGGCATTAATACCGTGCAACTGGAGGGGCAGTATTTCCAGATGCAGGTCAACGAGGGCGATACGGTTAAAAAAGGCCAGTTATTGCTCACATTCGATCTCAATGCCATCAAACAGGCAGGGTATGACACGGTGACGCCGGTGATTGTCACCAATAGCGAAGCCTGGCCCAAATTACAGATAAGCGATCAACCGTACTCCCGTGTTGGAGAGCCGGTGATGGCGCTATCGGTATAACGCTCCCTGATAACGGGAGTGGGTGTGCGACGAGCGTCGTTGTCGGCGCAATAAATTAAAAAGTTAATCAGTTAGAAAGCTACCCCCACAGGACGTTACTGATTTCATTCAGGCGAGACCTGCAACTGGCGGAATAAATATCCGTCAGTTGCGGGTCTTTTTTTTGGGGGGCCATATCGAGGGGAAATGATGAACGTAACAATGAGAGCCACAAAAACGGCGATCGCGCTGGCATTACTGTCCTGCTATAGCGCCAGCAGCAGCGCGGTAGCGCAGAAACTCACCTTAGAGCAGCGCATGGAAGCACTTGAAGCGCAACTGAGAGTGACCCAGCAGAAATTACAGGAATATGAGAATAAAGAGAAAGCCGGGCAGCGTCGTGTCGATGTCGCCCAGCCTGCGGCAATGCAGCCCGCCGTCGGCGCAGGAACGACAATCGCCGCGGCGGAAGCAGAACCGGAACTCTCTCCTGCCACGCTGAAAAAGATCAGCCATTACGTGCAGGACGATACCAGTTTTAAATATTCAGGCTATTTCCGCTCCGGCTGGGCCACCACCACGAATGGCGGGCCAAAATCATGGGCAGTGGGTTCGCTGGGACGTTTTGGTAATGAATATGATGGCTGGTACAACTTGTCGCTGAAAAAGCGGGCATGGCGCGATGGCGGCAAATCCATCTGGGCCAATGTGCAGTTTGAAGGTGATTTAGGCTTAACGCAGAGTAATGAATCCTTCGAGAAAGGGATGTCCGGCGGCGGTATGGGCAAGCTCAGCAAACTTTATGTTGAAGGCAACGGCCTGCTGCCTTTTGCGCCGGAAGCCTCGGTATGGGTGGGGAAACACACGCTGCCGCAATACGAAATTCAACTGCTGGACTGGAAAAGTAACCGCACACTCTCCGGTGCAGGTGTGGGGATAGAAAACTGGAAATTACCGGTCGGCGCGGTAAGTATGGCGCTAACGCGTAACGACATTGATAATTACAGTACTGTTTGTGCTGCGGGTTCTTCCAGCTGTAGCGACACGACGCAAGTCAATGTGAATATTGCTGAAGCGCGTTATAAAAATCTGCCCGTTACGGATGATGTCGCGCTGGAGTTGGGCGCAAAATATGCTTTTGCTAACCAAACGGATGAACAGAAAAAAGCGCAAAACGACAATGCGTATTACCAGGTTAAATCCTCCTGGCTCGCGCAGGCGATTTTACGTAATCCTTTACTTAAGGGCACAAATGAACTGACGCTGCAGCTGGCAGATAATTCACTGGCCAGCCAGTTTATGAATATTTCCAGCGCCAACCCGGATTTTGATTACAACAGCTCATATTACGGCATACACAGCGGAGGAATTGGCTGGCGGCTGGTGAATCAGGGTGAGTTTTATTTATCTGAGAAAGTCATCATGGCGCATGCGCTGGTGTATGGTCGCGGTCACGATCTTTACTCGACATTTACCGGGGCGCATACCGATTTTGAAACGGCGCGCGCCGTGATTCGTCCGTCGTGGATCTGGAGTCAAAACATGCAGACCGCGCTGGAGTTAGGCTATTTCACGCAGAAAAACAGCGTCAACAATATGACATACGACGAGTCGGGTTATAAGGTAACGCTGGCCCAGGTGTACAAAGTGGATACCAGTATTCTGAACTCACGCCCGGAAATCCGCTTTTACAGTACCTGGCTCAAAGCGCTGGAAAACGAGATTGATACACAGTCGTTTAATGATGGGAAAGATTATCAAATAAGTTTTGGCGTGCAGGCGGAAGTGGTTTTTTAAGCAAAAAAAGAGGGCGGCATCGCGCCGCCCCTTATTTTCAGAGCGCGAAATCTTCGAGCTTTTTACCTTCAGCGAGCGCTTTCGCAATCGCTTTTGGCGTGCGGCCCTGGCCTGTCCATGTTTTTACGCTGCCGTCTTCATCAGTGTACTGATATTTAGCAGGACGTGGCGCGCGGACAGATTTTGACTTCGTTGTCTGACCTTTCAGAGAGGAGAGGAGTTCAGTCGGATCAATGCCTTCATCGATTAATTTCTGACGAAATGCAGCCAGCTTGGCTTCTTTCTCTTCGAGTTCTTTGCGTAAAGAGACATCTTCTTCACGACGTTCTTCAACAACCACTGACAACTTTTCGAGCATCTCTTCGAGTGTTTCAAGAGTAACTTCACGGGCCTGAACCCTAAGCGTACGAATGTTATTAAGTGATTTAAGGGCTTCTGACATAACGTCACTCCTTGTGATGGAATTAAAAAATCTTTCCATCTAATTTTTAGTGATATCTACATAAAGATCAATACGAGAACCGCTGTTTTAGCAAATATATACCCTTGTATGCAAGCCTGTAACTTAATACAAAACTTCCTGACAGGAATTCACTCACCCGGAATAGTTGAAAAAAATGCTGACGCTGAATGATTCTACTAATCAACAAAACATCCACGTATCAGGCTGCGCGGGTAGAAATAATGCCGGGTGCAGCCATTATTTCTCAGTCAACAGACGCGTACAGCCGGTAGGGTTATTCGTGATATATCGCGTGTTTGAGTCTGGAAAAATTATTTCTGAATTCACGTGTTTTTTCTTTTCGGTTTGCATCCGCCTGCACTGCCATTTCAGCGCTGCTAAATGTTTGGTTAAATAATTCCACAATATCATGCTGAACATGTCGGCAAAGTAAGTAACTGAGGAATTTGGCGCGCGTCAGGCACTGTTGCGAATATTCCTGGTCAGTTGCCAATACCGCGCGCTCCAGCTCATATCTGAAGTCGAAAAAATCAACTCTGTTAACAATGTTTGGTGACTTTTTCTTCATAATTTTTTCGCAAAGCGATCCGTGATATTGCTCAGTGGATACGCCTGGCCGTTATAACGGTTACCAGGTTTTACCAATATTAAACTGGAATTGTTCGGCCTTATCGCCATCGTATTTTTTAAAGGGCTGCGCCCACGAAAAGACCAGTGGACCTAGTGGTGACATCCATTGCAGGGCAATACCGGCAGAAACGCGAATATGGTAAGGGTCGCTATAATCGGCCAGCCCCGCGGCTTCGGTTTGTGCCGTATTCTGCCAGGAGGTGCTCCAGACTGTACCGGCATCAACAAACAGTGAGGTGCGCAGGCTGTCGGCATATTTGTCGCTCACAAAGGGTGTCGGCACAATAAATTCGCTGTTCAACACCACCATCGCATTACCGCCTGCGGCATCAGACGAGCTTTTTAACGGGCAAGCGCTATAGCTGCTCTCTGTGCCATTGCACTGATAATAAGCCGACTTGGGACCGATAGTATTGGAAGAGAAACCCCGCACTGAGGTTGAGCCGCCCGCGTAGAAGTTGTCATAAAACGGTACTTCGTTACCGTTCAGGCCTCCGGCGTAGCCCGCACGGAGATGCTCCATCCACACCCAGTTTTTCCCTTCATTTAATGGAACATACTGAGTGGTATCAAGCGTCAGCTTGTAGTAGCTGTTATCCGAACCGGGGACGGTGACTTTTCCGGTTAAGCTGCTTTTGTTACCTGCCCGCGGGAAAAAACCGCGATCGAGATCGTTATAGCTCCAGCCCAGACTGGCGAAGACATCGTTGGCACTGTATTCCGCGCCGCTGTCGCCATCTTTGGTGACCACGTCGGGATAAATGCCACGCGAGTTGAGATAACGCCATGTCGTTAATTCCGGCTCCATATTGGTTAAATGGTTATGTACATAATCCAGGCCGACATTGAGGGAATTATTTTCGCTGATCGGGAAGCCCAGGTTGCCGCCAAGTCCATAGCTTTGCTGATTGTAGCTACCGGTATCGGCGTCTGAGGCGTCATAACTGTTGTAGAAAATCTTGCCGCCCAGGCTGATGCCGTCGACGGTATACCAGGGATCGGTTACTCCCAGTTCGATATAGGACTGATAACTGCTGCGGGTGCCGTTAAAACTGACGGTGTTGCCGGTGCCGAGCCAGTTATCCTGTGTGACGCCAAGCTGATAACTGATGCCGCTGTCCGTACCGTAACCGATACCGAAGTTAAAAGAACCGGTATTACGCTCTTTCACTTTATAGATCACATCAACCTGATCCGGCACGCCTGAAACCGGTACGGTCTGGCTATCAACGGTTTCAAAAAAGCCGGTGCGATCGAGACGCTCTTTGCCTTGTTGCACTTTTTCATCATTCAGCCATGCGCCTTCCATCTGGCGCATTTGCCGGCGCAAGACCTGGTCGCGTGTGATGTCATTCCCTTCGTAGCGAATCTGGCGCACGGAGTAGCGACGCCCGGCAGTGACATGAACATGCAGCCTGACGTTTTTCTGTTCATCGTTGATTTCAGGCTGTGTGGTGACCTGCGGCCAGGCGTAACCATATTTACCGAAGAGTTTTTTAATCTCACTCTCTACGTGTGTGATCGCCGCGCCGCTGTAGGTTTTGCCGTCCAGTGAGGCTGCCAGCGCGTCGATTTCCTGATTGTGTTGCGCCAGATCGCCCGTAACGGTGGTTGACACCACCTGGTAACGTTCACCTTCAGAAATGTTCATGGTGATATACAGCGACTTTTTATCCGGGGTCATGCTGACCTGACTGGAAAGAATAGCAAAGCGGGCAAAGCCGCGATCCAGATAATAGCTGCGCAGTGTTTCAATATCGGCTTCTAATTTTTGTTTCTGATATTTTTCATCTCCGATCAGATTCCACCACGGAACGTGATCGCGCAGTTGTAATTGATTAAGCAACGTCTCATCACTAAAGGCGTGGTTACCAATAATATTGATCTGAGCGATCCTGGCAGAAATACCTTCCTCGAAAACAAATTTTAAATCGACGCGGTTACGGGGCAGTGGTGTCACAACAGCATGCACCTGAGCACTGTATTTCCCTACGCTGTAATAAAAATCTTGCAGTGCTTTTTCTATATTTGCCAGGTTATTGCGATCGAGCGATCCCCCTTCATCAATGCCACTGGCGTTGAGGTTCTGTTTCAGTAATTCATCTTTAATCGATTTATTACCTGAAAAACTGATTTTGGCGATAGTGGGACGCTCAGTCACCTTTACCATTAGCGTTTTGCCATCACGCAGGATTTGCACATTCTCAAAGTTACCGCTGGCGTAAAGCGCACGCACGGATTCACTGATATCGTCATTGGTCACCTCTTCACCTGCTCTGACCGGCATGCTAAGTAAGGCTGCGCCTACGGTAACGCGTTGCAACCCGTCGAAGCGGATATCATCTATCCGGTAAGTGGTGGCTGCGTGAAGGGCAAAGGGGGAAAGGAATAAGCCAGCGATAAAATTACGTTTTTTAAACATGAATGTTTCGTCTAAGAGAAATATGACATAAAGAGCCTGCCGAAGTTAACTCTGGGTGATCCCTGAACCACGATCAAATTTACCCAAAACACCCCGAATAAAAACGCAGAATCACATTTAATTATGGTGAAACAATGGAGAAAGGATGGATAATCCAGAAGGTTAAAAAATTTATTCGCTCACGGAACTTAATTTGAATTAAAACATCAAAACGGCGTCTGCGATTAATTTAATGCCTGGTTAGGCGTGGGAATTTAATAAAAAAGCCCCCTTCCTTCAACGGGGGGGAAGGGGGAAAAGTTTGTTAGGTTTACAGTTCTTTGGTAATGATAAAGAACGCAGCAACTTTAACGAATAATGCGGCAGATAAAATGGAGCCAGCATGAATAAATTATGGGGGCTGCCTTTGTTTATTTTTGCAGAAGGCTGTGGTTTTTTTAGTTATTCCGTCGGATTCAAAATAAAACAGCCAGTGAACATTTTTTACCGCTAAGGTCATCCCTGGGCCGGGACCGTGAGGTTTCCCCCCTTCACCGCATTGCTGCAGTTGGGATTTGGAAGGGGGGAAGAGGTACTACAATGAAGGAATGGCATTGCGCCATTATTGATGCCGACCGGATCCATTCCCATCGACATCAACGCGTTAAGGATATACTCAGACCATGAATGGATTATGCAGAAGCAGTGAAGATTTTGTCATCATCTATAACAGACGATACAGGCTTTGCCCCGGGCAATAAAAAAGCCGGAATAGTTGATATTCCGGCCCGATGCAAGGCATCAGAAGTGCGTATTTACGCTGACATAAAACGTACGACCCGCTTCGTTATAGGTTTCTGCACCTGCGCCATACAAATATGCTCCAGTGGTGGAGTTGCCGGTGGTTTGCGCATTGCCTGCCCGGTAATGACGCACATCGAAGATATTTTCTACGCCGCCCGTCAGACTCAGGTTTTTATTTACCGTCCAGGTCGAACTCAGACCGACAATGCTATAAGGGCTGACTTCATTGAGTTCGCTGCCCGATACCGCCGCGCCTTTGTAGTTAAAGCGTTTCGGTTTCTGTCGGCCGTACCAGGTGAAGGTGCTTTGTAATGACCAGTCATCACGTACCTGCCAGGCGAGCGCAGAATTCAGCGTGAATTGAGGGATCACCGACAGACGATCGCCCGTGGTCTTGTTTTTGCTTTGCAGCATCCAGGTCAGATTGTTGGTCCAGTTTACTGTTTCCGTCACGGGAACGTTAAAGGTGCCTTCCAGACCTTCAACCAGCGCTTTTGGAATATTTTCCCATTGGTAGATATTGGTCGTGCCGTTGCTGGCCGTACCGACCGCGGCATAACCGGATTCGATCTTGTTGTGGTAATCGTTACGGAAGTAAGTGACCCCGGTCTGGAAACCGTTGTGCTTATACTCAATACCGATCTCTTTGTTGACGCTGGTTTCAGCTTTCAGATCCTCATTACCCATCAGGTAACAGGCCGCGCTGCTGTTGTAGCAACCCTGACCGTTGCTGTAGAGAATATAGTTCGGATTGAGCTGGTACAGGTTCGGCGCTTTATAGGCGCGGGCGATCCCCAGTTTCAACGTCCAGTCTTCCGCCAGACCTTGCGACAGATTGAGCGACGGGCTCCAGTTATTGCCAACAATACTGTGATGATCAAAACGCAGTGCCGGCGTAAGCATGGTACTGTCGGTCAGCGCGATATTGTCCTCGGTAAACAGCGAGAAGATCTCGGCGCTTGAGTAAGGGCTGCGTCCCGTGCTGTCGGTGCCGGAAATTGAACCGTAAGAGAGCGACTGAGCAGTAGACACGCCATCTTTCATACGCTGCTGGTTCCATTCCGTCCCCACGGTCAGATTTTGATCCACGCCCAGCGTAAACGGAATATTCACCTCGCTGTGCAGCAACACATCCGCCAGGTCGATATCGGAGAACTTATCGCTGGAGAAGATCCCCTCCGTTCCGCCCGCCAGGCCTTCGTTCATCCTGGAGTTACGCGTACGTTCATACTGGGCGTACGTATTGGTTGTCACGCCGTTATCCCAGCCGCCGGTCCAGGTCAGCCCGTAGGTTTGACGGTAAAGACGGTTAGTCTCTTTGCCGTATTTGCTCTTCACTAATGTGCTGGTATTCGTGTTCTGGGTGTCTCCGGCGTACAGGTTCCCCTGGCGGCTGTAGCCGGACTCAAATTCCAGGGCCTGCATTGGCGCAAATTCCCAGCGCACTTTGCCGTGAATATCCTTGTTGATGACACCTTCGCGACCCGCCGGGTAGGATCCAGCGTAAGTACCGGTGCGTGCGGCCTCATGACCGGAGTTAATATCCTGCGCATCGGCCTGCGTTTTGCTCAGGTTGCCCCACAGGTTGAAACTGACTGTGTCAGAGAGCGGGCCGTTAAGGCTAAAGTTGGTGCGTTTTGTTGACCCCTCTTTACGGTGCTGCGGGGCATTCAGATAGGTGTTCCACGAGCCGTGCCATTCGTTCTGGTTCGGTTTGGTGATGATATTGACCACGCCGCCCATGGCACCGTTGCCATAGCGCGCCGCAGCCGGCCCTCGGACCACATCGATATGATCGATCATTTCTGCGGGCACCCAACTGCTGTCGCCGCGGCTGTCACGATCGCCGCGCCAGCCATAGCGCACCGCATTTCGGCTGGTGACGGGCTTGCCATCAACGAGGATCAGGGTATTTTCCGGCCCCATACCACGAATATCGATCTGGCGGTTATTGCCACGCTGGCCGCTGGTGGAGTTGCCTGTCAGGTTCACGCCGGGTTGGGTACGGATCAGTTCGGATACATCGCGCGCGGGCGGGTGTTTGCTGATTTCATCCGCCGTGATGGTCGAGACGCCAGAGGCCTGTAACGTTTGTTTGGCGGCGGTAACCACCAGGGTATCTTCATTGTGTGTGGTATCTGTTTTCTGGCTGGTGTCAGACGTTGTGCTGGTGTCAGCGGCATAGGCCGGAAGCGTCAGTCCCCAGAGCGCCATGTGAACCAACATGGCCAGTGAGTAGTGCGAAGTGTGTTTCATGCCATATTCCCTGTGTTCTTCTTTTACGCTTGATCCTCGCTTTTCCATTGCCGAATCATTTGCAGACGTAGCGATGCCTCCTTGTGCTGTTGCGCAAATAAGACGTAAAGCGGGTAAGTGCTTTCCAGCGCCAGCGAAAAGGAATAAAGCGAGAGAGGTCATTACATGACGTTATTAGCAAGTAAAATCATGCGGCAATGACGTTAGTGGAAATGGCATTGATTATCAACATAATAATCATTCAAATATTTCAAAATATAATTTATATATAAATCAATCATTTAAATTTGTTGCGAATTTGGTAATTACAAGCGGGGTTTAACAATGCACATTAAAAAACACAGATAAACCACACTGTGTTCATATTATTTCCATAATTAATCTGGTCGTGACTCACTATTTACATTAACCATCCGGTGAATCTTATTTTCTTCACTCGCCACTGACCCGTTGCGGAAAAGATGCCAGCAGCCAGTCAATAAATACTCGCAAGCGGTGCGTGACATGCCGGTTTTGTGGATAGACCACGTGGAAAGGATAGGGTGCCGGACGCCATGCGCTGAGGATCTCCACCAGTGCGCCGCTTTTTAGCGACGGGCCAAGGGCATAGCTGAAGGTCTGAATAATCCCTAATCCTGCCAGCCCGGCAGCAAGATGCGCATTACTTTCATTAACGCCAATGCGGTGTTCAACTTTGATGTCGGTGGTTTCGCCATTGCGTTCAAAACGAAACGGGAAAGCCCGCCCGGTTTGCGGCGAAAGGTAACTCACCAGCCGGTGGCCGTTTTTTAACTCTTGCGGATAAGCTGGTGTACCGAAAGCTTTCAGATAATCCGGTGTGGCACACGTCACCAGCGTGGCGCTGCCAATACGACGGGCAATCAGCGACGAGTTGTCCAGCGGCCCACCACGGATCACGCAATCGACGTTATCGCTAATCAGATCCACTGCGCGATCCGAAACGCCCAAATCAAGACGAATGTCCGGGTAGCGTGCCAGAAAATCAGGCAAAGCAGGGATCAACACATCCCGTGCGGTAGAGCCGCCCACATCAACACGCAACAGCCCGCGCGGCGTACTGCGCACAGCGTTAAATGAGGTATCGATATCTTCCAGATCGCGCAGCAGACGCGCGGTCCTCTCGTAATAGTCGCGTCCTTCCGGCGTTACCGTGACCCGGCGGGTAGTGCGTTGCAGCAGGCGCACGCCGAGATGGGCTTCCAGCTCCTGCACCAGCTTACTGAGCGTAGCGTTGGGCATCTCTAACGAGTCTGCCGCCCGGGTAAAGTTGCCTGCTTCCACCACGCGGGCAAAAGCCCGGATTGCCATTAATTGGTCCATAGCGCCTCCTTTGTTGGGTTGATTATACACACACAGAAATAGTCCTTTTTATTTTTCGCTATTTTTCAATAAAAACACCGACGGTACAGTGCAGCCATACCTGAGGCGAGAAGCAATACGCACAGGTGCATCTTATTCACTGCAACGAAAATTGAGGCGCAAAAAATGAGTACAACACTGAGCGGAAAAATTGCCCTGGTTACGGGCGGCACCAGCGGCATTGGCCTGGCTACGGCGAAAGAACTGGTCGCACAAGGTGCGCAGGTCTTTATCACTGGCCGTCGGCAAAAAGAGCTGGATGCGGCGGTAGCAGAAATCGGCCAGGGCATTACCGGCATTCGCGCAGATGCCTCCGTTCTGGCGGATCTCGATGCGGTTTATGCCCATATCGCCAAAAGCGCCGGGCGACTGGATATTCTGTTCGCTAATGCGGGCGGCGGAGATATGTTGCCACTGGGGGCGATTACCGAAGAGCAGTTTGACCGGATTTTTGGCACCAACGTGCGTGGCGTTCTGTTCACGGTGCAAAAAGCGTTGCCGCTGCTGGTTGACGGTGCGGCGATTGTGCTGACCGGCTCAACAGTGACCATTAAAGGCACCGCCAGCTTCAGTGTTTATAGCGCCAGTAAAGCGGCGGTACGCAATTTTGCCCGCTCATGGGCGCTGGATCTTAAAGAACGCGGCATCCGTGTTAACGTGGTCAGCCCAGGGCCGGTACGCACGCCGGGTTTAGGCGAACTGGTACCGGACGAGCATCGGCAGGGGTTGTTTGACGCGCTGGCGGCGCAGGTACCGCTTGGTCGCCTTGGTGAGCCGGAAGAAATTGGCAAAGCGGTGGCCTTCCTCGCCTCTGATGCCGCCAGCTTTATCAACGGTAGCGAACTGTTTGTTGATGGCGGTATGGCGCAAATCTAACCCTCAGAGAAGGCGCATTCTCCGTACCAGAGGATGCGCGCTTCCCCGGCGTAGAGCCCGGCTGCCGCGCCGGATTTGCCATTTTCGGCAATAGCTAAGCGATTTAAATACTTTGTTATTTCCGCCGTTCTCTCACATCGTGGCCGCACAGTAAGCAGTGAGTGTGGGCGTGAATGGTAAAGCAAGGTCCAGTCTATTTACATGAAGAACAGCGTGTCGTTATTCGTCAGCTTTCCCGATCCTGGTTATGGCGCAGCGAGCTGCCGACCTGGCTGGTTATTATTACGGTGTATGGTGGCTGGTTTACCACCCTGGCGTATTGGAAAACGCTGGGGTTACTGCCCGCAACCCTGGTATTGATCGGGTTTACCTGCTGGTACCTGTCGGTGCAGCATGAGCTGATCCACGGGCATCCCACGCGCTGGCCACGGTTTAATCAGTTGCTGGGGCTGATGCCACTGGCGATCTGGTACCCGTTTGGCCTCTACCGTGATGCGCACCTCGCGCACCATCGCACACATTTGCTGACGCTGCCGGACGAGGATCCGGAATCGTATTATTTTACCCCTGCAGACTGGCACCGCCTGCCACGCTGGCAGCAATACATTATTCATCTGCGCAATACGTTTGTGGGGCGTTTACTGATTGCGCCGCTGCTGGATATAGCGCAGCTACTGGCGGGAATGGTTAAGGCGTTTCGTTTTCGGCAACGTTCAGCGATAGCCATGTGGTTGGTGCATATAGCCCTGCTGGCGCTGTTGCTGCTGTGGTTCAGATACTGCGATTTTTCGCCGCTGTGGTTTGTCCTGGCCGTGAGCTATCCGGCGCTGGCAATAACCAAAGTGCGTTCGTTTCTGGAACATCGGGCGGCGGACGATCCGCTGGCGCGTTCGGTGATCAACGAAGCCGCGCTGCCGTGGCGGCTGTTGTTCCTGAATCTCAACTACCACGCAATCCATCATGATTTACCCGGTGTCCCCTGGTATGGTTTGCGCACGCTGTATCTGCGTGACAAAGCCGCCTGGCAGCAGCGCAATAGCGGGTTTCTGGTTCGCGGCTATAGTGAATGGTTACGACGGTTCTTGTTGAAAGCCGTTGAGGTCACTGCCCACCCCGGCGATAACATACGACATGACTAAGCTTGCGTACCCGATGTATGACCTTCACCGTCCGGATACCGTTGCGTTACTGGGCGCGTTACAGGAATTGCTGGCAGCCAGAGGGCTTGCCGCTGAAGCCATCTTTCCGGTGGACGACCTGGACACGCACTGGCAGCAGCCGGATGTGTTGCTGAGCCAGACCTGCGGCTACCCGCTGGCGACTCGCTTAATGGCGGTTCAGCCGCTGGGCTGTTTTCATTATCTGGCGACAGGGTGCGAAGGTCACCTTTACCGCAGCCTGCTGGTGGCGCGCCAGGCCGATAGCGGAAAGGCACTGGCTGATTTTCGCCATCGCCGCGCGGTATGCAATTCCCCCGATTCACAGTCTGGCTACAACGTCCTGCGCTATATGACGGCCATGTTGCCGGGGGAAGGGCGCTTTTTCTCGCATCTGCTGTTCAGTGGCAGCCACCGGCAGTCGCTGGTGGCGCTGGGCCAACAGCAGGCCGATATCGCCGCTATTGATTGTGTCACTTATGCGTTGCTACAGCGCCATCAGCCCGCTTTGTTGGCCGGGCTGACCGTGATTGCGCAAAGCCCGCTGGCACCAGGATTGCCGCTGATCACCGCCCAGGGCACGAATGCGGAAACCCGCGCCCTGGTGCAGGCTGCGCTGCAGCAACTGGTGAGCGACAGACGTTATCGTGAAGTATGCGATGCCGCATTAGTGGGCGATTTTTGTCCTGTCACACGGCGTGATTATGATTGGCTTTTGCACTGGCGGGACGCGGCAACAGCGCGTGGTGTAACGCGGCTATAATTCGTGAATACTTTCAACATGTTGCCATAATTTGTTACCTGCAAAGGGCACATACCGCCAAAGACAAAGCCGGGGGGAAGGCAGAAAGTGAGGGTTTTGTCAGTTGCCGTCCGGGCAGCAATTTGAAGCCGGAAGAAGGAAAACTCATGAGCAAATTATTTTCGGAAGTGAAGATTGGTCAGGTTGAGCTGGATAACCGTATCGTGATTGCTCCCATGTGTCAGTACTCGGCCGTTGAGGGGAAAGCGACCGCCTGGCACCGCATCCATTTAGGTAACCTGGCGTTATCGGGGGCGGGATTATTAATTATTGAAGCCACGGCAGTCGAGCCTGCGGGCAGGATTTCACCGTCAGACCTCGGATTATGGGATGACGGCACAGAACAGGCATTACGAACAGTGATCGACGATATTCGCCATTATTCGCCGGTCAAACTGGGCATTCAGTTAGGTCATGCCGGGCGTAAAGCCTCGGTAAGCGCGCCCTGGCTGGGCGGGAAGCAGCTCGCACTGGAAGAGGGCGGCTGGGAAACGTTGTCGGCTTCGGCCCTGCCGCACGATCCCGCAGAACGCGCGCCGCGAGAAATGAGCAAACAGGATCTGGCGCGAGTGAAGCACGCGTTTGTTGATAGCGCCCTGCGCGCGGTGGCGCTCGGTATTGAGGTGATCGAGATCCATGCCGCGCATGGCTATTTATTGCACCAGTTCCTTTCCCCGCTTTCCAACCAGCGCAGCGATGAGTACGGCGGCAGCCTCGACAATCGCCTGCGTTTCACGCTGGAGGTCTTTAAAGCCGTGCGCGATGCCGTGCCATCGCAGGTGGCTGTCGGCATTCGCATTTCGGCCACGGACTGGGTCGAAGGGGGATGGGATGTGGCGCAGTCCGCCGTATTAACAGAAAAAATCGACGCGCTGGGCGGCGATTATGTTCACGTTTCCAGCGGTGGGTTGTCGCCGTTGCAGAGCATCAAGGTCACGGCCGGGTACCAGGTGCCGTTTGCCAAAGCATTGCGCCAGAAGACCCGTATGCCGGTGATTGCCGTCGGGTTGATCACAGAACCTCAGCATGCAGAAGAGATTTTGCAACAGGGCGATGCCGATCTGATCGCTATCGCGCGCGGTGCGCTTTATGATCCCCGCTGGCCATGGCACGCTGCAGCCGCGCTGCATGGCGCAGTGAAGATAGCACCGCAATACCGCCGCGCAGAACCTCACGGTGTGAAAGGTACGGTTAAATAACGTTATTGGGTTCGCCAGACACTGCCCACTGCGGGTGGGCAGTTTAAAGCCCCTTACGTACCAGCTCTGCCGCTTTCAGGAAAACATCTTCTTCGACGCCGTCGCCCCGGTTCTTGCCCTGTCGCTCGATTTCGTCGATTATGCTGTCCCGGTTTATTGGCGTTCGCTCTGCAATCAGGCCAATGACCGCTGCACCAATGGCTAATCCAATGAGTCCCGTGTGCTCATCATTGAACTTCATGCTGACATCCTCGTTTTCTTCTCTTCACCCAGAAAATTTAGCACAGTGGTTGGTTTTCGCCATTTACAAGAAATTTCTTTTATATCAGAGTGTTGTTGTTTTTTTTTGGCTTGTTGATACATGTAAAAACGCCTGAAGCAGTGGCTTCAGGCGTAAGGATGTTAAATCAGAAGGATTGCCAGTTATCCTGTGAGGAAACCAGCGCCAGTTTTGCCGGTTGGGCGGCGCTTCTGCTGCGCGACTCGCTGGCCGGATGGCGAGATTTCACGCCGGATTCGAACAGCGCGATCGCTTTGCTCAGCCGCTCAGCCTCTTTCTCCAGTGAAACCGCATTGGTCTTCGCTTCCTGTACCAGCACGGCGTTTTGCTGTGTCGCCCCGTCCATTTCCGTCATTGCCTGGCCGATTTGCTCGATGCCACGGCTTTGTTCGTCGGAGGCTACGGAAATTTCGGTCATTAATTTATTCACTTGTTCCACAGAAGAGATGATAACCGACATGGCACCACCCGCTTCCTGTACCTGTTCCGCCCCGGTTTTGACCCGCAAAACAGATTCCTGAATTAAGGTTTCGATCTCTTTTGCCGCTTGTGCACTACGCTGCGCAAGCGCGCGAACTTCACTGGCGACGACGGCAAACCCGCGCCCCTGTTCCCCGGCGCGCGCCGCTTCAACCGCCGCGTTAAGTGCCAGCAGGTTGGTCTGGAACGAGATGCCATTAATCACGCTGGTGATGTCGGCAATTTTTTGCGAGCTTTCAGAAATACCGTGCATGGTGGTCACCACTGTGGCGGTGATCTCGCCACCTTTTTGGGCCGTACGCTGTGCCTCTTCAGTCAGTTTGCGCGCGTCGCGCACGTTGTCGGCATTATTTTTCACCGTGGAGGTCAACTGCTCCATACTGGCGGCGGTCTGCTGCAGCGCTGCTGCCTGCTGATCCGTACGCCCGGAGAGTTCATCATTTCCTTCGCGGATCTGACTGGTGCTGCGGAAGATACTGCCGGAGCTGTCCTGAATAGTTTCAACAGTGGTGCGTAGGCTCGCTTGCAGGCTGCGGATATAGGGGATCATCTGACCGGCACAGTTGCGGCCAAATTCATGCAGTTCATTGTTCAGTCTGCCTGCGGTCATGGTTTCCAGATGTTTTTGGATCATGCCCAGCGGTTTGACCAGAAAGTTCACCAGATAACGGTCGGTAAGGAACAGCGTGAAGACACCTGCGATCAGGGCACCGATCAGCACATATTTATTAAAGCTGACTTCAGCGCGTGTCTGATCGAGCAGGTCATTCGACTGGATCGCCTGGGTATATTTCTCGGCCGTGGCGCCAAATTGTACGCTCAGCGGAGGATAGCTTTTACGAAACAACGCGCGGAATTGATCGGTTTGTTGACTCTTCGCCGCGCTCAGCATCGGGACGATGCCGTTATTCAGCAGGGTTTCCCAGTCATTTACCATCGCGTCGACCAGCGCTTTATCCACACCGGGATGTGGGGCCTGGCGGAATTTCGCCAGCATATCTTGAGTGATGGCCAGTGCTTTTCCGGCAGACTCGAACGTTTTTGCCGCATTTGCCTCATCACCCGACTGCTGAAAATCCATTGCCCGCAGCATGCGCGTCACTGTGCGAAAATATTGATCGTTGCCTTTTACCAGCAGGGCATACGCATTTTTTTGCCCGGCGTTTTGTTCCAGAAGTTGTTCGATAGTGGAAAAGTTATGGAAAGTCAGGAGGGTCGCCATTCCCCAAATAATGCTGAACAAGGCTAAAATAATCAGCAGCATTTTTCGGATAGTGATGTCGCGAAGTATTTTCATTATGCTTACCCCGGTAATAGAAATTACCCTTCAGGTTGGTGTTGGCCCAGCTGTCCGGCTATCTTACCCTCCTGGTTATTTTGACCAGAACGCCTCAGGCGTTGATAAAACGGTCTTTTATATTTTTGAAAAAAACGTTTTATTATATGAAAATTGATTTATATCAATTTAAAGATACTTAAACAGACAAAATCAAATAATTCCCACGATTTGATCACAGAAATCACTTTGTAAAAAATAAAAAAGAGATTTTAACGCAAATAAACTAATCGGCTACTTTTCCGCTGCTTCGATTTCTGTGGAAGCATTGAAATTTGCATTAAGTTTAATTTTATCGAGCGTTGTCGGTCGGCTAATAAAATAGCCCTGGATAATATCGCACTGCCAGGTTTTAAGCTGATCCAGCTGCTCTTGCGTTTCAACGCCTTCTGCGGTGACCTCCAAATCGTAATCTTTACCCAGACCAATGATCTTTTCGACGATTTTATGTGCAGTGACAGAGTCGTTCATCCCAAAAATAAAAGACTTGTCGATTTTAATGCCATCGAAGGGGAAGTTATTCAGATAATAGAGCGATGCGTAACCGGTACCAAAATCATCGATTAATAGTTTGACGCCTAACGATTTTAATTCTTGCATCACTTTTTTCGTGGTGTCCGGACCATTAAGGGTGATGTTTTCAGTGAACTCCAGTTCCAGCCTGGATGCCGGGAAGTGCGCATTGGTTAGTGCCGTTTTAACCCGTGCGATCATGGCGATGTCTTTACACTCCATCGGGGAGATGTTGACGGAAACCGACATATTTTCAAACTGTTGACCAATTTCATGACACGCAGTGAACAACACCCAGTCGGTAAGCGCAACGATAATGCCTGTCTCTTCTGCCAGCGGAATGAACTGATCTGGCATCAGTAAACCGTAGCCGGGATGCTGCCAGCGAACTAATGCCTCAACGGATGTAATGCGTGAAGTGCGCAGATCGTACCTGGGCTGGTATAACAAAAACAGTTGTCCTTCATTGATGGCCGAACGTAATTCTCGTTCCAGTTCCCGGCGTTGCACGATCTGTTTTTCCATATCCGGCTGATAAAACAGGTAGTTATTTTTCCCGGCATTTTTAGCTTTATACAGGGCAATATCAGAGTAGCGCAGTAAATCCTTAGCGGTTAGGGCATCTTTAGGTAATTGCGCAATGCCAATACTGACGCTGATATACACCTCAGCAGCAGAAATATAAAACGGTTTATTAATCTCGCTAATAATTCGCTGGCAAAATATCCTGATATCTTCTTCACTGTTTACATCCGGGGAAATAATAACAAACTCATCGCCGCCATGACGGGCAACCAGATCGGTATTACGTACGCATTTACGCAATCTTTCGGAGACATCGCTCAGGACTTTATCGCCTGCCAGGTGTCCGTAAATATCGTTAATGGCTTTGAAGTCATTAATATCAATGCTCATCATCACCAGCGATCCCGCCTGCGATTCATGAGTGAGGAGTTTCCCATCAAGGAATTCTTTCATGGTTAAGCGATTGGGTAAGCCGGTTAACTCATCATGGTGGGATAAATATTGGATGCGTTCACTGGCTTGTACTTCAAGCGTTACATCCGATGCGGTTGCGCGAAAGCCTAAATGACCGTTCGCCAGCATGACGCGTTTGAGCGTTAAATTACAATACCGCTGGCTGCCCAGTGCCGAGACGTAGCCACATTGCGAAAGCGTCAGGCTGTGATCAGCTGACGGTTGTGCCAGCCAGGCGATCAATGCGTTGTCTTTATTGACGAAAAAGTCGGTAAAGCGCCGTCCGATCCACTCCCCGATATGATGCCCGGTCACGACCGGAAAGCGATTTGAAATCCAGGTTAACCGCAGTTGCGCATCGGCTTCCCAGACCCAGTCGGTGGTGGTTTCCACAATATCGCGAAAGCGACGTTCGCTGGTCAGCAATGCCTGGCGGCTCTGCTCCAACAGAAAGATCTTTTCATCGTTAACCCGTGCGCGGAACAGCGCTTTACGTGCCAACTGCCATGCCAGCAAAACGGAGCCGATCATCAGCGCTGCCAGCAAGGGCAGGACCCAGGTGAACAGCGTCAGCGCGAACAGGGTACTGAAAAAAATAAAGCCCATCAGTAACGCCATCATCAGGATGGTCTGTTTCATGATGCTATGTGTATCGCCTGTCCGCAGAGAGGGCGTTCTGTCGTCAGGTAGACTCATTCGTGCCCCTGGTATATTAACTAAGCAGATTCTTAATGTTATTAACGGCAGGGCGCGCAGTTTATTTACTGTCAATGTGACAATTTATTGATAATTCGCGTAGTTATGTGATTCCGCTGAATATTTTTTCTGGCGCTAAAATCGCATAAAATAAAGATTAATGTAACCTTAAGGTCGTAAGGCAGGAATAAATAAGCCTGCTAACGGCAGGGATTTAATTATAAACATGGGCGCGTAGCGATTTCCCGCAGAACCTCTCGCGGCGAACCGCGAGAGGCGCAGACATGATCACTTCTTACCGTTAGGTTTTAACTGCTCGCCTGGTTTTAAGCGGAACAGCTCGTCATCGCGGGTGGAGTAGCGCACGGTGCCATCATCCAGCCGGTATGCACCTTCGGTGAAACCCGCACCGTTGAGGAAGGGGGCGACAGCATCCGGTTTCCCTTGATAAGCCGCTTCCAGCGCCAGCAAGGCATACGGCGCTATATGGTCGACATTGGCGTAAATATACTGAGGATCATCGACAAAGAAACCGTTCAGGCGTTTATGCGCAATAATATTGTTCGCCACGTTATCTGCCAGCGAGAGGTAGTTTTTATCGCCGGTGGCACGGGATAAATCAATCAACGCAAAAATGGCATAAGGTTCGCTATTGGTGGTCGCCATATTCAGCTGGCTGTTTTTCCCTCCCGGTTCGCCGATATCACCCAGACCCTGACCGCGAGCAATACCGCGTGCCACTTTCCACATATCGGCATCCTGCTCCAGCGTCCAGGCGCGAGCATACGACAACAAGAACTCATTGCCAGCCGGATAAGGCTTCAATTCCGTACCTTTTTTGCCGTAATAGCCGTCGCGCGGTAAGACATAGCCTGAGAGATCGGTACCGTTGGCCAGCATCGGCCGGAAGGTATTGCTCTTCTCGTCATAGGCATATTTGGCGAAGGCTTTCAGACCATCCAGCGTCCATTTTTTGAGATCATCGCCGTCGCGCCCCAGCGATTTCGCCAGTGCCAGCTGCATTAATGCGTTTTCCGAATAGAGCGTACTGGTGCGGCCTTTCAGCATCATATTGCCTTCCAGTGCTGTCGGGCCGAATTCCGGGCCAAACTGGCGCTGTGCACGATCGCCATATTTCGAGTTGGTGTCGGAATCATCGGTTGTTTCGGCGCGTTTCAGCGCCTGGGTGAACTGATAAACCCCCAGTCCGGTTTTTTTATCGCGTGGCAGCACATACTGCTCCGCCAGTCGCCTGGCCCAGATCAGCGCGCCTTTTTCGCCCTCGTATTGCCACAGCAGGGAGGCGGAGTAAATCAGATCGTTGCCGGCATTGAGGAAACTCAGCCCCTTGGTGGCAAAGAAAGGCGGTTGCTGTTCAAAATCGCTGGCCCACAGTTTTCCCATGGCTTTGCCATATTCGCCGTGACGGCTGGTTTCAAGGATCTTCCAGTCGTAAACATGTGCGTTCCAGAAAGCACGTATAAAACGCGCAGTGGCCGGTTTATCAACAGCGAACATCAGATCGTAATAGGGATAAGCGTTTTTCAGTTCATGGACCTGTTCTTTCTCGCTCGGCCCTTCCGGTTGCAATGTGTTGAGATCGATAAAACGGTGGCCCCCCCACAGCAGCAGCCCACTTTTGTCCTGATAGTGCTGGAAGTAATAGCGGACGTTGTCCTGCGCCAGTTGCTTATATTTAGTGTCACCGCTCAGATTGCTCAGCCCCACCAGCACCCGCATCAGGTTTTGCTGAGCCGAGAAATTCGACAGAACGGCAGTTTTGCCATCCGGAAAGATCCACGTCATCTGAGCGCCAGTGCGCGGATCGACGCCATCAGCCAGCAGCGGGACGTCGCTGTGCTGTTTGCTCCGGGCTTTTTCAATCACCGTATCAGCAAATGCCTTTACGCTGCTAAGTCGCTGGCTATCCTGCGCGGTGGCGGTGTGAGAAAACAGACTTATTAACCCTATCGCGAGCGCCAATTTGGAAAGTGTCATATTTCATCTCATCATTAAGAATAAGGATTTCTGGCGAAATCCTTATTGAAGAGGGAATACCGCAAGCGGATCGTTAGAAATTATATTTTATGCCCACACGATAACGCGTCTGGCGCTCATCGGTATATTTGCTGCCCGATACGTTACCAATTGCAGCGTACGGCGACCAGTTTTTGTCCCATTTGTAGGTCAATTTAAAATCATGTGACCAGTCATAGTTTTCATTATCGGCGATCAGCACGCCAGCAGAGGTCGCATGTTTGTAATCCAGTTCGTAATCGAGCTGATAATTATCAAACAGTTTCCACGACAGCGCAGCGGTCAGGTTGTAGCCGTTTTCGCTGGTGTCTTTCGTGGTACCGATATTACTCGAGTTACGCTTGAAGTACGGGCGGTAGCGCAGTGTACCGCTCACATCGCTGCTGAAATTCACCTTACCGCGCAGATAGGGACGATAGTTGTTAGAGGTGGAACTGGAGTCCAGTGAAAAACCCGGTTCGAGCTGGAAAGTCGGGTTAATTTTATAGACATAACTGGCCACCACTTCTGTGCCATTGCTAACGGTTTCATGGTAGGCCTTATCTTTATTTTGCGAGCCTTTCCATTTGCCCTCCAGCGATAAACCAAAGCCGTTAGCAAAGCGGTGCGACATTAATAAACGATCTTTGTGATTATTTCCGCCGCTGTCAGTTATTTCATGGCGATAATCAAATGTCACAGCCTGTGCAGCAATACTCACCAAAGGTACAGTAACTAATAAAAGCGTGCGTAACATAAAATCCCCTATTATTTATAGTCAGTAGGTACAAGATGTCCTCTGCAAAATTGCAGATAGTTTTATTCAAAGAGGAATGGGACATTCTCTCTCATTGCAAAACGATATAATTAGCAGACATAATTATTATGCCAAATATAGTTACGCTGCTGTGGCTGACACCGAAAGCAGCAGTTAATTAACCCCTAAATGTGGCGTGTGGTGCCGGGTGCCTCCCGGTGAATTGCGGGCCGATCTCCACAATTCGTCCATAAAAATGGAACCTCATTGAGGTTTCTTCATATCAGCTTGACCCCGCCGCTTAGGGGGATTCACCACACAGAATATGTTGTTAATGATGCATTGCTGATTAACAAGCGATAAATAGGTTGTTTTCATCTCTCGTTCAGACATTAAGTGGAACGCACTTTTACACAATTTGAAATGATGTTTTGAGACTGAGATCGAACTTTAAAGAGAGAGTAAAAATTATTCAAAGACCGTTTATAAAGATAATCTTACTCTTTAATTTTATTTTAATATCAATGTGTTACATGGTTTACATGCAGCTGTGTATGTGATCAGGATTAAGCTATTTCGCAGGCAAAATAATTTTCCTGATAAACTTATTCCTGGAATAAAAAATGAACGTCGGGACAAAAATGCAATACACTGGGCTTATCACCCGAACGGGCTAACGGGAATGAGCACGACGTTACGTCTTTGCAACTTAAACTAAACATAAACAAGACAGATCGGGCGCTTTGATCTGCCTGATTACCTACCTTACATTCAGGATAAAACAGAAAACGCCTTCCGTATGGGAGAGCAAAAATAAAAACATAACCTCTGGAGTACCCACATGAAAATCTACGGAAAGGATCGCCTTTTCATCTATGGAATTGAGAAAATACTCAAGGAGCTGAATCAGGAAAAGGGGCGATGGTTTCGCCACGGTGAACCGTCAATATATGTGGCTACGGGAATGGATATTGTGGAAATGTATTCATTATTGTTCTCCTGCCCACCCGCGCACTATTCTATTTTTATCTCATCGGAACGCCATTTTGACTCGCTCAGGCTGCTGTTCCCTGGGATGGTGAAATTGTGCCTGGCGGAAACTGTCCGTGCAGATGCATTACGCCATGCGCTGGAGGTAATGAGTTTACTGTCGGAGCAGAACCAGCAGCCGGGTTATCGCCACAGCATGCTGAAATTCACCAGTGCCGAGCAGCAAATTCTGCGGCTATTGCTGCGCGGGCATTCGGTGGATGATATCGCCCGTATACGTGGCGTGAGTCCAACCACCGTCAGCGTACAGCGCAATGGCATGATGAAACGGACCGGTACCCGCAGTCTGCAGGAACTCTGTTCGCTGTATGCAGCGATGCGTACCCGGGCTGAGTGCCCCCCCGCTAAGCGCCACGTGGTGAGTTTTTCCTGAACGGTAACAGGCATAGCCACGGCGCTTCAAACAGTGTGGGCGAAGGGCACTGATCATGCCCATATGCGTGACTGGTTAAAACACCATGGCATGTAACACGGTGCGGATCAGAATGCCAACAATGGCGCCAGGCAGGGCAAAGCGAAACAAGCGGACAAAACGGCTGGCGATACCTAAAAAGATGCCGATACCGGGCAGATCGAGGGTTTGCACCAGCAGCCCCGCCGAGGCATTGAGTTGCGCGGCGGTGAGTTGACCGTGCTGCACCATTTCCGATGCCACGCCAAAATAGGCGGTGCCGCCCGCCATGCATTTGGTTAATGTCAGCAATACATACACGCTTGAAATATTGAAGAAAGCGAGCACGGGGGTTAACAGTGCGGTTAAGGCTTCCACCGCGCCGGCTGCTTTTAACAGCCCGACCACGGTTAGCGACAGCAGTAGCATCGGCAGCGACCCGAGTGACAAGCGTATGGCATCTGCCCCTGCGCCATTGATCACTGAAATTAACCCGGCGCGGGGTTTATCGCGGTGAAGTTCCGCCTCCTCGCTACGCAGACTCACCCCGGAGAGTTTTCGGCCTGTCACGTACCAGGTCAGTGTCGATGCCGCCAGGCCGCCGATCAGCGAAATAATAATCGCCACTCCCCAGTGCAGGCCAAACGGCGTCAGCGGGTAAAAGACATTTGCCTGGCCCATGGCGAATAACATTGCCAGTGTTGCCGCCAGGTGGCGGTCAGAAGTACCGCGTTTTTCCATTAGCGCCAGCGAGGCAAGCGGGGCGGCGAAGCTGACAAAATTCAACTGGATGAGGGCGAATATGCCCATGCCGTTTATGCCAAACGGTTTCAGTAACGGGGCAGTGATTCGGACAATCACCTCCAGCACGCCTTTCTCTTCCAGGTACTTCATAATGATGAGCATCACAACCATGATCGGCAACAAGGTGTACAACGCAACATCTACCGAGACCTTGCCCGCCGACATGATGACTTCAATGATATTCATTACTGACTCCGGTGAATGTTTTCACCGATATAGTACACCCGGCAACAATGTGACAGGCCTGGTCAGGCCATTGTATTTTCTTATTTTCTGTAAGCGGACGTGGCAGAAGGCGGAGCGTGCGAACGCTGCGCCAAAACGTGAAAACCGTTCTGGCGCAGGGGATCAGAGGAAATGAATATGCTTTTTGCCGTGATCCGGCGAAATCTCAATTCGGGCGTTAACCTGAAAAACGTTGGCCAGCATCTCTTGCGTTAACACCTCGTCCGGCGTACCGCTGGCAACGATTTGCCCTTTTTGCATCACAATCAACGTATCGCAGAACATCGCCGCATGATTAAGGTCGTGCAGGGCAATAATACTGGTGACCGGCAGTTCGCTGATCAAACGCATCAACTGCATCTGGTGATGAATATCGAGATGGTTGGTCGGTTCATCCAGCAGGATCTCACCGGGCGACTGTGCCAGCGCGCGGGCAATGTGTACCCGCTGACGTTCGCCGCCTGAGAGGCTTTGCCACCCCTGATCGCTGTGCTCAAGCATATCGACGCGGGCCAGTGCCGCATTGACAATCTCGTCGTCGTGATGTGACCAGGCACTGAAGGGGGAATGAT
Source organism: Kosakonia sp. (assembly GCF_032052965.1). Taxonomy (GTDB): domain Bacteria; phylum Pseudomonadota; class Gammaproteobacteria; order Enterobacterales; family Enterobacteriaceae; genus Kosakonia. Next base: position 80,873 of record NZ_DAMBVN010000012.1, read on the forward strand.
GCGGAATTCGCCCCAGCTTCACGACATCACGCACGCGGATATTGGCTTCGGTGGCAGCGTGCTGTTCCACAAATGCCACGCGTTTTGCCAGCGCTTTCTTTTTCAGCGTGGCGATGTCGCTACCGTCGAGCATCACTGTGCCGCTATCAGGCCGACGCAGGCCCGCCAGTATGCGCAACAGAGAGGATTTTCCTGAACCATTGGGACCAAGCAGCCCCAGTGTTTGCCCTTTTGGCACCGCCAGAGAAACGTCATTGACGATGATTTTTTTACCCACCCGCCAACTGAGCCGGCTTGCGCTAATGCTCATGCAAACCTCCTTGAGCGATAGAGAATAATGGCAAAGAACGGGACGCCAACCAGCGCGGTGACCACGCCAACAGGCAGGGTTTGCGGGGCGATCAGCGTGCGTGAAGCGATATCTGCCAGCACCATCAGAATGGCACCCGCCAGCGCGCTGGCCACCAATAAACGGCGGTGCAGCGGACCAATGAAATAGCGCATCACATGGGGAACCACCAGCCCGACAAAGCCAATCGATCCGGCCATGCTGACAATAGTGGCGGTGATCAGCGCCGTCACCGAAAACAGGATCAGCCGGACCACGCCCACCGGGATGCCCAGCGAGGCGGCGGCATCATCGCCAAAGGTAAACGCATCCAGCGCTTTGGCGTGATACAGACAGGCCAGCAAACCGAGAATAACGACGACCAGCACCAGCTGGAATTCCGGCCAGCGCACACCGCTAAAACTGCCCAGCAACCAGAACATCACATCGCGGGCTTGCTGAGCGCTGGCGGAGGTGCTGACACTCCATGCGGTAATGGCATTAAACAGTTGCGAGGCGGCAACACCCGCAAGAATGGTGCGTTCATTGCCGCCGCGCGCGCCGTTGGTCAACACGGCAACAAAGAGGAAAGCGGCAAACGCGCCAAGAAAGGCGCCAGCAGACAGCGAGAGCGCACCCGCGCCGATCCCCAGCACCACCACCGAGACTGCGCCCGTTGATGCCCCGGCGGAAACACCTAAAACGTAGGGTTCCGCCAGCGCATTTTTCAACAGGCTTTGTAATACGGTCCCGCAAATGGCCAGGCCTGCGCCGCAGCATGCGGCCACCAGCGCACGGCTGAGGCGGAAATCCCACAGCACCGTTTCGTGGATCCGTTTCAACGGTTCGTGGGTCAGCCCCAGCTTGTTACTCACGGCATAAAAAGTGGTTCTTAATGGGATCGACAATTCACCCACGCCAACGCTGACCGCTATCACCAGCGCTAATAACAGCAATGACAGCACAAACAATATCCCAAGCTGCGCCTTTTTCAGCGCAGCAACAGACGGTGTGGTCATTTATCCAGTCCCAGGGTCTTCAACTGGGCGGCAACCTGCTCAGCACCATATAGCGTACGGATTGTCGGGTTCATTGCCTGGCCATCCATCACTACGATATGGCCTTTTTTCACCGCCTCAAGCTGGCTGACAGCCGGATCGCTCTTGAGGAACTTGATTTTCTCTTCGGCGTTATCCAGTGCCCAGCGGTTACGATCGAGACTGGATACCACGATCACATCCGGGTTCGCCGCGATGATGCTCTCCCAGCCGAGGGTCGGCCATTCGCTTTCCGACGTAATGGCGTTATGCCCGCCGAGTAGATGGGCAATATAGCCGGAGGCACTGTTTTTACCGCCTACATAAGCATCTGCCGTGGGAGACGCACTGGAGAACCAGAAAACAAACGAGAGATTTTTCTTGCCGTGGCCAAACTGGCTGCGCAGCGCCGCTTCACGTTGCTTAAATTCGGCAATCAGCGCATCACCGCGTGCCTGCACATCAAAGATTTTCGCCAGATCATCAATCTCTTTATACAACAGGGACGGATCCCACAGGCTGTGACGGCTCCCGTAGATATCGCCGTTGTCCTTTTTCGTGGCACACACGCCCGGCGAGAGGTAACTGTTGGCACCAATGGCGGCAAAATCTTCTCGTTTTGCCACTTTACTGTCCGGTCCGAGCAGGATCGGTAACTGCGCAACCACAAAGTCCGGCTCCTGAGCAATGATTGACTCCAGCGTTGGGATCTCAACGGTCAGGACTTTAACTTTTGCATTCCGTTCAGCCAGTTGCGGCAAGACTTTTGTCGGCCAGAAAGCGCTGGCAACCATTTTGTCTTGCAGATCCAGCAGCAGCATGATTTCCGCCGTGTTTTGGCCCAGCGCGACCACGCGCTGCGGGGCTTTTTCGAACGTGATCGGAACGCCGCAGTTATCCAGCGTCAGGGGATAATGCGTAGCGTCTGCCAGCGCGGAACCGGCAAACAGTATCCCCAGTGCAAATAACGATTTTTTAACGAAATGCATCATCATGACCTTTTGTGATTATTGATTTTGTAAATGAAAATCATTCTAATGCCGGCTCTTATACCGAGCGGCATAAACCTTGTCAATAATGAGGAAGGGCAAAGTCAAAACCTCAGACTCTGTAAGTCAATAACAAAAGTTGCCAGCGCTCTGTTAACCCGGTAAAAAGTGGCTTTTGTGCACGCCTCACCCGCTAAACGGTTTTTGCATGTTTGCTTATTTTTCTGCCCCGACAAAAGGGACATCGCCTTATCTGCTCGCGGGCAGTCAGCTTATCTTTAATATCGGCTTTTATGCCGTGGTGCCGTTTCTCGCCATCTACCTGCGCGATGACATGCAGCTTTCCGGCGCGCTGATCGGTTTGATTATTGGTCTGCGGACGTTCTCGCAGCAGGGGATGTTCCTGCTGGGCGGGGCGTTATCCGATCGCTTCGGTGCGCGGATCATTATTCTTTGCGGCTGTCTGGTGAGGATCAGTGGTTACCTGCTGCTGGCAATGGGCGATACGCTGCTGCCGGTGGTACTCGGCGCATGTTTAACGGGCGTGGGCGGCGCGCTGTTTTCTCCTGCTATTGAAGCGCTGCTGGCAAAAGCCGGCACGCAAAGCGAAAAAGAGGGCAAACGCAGCCGTTCGGAATGGTTTGCGCTGTTTGCGATCTGTGGAGAACTGGGCACCGTACTGGGGCCGCTGCTGGGATCGTTGCTGGCAGGGTTTGGTTTTCAGCAGGTTGCTCTGGCTGGGGCAGGGGTGTTCGTTATTGCGTTGCTGGTGCTGTTTTTTGCCCTGCCGCGCACGCCGGGCAAAGCTGAAACGCTGCATATACTGCCGTGGTGGAAAACGTTTCATAACCGCCGGTTTGTGGCTTTTATGCTGGCGTGGAGCGCTTATCTGTTTAGTTACAATCAACTCTACCTGGCGCTGCCTGTTGAGCTCACCCGCTCCGGCAGCAGCGAAAAAACGCTTGGCCCGTTGTTTATGCTGGCCTCGGTACTGATCATCACGTTACAAATGCCGCTGGCGCGCCTCGCCCGTCGCGTTGGTGCAGCGCGGATGTTACCTGTTGGGTTCGCGCTGCTTGCGGCTTCGTTTATCAGTGTTGCGCTGTTTGCGGCAACGCCTGCGCCAGAAAGCTGGCAGCGCTATGTTCCCGCGGTCTTCATGATCACGCTGTTAACACTCGGGCAGATGCTGATTGTGCCGGTGGGCAAAGACCTGGTGCCCTATTTCGCCAATAATCAGAACCTTGGTGCGCATTATGGCGCGTTGTCCTCAATGGGCGGTGTCACGGTGCTGGCGGGGAATTTTCTGTTGGGTGGGCAGCTCGATAATGCGCTCACGCCTTCCCCGCAGGCCAGCATTGCGTGGCTATGGCTGGCTCTGTTGCCGCTACTCAGCGCACTGGCGATGGTCGTGATTTGCCGCCCGCTCAGGCATCGTCACGGCTGAACAGGCGTTAAACGCCTGGTGAGGCATAGCCGCCAAGGATAAACCACGTCAGGAATGCGACCGCGACGATAAACACCAGAATGGGGAACGCAATACCAATTTTCATAGATCCTCTTTGTGCTGTGACCCGCGTTAAGCCGTAAGAAACCCCGTCGTCTGCGGGGAGACAACGTTAGCACAAATCTGCGCGAAGTGACCGTTCTGAAACGCTAGAAACGGCTGTAATTCGCCTGCTCGATAATAATTTTCAGGTAACTGTTGGCGATATTGTCCCGAAAGAATTTTTCCTGATCGTGGCTCATCAGAAAGCCTTGCCAGGTTTTTGGCGCCACGCCCAGATACTGTTCAACGCGCCCGTTGCTGTGTTCGAGTTCAAGCACGCTGGAGTTGGGATCGTAGCCTGCTGCTTTTAATGCACGGCAGCTCAGTGGGTGTCTTTTCATGGTGGATCATCCTGTCCTTAAACATCACTGTTAAAAATGCTTTTCTCCTATCGGCAGGTTTTCATGAATATTTACAGTGGCAGCAAGGATTTACCCCAACGAGATTTGGTAGGATGTTTTTCTGAAACCCTGCCATGCAAGTTGCATAAAACGATCGGATGGACCTATGGATAGAGTGATGGCGGTAGTGGTGTTTAACCGTATCTGCGAACTGGGCAGCCTGAGTGCGGCGGCCAGGGCGTTGGGTATTTCCCGACCAATGGTCAGCCGCTATCTCGATGAAATGGAAAAATGGGCGGGTGCCCGGCTTATTCACCGTTCTTCCCGTCGTCTTACACTTACCTCTGCCGGGGAAAAGACGCTGCAACACACGCGACAACTGGCTCCGCTGTTTCATGATATTGAACAACAGTCGACGCGCGAAGCGCCATCCGGCACGTTGCGTATTGCCTGCGCGCATTTTACTGCCAGCCACATTGTCGGCCCGGTGTTACCTGCATTTCTGGCACGTTACCCGGCGCTGAAAATCGAAGTCGATATCAGCCATCAGGCGGTCAATCTGATTGGCGAGCGCATCGATCTGGCGATCCGTATTACCAATAATCCTGAGCCAGGCGCCATCGCGATGCGTCTGGGCGAGTGCCACTCTGTACTTTGCGCCTCGCCAGACTACCTGCGCCGATGCGGGGAACCGCAAAGCCTGGCAGATCTGCAGCAGCATAACTGCCTCTATTACAGCGGTTTTGCAGGGCAGACCTGGCACTTTACCGACCGGGAAAATAATCGGCTTAACGTGCAGGCAAACGGCAATCTAAGCGCCGGTATCTCGTCCGTCTTATGCGATGCCGCTATCGCCGGGTGCGGCATCGCGCTGGTTCCTGAGAAGGAGGCCCACACCGCGCTGGACAGCGGCGAACTGGTCAGCGTGCTGGCCGATTACGTCCCGCAGCCGCTGGGGATTTATGGGCTTTATCAATCCCGCTCGCACCAGCATGTTGCATTAACGTTGTTTCTTCAGGCAATTGCCCAGTCGTTACGCCAGCAGACCTGACGGTAACCCCGCCGGTTACCATTTCATTTCGCCGGTGTTCACTTTTGCGCTCAATTCCAGGGAACTCTCTTCGGCGAGGGCAGGCCAGTGCTGTTTCATGGCGTTAACCACCCCTGCTGCATCTTTTTCCGTCTTCAGCGCCTGTTCAAACTGTTGCAGGTAATTCGCCGTGAAGGTGATGGCGCCATCACCCGCCGGGCGGTTGCCCAGATAGTGGCCGGGAATAACCTGTTGCGGTTTTAACGCCTGCATTTCCCTGAGGATCTCGCGCCATTGCGTGCGCGCAGCGGTTGTTTGCGTATCTGCTGTCCAGACGTGAATACCGCTTGAGATGGCGGTGCCGCCGAGAATTGCTTTATTAGCCGGGATCCAGACGTAAGCCGCATAGCTTTGCGGGTGGCGCAGCTCCACTGTTTCGCCATCAATCGTCAGCTGCAGTGAATTCAGCGGTTGCGGCACGATCACGCGTTGCGGTGCACCTTCTTTCATCTGCGGCCCCCAGAAAGCCAGCTTCGCCGCTTTTGTGGCTTCGATATGCTTAATCACCGTCTCCGAAGCGACCACTTTCACCTGCGGAAAAGCCTCGACTAACGGCTCGAGGCCAAAGTAGAAGTCCGGATCGCCAGAGGTAATCACAATCTCTTTCAGGGTTTTGCCGCTGGCTTTCACCATCTTTGCCAGTTTTTCGCCATCTTTGGTGCTGAACTGAGCATCAAACAAAATCGCTTCGGTTGGGCCAGACACCAGCGTAGACGAGACGGCGAAGAGGCCTTTTTCCTGCGGGTTATAGACTTGCAGACTCAACGGCGCGGCAAAGGCCGGAGCGCTTGCCAGTAACATCAGCATGCTCAGGGTGGTACGTTTCATGAATTTTGTCCTTCTCTCGGGGGGCAGGCGTTCCATTGTAGGCAGATTGGCGAGCATGAGAATTCCTGAAACGGGAGATGCTCAGTTTCATAAAACGATCAGGTGTGCGGCCCTAATGCGCTTGTTGAAATGTAAAGCACTGTATTTTAGGGAATTAAACGTAAATCTATATACCCGCAGCGCCTCGCCTGGTTTATCATAGGCGGGTGGACAGCATTTGCTGTCTCGCGGGTTACTTTAATCCTCACAGCAAACAGAGTTGGCAATAAAATTATGATCGGTTTTGTAGGCATTCTATTGTTATTACTGGTGATTGTTTTTTCTTTTTATAAGCATATTCAACAATTACGCGCCCGAAAAATCGGCGGTACGCGGCGACTAGTCCGCCGGCGCTAATTTAGCGCGCTCCCGTTGAAAGGTCGGGCCTGGCAGGGCTTTTTATTTCCGCGCAGTCAGGGCATGTTGCTGTTAACAAAGCTGACAGGATTATCATTTTCGCGTCATTTTTGAGTCAGCATCCTTGCGCTAAGGTGGCGTTACCCTGGCGAGGAGGCGGCACTGATGGAAATGCAAAAAGCGGTAATACATGAAATCCAGCAATGGATCGATGACAACCTTGACCTGCCACTGCGTATCGGCGATGTCGCGATGCGCTCGGGCTACTCGAAATGGCATTTACAGCGTCTGTTTCATGCAGAAATGCGGGTGCCGCTCGGCATTTACATTCGCGATAAAAAGCTGGAGAGCGCCGCGCAGGAGTTGCTCAACACGCAACAATCCATCATGACAATCTCTACTAAGTACGGTTATGACTCCCAGCAGACCTTCACCCGTACCTTTGCCCGTAAATACCATATGCCGCCAGGCGTATGGCGGCGGCGACACCAGGCCTGACGTTTTCGCGGTGTTGCATGAAGGCGGCAAAATGTCAGCATAATGTCAGCGCACAAGCGCTAGAATCATCAGCAGAGTGGTGCGCGCGGCAGGTGCCGAAACGTAGAAGGGGGCACACCCATGAAGCTGCTATTAATCGAAGATGAGGAAAAGACATCCTCCTATATTAACCGTGCGCTTAGCGAACAGGGCTTTACGCTGGATGTCGTCAGCGACGGCGTCGAAGGGCTGCATATGGCGCAGGAGTATGACTACGATGCGATCGTGCTGGATGTGATGCTGCCCGGCATGGACGGCTACCAGATCCTCGAGCGGCTGCGCGCCAGTAAAAAGACGCCGGTGTTAATGCTTTCGGCGCGCGGTTCTGTTGAAGAGCGCGTAAAAGGGTTGCGCCATGGGGCTGATGATTACCTGCCAAAACCCTTCTCGTTGATTGAACTGGTGGCACGCATTCAGGCTTTGCTGCGCCGCAGGCCGGGCGACGGCGCGGATATTACGCAGTTGCATATTCACGATCTGCATCTCGATTTACTGGCGCGGCGTGTCACCCGGGGCGGCGATCGGCTGGAACTGACCGCGAAAGAGTATGCGCTGCTCAGCCTGCTGGCGCGTCATCAGGGCGAGATTTTGTCGAAAATGATGATTGCCGAGCAGGTATGGGATATGAATTTTGACAGCGATGCCAATGTCGTCGAGGTCGCCATCAAACGTCTGCGTGCCAAAGTGGATAACCCGTACCCCATTAAGTTACTGCATACCGTACGCGGCATGGGCTACGTGCTGGAAACCCGCCAGGAGAGCAAAGCAAGTTGATTCCGTTCTCGGTCGTGAAGCGCTCCATTGCCGGACGTATGGCGCTGCTGTTCTCCGTCGCCTATGTCTTTGTGGTCATTACCTTTGGTGTGGTGCTCAGAAGCTCGCTGTACACCTCTCTGGAAAGCCAGATGCACAACGAACTGCTGTTTCGCGAGTCGTTAATGACGCCGTGGATTGAGAACCACCATAACCTGGAGAGTTGGTCGACGCTGGAAGCGAAGTTCAATACCCTCTCCACCTCGGAAGGCGGGCGCGTTAAATACTGGCTGCTCAGCGCCGATCCGCGTTTCGCCATGGGTGGGCCGCCGCCGAGCGGGGTCGACTGGTCGTCGCTGAAAGATGGCTTCAGCACCGCGCCAGGTAAGACGGAATTATCCTGCCTGCTGTTTCTTTACTCGCGCGAGATCCCGGCGAAAGAGGCGCGTCCGGCGCTGCGCTATGTTGTGGCGATTGACTCGACACCGTATATGGGCACGCTGTATGAATTCACCTGTACGCTGGTGGTGATCAGTATTGTCGGCGTGATGTTTATTGCTTTGCTGGGCTACCTGATTGCCCGCAACGGCATGCGACCCGTGAATATGCTCAGCGAGCAGGCGCGTCATCTTGCGCCGGGTAATCATGGTCAGCGTTTGCAAACCCGGACCCTGCCAGATGAACTGCAAACGTTGGCGGTGTCGTTTAATGGCGCGCTGGAGCGCCAGGAGATTGCCTGGCGGCAACTGGAAAGTTTTAACGCCGATGTGGCACATGAGTTACGTACGCCGTTGACCAATCTGATAGGGCAGACGCAACTGGGGCTGTCGCGCCCGCGTTCCGTTGCCGAACTGCAGGATCTGCTGGAGTCCAACCTCGAAGAGCTGGAGCGGATGACCTCTATCGTCAACGATATGTTGTTCTTATCCCATGCGCAGGCGGGCGAACACGCCACGCAGTTAACCCGCGTCTCGTTGCGTGAAGAAACTTTTAAAACGTTTGAGTACGTGGAGCCTTCGTTTGCAGAGAAGAATCTGCGCGTTGAGGTGGAAGGGGATGTCACCGCCTCAATCGACCGCCGTTTATTCCACCGTTCGCTGGCGAATTTACTGGAAAACAGTGCCCGACATGCACCGCCGGAAAGCACGGTAGTTGTGCGGCTCCAGTGCGTCGAAAATCATGCCCGGGTGGCGGTATCGAACGTTGGCGAGGCGATCGCGGTTGATCATCTGGAGCGCTTGTTTGAACGTTTCTATCGCGTAGACGCCTCGCGTACCCACAGTGATATGCATCACGGGCTGGGACTGTCGATTGTCAGAGCCGTTGCCAATATGCACCGGGGCGATGTGTTCGTCAGCAGCCAGAACGGAATGAATACCTTCGGTTTTACCCTGTCGCTGGGATGAGGATGGCACCCTCAGGCGCAAAGAAAAGGCCGTAACGCAACCCGTTACGGCCTTCTTTCACAGCCAGACGGTTATTTATACAACGTGGCCACGCCAAAATATTTATCGTCGCCACCGGCGGAAATGATTTTATAGCTGCTCGCACCTTGCTGGTCGGCTTTTTGCGCCAGGCGGTGTTGTAGCCCGCCGAGTGTGCCTGCGCCTGAAACCGATACACTCCCAACCGGCGTCAACCCGGCATCGGACGTCACTTCGGTGGCAGCCCATGATGCTGTCGAGAAAACAACCAACGCGGTTGCTAACATCTGCACGTGTAATTTTTTCATCGTAACCACCTCTTCATTCGGAATAATGTCAGAGTATCTTCTGACAGTAGCAATATTACGCCCAGTAACTGTCATTTCTCTGACCAGAAAATAACGACGCTGTCAGATAACAAAACTCCACAATTCTTTTAATAAACTCACCGTTAGCGCAAAAAAATCGGGAAAGATGAGTGCGTCTTTTAATCAGCAGGCAGGGTACGCACGTTGTGGAAATAAGGCTTGCTGGGTGTGGAAATAGTCCAGGCCATGCGTAAGTGAAATAACGTTTTACCATGGCAGATGTTGAAAATAATCTTATACCGCGTAGCGGCCTGGCTAAACCTGGGCTTCTTGGTATGCAAAGAGACGGTTAACGGCGTATTTCCTGCAGGCAAATAATCTATACGGGAGCGGCGTCAGGCGCTGGTCGGGATCTCGTCGGCCCATTTCGTGGCGAGTTTAATCATTTCGGCCACCACGCTGCGATTGAACCCCAGCCGGTGCCCAAGCGCGCTGACCTCTTCCCAGTTGTGATTTTCATATAATTCAATCAGCTGCAGGTATGGGTAGAGCGGTCCTTTTTTCTCTCTTAGCGCCATCATGACATTAGTCGATACGTCTATCTGGCTAATCAGATCCGCCATGGGCATTTCAAAAATATTGTCCAGTTGCGAAAACAGCCCGACGATAAACGCATCATCGGCAGAGTGGCGGCTTATCGAGCGGGCCGAGGCGAGTTCGCAAAACCGGGCGCGGAACAGGCTTTGATGGTAGATATCATCGGTTTTCTGTTTGTTCACCGAGGTTAAACACGACACCAGCACAAAGCGGCGCAGTTCATTGGTACCGAGGTAAAAAATAATGTCTTTTAGCGACTGGCTGCGAATATTTTTAATGCCACGAGCATTGAACACAATATTCTGCGCATAGCGCATGATCTTAAATGACAGCGCGAGATCCTGCTTTAGCAGGGCTTCAATTTTGCCAAAATCCGGTGAGTCGGCATTCACCTCTTTCATTAATTTCAGCGTTATAAGTTGATTCTGAACCAGCTTGTTTGCCGAGTGGATCACCGGTTTGCTGAAAAAATGTCCCTGAAACAGGGTGCAGCCCATATCGCGGAAGCATTCGTACTCTTCCTGCGTTTCGACTTTCTCGGCCAGAAATACCGTCTCTTTCAGCAAATCGCCTTTACTGGTGATATAACCGCGGATCTCATCCGGGGTATTCAGGCGCACATCAAATTTAATGATACTGACGTACGGTAAAAACGCATTCCAGGTTTCACCTAACTCAAAATCATCCAGCGCAATACGAAACCCGTGGGCATAGAGCTTTTTTACCGTGTTAAGCAGCAAAGGCGTGGGTTCTGCCGTTTCAAGAATTTCAACAATCACCCGGTCTTTCGGCAGGGTTTCCGCCATTCCCTGCACTAACAGTTCATAGGGAAAGTTAACGAAGATAGCGCTGTACTCTTTCAGGCGGCCTAATGGCGCACCAAGGAATTGCTCGACAATAATTTGGGCAGTGGCGTACTCCGGGGTGACGTCGGGAAACCGGTTCGTCATACTGTCTCTGAACAACAGTTCGTAACCGACTGTGTTCATATTTTCATCAAAAATCGCCTGGCGGGCGACAAACGAGAACATTCGTTACTCCACTCCACAGATGCCTGCAAATCTAAAAAAACCGGGGAATGCGCTAACCTGAACCGGTCAACCTTCGTTATTTTTTCGCAGGATAAAATGGAAGCCTGGACGAAAATGACGAAGACGCAAGTCGGACTTAAGGAAGGCCGTATCTTTTGTAAACTTCTGAGGAATTTAAGTCAAATTCCACGCTGCGGAATAATAACCAATTACGCTATTTATTGGTAACTTTTGGCAATGCCGGCAAAAAAATAACCCGATTTTGCCGCGGCGGGATCGCTGCCGGAGAACATGTATCGTTATCATAATCGGCGATCCGCTTAAGCGAAACGGCATTGTTACTGTGTCATGTTGATTAGCATAAAACGGTGAGAAAGGTGGCATAAATCGCCGCAACATGCGGCGTGCGTGACCATGCGCACACCGCGTCAGGGCTGAAAACGGCAAAGCATGATCACTATCATAATTCTGAAAGTGATCTGCATTTATCTGTTGTCAGGAATATTCCGATAGACTATTGTGAATTTACCCCAGTACAGAGCTAACGCCACAACAAGTGAGTGCCGGAGATAAGCGCCGGGCGGGGTAAGATAGATTGAGCACTTTTGGGAAAGAAATAAAACAACAGGCCCTGGCATATGCCGGGGCGTTTTATTTTTGGCGCTCGCCATGACGACAAAGCGTGTACTCAGTCGCGATCGATCGCAAACGGCTGCCAGGCCTGACGCACCGGCATCACTTCCACACGGTTAATATTCATGTGGTCCGGCAACGTGGCGATGTAAAACATCTGGTGTGCAATATCCAGTGCGCTTAAGGGTGTGGTGCCGCGATAAAGCGTGTCTGAAGCGGCCTGATCGCCTTTAGTACGCACCAGCGTAAATTCCGTCTCCGCAATGCCTGGGGCCAGGTCTGTAACCCGCACCCCGGTACCCAGCAGGTCGCAACGCAGGTTATAGCTAAACTGTTTCACAAACGCTTTGGTTGCACCATAGACATGACTGCCGGGATAGGGCCACTGTCCGGCAATCGAACCAATATTGATAATCGTTGCGCCAGCACCGTGCTTAATCAGCGTTGGCAACAGCGCATGGGTCATATTGACCAGCCCGCTGACGTTGGTATCAATCATTGTCTGCCAGTCTTCCAGTTCCACGCGCTGGGCGGGCTGTGGGGCAAGCGCCAGCCCGGCATTATTGATAAGCGTTGTCACATCGGCAAACGCAGCAGGCAGGCCCGCAACGGTGTTTTTAACCGCCTCTTTATCACGCACATCCAGCGCGACAATATGCACCGGCACTTTGCTCTGCAGCCGGGTCTGTAACCCCTCCAGGCGCGCCAGACGCCGCCCGCTTAACACCAGTGACCAGCCCGCGTCGGCAAAAACCTGCGCTGCCGCTTCGCCAAACCCGGACGTTGCGCCGGTAATAAACACCACTTTTTTCGCTGCTGTCATTGTCTTCTCCTGTGCGGGTTGAGGCGTCACTATAAAAACCTCCCGCCGCGCCAGACAGAGCCAGTTATTCCACAAGGGTGTGACACGGGTGTCACAAGCCGCAAACAAGACTGGCTCTACCTGTAGGAGCACGTGCCACAGCATGATGCAGGCAACAACCACGACAGGAGAGGAGCAGGGGATGAAACGGGCACTTCAGCGCGAAACGGCAATCACCAATGACGATGTGCGTCAACTGGATCGGTCGTATGTGTTTCATTCATGGTCGATGCAGGGCAACCTCAACCCGCTGGTGATTGCCGGGGCGAAAGGCTGTGAATTATGGGATTACGACGGCAATACGTACCTGGACTTTAGCAGCCAACTGGTCAATGTGAATATCGGTTACCAGCACCCACGCGTGCTGGCAGCAATGAAAGCCCAGTTGGATGAGCTGGTGACCATTGCGCCGGCTACCGCCAACCTCGCGCGTGGCGAAGCGGCAAAACGCATTGTTGAACTGGCGCCGGCCGGCTTCAGTAAAGTCTTCTTCACGAATGCGGGTGCCGACGCCAATGAAAACGCTATTCGTATGGCGCGCATGTACACCGGGCGCGACAAGATCTTTTCCGCTTACCGTTCCTATCATGGCAATACCGGCAGTGCGATCGCCGCGACTGGTGACTGGCGTCGCGTGCCGAATGAATATTCTCGCGGGCACGTACACTTCTTTAACCCTTATCTCTATCGCAGCGAGTTTAACGCTGAAACAGAAGCGCAAGAGTGCGAACGTGCGTTGGCGCATTTACGCCGGATGATTGAGTGTGAAGGCCCCTCCTCGATTGCGGCGATCCTGCTGGAATCCATTCCGGGTACAGCAGGCATTCTGGTGCCGCCGACCGGCTATATGCAGGGTGTACGCGCCCTGGCCGATGAGTTTGGCATTGTACTGATCCTGGATGAAGTGATGGCCGGTTTTGGCCGCACCGGCAGTGGGTTCGCGTTTGAGCAGGACGGCATAGTGCCCGACCTGATCACTTTTGCTAAAGGCGTAAATGCCGGTTATGCCCCGGCGGGTGGGGTACTGATCTCCGCACCGATTGCGCACTACTTTGACGATCACTTCTTTGCGGGGGGGCTGACGTACTCCGGCCACCCACTGGCGATGGCAGCGATTGTTGCCACGCTGGATGCGATGCAGGAAGAGCAGGTGGTAGAGAACGCCGCACGTGTCGGCAATGGCGTGTTGCGCCCGGGGCTGGAAGCGCTGGCGGGCAGACATCCGCTGATTGGTGAGGTTCGTGGTCGCGGCATGTTCCAGGCAATGGAGTTGGTCAGCAACAGGCAGACCAAAACGCCGCTGGCGGCGGCAGAGATGAGCGCGATTAAAACGGCGCTCACCCAGGCCGGTGTGCTGAGTTTTGTGGTCGAGAACCGCATCCATGTGGTGCCGCCCTGCACCATGAGTGCGGAAGAAGTGCAGCGCGGTTTGGCCATTTTTGACCGTGTTTTGTCTCAATTTGACCCACTTTGCTCTTGATTTTGCTGGCGTCAGGCATTCCTGGCGCCTTGTCTGGTCAGTCCTCTGATTTCAAAGGCATTTTTTGATAAACTCCCCCCGATTATTAGCACTGTATTCCGCAGCGTTCTCCTGATAAAACATCTCTTTTGGATTTATCTTTAATACCTGGGGAGAGAAACATGCCGGAAATGAATCAGTATGGTCAAAACGTCGGCGACACAGTGCCACACTGGAACGGCGTCCAGCCGCTGCCACGACGCGTATTGCAAGGCCACTATTGTCGTCTGGAGCCGCTCGACGCTCGGGTACACACGCCACACCTGTTGCACGCCTATTCTCAGGCGGAAAACGACAGCGACTGGACCTGGCTCGCAGGGCAGCGCCCTGATGACATCGACAGCATGGCGCGCTGGGTGATTAGCAAAATGATCGACAAAACGGTCATCCCGTTTGCGGTCGTCGACGAAGTAACAGGGAATGCGGTCGGTGTCATCGCCTGGCTGGCGAACGACACGCAAAACGGCACGGTTGAAGTGGGGCATGTCACCTGGTCGCCACAGATGAAAAACAGCACGCTGGGTACGGAAGCCGTGTGGCTGATGCTGCGCCATGCTTTTGCCTGTGATTACCGCCGTGTAGAGTGGAAATGCGATGCGCTGAATGTGGCCTCGCGCCGTGCCGCAGAACGGCTGGGTTTTCGCTGGGAAGGGCGTTTTCGCCAGCACATGGTGCGCAAAGGGCGTAACCGCGACAGTGACTACCTCTCCCTGCTCGATAGCGAATGGTCGCAGTGCGATGCCGCCATCACCGCCTGGCTCGACGCCAGCAATTTCGACCATGAAGGCCAACAAAAACAGCCTCTCGGCGCTTTTTTTGCGCGCTTATCGCCGTGATGAAACCGGCATCGGTTTACCCGATGCCGTCTCTTTATCCTGAGCGCTATTCACCACGTACCCCGGGATCAGGGCTTTTGCGCACGCGCCAGTTGAACCGCGTTTTGCCAGTCAACCCAGCGTTTTTGCAGGCGAGCATGGCGGGCCATATCCGGCAGGAAAGTGACATGTTCGGGTAACCAGGCGCGCAGCTGTTCGCTATCGACCTGCAAAAGCGCCTTGCGTGCCAGCAGCGCGGCGCCCATCGCAGAAAGTTCGGCCACATCACTGCGCATCACCGGGCAGCCGAGCAAATCCGCCTGATATTGCATCAGCCAGTCATTTTTTGTCGGGCCGCCGTCTACCATTAGCGCCTGCAGGGAAAACGCGCCGTGCTGACGCATCGCCACCACTACATCGGCTATTTGATAGGCGATCGATTCCAGCGCCGCACGGATAAGGTGCGCACGTTTCACTCCCCGGGTCAGGCCATGGATCAGACCGCGCGCCTGTTCGTCCCACCATGGCGCGCCCAGCCCGGTGAGTGCCGGAACAAAATAGACGCCAAGTGTTGAGTCAACGGAGGCGGGCAGGGTACACAGTGCCTGCGCCAGTTCATTTTCCGGCAGCTCGCTCAGCCCGGTGCTCTCTGCCATCCACGCCACGGCATCGCCGGTATGGGGAATATTGCCCTCCAGCCCGTAGACCAGCCGCTCGCCATCATGCCAGGCGACCGTGGTCGCCAGCGATTTCACATCGCACTGCGCACTGGCCACCGGCGCCATTACCGACGAACCGGTGCCGTAAGTCGCTTTTACGCAACCGGTCGCGCCAAGACCGTGGGCGAACAATGCCGCATGGGAGTCGCCAATCATCGCCAGGATGGGGATCCCGTCCGGAATGCCGCTCAACCCTCTGGTATGGCCGAATAATCCACTGGAGGGGCGGATAGCAGGCAACGCGGCGCGAGGAAGACCAAACAGGGTCAGCATGTCGTCATCCCAGTCGCCGCTGTGCAGGTTCAGTAACTGCGTGCGCGAGGCATTGGCGTAATCGCAGCAGAACGACTCGCCAGCGGTTAACTGCCACAGCAGCCAACTGTCGATAGTGCCAAGGCAGATGTCACCCTGTGCGGCCAGCGCGTGCCCTTGGGGGATCGCCTCCAGCAGCCAGCGCATTTTAGTGGCGGAAAACAGCGGGGCGATCGGCAGCCCGGTAACCGCTTTGATAACCGCTTCCAGGCCTTGCTCACGCAGGGCATGGCAAAAAACCGCCGTGCGCGAACATTGCCAGCTGATGGCCGGGCCGCATGGTGTGCCACTGGCGCGATACCAGCCAATCGTCGTCTCGCGTTGATTGCTAATAGCCAGGGCCGCCACGCGCGCCGCGCCCACCTCAGCCACTACCTGGCGGATCACCGCCAGCGAGGCTGCGAGAAGCTGTTCCCCGGACTGCTCAACCCAACCTTCGTGCGGCGTCTGGATCGTCAACGGGCGTGAACATTTCGCTACCACCTGGCCTCTGGCATCCAGCGCCACGGCTTTGGCGTTAGTGGTGCCCTCATCGAGAGCAATCACAATCTCTTTATCCAGCGACATGCCGTTTCTCCCTCTGGCAATCAGCGGTGCAGGTAAGTGTCGACGCCGAGATAGCGGGTAAAGGCTTCATGCAGCACGTCTGCGCTGGCGGCGTGGTTCATCGCCACGTGATGTTCAAAGCCATTGCGGCAGATCCACGACAGCAGGTTTTCCAGACGCGGCACTTGAATAACAGCCCGGCAACCGACGGTTTCCAGCGGATCATCGACCGACTGGCCTTCGCCAACGTATGCTTTGATCTCACCGGTCAGATCGTCGGTACTTAAGCGAAAGTAGGTCAGCGCCCCGGCTTTCAGGCGACCATGTACTGCCCCGCAGGTGTTTTCTTTACCGACGGCCGTGCCGATAATGTCGGCCGTGCCCATGTGCGGTGTCTCAAGGCTGGCAGAGGCGAAGTTACCACAGTGGAAAAGCACGCATTTGTCGCGATCGTCGCCAAAATTATTGTTCCAGTCGGCAATCGAAGCAGGGCTCATAGTGGCGCTGGCAAGCGCATACATGGACAGCGCGCCCATAACGTCCACTTCGCAGGCCGACGGCATAAGCTGGCCGGACATCACACTCATGATCGAGCAGACATTAATGCCAAGGTTTTCCTGTAACGACGTCCAGCACTGGATGGCCGTGGTGTCGATATCGTTGGCGGTCACCCATTCGCTGATCACCACAAACAGTTTTGCCATGGTGATCAGTTTGTCAGCGGGGATAGCGCTGGCGTCGGCATTATCCACCAGCAGACGGCGTTTCTCATCAACACGAATATCGTCATCACGCAGGGTTTTAATGCGGGTAAAGACCTCTGAGAGATCGAGCGTTTCAACCGCGATCCCCAGCCTTTCGAGCAGTTTCTCGCTGTAACGCACGGTATTAAACCCGGCCGGCCGCGCGCCAATGGCACCAACACGCACGCCACGCATACTGCTGACGACCCGGCAGATCTGCTCAAACCGTTGCAGATCGCGTGCAAACACCTCGCCACTGAGCGCACAAACATGCTGGGTCGTCAGGGTGAACGGAATGCCATACTGGCGCAGGTTATTGCACAGCGAGATCTTGCCGCAGAAGCTGTCGCGACGGGTTGCCAGACCCATCTTATCCAGATTGTCCTCTTCAGCTTGCACCAACACCGGGACGTTCAGCCCGGAGAGGCGCAGGGTTTCCGCCACGGCTTTCTCATCGCCAAAATTGGGCAGCAGCACTACCACGCCGTGGATCGCATCGCGATGCGCGCGGAACAGCGCGGCACAGGTTTTGGCATCCTGACGGGTTTCCACTCCGCCCAGTTCGGTTTGCGTCTCATCGAGCATAATGGTGTGGATACCCAGCCGGTTAAACAGCGCGACAGCCTGTTCGCGTGCCTGAGCCACCAGGTAGCTTGGGAAGAAACCACGGTTGCCGATAATGACCGCCATGGTCAGTTTTTGCGGAATTCGGGACATTGTTCTCTCTCCAGTAAGATGTTCTTTTTATTGTTATTACCGCGCGGCCAGCAGGGCGCGGGTCTGTTTTACAACCCCTGCCGCGTCGATGTGATGACGGGCACGGGTGGCGGCACGATCGGCGGCAATGGCGTATTGCCCGTCCGGAATGCCAAGCCGACGCAGCGGGATCGCGCAGCCCGCTTCCGCCAGCACTTCTGCCACCAGGCTGCCGACGCCACCATTGATATTGTGTTCTTCGACGCTGATGACGGCGCGGCTGGCTTGCAGCAGCGACAGCAGCTGGGATGTATTGCAGGGGCGAATAGACGGTACACTGATAACAGCGGCATCAATACCTTCTGCTGCAAGTTGTGTGGCGGCTTCGACAATTTCATGCACCGTCGATCCCATTGCCACCAGCGCGATATCGTTGCCGTGGCGCAGCACATCAATGTTGCCTGGCGTGAAGCGGTAACTTTCGTCATGCAGTTCCGGCAGTGCTTTGCCATCAAGGCGGATATAGACCGGGCCAACGTGGGCGAGGGCGTAATCAATGATCTGCCGACACTCCCGTGGGGATGACGGAGCATAAATCTCAATATTGCCAAAACCACGCAGTACCGAAATATCGTCAATGCTATGATGTGTACTGGCCAGCGGCCCGTAGCTGGCTCCGGCGTTAAGACCGAACAGTTTGACATTGGTGTTGTTGTAGCAAATATCGACCTTAATCTGCTCATTCGCGCGGGAAATCAAAAATGGCGCGGCGTTACAGGTGACAGCGATTTTTCCGCCCAGCGCCAGCCCGGCGGCGGCCCCGACCAGCGTTTGTTCAGCAATGCCGACATTGACCACGCGGCCAGGGAATCGTTGCATAAACGGTGAAATCTTGGCCGTGGAGGTGGAATCTGCGACTACCGGAACCAGGTCGATCCCGTTATCTACCGCATCGATAAAGGCGTTAACCATCACCGTTGCCAGGTGTTCGCTATTACTCATCTTTCAGTTCCTCCAGCGCCAGTGCGATCTCTTCCCCTTTTGGCACGCGGTGGTGCCACTCCGGACGCCCCTGAATAAAGGAGACGCCTGCGCCTTTGGTGGTGTGCGCTATCACCACATGCGGTTTGCCTGCGGGGGTCAGCCCTTCGAGCGTGGCGACGACATCGGCCATATCGTTGCCACGGCATTCGGTCACGGCCATGCCAAAGGCGCGCCATTTTTCGTCGAGTGGATCGGTATTGAGGATCTCTCTGGTTGGCCCCGCCAGTTGCAGGCTGTTTTTGTCGTTAATAATGATCAGGTTGTCGAGTTGGTAATGAGCGGCAACCAGCGCGGCTTCCCAGTTACTGCCTTCCGCCAGCTCGCCATCACCCGTAACCACGAAAACGCGGCGTGTGCTGTTGTTGCGTTTCGCCGCCAGTGCAATGCCCACCGCAACCGGTAAACCGTGACCCAGTGCGCCCGTGTTCAGTTCAATGCCCGCTGTTTTGTGTTTAACCGGGTGGCCCGGCAGGTGGGAGTCCGCGTGCTGGTAGGTTGCCAGCCAGTCCACGGGGATGAACCCGGCTTCGGCAAGCACGCAATAGTAGCCGCCTACTGCGTGGCCTTTGGACTGAATGTAAATATCGCGCTCAGCGCTCTCTTTGGTTTGCGGCGAGCAGTTCAGAATGCGGAAGTAGAGCGCGGTAAGCAGTTCCACCTGGGATAAATCTGCCCCCGTATGCCCGCCAGCCGGGCTTTTGGCGTTCAGCACGATGATGCGACGGCGTACCGCACGTGCTTTCTTTTCTAGCTCATCGACAGAGAGCGAAAACGGATTCATAGAACACCTCTTGAATGTTTAATCTTTTATGAATAAATATTCAATCAGGGTGAAAAAGCACATCCAAAGCGGATGTTGCATTGTGTTATTGCAAGCAGAGGCAAGGGTTTGACACGTGCTTGGAATATATATTCACGACTGACTTATTATTCATGGTTAAAGATATGCCTTGTGGTAAGGTTTGTCTACGCTGTGGATCGGCAAATTTGAAAGAAAGGAGAAAAGGATCACATTTGGATCGGCACCGGGCAGAAACCGCGGCTTGTTATCTATTCAATGATGAATAAAAATATCGATAACAGATAAAGGGGATGTGTATGTCAAAGCAGGATGAACAGCGGTTGTTGGTGAAGATCGCCACACTTTATTACAACGAAAATAAAAAACAGTCAGAAATCGCCACCTTGCTGCACTTGTCGCAATCCTTTGTCTCGCGTGCGCTGACCCGCTGCCAGAAAGAGGGGCTGGTGAAAATCACCGTTGTGCAGCCCACCAACATCTTTGTTGCGCTGGAAAAGGCCATTGAGCAGCAGTATGGCATTCGCCAGGCGATTGTGGTGGATGTGGGGGAAAACGCCGGTAATGCGCAGATCAAACATGCCATTGGCAGTGCGGCAGCGCACTATGTGGAGACGCGTCTGCGTCCGGAAGACCTGGTCGGCATCTCCTCATGGAGCAGCACAATCCGCTGTATGGTCGATGAAATGCACCCGCAGAGTATTCGTGCCGCCGGGGTGATCCAGTTACTCGGCGGCGTGGGGCCAAACGGCAACGTACAGGCGACCATTTTAACCCAGCAACTGGCGGCGCATCTGGGGTGCCCGTCATGGCTGTTACCGTCGCAAAGTATTGAGCATTCGGTCGAAGAGCGCGCCCGTCTGGTGAACAGCCCGGATGTGGCGGCAGTGGTAGAAAAGTTTGCTGAAGTGGATGTGGCAATTGTCGGTATTGGCGAACTGGAGCCTTCGCAGTTGTTGAAAAATTCCGGTAACTATTACAACGAAGCCATGCTGCGTTTGCTGGCGGAACGCGGCGCGGTGGGTGATATTTGTCTGCATTATTATGACGCAGCAGGTCATCCGGTGCTCAGCGAGGATGAAGATCCGGTCATTGGGATGGAACTGACGCAAATCCGCCAATGCCCGCATGTTATTGCCCTGGCCGGCGGTGAAGAGAAACGCAACGCCATTCGCGGCGCGTTGCAGGGCAATTACATTGATGTGTTGATCACCGACTACCCCACCGCGCGCAGCCTGGTGAAAGGCGGTTAACGGCGGCGTGAAAACCGTTACGGCGGTGTTTAGGCCGGATGGCACACCCGCTATTCCGGCCTTGTCCGGTTAATACATTTCCAAAACGTATTAAATTTTTTTTGTTATCACTGTTTTAAATAAAGGTTATTGCCTTACTTCTTTTTAATCTTAATTAAGCTCCGCACTGCGCCGATGGGATTGTAGACAGCCATGTTTTCGCTGTCCTTTCACTTTCTTATTTCACAGCAATGACCGGGGCTACTATGCAATTTATTCGCAATCTGAAGATCAAGTTCGTGATGCTCGCGATTCTGATCATTTTTACTGTTCTCTGGGGCGGCGTGTCGTTTTTCTCACTGCATGCATTAAGCGGTTTAACCGAAGAAGTCCAGCTCACTAACGTGCAACAGGTCAACGGCGATATCATCAACAATGCCAGCGATCGCTACTATCAGGTTAAGCTGCTGATGGACCGCGCTTTCGTTTATAAATCCAACAATGATGGTCAGAATTATCAGCAAACGCTGGATCGCATCAGTAAAGATGTCGATTTTCTGCAAGGCGGCTTAAATCAGTTTAAGGTCACCGATCACGCCAATATCAGCAACACCTCCACGGACAATATCTATAACAGTTCGCTGACGTTATTTAACCAGGCGATCAAACCCATGTTCGAGGCGGTGAAAGCCAACAACATCGACGCGTATACCCAGTTGTCGAAAGATCAGTTTAGCCCGCTGCGCAGCGGATTCTCGCAGGCCATTGTCGCCTACAACCAGGAGATCCACGATCTCAAAGCCGCTGCCAATGATCGTATCGGCAGTTGGGTTTCGCAGACGCGCACCACCATCATTGTGGCGATGATAATTGGCCTCGCAATGTTGGTGATGTCGGAGCGTTATCTGGCGCTGTTGCTGGCGCGCTCGCTGGAGTGGGTGAAACAGCATCTGCAGGTGCTGTCGGTCGGGGAGCTGGATAAGCCGACCCAGCCGTTAGGTAACAACGAAGTGGGGCAATTAATTCCCTATCTGGAGACAATGCAGAACAACTGGGTGAAGACGGTTACGCAGATCCGTAACAGTGCCGGGGGGATTTACCAGGGCGCCAGTGAAATTGCCTCCGGCAATACCGATCTCTCCTCCCGTACGGAAGAGCAGGCGGCCGCGCTGACCCAGACCGCCGCCAGCATGGAACAGTTGAGCGCGGTGGTAAAACAGAACGCCGATAACGCCAGCGAAGCCAGCGTACTGGCAAAAACCGCCTCAGCGGCAGTGAATAAAGGTGAGGAACGTGTGCAGGCCGTCATTGCCAGCATGAAGAACATTACCGAAAGTTCGCAGAAAATTACCGACATTATCAATGTGATCGACAGTATTGCCTTCCAGACCAACATCCTGGCGCTGAACGCGGCCGTGGAAGCAGCGCGCGCGGGCGAACAGGGGCGTGGTTTTGCGGTGGTGGCCAGCGAAGTGCGTAACCTGGCGCAGCGTAGCGCCGGAGCGGCAAAAGAGATCAAAACCCTGATTGATGAATCCGTGGCTAACGTTAACAACGGTTTTGACCAGGTGACGCTGACCAGCGAATCAATGGATAACATTCTGCGTTCTGTCACCAGTGTGACAGACATTATGGGCGAGATCGCCTCTGCATCTACCGAGCAAAGCAAAGGCATTGGTCAGGTAGGAACAGCCATTTCGCAAATGGATAGCGTTACCCAGCAGAACGCCGCGCTGGTGGAGGAGTCGTCTGCCACTTCCAGCTCGCTGGAGCAACAGGCCTTCCAGTTAACCGAGATTGTGTCAGTGTTTAAATTGCCAGGCGATGCCGGGCGTCAAAATGCGGCAACCAAAGCCGCGCCGAAAGCAGGCAAACCGGCACCGCGGCCTGCTGTGGCCGCAAAAGGGCGCAGTCAGGAAAACGAGTGGGAAGCATTCTAATCCGATAAAAAAATGCCCGGTGCACACACCGGGCCTACACAAAAAACCCGGGAAATGCCCCGGGCAAGCTGGTTCTATTTGCCTTCTATCACCGCTTTTTGCGCCACCACTGCCGCTTTTTGCTGCATGCGGTTTTGCATCTGGTCAATGATTACCGCCACAATAATCACGATGCCCTTGATCACCATTTGCCAGAACTCACTGACGCCCATCATCACCAGGCCGTCGGCGAGAAAGCCAATCACAAAGGCGCCTATCAGCGTGCCCAGCACGGTACCGCGCCCGCCTGCCAGCGAAGTTCCGCCCAGCACCACGGCGGCGATGGCATTCATTTCGAAGGCGGTGCCGTTGGCCGGGTGGCTGGCCAGCAACTGGGCAGACACCACAATCCCCGCCAGCGCAGCGCAAAGCCCTGAAAGGGTGTAGACCCAGATTTTCACCTGTTTCACCCGCACACCGGAGAGCTCCGCAGCCCGTTCGTTATCGCCGATGGCATATACATGACGACCAAACGGCAGGCGACGAGCGACATAGGCGATCACCACCGCCAGCACGATCATCAGCCAGATGGCCCACGGAATGCCGAGCAGGGTGCCCGCGCCAATCTCATCGAAGCCGGTATTTCCAAGTTGCGGGTTGCCGGCAAGACCCGGGAAGGTTTGCCCATCTGAGGTGAGCATGGCTGCCCCACGCAGGACATACATGGTGCCGAGGGTGCAAATAAACGGCGCGACATTGTAGCGAGTGATGATCCAGCCATTCACCGCGCCTATCAGCCCGCCAGTCAGCAACACACAGGGGACGATCACCCAGACACTGGGGAAAATCGCAATGCCGAACATCGGTAGCACAATGCCTTTCGTGATCATCCAACCCGCGATCATCCCGCACAGACCAAGTGTGGCGCCGATCGACAAATCAATACCGGCGGTAATGATGACAAAGGTGATACCGAGCGCAAGAAAAGCATTAATGGCAATGTGTTTGATCATAATCACCAGGCTGCCGGTGGAGAGGAAACCCGGCACAGTGGCGGTAAAAAAGCCGACGATCAGGAACAGCGCAATAAAGGTGCGCAACTTAAGCAGTAACAGGATCACGCTTTCACGAGACAGTGATGCACCCGCGCGTGGCGACAGCGCGACAGTTTGTGTTGTTTTCATATCAGAACCCCTGAGCACTTGCTGTTACCAGCGCCGATTCCTCGGCCCGATCGCGCACGATATCGGCAGTCAGTTTGCCGCCCGACATCACCAGAATGCGGTCAGACACCGCCATAATCTCTTTCAGATCGGAGGTGGAAAAGACCACCGCGATCCCCTGTTGGGACAACTGGACCATCATGCGGAACACGTCGGCTTTTGCCCCAACGTCAATTCCGCGTGTCGGTTCATCCAGAAACAGCACTTTCGGACTGGTCAACAGCGAGCGGCCAATCACCACTTTTTGCTGATTGCCGCCGCTCAGCGCCTGAATCTCCACTTCCGGTGAAGAGACTTTGATCGACAGGTTGCCAATGGTGCTGGCCACCACGGCTTGCTCATCTTTTTGCGCGATGGCGAAGCCGCGCTGCAAACGCCGCCACAAACTGGCGATAGTGAGATTTGTCGCCACTGATGAAATAGGGAAGATGCCGGTGCGTTTGCGATCTTCCGGCACCAGGCTCATCCCCATGCGGATACGTTCCGCCGGGGTCAGCCGCTGCGGTACCGGTTTGCTGTCGAGCCACAATTTTCCCAGGTAGTTACGTTCCGTGCCCAGCATGCACTCAAACAGCTCGGTGCGTCCGGCGCCCATCAGGCCGTAAATACCTACAATTTCACCGGCATGAACGTTGAAACTGACATCATCGACTGTGGTCACGCCGCTGGCGTTTACGCAGGTAATATGCTCGGCTTCGAGAACCGGCGCGCCAAAAGTACGTCCCGGTGTGAGAAAGTTTGTCACCGGATCGCTGCCGAGCATCTCGCGGACGATCCACGGTACGTCGATATCACAAACGTTTGCTTCGGCCTGGAATTTGCCGTCACGCAGAATGGTTATCACATCGCCAATCGCCATGAGCTCTTCCAGACGGTGGGAAATATAGATAATCGTCACTCCCTGGCGGGTCAGTTCGCGGATCACCCGAAACAGGATCTCCACTTCGGTTTTACTTAGCGCCGATGTCGGTTCGTCGAGGATCAAAATGTCGGCATCTTCCGCCAGCGCTTTGGCGATCTCCACCAGTTGCTGCTGGCCGACTTTGAGGTTGCCCACCAGTTCACGCGCAGAGATAGGCTGGTCAAGGCGTTTGAGCAGTTCGGTGGTGCGTCTTTCCTGCTCTGCTTCATTAATCGGCGTGATTCCTTTTTGCAATTCCCGGCCGAGGAAAATGTTCTCCGCGACGTTAAGGTTTTCAAATAGATTCAGTTCCTGATGCACCATGCCGATGCCATGGGCAGCGGCAGCGCGGGTGTTGGCGAGATGCACGTTTTTGCCATTCAGCTCAATCTGGCCCAGGCTGGGTTGCTGCACTCCGGCGAGGATCTTCATTAGCGTGGATTTCCCTGCGCCGTTCTCGCCGATAATCACATTCACCTTGCCGCGCCAGACGTTGTAATCCACGTTATCCAGCGCAACGGTGCCGGGGAACAGCATCGATACCCCTTTGGTGCGCAGGATTATGTCGTCCACAGGGATTTCGCTCATTACTGTGCCTCCTGTCTCAGCGTCAGCGCGACGGCGTCTTGCGCCTTGCCGTCGCTGATGGTCACCGCCATCAGTACGATGGCGGGTTTCCCGGCCCAATGGGCGTCGACGGCGGGTAAATGCTTCACGGCTTCACGGTTATAAGCGCGCGAAAGCTGCGCAAACTGGACCTGGTTAGTGAAATCTTCGAATTTAAAGCCGCTCGCATCGCGGATAGCATTGCCGCGCACGACCGGGCCAAGCTGCACGTTCAGCGGCTCACCGCCAAGGCGGATCACCAGTTGCCGTTCACGGTCATTGCTGACGTCAACACGTTCAATCAGGCTGGTGAGTCTGACAAATACGCTTTGCGGCGTGGTCGCCCTGTTCTTCATCTGCGCGGTTAACGCACCGCCGTCCAGTGCCTGTTTTTGGGCGGCATCGATAACGCGTTCCTGCCAGGTTTGTTGCGCGATCTGCTGTGGGGTCAGCTTGTCGAAGCTGGCTTTCGCATTCGGATCGGCAGGCATAATCGGCTTGCCGTTTTCATCCAGATCCACCACGGTGCAGGCCGTGAGCAACAGGGCGGCGCACCCTGTTAGCGCGGCGCCCCATTGTTTTAACGACATATCGCCTCCGCGTTATTTGCTGAGGTTGAACATTTTCAGTTTGCTGGCGTTGCTGTCATCAATCAGCACGCAGTCCATCAACTGTTTTTCCTCTTTCTGGGCTTTACCGGTTTTCAGGAAAGCGTCCGCCTGCACCACCGCCATTTGTGCCTGTTGCCAGCCCGGTTGCAGCACTGTCGCTTTGATGTTGCCCTTGTTGATAATGGAGTCGCGCACATAGTCGCTACCGTCAAACCCGACCACAATCACGTTGTTTTTCCCGGCCGCTTTCAGCGCGGCTTCTGCGCCGAGCGCCATGGTGTCGTTACCTGAAATCACCCCGACAATGTCCGGATGGGTCTGCAAAATGGCTTCCATACGGGTAAAGGCCTCGGTCTGGCTCCAGTTGGCGGTTTGCTGCGCCACCATTTTCATGTCCGGGTAGTCGTCAAGTACATCGTGGTAACCCTGCGAGCGTACGCTGGCATTGGTGTCGGACTGGCGGCCCAGCAGCTCAACGTATTTGCCTTTACCGTCCAGTAGCCTGGCGAATTTCTCTGCGCCCAGTTGCGCGCCCTGGTAGTTGTTGGAGACGATTTGCGCCACAGCGATACCGGTTTTATTGATTTCCCGGTCAATCAGAAAAGCAGGCACGCCTGCGGCTTTGGCTTTTTCCAGCGGCCCGACGGTTGCATCTGCGCCCGCGTTGTCGAGAATAATTGCCTTCGCTTTGCGGGCAATGGCGGTTTCAATCAACTGGTTCTGTTTGTTGACATCATCGTCATGGGAAGCCACCAGCGTGGCATAGCCCAGCTCTTTCGCTTTGGCGGCCGCGCCGTCGGCTTCTGCTTTAAAAAACGGGTTGTCGTGTGAGGGAGTAATAATCGCGATCAGGCCGCTATCGGCGGCGAAAAGTGAGCCGGATGCAGCGATCATTGATGCCAGTACAACAGATTGCAGTAGGGTCTTCTTCATCTTTTTCTCCACATTGAATATATATTCAATAATGATTTATTATTCAGAATAACGATAATTCGATGGCGACAAACTGTCTACGGTTTGCGCAGCTAATTTCTTAAAAGGAGAAAAGGATCACGATCCGGGGGTTAACCAACCGCCAGCGTCATGACGTCAGACTGATCGGCCTGCCAGTGTACAATCACTTGCCGATCAGCAAGTTGAGGAGAAAATTCAGCAAGAATGCGTAACGTAAGCTGTGACCTTTCGACAGCCACGATCGCGGCGCTGGTAAAACCTGGCAACGGCAGGCACTGGTGCGAAAAAGCTTTATACAGACTCTCTTTGGCACTAAACGCCAGCGTCAGTGCCAGCGGAAACGGCAGACCGCTGCGTGCGAGTACTTGCTGTTCGTCAGCGTTGACAATGTGCTCTGCCAGTTCGGCGCATAACCCGCGGCTGAACAGCATTTCAATGTCCACTCCAACAGGGTGTTGCGCCACCACAGCAATCGCCCGGTTATCCCGGTGGCTGATGCTGCCGTACAACCCTTGCGGCCAACAGGGCTGGCGCTGCGCACCAGGCGCAGGCACCGCGATAATGCCCACGTCACGCAATGCATGCGCGGCGGCAACACGCCCGGCAAGATGTTCCGCCTGGCGTTTGCGCCCGCAGTGCATCAGCCCGGCGTGATGCGGTAGCCAGAGCAGATCGGCTGCGGTAAACGTCGTGGGATCAAAATCAATGCGGTGCAATGTGTAACCAGCGAGAGAAAAGGGGCTGTGGAGGGTGTGCATGATCGCCTCGCTCGCCTGTCCCTCCCCCCGCAGGAAGGGGGGGCTTCCTGCTGAGGGGAGGGGAGGTACGGCTTAGAAGTGCGTGTTAACGCTCATATACCAGGTGCGGCCGGATTCGTTATACGTTTCCGCGCCTGCGCCATACATGTACCCGGTGGAGCCGCCCGTGGCCTGTGCATTACCTGCACGCCAGTGACGTTTATCCAACAGGTTGTCAACACCGCCCGTCAGGCTGACGTTTTTGGTCACATCCCAGGTCGCACTCAGGCCAATGATACTGTAAGGGCTGACTTCGTTGGTGGCGGAACCCGTCACACGTTTGCCCTGATAGTCATACTTTTTCGGCGCCTGTTTGCCGTACCAGGTGAACGTTGACTGAACCGAAACGTCCGGCACGACCTGCCAGCTGAGCGTCGAGTTCAGCGTGTATTCCGGGATGATCGACAAACGTTCGCCGGTCTCTTTGTTTTTGCTTTGCAACATGTAGGTGAAGTTGTTGCTCCAGGCCACCGTATCGGTCACCGGGACATTGAACGTCCCTTCCAGGCCTTCCACCACGGCTTTCGGCACGTTCTCCCACTGGTAGAGGTCGGTTTTGGTTTTACCGACAGCAGTCTGGCTCAGCGGTGAATAACCCGCTTCGATCTTGTTACGGTAATCATTACGGAACCAGGTCACCCCGGCCAGCCAGCCTTCATGCTTATACTCCAGACCAATCTCTTTGTTGATGCTGGTTTCTGCTTTCAGGTCGTCGTTGCCCATCATATAGCAACCTACACCGCTGCCGCTGGCGTAACACCCCTGGCCTTTACTGTAGAGAATGTAGTTCGGGTTGGTCTGATAAAGGCTTGGCGCTTTGTACGCGCGGCCGATACCCATTTTCAGGGTCACGTCATCGCCAAGACCCTGCGAAAGGTTTAGCGACGGGCTCCAGTTATTGCCAACAATGGTGTGATGGTCAAAACGCAGGGCCGGGGTCAGCATGGTGCTGTCAGTCAGCTCCATGTTGTCTTCTGCAAACACGGAATAGATATCCGCATTGGAGTAGGGGCTACGATCAACACTGCTCAGGCCGTTAATCGGCCCGCCCTGTAACGTCTGGGTGTTCGAGGCCATGTCTTTCATGCGCTGCTGGTTCCACTCGGTGCCCAGCGTAAGGGTCTGGTTAACCAGCAGATCCAGCGGCAGGTTCAGCTCGTTGTGCAGCGTAATGTCGGAAAGATCGATATCGGTGAACTGATTGCTATTAAACAGGCCTTCCGTTCCGCCCGCCAGGCCTTCGCCCAGGCGTGAGTTACGGGTACGTTCATACTGCACCCAGTTGGTCGTAGTCACACCGTTATCCCAGCCGCCGTTCCAGGTGACCGAGTAATTCTGGCGGTAAAGACGGTTAGTCTCTTTGCCGTAGTTCTCTTTCACATAGTTGTTTGTGCTGCTGTCATTGTTGGTGTTTTGCGTGTCGCCAGCGTAAAGATTACCCTGGCGGCTGTAGCCTGCCTGGAACTCCAGCGACTGCAGCGGTGCAAAGTCCCAGCGCACCACGCCGTTGATATCTTTGTTGATCGAGCCTTCACGCCCTGCCGCCATGGTATTGGCATAAATGCCGGTACGTTCAGACTGGTGATTCTGGTTAATGTCCCAAGCGTCAGCCTGGGTTTTTGCCAGGTTGCCATACAGGCGGAAACTGACGTCGCCGCCCAGCGGGCCGCTCAGGCTAAAGTCGGTACGTTTGGTCGCGCCTTCGTCTTTATGTTCCGGAGCATTAAAGTAGCTGTTCCATGAACCATGCCACTCCTGTGCGCTGTTTTTCTTGGTGATAATGTTCACCACGCCACCGGCTGCGCCATTACCGTAACGTACTGCTGCCGGGCCACGGATCACTTCGATGCGCTCGATCATCTCTGGCGGCACCCAGTTGGTATCGCCGCGGCTGTCGCGCTCGCCGCGCCAGCCAAGACGCACCGAGTTACGGCTGGTGACCGGCTTACCGTCAATCAGGATGAGCGTGTTTTCCGGCCCCATTCCGCGAATATCAATCTGGCGGTTGTTACCGCGCTGGCCGCTGGTGGCGTTACCGGTTAAGTTGACGCCTGGCATGGTGCGAATGATTTCGGACACATCGCGGGCGGGAGGATTTTTACGGATCTCGTCGGCGGTAATCGTGGACACGCCCGGAGCCTGGAGGTTTTGCTGTGCCGCAGTGACGACGATAGTGTCATCGTTATCGGTGGTGGTGCTGGTCTTGTCCGCCGCCATTGCGGGCAACGCAGCACCGTAGATCCCCAGATTGACCAGTAAGGCCAGGGACTTCATCTTGTTGTTCATTGTATTACCTGCTTTTCGTCGCCGCTCTCCTGGTGCGTCCTTTCCCCAGGGGGAGGAGGCGGCATGATGAAACCGACACGCGGCGAGGGCCTCAGTCCTGAGAAAGTTCGCCCACGGCGGCCATTAAACGTATGAAAGACGCGCTTCCCACAGCGCGCCAATACGCTATTGCAAATGAAAATAGTTATCAATAATATTATCGATATTTTTTGATCTGCAAGCAAAAATTTCCACAGCAAATTCGAGGTTAAAGCCGTGACGTCAGCAACGGGAAGTGATGCCTGGTGGGACTCCAGACAGGGACCGGAATGGGTTAAAGAAGCACAAGGGCAGTACCGTGTGACGTTCTGGTGGCGGGACCCCGCCGGCAGCGAAGCAACCTCAAAGGTGCGCCGGGTATGGATCTACATTACCGGGGTTACTGACCACCATCAGACTTCGCTGCCGCAGTCGCTCACGCGCATTGCCGGAACGGATGTCTGGCACTGGAGCACGCTGCTTGACGCCCGCTGGCGCGGCAGTTATTGCCTGATCCCTTCAGTGCATGAGGACGATTTCCCGGCAGAACTCTTTACCACCACGCCGCTGGATCGCCACGCGCTGCGTGAAGGCTGGCGCAAACTGTTGCCGCAGGCAATTGCCGATCCCCTGAATCCACAAAGCTGGCGCGGCGGCCGTGGTCACCCGGTATCTGCGCTGGAAATGCCCGACGCGCCGCAACAACCCGGCTGGCACGCTTCCGACACCCCTTTCAATGAGCCGCATCGCCTGCAATGGCACAGCACGCGGCTGAATAACACCCGGCAGGTTTGGGTCTACACCACTGGCAATGCTGAGGCGGCCGAACGTCCGCTGGCGATCCTGCTCGACGGGCAGTTCTGGGCGAAGAGCATGCCGGTGTGGCCCGCGCTGGCGGCGCTCACCCGCGAAGGCCAACTGCCAGCGGCGGTATATGTGTTAATCGACGTGATCGATAACGCGCATCGCAGCCAGGAATTGCCCTGTAATGCCAACTTCTGGCAAGCGGTTCAGGACGAGTTGCTGCCGCAGGTGAAGGCGATCGTGCCGTTTAGCGATCGCCCGGAACGCACCGTGGTCGCCGGGCAAAGTTTTGGCGGCCTTTCGGCGCTGTATGCGGGCCTGCACTGGCCACAGCGTTTTGGCTGCGTGCTCAGCCAGTCCGGATCGTACTGGTGGCCCCACCGGGGCGGCGAGCGGAACGGCATTCTTATTGAACAATTAGAAAAAGGCGAGTTAACGCCACACGGCCTGCGCATTGTGCTGGAGGCCGGAGTTCGCGAGCCTGTCATTTACCGGGCCAATCAGGCTCTTTTTTCCCTGTTACAACGCACACAGCAGTCGGTTTTCTGGCGTCAGGTTGACGGCGGGCATGATGCGCTTTGCTGGCGGGGTGGGCTGACTGCCGGGCTTATTACGCTCTGGCAGCCACTGATCCGCCTTCGCTGAAGCGCCTTTCCACGACAGGAGTTTGCTATGGAATTCACTAACCCCTTCGATAATCCGCAAGGGCGGTTTTACATTCTGCAAAACAGGCAGCAGCAGTTCAGCCTGTGGCCTGCGCAGTGCACGTTACCGAAAGGCTGGCATGTCGTCTGCGAGCCGCAACCCCAGGCGGAATGCAACGCCTGGCTGGATGCACACTGGCAAACCTTAACGCCAGCGCACTACGTACAAGCAGGGAGTGGCCAATGAAAACACGTTTACCGTTGGTTGCCGCTCAGCCAGGGATCTGGATGGCGGAGCAACTCTCTTCCCTGCCGAATGCCTGGAGCGTGGCGCACTACGTTGAGTTACAGGGTGATATCGACGCCGGGCTGCTGGCGCAAGCGATTGTTAGCGGTATGGAACAAGCCGACACCCTGCGAACCCGTTTTGTTGAGGACAATGGTGAAGTATGGCAATGGGTCGATGCATCGCAACAGTTCGCCATGCCGTCAATTGTCGATCTTCGTCAGGCCAGCGATCCGCACACCGCAGCACTGCGCGCCATGCAGGCCGATCTCGGGCAAAATTTGCGTATAGAGAGCGGTAAGCCGCTAGTATGCCACCAGTTACTGCGCACCGGCGATCGCAGCTGGTACTGGTATCAGCGTTATCATCATTTAGTGGTGGATGGTTTCAGTTTCCCCGCTATTACCCGACAAATCGCCGCCATTTACACCGCCTGGCGACGCGGTGAACCGACGCCGCCGTCACCCTTTACGCCGTTCGCTGAAGTGGTGGAGGAGTATCAACGCTACCGCCAGAGCGACGGCTGGCAGCGCGATGGGGCTTTCTGGGCGAAACAACGCCGCGAGCTTCCGCCGCCGGTTTCTCTTTCTCCGGCACCGTTGCCGGGGCGCGCCGCCACCACCGATATTCTGCGCCTGAAAATGCGCCTCGATGATCAGGCGTTTCGCCGTTTAACGCAGGCTGCGCCACAACAGCAACCCGCCGACCTGGCGCTGGCGCTGGTGGCGTTATGGCTGGGGCGTCTGTGTGGGCGCACCGATTATGCCGCCGGGTTTATTTTTATGCGTCGGATGGGGTCGGCTGCGCTTACCGCCACCGGCCCGGTACTCAACGTCCTGCCGCTAAGTGTTCATCTTGATGGCGCGCACACCTTACCCGAACTGGCAACGCAACTTGCCGCATCACTCAAAGCCATGCGCCGCCATCAGCGTTATGACGCGGAACAGATTGTGCGCGACGCCGGGCGTGCCGCAGGTGACGAGCCGTTGTTTGGCCCGGTCTTCAACGTGAAAATGTTCGACTACCTGCTGGATGTCGACGGCATTCAGGGCGTGACGCATACCCTGGCGACCGGGCCCGTGAACGACCTCGAGATAGCGTTAATCCCGGAAGAAGAAGGCGGCCTGACGCTGGAAGTGCTGGCTAATCGCCAGCGCTACGACGAGACCACGCTGCATACCCATATCGCCCGTTTACCCGCATTGCTTAACCAGTTCGCCGATAATCCGGCGTTGCGCTGCGGCGATGCGGAGCTACTGGCCGCGCATGAGTCACAGCAACTGGCGCGGATTAATGACACCGGTATCGCATTGCCTGCCACTACCCTGAGCGAACTGGTCGCCGCCCAGGCGGCGAAAACGCCAGACGCCCCTGCGCTGGCGGATGCCCGCTGGCAATTTAATTACCGTGAGCTGCGTGAGCAAGTGGTCGCGCTGGCACACCGTTTACGTCAACTTGGCGTCCAGCCTGGCGATAGCGTGGCGGTTGCCCTGCCGCGATCGGTGTTCCTGACGCTGGCGCTGCACGGCATTGTTGAAGCCGGGGCAGCCTGGTTGCCGCTGGATACCGGTTACCCGGATGAGCGCCTGCGCATGATGCTGGAAGATGCGAAACCGCGCCTGCTCATTACTTCCGAAGACCAGGCCACGCGCTTTAGCGACATTCCGGGGCTGGCGCACTTCTGCTATGAAGCGCCCCTGGAAGCCAAAGGTAGCGAACCGCTCCGGCTGGCGCGTCCCGAACAGACCGCCTATATCATTTTCACCTCTGGCTCTACCGGGCGACCAAAAGGGGTGATGGTGGGGCAGACTGCCATCGTCAACCGTTTGTTATGGATGCAAAACCACTACCCCCTGACGGACACCGATGTGGTGGCGCAAAAAACGCCATGTAGTTTTGACGTCTCGGTGTGGGAGTTCTGGTGGCCGTTTATTGCCGGTAGTCAGCTGGTGATGGCAGAGCCGGACGCGCACCGCGATCCGTTGGCGTTACAAGCCTTTTTTGCGCACTTTGGCGTGACCACCACCCATTTTGT
Organism: Kosakonia sp.; assembly: GCF_032052965.1. GTDB lineage: Bacteria > Pseudomonadota > Gammaproteobacteria > Enterobacterales > Enterobacteriaceae > Kosakonia. The sequence continues at coordinate 115,085 of NZ_DAMBVN010000012.1, forward strand.
TCCGTCAATGCTGGCGGCGTTTGTCGCTTCACTGACGGCAGAAAGCGCGTCGCAATGTTGCCGGACGTTAAAGCAGGTGTTCTGCAGCGGCGAGGCGCTGCCTGCCGATCTGTGCCGTGAGTGGCAACACCTGACCGGCGTGCCCCTACACAACTTATATGGCCCGACGGAAGCCGCTGTCGACGTGAGCTGGTATCCGGCGCATGGCGAAGTCCTGGCGGGCGTGCAGGGCAATAGCGTGCCGATTGGCTTTCCGGTGTGGAATACCGGGTTACGCATTCTTGATGCGATGATGCGCGAGGTGCCGCCCGGCGTGGCGGGTGATCTTTATCTGACAGGCATTCAGCTGGCGCAGGGTTACCTGGGGCGCCCGGATCTGACAGCCAGCCGCTTTATTGCCGATCCGTTTGCGGCCGGGGAACGCATGTACCGCACGGGCGATGTGGCGCGCTGGTTAGAAAACGGTGCCGTCGAGTACCTGGGGCGCAGCGATGATCAGCTGAAAATTCGTGGTCAGCGCATTGAACTCGGCGAGATTGACCGCGCGATGCTCACACTGCCGGATGTGGCTCAGGCTGTGGCGCATGCCTGCGTCTTTAACCAGGCGGCAGCCAGCGGCGGCGATGCCCGCCAGGTTGTAGGTTATGTGGTTTCTCTTTCTGGCCTGCCGCTGGATACCGCGGCACTGCAGGCGCAGCTGCGCGATCAGCTGCCGCCGCACATGGTACCGGTACAGGTGCTGCAACTGAGCGCGTTGCCGCTCAGCGCTAACGGCAAGCTGGATCGCAAAGCGCTGCCGTTGCCCACGCTGAGTGCGAAAAGCAAAGGCCGCGCGCCGCGTGAAGGGAACGAAACACGGGTAGCGCAGGCGTTTGCCGGGCTGCTGGGCTGTGAGGTGAACGACGCCGAAGCAGACTTTTTCGCGCTGGGCGGTCACTCCTTGCTGGCGATGCGCCTGGCGGCACAGCTCAGTCGCGAATGCGAACGGCAGGTTACACCGGGGCAGATTATGGTGGCGTCGACGGTGGAAAAACTGGCCGCACTGCTCGAACACGCATTGTCTGCAGAACAGGCACAGCGGCTGGGGATGGAAACGTTGCTGCCGCTGCGCGAAAGTCAGGGGCCGACGCTGTTTTGCTTCCATCCGGCATCCGGCTTTGCCTGGCAGTTCAGTGTGTTGTCCCGCTATCTGTCGCCACGCTGGTCGATTACCGGCATTCAGTCGCCGCGACCCGCCGGGCCATTACAGCAGGCCGCCACGTTAGACGAGGCCTGCGAACAGCATCTTGCGACGCTACTGGCGCAACAGCCCCACGGGCCGTATTACCTGTTTGGCTATTCGCTCGGCGGTACGCTGGCGCAGGGCATTGCTGCGCGCTTGCGTGAACGTGGTGAAGAGGTGGCTTTCCTGGGGCTGTTGGACACCTGGCCGCCGGAAACGCAGAACTGGGCGGAAAAAGAGGCCAATGGGCTGGATCCGGCGGTGCTGGAGGAAATCGAGCGTGAACGTCAGGCTTTTCTGGCGGCGCAGCAGGGGCAGGCGTCCGGCGAGTTGTTCCGACATATTGAAGGCAACTATGCGGATGCCGTGCGTCTGCTGACCACCGCACACAGTCTGCCGTTTGATGGTAAGGCGACACTGTTTGTCGCCGAACGCACCCTCCCGCAGGGAACCGATCCGCAAACCTGCTGGGCACCGTGGATTGGTGAACTGGAGGTGTATCGCCAGGATTGCGCCCATGTCGATATTATCTCGCCCAGGGCGTTTGAGCGCATTGGCCCGGTATTGCGAGAGGTGCTGGGAGAGTAAAGTCCCTTCAGCAGGCCCGGCGGCGAAACGCCAGCCGGGCTTTTTAACAATGGCGGCCCAGCGGTACAACCAGCGGCGTATGCGCCACCGGATCGTCAATGATCATGCAGCGCAAGCCGTACACAGCCTCGATCAGTTCGGCGGTAACAATCTCTTTCGGCGCGCCTTGCGCCACTATTCTGCCGTCTCGCAGTGCAATCAGATGGGTGGCGTAACGGCACGCCTGGTTCAGGTCGTGCAGCACCGCCGCCAGCGTATAGCCTTGCTCGCGATTCAGCTCGCTTAACAGTTCCAGCAGGTCTATCTGGTAACTGATATCCAGCCAGGTGGTGGGCTCATCAAGCAGCATAATAGCGGTCTCCTGAGCCAGTACCATCGCAATCCATGCGCGCTGACGCTGCCCGCCGGAGAGCGTGTCGACACTCTGGTGTGCCAGCGAATCCACACCGGTGGCTTTCATCGCCCGGCTGACTGCTGCTTCATCTTCCTTGCGCCAGCGGGTAAACATCGGCTGGTGCGGGTAGCGCCCGCGTGACACCAGCTCCTGCACGGTAATGTCGCCCGGCGTCGTGGCGTTTTGCGCCAGCAGTCCAATACGTCGCGCTACCTCTTTACTGGCAAACCGCTGGATCTGTTCGCCATCAAGCCAGACATGCCCCTGGGCCGGGGTCATCAGCCGACTTAAGGTGCGCAGGAGGGTTGATTTCCCGCAGCCGTTAGGACCGATAATCGCCGTGAACTGGCCATCGGGAATGGCAACGCTAAGTTGCTCGGCGATAATTTTTTTGCCATAACCCAGGGTTAACGCTTCGCCGCGCAAACGGGCTGCTGTATCGGTCATTTTTTGCGGGACTCCTGAATTAACAAGGCGATAAGGTAAATGCCGCCAAGGCTGACGGTCACCACGCCCACGGGTAACTGGTACGGCGTAAAGGCTTGCTGGGCAATGCTGTCTGCCAGCAACAGGATCACCGCGCCACAAAGTGCTGACTGAGTCAGCCCCCAGCGTGCGGTGGCGCTGATGCGCCGGGCAATATGCGGCGCAACCAGCGCGATAAATGAAATCGGCCCGGCCAGCGCGGTCGCGGCTGCCGTCAGCGCCACCGCCACCAGCATCAGCATCAGCCGTGAACGTTCAACGCTCACGCCCAGTGCACAAGCAGTGTCATCGCCCATTTCCAGCAGGCGCATACGGCGAGCGAGCAGGGCGGCAAACACAAACATCAGCAGCATGATGGGCGCAGAAGGCAGGGTTTTTGCCCAGGTCAGGCCGTTCAGCGAACCTGCGTTCCACAACCCGGCGCTGACGGCTGTGTCCAGAGACGCATGCAGCAACAGCCAGGTATTAAATGCCATCAGCATGGCGCGTACGCCAATGCCAACGATGATCAGTCGGAAGGTTTCGATACCGTTACGCCACGCAAGAAGCCAGACAATCAGCGAGGTGGCAATACCGCCGATCATGGCGGCAAGAGCAATGGCGGTCATATGCTGGCCAAATAGCACCATCGCCACCAGCACGCCGCTCCAGGCACCCACGTTAAAACCCATGACATCCGGGCTCCCTAATGGGTTACGCAGCAGTGACTGAAAAATGGCACCGCTGACGCCCAGTGCAGCGCCAACCAGCAACGCCATCAACACACGCGGTAAGCGCCATTCCATCACCACCAGCCGCATGGCGCGCGGCGCATCGCCGGTGAGCGCGTCAATGACCTGAGAGAACCCGAGAGTGACAGCGCCGCTGCGCAACCCCCAGACGGTCAATAGCAGCGCGGCGACCAGCAACAGCAGGCAGCTTAACAACAGACGCGGAGACGGAGAGGTCATAAGCTGCCTCCACGTGCACGGCGCACCAGCACAATTAACACCGGCGCGCCGATGAATGCGCTGACCACGGAAACGCGCAGCTCACCGGGCACAATCAGGCGCCCCACAATGTCTGCGAACAACAAAAGTGCAGGGGTGGCAATCAGCGTTACCGGCAATGACCAGCGGTGATCGCCGCCCACCAGCCAGCGCGCCATATGCGGCATCATCAGCCCGATAAACGCAATCGGCCCTACAACCGCGGTCGCGCTGCCGCAGAGGACGGTAATCGTGAGCAGACCGAGAAGCTGGGTGCGCGCGACTTTACTGCCCAGCGCAGTGGCGGTATCGCTGCCGAGGCTCAGGCTGTTCAGTGAGCGGCAGAGTGCCAGTGCGGTTGCTGCCGCCAGCACTACCGGCAACGTCACGATTTTCAGGGTTTGCAGGGTGCGAATATCCAGCGATCCTGCCTGCCAGAAACGCAGCTGATCGTAGACATCGGCATTAAGAAGCGAGATGCCGCTGGAGAGCCCTTCCAGCACTGCGCCGAGCGCAACGCCCGCGAGCGTCAGGCGCACCGGGCTGAGTTGCCCGCCGCCCTGGCTGCCCGTGAAGGCCACCAGTAACGATGCCGCCAGCGCACCGCAAAAGGCCAGCAGCAACTGGTCTGTGGCGGTGGTCGCGCCGAGAAGTGCTGCGCCGAGCACAATCGCGAAACTGGCGCCAGCATTAACGCCCAGCAGCCCGGGGTCGGCCAGCGGGTTGCGGGTCAGCGTTTGCATGAGCGCGCCGGCAAGACCCAGCGCGCTGCCAGCCAGTAACCCCGCCAGGGTTCGCGGCAGTCGGGCATCCTGAATAATGGTGCAATCCGCGCTCTGGCAAACGCCGGTAAGGGCGTCTATCACCACGGCGGCGGGCATGGGTTTTGCGCCAACGAACAGGCTGAGTGCAGCGGCGGCAAAAAGCAGTATCAATAACCCGGCGAGGGTGTAGGGGCGCGCCGGGAAAGAAGAAAACGACATAAAACGTCCCAAACTTGATAATGATAGTAATTATCGTTATCGATCTTGTTTTGATATGTTACCATGCATAGCCTGCGAATGGACATAAAAAGTGTGTATTTAAGGCGTTGTAATGAAGCAACAATCCTGGTTACTCAACCTCAGCCTGCTGCGTACGCATCCGGCATTCCGCGCGGTGTTTTTGGCGCGTTTCATCTCGATTTTATCGCTGGGATTATTGGGCGTGGCAGTACCGGTGCAAATCCAGGCCATGACCCACTCAAGCTGGCAGGTCGGTCTGGCGGTAACGCTGACCGGCGGGGCGATGTTTATTGGCCTGATGTTGGGCGGCGTACTGGCGGATCGGTATGAACGTAAGAAGCTGATTTTACTGGCACGCTCTACGTGCGGCGTGGGTTTTATTGGCCTGTGCCTGAACGCGCTGCTGCCCGAACCTTCGCTGGCTGCAATTTATCTTCTTGGCCTGTGGGATGGTTTTTTTGGCGCCCTTGGCGTAACAGCCTTGCTGGCGGCCACGCCAGCGCTGGTGGGCCGCGAAAATCTGATGCAGGCCGGGGCCATTACAATGTTGACTGTGCGGCTGGGATCGGTGATTTCACCCATGTGCGGCGGACTGTTGCTGGCCTCTGGCGGCGTGGTATGGAACTACGGTCTGGCGGCGGTGGGAACGTTTATTACCTTGTTGCCGCTGTTGAGCTTACCCGCACTGCCTCCGCCGCCGCAACCGCGCGAGCACCCGCTGAAATCGCTGCTGACGGCGCTGCAATTCTTACTGCGTAACCCACTGATTGGCGGCATTGCGCTGATTGGCGGCCTGTTGACGATGGCCAGTGCGGTCAGGGTGCTCTATCCGGCGCTGGCCATTAACTGGCATATGTCGGCAGCGGAAATTGGCCTGCTGTATGCCGCGCTGCCATTAGGGGCGGCAATCGGCGCGCTGACCAGCGGTAAGCTGGCGCACAGCGAGCGGCCCGGAGTGATTATGCTGACGACGACCGTCGGGGCATTTATCGCCATTGGCTTATTCAGTCAAATGCCGAACTGGGCGCTGGGCGTGCTATTCCTCGCGCTGTGCGGCTGGCTGACGGCGGTGAGTTCGCTTCTGCAATACACGCTGTTACAAACCCAGACCCCGGAGGCGATGCTCGGGCGCATCAATGGCTTGTGGACTGCGCAAAATGTCACTGGCGACGCGATCGGTGCGGCGCTGCTCGGGGCCATGGGATCGATGATGACGCCAGTGGCTTCCGCCAGTATCAGCGGGATGGTGCTGGCTGTGGTAGGGCTTGGGCTTTTGGTAATGCTCAGCGAGCTGCGCCGTTTTCGCCAGACGCAGCCCGCAGCATAGTTAATCAAACAGCGCAGAGAGGCGCTGTAACACGCGGGTCGCGCTGTAGTAGTCGAGGCGGAAAGTTTCTGCGCCCAGGGCGTAAACGCGCTTGTTCTGTACGGCGGATAAATGCGCCAGTAAAGGGTTGGCAAGCAGCGCATCGGCATCCTGCTGGTCGCTGGCAAACAGGAACAGTGACTGGCCATTCAACCCGGCCGCCAGGTTTTCACCGCCCAGTTGCACAATATCGTGGCGTTTGCCCTGACTCTGGCTGGTTTGCAGCCCGGCAGGCAACCCGGCAAGCGCAAAGCCAAGTTGTTGCATCAACTTGCCCTGCGCCGATTCTGCAGTCCATACGTTGGCACCGTGCGCTGCTGGTGTATAAACCAGCGCGCTTACCGGTTGCGGTGGCAATTTAATGCGCGCTTTGACATCGGCCAGTTGGTGATTGAATTGTGCAATCCGCGCTGCGGCCTGTTTTTCCTGGCCGGTGATATGGCCAAGCTGGGTCAGCAAATCTTGCCAGCTCTTGTCGTCGTAATTGATGACCAGCGTCGGCGCAATGGTGGAGAGCTGATCGTAGAGGGCCAGTGCAGAATCGCCGCCGGTCGCGCTAATCAGGATCAGGTCGGGCATTTGCGCCGCGACGGCTTCGGCATTCGGTTCACCGATATACAGGCGTGCAACATGGCGCTGTTTAGCCACGTCGCCCCACTGGCGCAAGAAGCCCTGATTATCGGCAAAGCGGTTATTGGGCGTGGTTGCACCGCTGGCAATGACCGGGGCATCTATCGCCAACAGCGAGCCAGTGAGGGTAACGCTGGTGGAAACAATGCGCAGCGGCTTGCTCGCGATCTGCTGTGTGCCGTGGCTGTCGCTTACCTGGCGGGGCCAGTCAGCGGCCATTGCTGAGGATAGTCCTAAAAGAAAAATGCCCAAAAACGTTAAGGGCTTACGGCACAAAAAGGGAAATTTCACGAGACGCATCCTGTTTTTGTTGAGGTTAATGCTTCTCATTTTCAATGTTGAGCGGGGCGGATGCAAGGGGCAGTCACTCAGAGAGATATTCTGCTGTTGACAGAGCCGTGCATAACTTTTTATCTTACTGCGCAATAATACAAATGATAATCATTCTTAGTTCATTTATCGTTGTTGGAGGATGATATGGATACGTCCCTGGCTGAGGAGATCCAGCTCTCTGTGCAGACGCTGGCCGCGGATCAGTTTTTCTTTATGTCGCCGTACCGTAGTTTCACCACGTCCGGCTGTTTTCGTCGTTTCTCTGAGCCCGCCGCAGGCGGCGATGCCCAGGACAGTCGCTTCCAGAAAAAACTGGCACAGGCATTTGCCGAAGCCAAAGCTGAAGGTATTGCCAGCCCGGTGATGGTGGGGGCGATCCCGTTTGATACCACCCAACCTTCTGCGTTGTTTATTCCGACCACCTGGCAGGCATTTTCCCGCCCGGCGAAACAGCGCTCTGCCCGCTACTTCAACGCAGGCGAGATGCCGAACGTGAAGGCACAGACTTACCTCCCGGATCAGGATGTTTTTATGGAGATGGTGGCGCGCGGCGCGGCCAAAACCGCCACCCCCGAGGTGGATAAAGTGGTGCTTTCCCGGCTGATCGACATTACCACCGATGCGCATATCGACAGCGGCGTCTTGCTGGAGCGATTGATCGCGCAAAACCCGGCCAGTTTCAACTTCCATGTGCCGCTGCCTGAAGGTGGCGCGTTGCTGGGTGCCAGCCCGGAGTTGCTGCTGCGTAAAGAAGATCGCCACTTTAGCTCCCTGCCGCTCGCGGGCTCTGCACGTCGCCAGCCAGATGACATGCTCGATCGTGAAGCGGGGAATAAATTGCTCGCCTCGGAAAAAGATCGACACGAGCACGATCTGGTGACGCAGGCGATGAAAGCGGTGCTGACGCCCCGCAGCCAGTCGCTGACCCTGCCGGACTCGCCGCAGTTAGTGACCACGCCAACGCTATGGCACCTGGCAACGCCGATAGAAGGCGAGGCGCTGGAGGGCGAAAACGCCTTGACGCTGGCTTGTTTACTGCACCCGACGCCTGCGCTGAGCGGTTTTCCGCACCAGGTAGCGAAAAAACTGATTGCTGAACTGGAGCCTTTCGATCGGGAACTGTTTGGCGGGATTGTCGGCTGGTGTGATGCCGAAGGTAACGGCGAGTGGGTGGTGACCATCCGCTGCGCCCGTGTTCATGACAAAAATGTCCGGCTGTTTGCCGGTGCCGGGATTGTTCCTGCCTCTTCGCCGTTATCGGAGTGGCGTGAAACCGGCGTCAAACTGACCACCATGTTAAACGCGTTTGGTTTGCAGTAAGGAGCAGATAATGACCCTTCCCTTTAATCGCTGGCCGGAGGCGTTCGCTCGCCGCTACCGTGAAAAAGGTTACTGGCAGGATGTGCCGTTAACCGACATTCTCACTCGCCATGCGCACAGCGAAGTCACTGCAGTGATTGACGGCGAGCGCGAGTACAGTTATCGCCAGTTACATCAGCTCTCCGACAATCTGGCCTGCTCCCTGCAGGCTCTGGGCCTGAAGCGTGGGGAAACCGCACTGGTGCAGCTCGGCAATGTGGCCGAGTTCTATATCACCTTTTTTGCGCTGCTGAAAATAGGCGTTGCGCCCGTCAATGCGCTGTTCAGCCATCAACGCAGTGAACTGAATGCGTACGCCACGCAGCTCAAACCGGCCTTACTGATTGCCGATCGTGAGCATGCGCTGTTCGCGAACGATGATTTTACAACCGATTTTGTGGCGCAGCACAATGCGGTACGTGTGGTGCTGCTGCGGGGTGACAACGGCGAACATGCGCTGAATGCGGCGATCGCTCGCCCGGCGGATAATTTTATTGCCACGCCGACACCTGCCGATGAAGTGGCGTTCTTTCAGCTTTCCGGCGGCAGCACCGGCACGCCGAAACTGATCCCACGCACCCATAATGACTACTACTACAGCATTGCGCGCAGTAACGAAGTGTGTGGTTTTACGGCGCAAACCCGCTACCTGTGCGCGCTGCCGGCAGCCCATAACTACCCGATGAGCTCACCGGGCGCGCTGGGCGTGTTCCTTGCGCAAGGCTGCGTGGTACTGGCCGCCGATCCGAGCGCCACACTCTGTTTCCCGCTGATTGAAAAACATCACATCACCGTCACAGCGCTGGTGCCACCTGCTGTCAGCCTGTGGTTACAGGCGATCCAGGAGTGGGGGAGCAACACGCAACTGGCATCGTTACGTTTATTGCAGGTGGGCGGCGCGCGGTTGTCGACCACCCTTGCTGCGCGTATTCCGGCAGAAATCGGCTGCCAGTTGCAACAGGTGTTCGGTATGGCGGAAGGGCTAGTGAACTACACCCGACTGGACGATCCGCTGGAGCGCATTATTGCGACTCAGGGACGCCCGATGTGCCCGGACGATGAAGTCTGGGTGGCGGATGAAAACGGCAATCCGCTGCCGCGTGGTGAGGTGGGCCGCCTGATGACGCGCGGCCCTTACACCTTCCGTGGTTATTTCAACAGCCCGGAACACAACGCCAGCGCGTTTGATGAAAACGGTTTTTACTGCTCCGGCGATCTGATTGCCATCGATGACGAAGGCTATATCACCGTGCAAGGGCGTGAAAAAGATCAGATCAACCGCGGGGGCGAGAAGATTGCCGCCGAGGAGATCGAAAACCTGTTGCTGCGTCATGAAGCGGTGATCCACGCCGCCCTGGTCAGCATGGAAGACAGCCTGCTTGGCGAAAAGAGCTGCGCTTACCTGGTGGTGAAAGCGCCGTTACGCGCGGTGGCGATCCGTCGGTTCCTGCGCGAGCAGGGGGTTGCAGAGTTCAAACTGCCGGATCGCGTGGAGTGCGTGGATGCACTTCCGCTGACGCCGGTGGGTAAGGTCGATAAAAAACAGTTACGTCAGTGGCTGGCGCAGCGCGCCCCGGCGTAAAGGAGAGAGAATGGCTATTCCAAAATTACAGGGCTACGCACTGCCAACGGCGGCCGATATCCCGGAAAACAAAGTCAGCTGGGCCTTTGAGCCAGCGCGTGCCGCGCTGCTGATCCACGATATGCAGGAGTACTTTATTCAGTTCTGGGGTGAAAACTGCCCGATGATGCAACAGGTGGTGGCGAATATTGCTGCCCTGCGTCAGTTCTGCAAACAACACCATATTCCGGTCTATTACACGGCGCAGCCGAAAGAGCAGAGCGATGAAGATCGCGCCTTACTGAATGACATGTGGGGGCCGGGCCTGACTCGTTCGCCGGAGCAGCAGCGCATTGTGGCGGCACTGGCACCGGATGAGGCAGATACCGTGCTGGTGAAGTGGCGTTACAGCGCATTTCACCGCTCGCCACTGGAGCAGATGCTAAAAGAAACCGGACGTAACCAGCTTCTTATCACCGGGGTTTATTCGCACATTGGCTGTATGACGACCGCCACGGATGCGTTCATGCGCGATATCAAACCGTTTATGGTTGCCGATGCGCTGGCGGATTTCAGCCGTGACGAGCATTTAATGTCGCTGAAATATGTTGCCGGTCGCGCAGGGCGTGTTGTGATGACGCAGGATGTGCTGCCTGTTCCGGGGAGCAAAGCCGCGTTGCGGGCGCTGATCCTGCCGCTGCTTGATGAGACCGACGAGCCGCTCGATGATGAAAATCTGATCGACTACGGACTCGATTCCGTGCGCATGATGGCGCTCGCGGCGCGCTGGCGCAAAGTCCATGGCGACATCGATTTTGTGATGCTGGCGAAGAACCCGACCCTGGATGCCTGGTGGGCGCTGCTCTCTCGCGAGGTGAAATAATGCCTGCGCTGGATTTTACCGGTAAAACCGTGTGGGTAACCGGCGCGGGAAAAGGCATTGGTTACGCCACCGCGCTGGCGTTCGTTGAGGCTGGCGCGCAGGTCACCGGGTTTGATTTGGCGTTTGCCGGGCGCGATTACCCCTTCGCCTGCGAGGTGGTGGACATTGCCAGTGCGGAACAGACAGAAGCCGCCTGTGCGCGTTTGCTGGCGCAGCTTGATCGGCTGGATGTGCTGGTGAACGCCGCCGGAATTTTGCATATGGGGGCAACGGATGCGCTCTCACCGCAGGCATGGCAGCAGACCTTTGCGGTGAACGTGGGCGGGGCGTTTAATCTGTTTCGCCTGACCATGTCGCAGTTCCGGCGTCAGCAGAGCGGGGCGATAGTCACGGTCGCCTCGGATGCCGCGCATACGCCACGCATTGGCATGAGTGCCTATGGCGCCTCCAAAGCGGCGCTTAAAAGCCTGGCGCTGACTGTTGGGCTGGAACTTGCGGCAAGCCATGTGCGCTGCAATATTGTTTCGCCCGGTTCAACAGATACCGACATGCAACGCACCTTGTGGGTTAGCGATGATGCTGAACAGCAACGTATTCGCGGTTTTGGCGAACAGTTTAAGCTCGGCATTCCGCTGGGTAAAATCGCCCGTCCACAGGAAGTGGCTAACACAATCCTGTTCCTTGCTTCCGATTTGGCCAGCCACATCACCCTGCAAGATATTGTGGTGGATGGCGGTTCCACGCTGGGGGCATAAATGATCTGGAAACGCCATTTAACCCTCGAAGAACTGAATGCCACCAGCACAGACACGCTGGTCGCGCACCTCGGCATTCTCTATACCCGCCTTGGCGATGACTTGCTGGAAGCGGAGATGCCAGTTGATACGCGCACGCACCAACCCTTTGGTTTGTTGCACGGCGGCGCTTCAGCCGCGCTGGCGGAAACGCTGGGGTCGATGGCGGGCTATCTGATGACCCGTGACGGTGAATGCGTGGTGGGCACGGAGTTAAGCGCCACCCATCATCGCCCGGTATCACAGGGGAAAGTGCGCGGCGTTTGCCAGCCGCTGCATCTTGGCCGACTGAATCAAAGCTGGGAAATCGTGGTGTTTGATGAGCAAGGGCGTCGCTGCTGTACCTGTCGGTTGAGCACGGCGGTGCTGGGCTAACGAAAGATGTGCGTTCTCTTCTGCTGCGGGAGGGGACGATTCTTGCGATCCCGTTAACACAATCATGTAAATGCCTGGTTGCAGGGCAGATTTTGCTTGTTTCAAAGTTGTTAAATCCCACGAGTTGATATAGATACAAATTGTAATATCTCTCTGTCTCTCAACGGATAACCGCTATGAACAACTCAGGGAAATACCTTCTTTGGGGTTTGCTCTCCCTCGTCGGAGCGTTCGCCCTCGGCTATATCGCACTCAATCGTGGTGAACAGATCAACGCCTTGTGGATCGTCGTGGCGGCTGTCTGTATTTACCTTATCGCTTACCGTTTTTATGGCTTGTATATCGCCAAAACAGTGCTGCAGGTTGACCCGACGCGCATGACGCCGGCGGTACGGCACAATGATGGCCTCGATTATGTGCCGACCGACAAGAAAGTGCTGTTCGGCCACCACTTTGCTGCGATTGCCGGCGCAGGCCCCTTAGTTGGGCCGGTACTGGCGGCACAGATGGGGTATTTGCCTGGCATGATCTGGATCCTGGCGGGCGTGGTGCTGGCCGGTGCGGTGCAGGACTTTATGGTGCTGTTCGTCTCTACCCGCCGCAACGGGCGGTCGCTGGGTGAACTGGTGAAAGAGGAGATGGGCGCGACGGTGGGGGTCATCGCGCTGGTGGCCACTTTTATGATTATGGTGATCATCCTGGCGGTACTGGCGATGATTGTCGTTAAAGCGTTGACCCACAGCCCGTGGGGAGCCTACACCGTGGCGTTTACCATTCCGCTGGCCCTTTTTATGGGCATCTATATTCGTTACTTACGCCCCGGTCGCATTGGCGAAGTGTCGGTCATTGGCCTGGTGCTGCTGGTGTTCGCCATTATTTCTGGCGGCTGGGTGGCGGCAAGCCCGGCGTGGGCACCTTACTTTGACTTCACCGGCGTGCAACTGACGTGGATGCTGGTGGGTTACGGCTTTGTTGCCTCTGTACTGCCGGTGTGGTTGCTGCTGGCACCGCGCGATTATCTCTCCACCTTCCTGAAAATCGGCACCATTATTGGCCTGGCAATCGGCATTTTACTGATGCGTCCAACGCTGACCATGCCTGCGCTGACTAAGTTTGTTGATGGTACCGGGCCGGTATGGACCGGTAATTTGTTCCCGTTCCTGTTTATTACCATTGCCTGTGGCGCGGTGTCTGGCTTCCATGCGTTGATCTCCTCCGGCACCACGCCGAAGATGCTCGCCAGCGAAGGGCAGGCCTGTTTTATTGGCTATGGCGGCATGCTGATGGAGTCCTTTGTGGCAATCATGGCGCTGGTGTCGGCCTGCATTATCGACCCGGGCGTCTATTTTGCGATGAACAGCCCCATGGCGGTATTAGCGCCAGCGGGAACCACCGATGTAGTGGCCTCGGCGGCGCAAGTGGTCAGCAGTTGGGGCTTTACCATTACGCCGGATCTGTTGAAACAGATCGCCAACGAAGTGGGAGAGCAGTCGATCATTTCGCGTGCGGGCGGCGCCCCGACGCTGGCCGTTGGTATGGCCTATATTCTGCATGGCGCGATTGGCGGGTTGATGAGCGTCTCGTTCTGGTATCACTTTGCGATCCTGTTTGAAGCGCTGTTTATCCTGACGGCGGTCGATGCCGGGACGCGTGCGGCGCGCTTTATGCTGCAGGATCTACTTGGGGTCATTTCGCCTAACCTGAAACGCACAGAATCGCTACCTGCAAACTTGCTGGCAACGGGGCTGTGCGTGCTGGCGTGGGGCTATTTCCTGCACCAGGGCGTGGTCGATCCACTGGGCGGGATCAACACCTTGTGGCCGCTGTTTGGCATTGCTAACCAGATGCTGGCGGGCATGGCGTTGATGCTCTGCGCGGTGGTGCTGTTTAAGATGAAACGCCAGCGTTATGCGTGGGTCGCGCTTCTGCCGACCGCCTGGTTGCTGGTCTGTACGCTGACCGCTGGCTGGCAAAAAGCCTTCAGCCCGGACAATAAAGTTGGTTTCCTTGCGATTGCCAATAAATTCCAGGCGATGATCGACAGCGGCACTATCCCGGCGCAGTACACGCAGTCACAACTGGCACAGCTGGTGTTCAATAACCGCCTTGATGCCGGTCTGACCATCTTCTTTATGGTGGTAGTGGTCGTGCTGGCGCTCTACTCGCTGAAAACCGCGCTGGCGGCGCTGAAAGTGGATCAGCCGACGGCGAAAGAGACGCCTTATGAGCCGATGCCGGAAACGGTAGAACATAGAGTCGGCCAGGCGAAAGGCGTTCATTAAATGACGTTCCCCCTCTCCCTGGCGGGAGGGGGCGGAGTGAGGAGGTAAGCATGTTCGATACCCTGTCGAAAGCCGGGAAATACTTAGGCCAGGCGGCAAAGATGATGATCGGCGTACCGGATTATGACAATTACGTTGAACATATGCGTGTGACGCACCCGGAGCAGACGCCTATGACGTATGAGGCATTTTTCCGCGAGCGTCAGGATGCACGTTACGGTGGTAAAGGCGGCGCACGCTGCTGTTGAGCCGCCCGGTCTGATGCCGTCAGGCGTTGGTGCCGCCATCCACGACAATGTCCGCCCCGGTGATCTGCTTCGCCGCCGGGCTTGCCAGGAAGGCCACCGCTTCCGCAATATCCTGCGCCTCGCCATAATGACCCAGCGCAATTAACTGGCGCTGGGCTTCCGCACCTTCGCCATCTGCCGGGTTCATATCACTGTCTGTGGAACCGGGCTTCACCATGTTCACGGTAATGCCGAGCGGGCCGAGGTCACGCGCCAGTCCACGCGTGAGTGAGTTAAGCGCTGATTTGGTCATGGAGTAAATGGCAATCTGGCCGAACGGCACGCGATCGGAAAGACAACTGCCGATATTGATGATGCGCCCCCCGTGCGGCAGATGGGGAATGGCCGCCTGCGTTGCATAGACCACACCGCGAATATTAACGTTAATCATGGCGTCGATATCGTCTTGCGACATCGCTTCCAGCAGCCCGCCACGGGCGATACCCGCGTTATTGACCAGAATATCCAGCCCGCCTAATGCTTCCACAGCCTGCGCAACCGCCGCCTGAGTCGCCTGCGGGTTGGCGCTGTCGGCCTGGATCGCTACGCCGTTACGTCCCAACGCGCGGATCCCATCGGCCACTGCCTGCGCCTTATCTGCTGATTTTTCCCAGGTAATGGCGACATCCGCACCGGCCTGCGCCAGCGTCAGCGCAATGGCTTTCCCCAGACCACGACTGGCACCCGTAACCAGCGCGCGTTTACCTGCTAGTGAATATGACATGGTAGCTCCGTAATTATGTATTGATCGACACATAATTAAAATAAGCGTGCTTTCCCTCTGCCGTCAATAGTATTAATATACCGATCAGCACAAAATGCGAGGAGGCGATGTGAGCCGGGGAAGACCACGGGAATTTGACCGTACCGATGCGCTGAACAGCGCGATGAAAGTGTTCTGGCAAAAGGGGTACACCGCCACGTCCATGAGCGATTTGTACGCAGCAATGGGCATTAAATCACCCAGCTTGTATGCGGCGTTCGGCAGCAAAGAAGATCTCTACGAAGAGGTATTACAGCATTACGAAAAGTGCGTAGCGCCGCTGATTTGGGGGGGGATGGAGAGCGAGCCTTCGACGAAACGGGCGGTGGCGCAGTGGCTGGAACGTTCGGCCGATGCTCTGACCCGTTGCGATATGCCGCACGGCTGTATGGTAACGCTCTCGGCTGTGGCCAGCGAAGGCAACGACAGGCTTGGCCGACGCGTACGTGACTTACGCAGTAGCGGCATTAATTTGCTGAAAGCGCGGTTGACGCAGGCGCAGGCGGCGGGTGATCTGCCTGCCGAAACAGACATTGAGGCACTGACCCGTTTATACGTCAGTATCCAGCAGGGCATGTCAATTCAGGCTCGGGATGGTGCGAGCAGAGAAACGTTGCTCAGCGTCGCCCGAATGGCGATGGCACTGTGGCCTGCCTGACGTAGATATCATGACGGCAGCGAAAAACGCGGCGCTTTCATTCCGCTTTGTTCAGATTTTGCTCTTCGCGCCTGTTTATTGGCACGTGAAATACCCTTTGAGGCGGCAAGCTTGATATATACCCTGGAAAAGCCGCCTTTCTTCTTCGTTATTCCTTACTCGCTCATCGTATACCGGATATATCCTTCTGCAGCCTTGTTAAAATGCATCCTGGCTTATAACACCGGGTCAGTTAATTCTCTATGTAGTACAGAATATAAACGTCTCTTTACTGTTTGTTTTATTATTTTAATACATAAAACAAAGCATTAAGTTATTTTTTGATTTAAGTGAAATTTTATTTATGCTGATTTATACCATTTATGGGAGCTTGTTTTTTTATTATTTTCGTAAGACCATATTTATAAGTAATGAGTTTGTTGTACTTAAGTCAAATATATCGACTCTGTTTACTGATCTATTTCGTGAGTGTTAAGCGCGCATTGTCTGGCGCTGTTTCCATTATTTGTGCAGTGCATCGCCCCGCCATCTCCTCATGGCAGACAAGGATGCTGTACGCCAGCCATATCGTATTCCGCCTGACTCAGGCTGGAGGATCTTCGCGTTAACTGGCGCGTGGCTGTCTCTTTTTAAAGGAATAAGAAGATGAATACTGATAA
>NZ_DAMBVN010000013.1:0-130992 GCF_032052965.1 Kosakonia sp.
TATGCGGGAATAGCTCAGTTGGTAGAGCACGACCTTGCCAAGGTCGGGGTCGCGAGTTCGAGTCTCGTTTCCCGCTCCAAATTTTCACATCAAAAAATTATCCACAGCGGGAATCCTCGTTGGGGGCGTTTTTTATTGTCTTCTGAAAATCATTGTGAACAGACTTATCCACAGGCTGCGCTTTCATTCGCAACATAATCATTGCTTCGCTGGGTAAATAGTCTCTGTTTAACGTGCTGAAAAATCTTAATAAATTAACATTGGAAAGTGTTAACGCGATCGCTTGACGATTTTGTTGACGTTGAATCGCAATGTGTTTTTTATTTTATTCACAAGCTGTGGACGATTTACGCATCGCGCGGCAGGCCTTTTTCAATCACCCGTACCAGGCGTTGTTTTTGCGGCGTTTGTACTTCAATAATGCAGGCTTTTCGCTTATCGATTTGCTGCGCAATCGCCCATTGTATATGTTCGTCAAGAAGTGGGTGCTCACCTAACCGTTTCTCCAGCGCCCGAATATTGGCCTCATCCCAGGGGGCATTACCCAGAGCTACGGCAATATTACGCAGCCAACGCAGATGGCCAATACGACGAATTGCGGAGCCTTCCGTAACTTTTAGGAACCAGGCCTCATTCCAACCGAACAGTTCGATCAACTCCGGCGCATGCAAGACTTTGCGCGGGCTGAAGTCCTCTTCCTCGGTTAATTGCGAATAGCGATTCCACGGGCAGATAAGCTGGCAGTCATCACAACCGTAAATGCGGTTACCCATTAACGGGCGAAACTCTTCCGGGATTGCACCTTCCAGCTCAATCGTGAGATAGGAGATGCAGCGGCGGGCGTCGACAGTGTAGGGCTCAACAATCGCGCCGGTGGGGCAAATTGTCATGCAGGCCACGCAGCGCCCGCAGCCTTCTTCCACCGGGGTATCGATGGGGAGTGGCAAATCAATCAGCAACTCGCCAAGGAAAAAGAACGAACCGGCGTCACGGCTCAGGATAAGTGAGTGCTTACCTGTCCAGCCCAGACCCGCTTTTTCCGCCAGCGGGCGCTCAAGAATGGGCGCGGAATCCACAAACGGTCTAAAATTCAGCGAAGCACAATGCTGCGAAATCATTTCGCCGAGCTTTTTAAGCCGGTTGCGCAGCAACTTATGATAATCACGCCCCAGCGCGTAGCGGCTGACATAACCGAGCGAGGGGTTTTTAAGCGTACTGGCGAATGCGGCGTGTGCAGGCAGATAATTCATGCGCACGCTGATAACGCGCAGCGTACCGGGGAGAAGTTCGTGGGGGCGGGCGCGCATCATACCGTGACGCGCCATCCACTCCATTTCGCCATGGTATTGTTTATCCAGCCACGCCTGCAGCTTTGGCTCAGAGGCGCTGAGATCGGTATCGGTAATGCCGACGTGCTGAAAACCCAGTTCAGAGCCCCACTGTTTGATTTGTTGCGCTAAGTGATTGAGATCGAGGGGCTGTGACATGACGGACCATAAAGATGAAGAAAATCGCAGCAAGTATACCACACTCCATCTGGCATGCTGAGGCACTCCGACAGGCAGAAAAAGACGCTGCAGATAGCCTTGGCATTACGCTCTATGAATTAATGCAGCGCGCAGGTGAAGCGGCGTTTGACGTGGCGCGGAAGCATTTTCCGCACACCCGATGCTGGCTGATCCTTTGCGGGCACGGCAACAACGGCGGCGACGGTTATGTGGTCGCACGGCTGGCCGCTGCGGCAGGAGTGCAGGTAACCTTACTGGCGCTGGAAAGCAGTAAGCCCTTGCCGGAAGAGGCCGCGCAGGCAAGGGAGGCCTGGCTTAACGCTGGCGGTACTATTCATGCCGTGGATGTGCTGTGGCCGGAAGAGATAGATTTGATTATCGATGGCTTGCTCGGTACCGGCCTTACTTGCGCACCGCGCGACAATGTTGCACGGCTTATCACCCAGGCTAATGCTCATCCAGCTCCTGTACTGTCGCTGGATATTCCTTCTGGCTTGATCGCGCAAACTGGCGCAACCCCCGGGGCCGTTATCCATGCCCGGCACACTGTCACCTTTATTGCTCTCAAACCTGGTCTGCTGACCGGGAAAGCCCGTGATGTGGTCGGTCAACTGCATCATCGTGCCCTTGGGCTTGATGCCTGGCTAAACGGGCAGGAGAGTGCCCTTGCCCGTTACGATGCCAGCCAACTGGCGCAGTGGTTTACCCCGAGACGGCCCACATCGCACAAAGGGGATCATGGTCGGTTGCTCATCATTGGCGGCGATCATGGCACGGCAGGAGCAATCCGTATGGCGGGTGAAGCGGCGCTGCGGGCAGGTGCTGGCCTGGTGCGGGTACTGACACGCCGCGAGAATATTGCACCCTTGCTAACTGCCCGCCCGGAGCTTATGGTGCACGAAATGACGGCCAGTACGCTGGATGAGAGCCTTGAATGGGCCGATGTCGTGGTCGTGGGGCCGGGCCTCGGCCAGCAAGAGTGGGGCAAAAAAGCGCTGCATAAGGTGGAAAATTTTCGCAAACCGATGCTCTGGGACGCGGATGCGTTGAACCTTCTGGCAATCAACCCCGATAAACGTCACAATCGCGTACTGACGCCGCACCCCGGCGAGGCTGCGCGTCTGCTGAATTGCAGCGTGGCGGAAATTGAAAGCGATCGCTTACTTGCGGCCCAACGTCTGGTTAAACGCTATGCAGGCGTGGTGGTGCTGAAAGGTGCCGGGACGGTAGTGGCGAGCGCGGAAGGCGCAATGGGCATTGTTGATGCCGGTAACGCTGGCATGGCGAGCGGCGGTATGGGTGACGTATTGTCGGGTATTATCGGTGCGCAACTGGCACAGAAATTAACCCTGTATGATGCCGCCTGTGCGGGTTGTGTAGCGCATGGCGCGGCAGCCGATAGGCTGGCGGCAACGAGTGGTATGCGCGGTATGCTGGCCACCGATCTTTTTACCACGCTCTTGCGTGTTGTTAACCCGGATGTAGTTGATACAAAAGATGATTAATCGAGTTATTCCTTTACCTGACGAGCAAGCGACATTGGATCTCGGCAAGCGTGTCGCGCTGGCCTGCGATGGCGCAACGGTGATTTATTTGTATGGCGACCTCGGCGCGGGTAAGACCACGTTTAGCCGGGGCTTTTTACAGGCCTTAGGCCATAACGGAAATGTCAAAAGCCCGACCTATACGCTGGTGGAACCGTACACCCTCGATAAATTGATGGTGTATCACTTCGATCTGTATCGCCTTGCCGATCCTGAGGAGCTGGAATTTATGGGGATCCGCGATTATTTTGCCAACGACGCCATTTGCCTGGTCGAGTGGCCGCAACAAGGTGCGGGTGTATTGCCTGACCCGGATGTCGAAATTCATTTAGATTACCAGGCGCAGGGGCGTGAGGCGCGCATTAGCGCTGTATCCTCATCTGGCGATTCGTTACTGGCGCGTATAGCCGGTTGACAGGAAGGGTGACGGGATGATCTCTCGCGTGAAAAGTTGGTTGGCAACGGCGTTATTATTACTCTGCGCGCAGGCTGGTGCGGCAAGCCTGGCGGATATTCAGGTATCTAATGGCGATAACCAGGCTCGTATAACGTTCAGTTTTATGGGCGATCCTGATTATGCTATTTCGCAACAGGACAAACGCAGTGTTGCGCTGGACATCAAACAGACCGGCATTATTCAGGGATTACCTTTGCAGTTCAGTGGTAACAATCTTGTCAAAAGCATTCGGGCCGGTACTGCCAGGGATAATCAATCGATTCGTCTGGTGGTCGACTTAACGCAGAATGGCAAAACCCGGGCGGTCAAACAGCAAAACGGTGCGGGTTATACCGTCATCTTTACGATCGATGCTGACGTTCCGCCCCCGCCGCCAAAAGCGGTGGTACAGCGGGCTGAAACGCCAGTCGTTACGGCGCGCCCGGTCCAGCCTTCGCAACCTGGACGCAACCCGTTTCGTTCCGAAAACGACCGTATTACCAGCGTAACCAACAGCAATACGATAACCCGTCCGGCGGCGCAGGCGGTATCCGGCGATAAAGTCGTCATTGCTATTGATGCCGGGCATGGCGGTCAGGATCCTGGCGCGATCGGTTCCGGTGGGACACAAGAGAAAAACGTGACCATCGCGATTGCCCGCAAGCTACGTACGCTGCTGAACGACGATCCGATGTTTAAACCGGTCATGACGCGTGATGGCGACTATTTTATTTCGGTGATGGGGCGGTCAGATGTGGCGCGCAAACAGAACGCCAACTTCCTGGTGTCGATCCACGCCGACGCGGCACCAAACCGCGACGCGACAGGTGCTTCCGTATGGGTATTGTCTAACCGCCGTGCCAACAGCGAGATGGCCGGCTGGCTGGAACAGCATGAGAAGCAGTCCGAACTGCTGGGCGGCGCCGGAGATGTGCTGGCAAATAGCCAGTCTGACCCTTACCTGAGCCAGGCGGTGCTCGATTTACAGTTCGGCCATTCTCAGCGTGTAGGTTATGATGTCGCCACCAATATGCTGGGCCAGCTTCAGCGCGTGGGGGCCTTGCATAAGCGTCGCCCGGAACATGCCAGCCTTGGTGTGCTGCGTTCCCCGGACATTCCTTCAGTGCTGGTTGAAACCGGATTTATCAGTAATTCGGGCGAAGAGCGTCTATTGGGGAGCGACAGCTATCAGCAGCAGATTGCCGAAGCCATTTATAGCGGTCTGCGTAACTATTTCCTCGCACATCCATTGCAATCCGCGCCACGCAGCGGGGGCGGGCAAACAGCCAGCGCTGCTGCGCCGGGTAGCGGTCTGCTTAATTAAGGACATCTTGATGCCGATTCAGGTTCTGCCGCCGCAGCTTGCGAACCAAATCGCCGCTGGCGAAGTGGTAGAGCGCCCTGCGTCGGTAGTGAAAGAGCTGGTAGAAAACAGCCTTGATGCTGGCGCAACGCGTATTGATGTTGATATTGAACGCGGCGGCGCAAAGTTGATTCGCATCCGCGATAATGGCGCGGGCATCAAAAAAGAGGAACTGGCGCTGGCGCTGGCGCGTCATGCGACCAGTAAGATCGCCTCGCTGGACGATCTGGAGGCAATCATCAGCCTCGGTTTTCGCGGCGAGGCACTGGCCAGTATCAGTTCTGTTTCCCGTTTAACGCTCACCTCCCGCACGGCTGAACAGCAAGAAGCCTGGCAGGCTTACGCGGAAGGGCGCGATATGGCGGTAACGGTTAAGCCTGCCGCGCATCCGGTTGGTACGACGCTCGAAGTGCTAGACCTGTTCTATAACACCCCGGCGCGACGTAAGTTTATGCGTACCGAGAAAACTGAATTCAACCATATTGATGAGGTGATCCGTCGCATCGCGCTGGCACGCTTTGATGTGACTCTTAATCTCAGTCACAACGGTAAGCTGGTGCGTCAGTATCGTGCAGTGGCGAAAGGCGGCCAGCAAGAGCGGCGGCTGGGTGCCATTTGCGGTACGGCATTCCTTGAGCACGCGCTGGCTATCGAATGGCAGCATGGTGATTTAGCCTTGCATGGCTGGGTAGCTGATCCGAAGAGTACTACCACCGCTTTTGCTGAGATCCAGTATTGCTATGTGAATGGCCGGATGATGCGCGATCGCTTGATCAATCACGCCATTCGTCAGGCATGCGAAGACAAACTGGGTGCCGACCAACAGCCCGCGTTTGTGCTTTATCTGGAGATCGATCCGCACCAGGTGGATGTCAATGTGCATCCGGCGAAACACGAAGTGCGCTTCCACCAGTCACGCCTGGTGCATGACTTTATCTACCAGGGCGTACTGAGCGTGCTGCAACAGCAGCTTGCTGTGCCGTTACCGCTGGCGAACGAACCTGTGTTGCGTACGCTGCCGGAAAACCGCGTAGCGGCAGGGCGCAATCAGTTTGCTGAGCCGTTGATTGCCCGTGAGCCAGAAGCACCCCGCAGGGAAACGGCTGCACCCGCACCTCGTAGCGGCGGTAATGGCGGTGCGGCTCCCTCCTGGCCCCATGCGCAGCCCGGTTATCAGAAACAGCAGGGCGCACTTTATCGGCAGCTGTTAGATACGCCGCTGGCAGAGCGCAAAAGCGAAGCGCCGCCGCCCGCCTCGCCCGCGCTGGACGGACACAGTCAGAGCTTTGGTCGCGTATTAACGTTGATTGCGCCACACTTCGCGTTGCTTGAACGCCACGGTACGCTTGCGTTATTGGCGCTCCCGGTTGCTGAACGCTGGTTGCGGCAGGCTCAGCTTTCGCCAGCCAACGCTCCCACCTGCGGCCAGCCGTTGCTTATCCCGGTGCGGTTAAAAATTTCCGCTGCTGAGAGCGAGGCTTTGAAGCGCGCGCAGCCAGTGCTGGGGGAAATGGGCATTGAATTTGTGCCTGATGGACAGCATGTGACCATTCGCGCAGTGCCTTTACCCTTGCGCCAACAAAATTTACAAATCTTGATTCCTGAACTGATAGGCTACCTGGCGCAGCAGACAAGCATTCATGCGGCCAATATTGCCCAGTGGCTGGCGCGTCATCTGGCGAGCGATCATCCGCAATGGAGCATAGCGCAGGCGATAACCCTGCTGGCCGACGTCGAACGGCTTTGTCCGCATCTGGTGAAGTCCCCACCAGATGGTTTATTACAACCTGTTGATTTACAAATGGCGATGAACGCCCTGAAACATGAGTGAAGTGAGTAAGGCTGGCCTGCCTGAGGCTATTTTTTTGATGGGCCCGACGGCCTCCGGTAAAACAGCATTAGCCATTGAGCTGCGTAAAGTTTTGCCCGTTGAGTTGATAAGCGTTGATTCCGCCCTAATCTATCAGGGAATGGATATCGGTACCGCGAAGCCTGACGCCGACGAGTTGCGTGCTGCTCCGCATCGGCTGTTGGATATTCTCGATCCCGCACAAGCGTATTCCGCAGCGGATTTCCGTCGCGATGCGCTGGCGGAAATGAAAGCCATCACCGATGCGGGGCGTATTCCGTTGTTGGTGGGCGGTACGATGCTCTACTTCAAGGCGTTGCTGGAAGGATTATCCCCCTTGCCGTCAGCGGATCCTGAAGTCAGGGCCGGGATCGAAAAACAGGCGGCAGAGCGCGGATGGGAAGCGTTGCACCAGCAGTTGCGGGAGATTGATCCTGTTGCTGCAGCACGGATTCATCCAAATGATCCGCAAAGGCTTTCCCGGGCACTGGAAGTTTTTTTCATTTCGGGTAAAACTTTAACAGATCTGACGCAAACGTCGGGAGACGCTCTGCCTTACAAGGTGCATCAGTTCGCCATCGCCCCGGCGAGCCGTGAACTGCTCCATCAACGCATTGAGCAGCGTTTTCATCAGATGTTGGCTTCGGGTTTTGAAGCAGAAGTGCGGGCGCTTTTTGCTCGCGGAGATTTGCATACGGAGATGCCTTCCATTCGTTGTGTGGGATACCGCCAGATGTGGTCTTATCTGGAAGGTGAGATTTCATACGATGAAATGGTTTATCGAGGTATTTGCGCCACGAGGCAACTCGCCAAGCGGCAGATGACATGGTTACGCGGATGGGAAGGCGTTCACTGGTTAGAGAGTGAAAAGCCAGAAAAGTCTTACCATGACGTGTTACAGGTTGTTAGTGCTATCGCAAGGTGAATGTGTACAATTAGGCCGTATCGTGCGCGAATTTTTACGCAGTTTTCAGAGCCTTCGGGTTCTAAGTACAAAACAAGCATATAAGGAAAAGATAGAATGGCTAAGGGGCAATCTTTACAAGATCCGTTCCTGAACGCACTGCGTCGGGAACGTGTTCCAGTTTCAATTTATTTGGTGAATGGTATCAAGCTGCAAGGGCAAATTGAGTCTTTCGATCAGTTCGTGATCCTGTTGAAAAACACGGTCAGCCAAATGGTCTATAAGCACGCGATTTCAACTGTTGTTCCATCTCGTCCGGTTTCACATCACAGCAACAATGCCGGCGGCGGTACCAACAGTAACTACCATCACGGTAGCAACGCGCAAGGTTCTGCACAGCAGGACAGCGAAGAAACCGAATAAGGTTTAATGCTGTTTATCTCTATCGGGGAGCCAGAAAATCTGCGTTCCCCGCTGATCTTTATTGAGGGTTATACGCTTGTTTGACCGTTATGACGCCGGTGAGCAGGCGGTACTGGTACACATCTATTTTTCGCAAGACAAAGATATGGAAGACCTTCAGGAGTTTGAATCTCTGGTCTCTTCCGCCGGTGTCGAAGCAATGCAGGTGATTACCGGTAGCCGTAAAGCACCGCACCCCAAGTATTTTGTAGGCGAAGGTAAAGCAATCGAAATTGCGGATGCTGTTAAAGCCGCGGGTGCTTCCGTTGTGCTTTTTGATCATGCGCTGACCCCTGCCCAGGAGCGTAACCTGGAAAGATTGTGCGAATGTCGTGTTATCGACCGCACGGGCCTGATTTTGGATATTTTTGCCCAGCGTGCGCGCACGCACGAGGGGAAATTGCAGGTTGAACTGGCGCAGTTGCGCCATCTGGCGACGCGCCTGGTGCGTGGCTGGACCCACCTTGAACGACAAAAGGGCGGGATTGGTTTGCGCGGTCCGGGTGAAACCCAGCTCGAAACCGACCGTCGTTTGTTGCGTAATCGTATTACCCAGATCTTATCGCGTCTCGAGAAGGTTGAAAAACAGCGTGAACAAGGGCGCCGCTCCCGCACGAAGGCCGACATTCCAACGGTCTCGTTGGTAGGGTACACGAACGCCGGAAAATCTACGCTATTCAACCAAATAACCGAGGCGCAAGTGTATGCAGCCGATCAGCTGTTTGCGACGCTGGATCCCACGCTGCGCCGTATTGACGTGGGAGACGTAGGTGAAACCGTGCTGGCGGATACCGTAGGGTTTATTCGCCACCTGCCGCACGACCTGGTCGCGGCGTTTAAAGCGACCTTGCAGGAGACGCGTCAGGCGACGTTGCTGCTGCACGTGATTGATGCCGCAGATGTCCGCGTGCAGGAAAACATTGATGCAGTGAACACCGTGCTTGAAGAAATTGAAGCACACGCTATCCCAACGCTGCTAGTGATGAACAAAATCGATATGCTGGACGATTTTGAGCCGCGTATCGATAGGGATGAAGAGAATAAACCAATCCGCGTCTGGCTCTCTGCGCAGACCGGGGTTGGCGTACCACTGTTATTCCAGGCTTTGACGGAGCGTCTTGCCGGGGAAGTCGCGCAGCACACGTTGCGCTTACCCCCGGAGGAAGGGCGTCTGAGAAGTCGGTTTTATCAGCTTCAGGCAATAGAAAAAGAGTGGGTGGAAGACGATGGCAGTGTCGGTATGCAGGTGCGCATGCCTATCGTCGACTGGCGTCGACTCTGTAAACAAGAACCGGCACTCGAAGAATACGTCGTCTGACCGGCACAGGCCTGAAGATTTTTCCCCTTTGGGGGTGCCCGCCAGTTCGGGCATACACCGCACGATAGACACATATGGAGCATATACATGGCGTGGAATCAGCCCGGTAACAACGGACAAGACCGCGACCCGTGGGGAAGCAGCAAACCAGGCGGCAACTCTGAGGGAAATGGAAACAAAGGTGGTCGCGATCAGGGGCCTCCTGATCTGGATGATATCTTCCGCAAACTGAGTAAGAAGCTCGGTGGCTTGGGCGGCGGCAAAAGTTCCGGCGGCGGTAATCCAGGTTCTTCTGGCCCGCGAGGCCATGTGGGCGGGCGTGTTGTCGGCATCGTTGCCGCCGCAGCCGTGATTATCTGGGCGGCTACCGGCTTCTACACCATTAAAGAAGCGGAGCGCGGCGTCGTGACCCGTTTCGGTAAGTTCAGTCATCTGGTGGAACCGGGGCTGAACTGGAAACCTACCTTTATTGATAACGTGACGGCGGTGAACGTTGAGTCCGTGCGTGAACTGGCCGCATCGGGGGTGATGCTCACTTCTGATGAGAACGTGGTTCGCGTTGAGATGAACGTTCAGTATCGTGTGACCGATCCGGAACGTTACCTGTTTAGCGTGACCAGCGCTGATGATAGCCTGCGCCAGGCAACAGACAGCGCCCTGCGTGGCGTGATTGGCAAGTACGTGATGGACCGTATCCTCACGGAAGGCCGTACCGTTATCCGTAGCGATACACAACGTGAACTGGAAGAAACGATTCGTCCTTACAACATGGGGATCACCCTGTTGGACGTGAACTTCCAGGCAGCGCGCCCGCCGGAAGAGGTGAAAGCGGCATTTGATGACGCGATTGCCGCCCGTGAGAACGAGCAGCAATACATCCGTGAAGCGGAAGCGTACACCAACGAAGTTCAGCCACGTGCTAACGGTCAGGCTCAGCGTATCCTTGAAGAGGCGCGCGCGTACAAGACGCAGACCATCCTTGAGGCTCAGGGTGAAGTGGCCCGTTTCGCGAAGATCCTGCCGGAATACAAAGCCGCGCCGGAAATTACGCGTGAACGTTTGTACATTGAAACCATGGAAAAAGTGCTGAGCCATACCCGCAAAGTGCTGGTTAACGATAAAGGCGGCAACCTGATGGTGCTGCCGCTGGATCAGATGCTGAAAGGTGGTAACGCGCCTGCGGTAAAGAGTGACAGCAGTGGCGCGAACAACTTGCTGCGCCTGCCGCCTGCGTCTACTTCTGGCAGCAGTGCGAACAGCGCCCCGTCAACGTCGGCGGGAGACATCATGGACCAACGCCGCGTTAACGCGCAGCGTAACGACTACCAGCGTCAGGGGGAATAACGATGCGTAAGTCAGTTATCGCGATCATCATCATCGTGCTGGTAGTGCTCTACACGTCTGTTTTCGTGGTGAAAGAGGGCGAGCGCGGTATTTCGCTGCGCTTCGGCAAAGTTCTGCGCGACAACGAAAACAAACCGTTGGTGTTTGAGCCAGGCCTGCACTTTAAATTGCCGTTTATTGAATCGGTTAAAATGCTTGATGCCCGTATCCAGACCATGGATAACCAGGCCGATCGTTTTGTGACCAAAGAGAAGAAAGACCTGATCGTCGATTCCTATATCAAGTGGCGTATCAGCGATTTCAGCCGTTACTACCTGGCGACGGGCGGTGGTGATGTCTCTCAGGCGGAAGTGCTGCTGAAACGTAAATTCTCTGACCGTCTGCGTTCTGAAATTGGTCGTCTGGATGTGCGTGACATTGTGACCGATTCACGTGGCCGTCTGACGCTTGAAGTGCGGGATGCGCTGAACTCGGGTTCTGCGGGCACCGAAGATGAAGTGTCGACACCGGCAGCGGATGACGCCATTGCTAAAGCGGCAGAGCGTGTTCAGGCTGAAACCAACGGCAAAGTGCCGGTGATTAACCCGAACAGTATGGCTGCTCTGGGTATCGAAGTGGTGGATGTGCGTATCAAGCAGATCAACCTGCCGACCGAAGTGTCCGAAGCGATTTACAACCGTATGCGTGCCGAGCGTGAAGCCGTTGCGCGTCGCCACCGTTCACAAGGCCAGGAAGAAGCTGAGAAACTGCGCGCTGCAGCGGATTACGAAGTAACCAAAACGCTGGCGGAATCAGAGCGTCAGGGGCGTATCCTGCGTGGTGAAGGCGATGCTGAAGCGGCGAAGCTGTTCGCGGATGCCTTCAGCCAGGATCCGGATTTCTACGCGTTTATTCGTAGCCTGCGCGCTTATGAAAGCAGCTTCCAGAGCAATCAGGATGTAATGGTGCTCAGCCCGGACAGTGATTTCTTCCGTTATATGAAGACACCCAGTTCCGCGACGCGCTAAGATAGCGCCAACGGTTTAGAAGATAAAAACCACCGCCTGATTCAGGGCGGTGGTTTTCTTTTTGGAAGGATCAGGAATGAATTCAACTATCTGGCTTGCCCTGGCGTTGGTGCTGGTGTTTGAAGGGCTGGGCCCTATGTTCTACCCACGAGCGTGGCGTCGGATGATCGCCTCGCTGAGCCTGCTTCCCGATCATATTTTACGTCGCTTTGGCGGTGGGCTTGTGGTCGCGGGAGTGGTGATCTACTACATGTTGAGGAAAACGATTGGCTGAGGGAAAAGAGCCTATCTTTAAGCCATTTTGCCGGGAAAAAGTGCTGAATCTGAAAAAAAGCGGTGGTAGAATCCATTTTTAAGCAAACGGTGATTTTGAAAAATGGGTAACAACGTCGTCGTACTGGGCACCCAATGGGGTGACGAAGGTAAAGGGAAGATTGTTGATCTTCTGACTGAACGGGCTAAATATGTTGTACGCTACCAGGGCGGTCACAACGCAGGCCATACTCTCGTAATCAACGGTGAAAAAACCGTCCTCCATCTTATTCCATCAGGCATTCTTCGTGAAAACGTAACCAGCATCATCGGTAACGGTGTCGTGCTGTCTCCGGCTGCGCTGATGAAAGAGATGAAAGAACTGGAAGACCGTGGTATCCCGGTTCGCGAACGTCTGCTGCTGTCTGAAGCATGCCCGTTAATCCTTGACTATCACGTTGCGCTGGACGTTGCGCGCGAGAAAGCGCGCGGTGCGAAAGCGATCGGTACCACCGGTCGTGGTATCGGCCCGGCCTACGAAGATAAAGTCGCCCGTCGCGGTCTGCGCGTCGGTGATCTGTTCGACAAAGCGACCTTTGCCGACAAACTGAAAGAAGTGATGGAATATCACAACTTCCAGCTGGTGAACTTCTATAAAGTCGACGCGGTTGACTACCAGAAAGTGCTGGACGATGTGATGGCGATTGCCGATATCCTGACTGCGATGGTTGTGGATGTCTCCGATTTGCTGGATCAGGCGCGCAAACGCGGCGACTTCGTGATGTTCGAAGGCGCGCAGGGTACGCTGCTGGATATCGACCACGGTACTTACCCGTATGTGACGTCCTCCAACACCACTGCTGGTGGTGTGGCGACAGGTTCCGGCCTTGGCCCGCGTTATGTCGATTACGTACTGGGTATTATCAAAGCCTACTCCACACGCGTGGGTGCGGGTCCGTTCCCGACGGAATTGTTCGACGATATTGGCGAGTTCCTGTGCAAGCAGGGTAATGAATACGGTGCGACTACCGGTCGTCGTCGTCGTACAGGCTGGCTGGATACCGTTGCCGTTCGTCGCGCGGTACAGATCAACTCCCTGTCTGGTTTCTGCCTGACTAAGCTGGACGTGCTGGACGGTCTGAAAGAAGTGAAACTGTGTGTGGGGTATCGCATGCCGGATGGCCGCGAAGTGACCACCACCCCGCTGGCAGCAGACAACTGGGAAGGCATTGAGCCGATTTACGAATCTATGCCGGGCTGGTCTGAATCCACTTTTGGTGTCAAAGATCGCAGCGGTCTGCCGCAGGCAGCGCTGGATTACATCAAACGTATTGAAGAAGTTACCGGTGTACCTATCGACATCATCTCAACGGGGCCGGATCGTACTGAAACCATGATCCTGCGCGATCCGTTCGACGCATAATGTTGTGCCGGGGCGCGTTCATCGCGCCCCGTTTCTTCGCTTTTTTCGCCCATCCATTCAAATAAATTAGCGGCCTGACAGGTGGCTGGTTTATCATCAATAGTGTTTATACCTGCGGGTATCTTATCTTTTCCCACTTACTGAGGTTGATGTGCAGTTAACGAGCTTTACCGATTACGGTTTACGCGCCCTGATCTACATGGCGTCGTTGCCGGAAGGACAAATGACCAACATTACTGAAGTCACAGAAACGTATGGCGTGTCCCGTAATCATATGGTTAAGATAATCAATCAGCTAAGCCGCGAAGGCTATGTTGCGGCTGTCCGTGGGAAAAACGGCGGTATCCGTCTGGGTAAGCCCGCACAGGATATCCGGATTGGTGATGTTGTGCGCTCCCTCGAACCGCTTGCACTGGTCAACTGCAGTAGCGAATTTTGTCACATCACCAGCGCCTGCCGACTGAAAAAGGCGCTCGCTAAAGCCGTGCAGTGTTTTCTCAAGGAGTTAGATAACTACACGCTTGCCGATTTGGTTGAAGAGAATCAACCGCTTTACAAATTATTGCTGGTGGAATGACGAAAATTTCCACCAGAGCTGACAACGGAGGAACCGCAATGTCACAAGATCCTTTCCTCGAACGCGAATCTGAAAAATATACCAACCCCATTCCCAGCCGCGAATTCATCCTCGATCATTTAGCAAAACGCGAAAAACCCGCCAGCCGGGACGAACTGGCTATCGAACTGAATATTGCAGGCGAAGAACAAAACGAGGCGCTGCGTCGCCGTCTGCGCGCGATGGAGCGCGATGGTCAACTGGTCTTTACTCGCCGCCAGTGTTACGCCTTACCTGAACGTCTGGACCTGCTGAAAGGCGTAGTCATTGGCCACCGCGATGGTTATGGCTTCCTGCGCGTAGAAGGCCGCAAAGATGACCTTTATCTTTCCAGCGAACAGATGAAAACCTGTATCCATGGCGATCAGGTGCTGGCGCAGCCGCTGGGCGCCGATCGTAAAGGCCGCCGTGAAGCGCGCATTGTTCGCGTGCTGGTGCCCAAAACCAGCCAGATTGTCGGCCGTTACTTCACCGACGCTGGCGTTGGCTTTGTGGTGCCGGATGACAGTCGCCTGAGCTTTGACATCCTGATCCCGCCAGAAGAGATCATGGGCGCGCGTATGGGCTATGTGGTAGTGGTGGAGCTGACACAGCGCCCGACCCGCCGCACGAAAGCGGTAGGCAAGATTGTTGAAGTGCTCGGCGACAATATGGGCACCGGCATGGCTGTCGACATGGCACTGCGTACCCATGAAATTCCCTATCAGTGGCCTCCGGAAGTCGAAAAACAGATCGCCGGGCTAAAAGAGCAGGTACCGGAGGAAGCGAAAGTCGGGCGTGTAGATCTGCGCGATCTGCCGCTGGTTACGATTGATGGTGAAGATGCCCGCGACTTTGACGATGCCGTCTACTGTGAGAAGAAACGCGGCGGCGGCTGGCGCTTATGGGTGGCG
The DNA here is from genome assembly GCF_032052965.1 of Kosakonia sp. Taxonomy (GTDB): domain Bacteria; phylum Pseudomonadota; class Gammaproteobacteria; order Enterobacterales; family Enterobacteriaceae; genus Kosakonia. The sequence continues at coordinate 14,920 of NZ_DAMBVN010000013.1, forward strand.
ATTGCCGATGTGAGCTATTACGTGCGTCATGGCACCGCGCTCGACAACGAAGCACGCAACCGTGGCACCTCGGTCTACTTCCCGTCGCAAGTGGTGCCGATGCTGCCAGAAGTGCTCTCTAACGGCTTGTGCTCCCTGAACCCGCAGGTTGATCGCCTGTGTATGGTCTGCGAAATGACCATCTCGACGAAAGGCCGTTTAACCGGCTTTAAGTTCTACGAAGCGGTAATGAGTTCGCATGCGCGCCTGACCTACACCAAGGTGTGGCATATGTTGCAGGGCGATCAGGAGCTTCGCGAGCAGTACGCCCCGCTGGTGAAGCATATCGAAGAGTTGCATAACCTTTATAAAGTGCTGGATCAGGCACGGGCCGAGCGTGGCGGCATCTCTTTTGAGAGTGAAGAAGCGAAGTTTATCTTTAACGCCGAACGCCGTATTGAACGTATTGAACAGACTCAGCGTAACGATGCGCACAAACTGATTGAAGAGTGCATGATCCTCGCCAATATTTCCGCGGCACGCTTTGTGGAAAAGGCCAGTGAACCTGCGCTGTTCCGTATTCACGATAAACCGACTAATGATGCGATTACGGCATTCCGCACGGTGCTGGCGGAGCTGGGGCTGGAACTGCCTGGCGGTAACAAACCAGAGCCGCGTGACTATGCCGAGCTGCTGACGTCGATTGCCGACCGCCCGGATCATGAAATGCTGCAAACCATGTTGCTGCGCTCGATGAAACAGGCGATCTATGATCCCGAAAACCGCGGCCACTTTGGTCTGGCGTTGCAATCCTATGCGCACTTCACCTCGCCTATTCGTCGCTACCCGGATCTGTCTTTGCACCGCGCCATTAAATATCTGCTGGCGAAAGAGCAGGGGCAGAAGGGCAACAGCACTGAAACCGGGGGCTGGCACTACAGCATGGAAGAGGTGTTACAGCTTGGCCAGCACTGTTCGATGACCGAACGCCGTGCCGATGAAGCCACGCGAGAAGTGTCGGACTGGCTGAAATGCGACTTTATGCAGGATCAGGTCGGTAATACTTTCCCGGGTGTAATTGCCAGTGTTACCGGCTTTGGTTTCTTTGTGCGCCTCGACGATCTGTTTATTGATGGCCTGGTGCATGTTTCCTCGCTGGATAATGATTACTACCGTTTTGACCAGATTGGTCAGCGCTTGATTGGCGAGTCCGGGGGGCAAACTTATCGTCTGGGCGACCGTGTGCAGGTGAAAGTTGAAGCGGTCAATATGGATGAGCGTAAGATCGACTTCTCGCTGATCTCCAGTGAGCGCGGCCCGCGTAATGTGGGGAAAACCGAACGCGAAAGAGCGAAAAAAGGGGCCACGGGTAAAAAAGTGGCTGGCAAAAAACCGCCACGCCGCCAGATGGGCAAAAAAGTGAACTTCGAGCCGGACAGTGCCTTCCGTGGTGACACAGGGAAAGGCAAGCCGAAAAAAGCGAAAAACCCCTCAGCGAAAACGCAAAAAATCGCCGCTGCCACCAAAGCAAAACGAGCGGCGAAAAAGAAAGCCGCTCAGTGATCATGAACAAGCCCTTCGAAAATGAAGGGCTTTATATGCTGCACCGCGTCCGCCATGAAGCACAACGGCATCTCAGTTAGCGAGGGGGATGGTTCGTTCTGAGGCATGGGTCGGTTATAATGAGGCCAGGTGATGACTATCACGGCCCAATAACGCGGCGTAAGCCGCCCCCAACTGAGTACCATTAATGAGTGAAATGATTTACGGCATCCATGCGGTGCAGGCACTGCTGGAGCGCGCCCCTGAGCGTTTTCAGGAAGTTTTTATTCTGAAAGGCCGCGAAGATAAACGTCTGCTGCCGCTGATCCATGCGCTGGAAGCGCAGGGCGTGGTGATTCAGGTGGCCAACCGCCAGTATCTGGATGAGAAAAGCGAAGGCGCGGTGCATCAGGGTATCATTGCTCGCGTAAAACCCGGCCGTCAGTATCAGGAAAATGATCTGCCCGATCTGATCGCCAGTCTCGACCAGCCTTTCTTGTTGATCCTCGACGGCGTGACCGATCCGCACAACCTGGGCGCATGCTTGCGCAGTGCGGATGCTGCGGGCGTGCATGCGGTAATTGTTCCAAAAGACAAATCGGCACAACTGAATGCGACGGCGAAAAAAGTCGCCTGCGGCGCGGCGGAAAACGTGCCACTTATCCGCGTGACCAACCTTGCACGCACCATGCGTTTGTTGCAGGAAGAGAATATCTGGATCGTCGGCACAGCCGGTGAAGCGGACCACACCCTGTTCCAGAGCAAAATGACCGGGCGCATGGCGCTGGTAATGGGCGCAGAAGGTGAGGGCATGCGCCGCCTGACGCGTGAGCACTGCGATGAGCTGATCAGCATTCCAATGGCGGGTAGCGTATCGTCGCTGAACGTTTCCGTTGCCACCGGTATTTGCCTGTTTGAAGCGGTGCGCCAGCGCGGGCTTTAAGCGCGCTTCGCCTGGAAAACCACCCTGGTTCGGGTGGTTTTTTTTGTCCTTAAGGCTGGTAGAATTTGCCTGCAGGTCTTTTATTTTAATTTGAATGAAATGATTGGGATATAAATGATGGCATGGACTGTAGAGGCACTGAGCGCAGCATTATTAGATTCCACCACGCTGGCGTTAAATATTCAGCGTGAAGCCGATGTATTAATTCTGAAGCTGGATGATTACGGCGATTTGCAATTAAACGTATCACTCACGTCCCGGCAAATCATTGTCGAAACCTACATCTGCCCGCTGAGCGAAATTAAGCATCAGGATGCTTTTAACGCTTTCCTGCTGCGTAATCAAAAACTCTTACCGTTATCTTCTGTGGGCATTTCGCCGGTCGGCGGTGAAGAGTACTATGTCGCGTTTGGCGCGCTGTCGCTCAACTCTTCGCTTGACGATATCCTGCTGGAAATCACCACGCTTGCGGAAAATGCGTTAGATCTTGCTGAATTAACAGATGATTTTGCCCAATAACATTATCAGGGAGTGGTCGTATGGGAATTTTAAAAAGCCTGTTTACGCTGGGTAAATCCTTTATTGCTCAGGCGGAAGAGTCGATTGAAGAGACACAAGGCGTGCGCATGCTGGAGCAGCACATCCGCGATGCGCGCGTGCAACTGGATAAGGCAGGGAAATCCCGTGTTGACCTGCTGGCGCGGGTTAAGCTGAGCAATGACAAACTGGCCGACCTGCGCGAACGCAAAGCCAGCCTCGAAGCGCGGGCGCTGGAAGCGATGGCGAAAAGCGTTGATGCCGCGCTGCTCAATGAAGTCGCTACGGAAATTGCCCGCCTTGAAAACACGATTACTGCGGAAGAGCAGGTGCTGGCGAATCTGGAAACGTCGCGCGATGCGGTGGAGAAAGCAGTGACCGCGACGGCGCAGCGTATCGAACAGTTTGAGCAGCAACTGGAAGTGATTAAAGCGACCGAGGCGATGCAGCGTGCGCAGCAGGCGGTGACGACTTCTACCGTTGGCGCATCGAACAATGTGGCGACCGCAGCGGAATCTCTTAAACGTTTGCAAACGCGACAGGCAGAACGCCAGGCACGGCTGGATGCGGCCACCCAGCTTGAGAAAGTGGCCGATGGCCGCGATCTGGATGAAAAACTGGCGCAGGCTGGCATTGGCGGCAGTGATAAAACATCGGCGCAGGATGTGCTGGCGCGCCTGCAACAGCAACAAAAACCGTGATGCTCTCCTTTCTCAAAAACCTGCTTGGGCGGTCTGAATCGTCCGCCCCTCGCAGAGGGCCACTCGGCTTGCATCTGCATGCTGGCTTCACCATTGATACGCTACTGTTTCGCTTATGCGAAGAGGAGCTGTTGGTTACGCTGCCCGGCGAAGAGTATACCATTGGCGCCTGCGGCAGCTTTGATCTTGGCGCCGGCTGTATGATCCATCGTTATTACACAACCGGCGATGAGTTCCTGCAAATCAGCACTTCTGGCGGTCTGGAAACGCAGAATATCGATGATATTAAGCTGTTCGTCTATGAGGAGAGCGCTGGCGTTTCGTCTGAGAAAAACTGGCGCGATATGCTGAGCGCGAAAGCCATGGGCAAACCGTTTTTACGTTGGCGCGATTGCGAGTGGCAGCGAGTATTTAATGCAGAAGAGCGCGGCGATATTGAGCCGATTTATACTCTGGAAACCGTTAACAACCCTGCGGGCGCAAGCTGGGAAGTCCATAACTTTATGATGGCTTACCAGCGGCAGGTTGCCGATGACGTGTATGAATATTTACTGTTGAACGGTGAAGAAACTTTTAACGCGCAAAACCAGCCGGAATGGATCTACTCGCGTGCGCTGGGGGTAGATATTCCCCTGACATCATTAAAAGTCATAGGATAATTATGGGAACGGAAATACATATTTGGGGTTCACTGTTGGCCTTTTGTGCCTATTTCTTTATTGGCATGGCGATGGTGCTGTGTTTTCTTTTTGTTTATACCCGTATTACGCCGCACGATGAGTGGCAGTTAATCAAAGAGAATAATATTGCAGCGGCGCTGGCGTTTAGTGGTTCGCTATTGGGTTATGTTATTCCGTTATCCAGTGCGGCGATTAACTCCGTCAGTATTCCAGATTATTTAATCTGGGGCCTCATTGCGCTGGTTGTGCAATTGGTTGTTTACGGTGGCGTGCGTCTGTATATGCCAAAACTGAGCGATAAAATTATCAACAGCAATATTGCCGCCGGGATGTTTATGGGCGCAGCTGCGCTGGCAGGCGGCATTTTCAACGCTGCCTGCATGACATGGTAATGGATGATCATGGCAAGAAAGAGCAAGAATCGTCAAAAGAATTACAGTATTTCGCCCGCACAACGTCGCAGTCAGCGGCCAATTTTTTCCGCGCCAAAGGAGCGTAAAAGCGGGCAGTACCTGACGCTGGCCATTATGGGTGGCGCGGCTTTCTTTGCCTTAAAAAGCTGTAACGACCATAAAGACGACAATGATGGCGACGGCGTGTATTACTCCTCGCAACAGGATTGCGTCGACGACGGTAATAGCGCACAGGTGTGCAATGATGCGTGGAATAATGCACGCATGAGTTTTGAACAAGAAATCCCGCACAATATGTCGCAGCCTTATTGCGTGCAGCAGTATGACAATTGCTATTACGACAATGTTGGGCAGCGCTGGATGCCAGTACTCAGCGGCTTTTTGCTCAGTCAGGCCATCCGCAAAAACCGCGATGAGCAGTATAGCTATAGCAGTGGCGGCTCCACCTACTCTTCCCGCCCGGTGTGGCGTAACCGCGATGGCGACTATAGCTGGCGCTCTGGTACCAGCACCAGTAACTCCAGCGCCAGCAGCCATTATGGTTACACCACCAAAAAGGCGACCACTTTCTCCCGGGGGGGCTTCGGGCGTTCATCCAGCGCGCGCGGAAGCTGGGGAGGTTAACGATGTTACGGCACGATGTGGCTGTCCGTCCCGGTCTGGAAAGGATCGCGCGCGACCACGGTTTTGACTTTCATATTATTGATAACGAAATCTATTGGGATGAGAGCCGGGCGTATCGCTTTACGTTACGGCAGATTGAGGAGCAGATCGAAAAGCCCACCGCTGAGTTGCATCAAATGTGTCTTGAGGTGGTCGAGCGTGCGGTGACTGATGAGGCGATCCTCCGCCAGCTGGCGATCCCGCCGCTTTACTGGGAGGCGATTGCTGAGAGTTGGCGTCAACACGATCCTTCGCTTTACGGGCGCATGGATTTTGTCTGGTGCGGCAAAGATCCTGTGAAATTGCTGGAATATAACGCAGATACCCCAACCTCGCTGTACGAGTCAGCATACTTCCAGTGGCTGTGGATGGAAGATTGCCGGCGCAGCGGGGCCATCCCGCGCGATGCCGATCAGTACAATGCTATTCAGGATAAGCTCATCGCCCGGTTCGGCGAGATCCAGGGGCAGCATCCGCTCTATTTCTGCTGCTGTAAGGATACCGAAGAAGATCGCGGGACCGTGCTCTATCTTGAGGATTGCGCCCGCCAGGCAGGTCTGGATACACGGTTCATTTATATTGAAGATGTCGGGTTAGGCCTTGGTGGTGTGTTAACGGACCTCGACGATAATGTTATTCGCCAGGCGTTTAAGCTTTACCCGCTCGAATGGATGATGCGCGACGAAAACGGCCCGCTGTTGTGCAAGCGCCGGGAGCAGTGGCTGGAGCCGCTATGGAAGAGTGTGCTCAGTAATAAAGGGCTGCTGCCGTTATTGTGGCGCTATTTTCCTGGTCACCCAAACTTGTTGCCGGCCTGGTTTGATGGCGAAACACCACAAGTCGCCGCCGGAGCAAGCTATGTGCGTAAACCGCTTTTCTCGCGCGAGGGGGGCAATGTCACTCTCTTCGACGGCGCACATCAGGTGATTGACCATGAAGAGGGCGATTATGCTGACGAACCGATGATCTACCAGGCATTTCAGCCGTTACCGCGCTTTGGCGACAGCTATACGCTGATTGGCAGTTGGGTAGTGGATGATGAGGCAGTCGGCATGGGGATCCGCGAAGACAGCACGCTTATCACCAAGGACACCTCTCGCTTTATTCCTCACTATATTGCGGGCTAACCGGCGGTGCGGGCCGAAATGCCCGCGCCATCCGGTAAGGATCGTACCTGCCGATGCCCATGCATCACTCATCTAGCGTACGCAGATGATCGTTTTTATTGAGCGTCATCAACGCCACCATACTGACCACGGCGGTTGCCATCACGTAGTAGGCGGGGATATCCAGATTGCCGGTCTCTTTAATCAGCCCGGTAATGATTAACCCGGCGCAACCGGAAAAAAGGGCGTTCGACAGTGAATAAGCCAGCCCAAGCCCGGTGTAGCGCACACGGGTAGGGAACATCTCCGCCAGCATGGCCGGGCCTGGACCTGCCAGCATACCCACCAGGCCGCCTGCCACCAGCACCACCAGAGCTTTTACCGCCAGCGTACTCGACGGCGATTGCAGAATGTTTAACAGTGGAAGTGCCAGGATCAGCAATAGCGCGGTGGCAGTTACCATCACGGCCCGGCGGCCTATGCGATCGCTGAGCATGCCCGACGGGATGATAGTCAGTGCAAAGCCGACATTGGAGATCACCGCAATTAACAATGCCTGGTTAAAACCGGTATGCAGGGATGACTGCAAATAAGCCGGCATGATCACCAGATAGGTGTAACCCGCCGCTGACCAGACCATGACCCGGCCAATCCCGACCATGATGGCTTTCAGCGTTGCGGTGGCTTGTGCCTGCACCGTCAGTGGTTTTTCCTGCTGCTGCACGAACCCTGGCGTTTCCTCCATATTGACCCGCAACCACAACGCGACCACACCCATGGGCAACGCCAATAAAAAAGGAATACGCCAGCCCCAATCATGGAGCGCATCTGCTGTGAGCACTGCCGAAAGTAGCGCCACAATACCCGCCCCTGACAACAGCCCCAGAGCGACCGTAAAAGATTGCCATGCGCCATAGAGGCCGCGTTTGCCGCGCGGCGCAAATTCAGTCATCAGTGAAACCGCACCGCCGTATTCCCCTCCGGCAAACAGCCCTTGCAGAATACGTAGCCCGGTAATGAGCAGCGGTGCAGCCAGACCAATGGTGGCATATACCGGCACAATGCCGATGGCCGCTGTCGCCAGGGTCATTAACACCAGCACAATAATCAGGGTCGGTTTACGGCCAATACGGTCGCCGATGCGCCCGAAAACCATCGCCCCAAGTGGCCGGAAGAAAAAGGCAATCGCAAAGGAAGCATAGGTGAGAAGCAGGCTGGTCAGCCCCGCTTCGCCACTCAACTGGAAGAAATTTTTCGCGATCACTGTAGCCAGGAAGCCATAAACCGCAAACTCATACCATTCGATAAAGTTACCAACAGAGCCTGCAATTAACGCGCGTTTGTGGGCGATGGGTGAAGATTGGGGTGAAGGCATAATGATTATCTCTGCGAAGGTGAGAATAAATTATTCAACAACAATAGTAGCTGTGAAATATATTATTCTTATATTGTGTGAGCTGATTCACGAATGAAGACGGTGAGATCGCCGCCTTGTGACTCTACTCCCATGCAGCGTTTGCCGGGGCTGTCCATACTTACCTTCATTGCCATTGAAGGAGGGACGCATTATGCACTGGCAAACACACACCGTTTTCAACCAACCTTCTCCTTTACATAACAGCAATTTATTTCTTTCTGACCGCGCGCTTTATGATGCCGTGATGCGCGAAGGCGCAGCATGGGATGCGGAGCTGCTCGCCAGTATTGGCCAGCAACTGGGCACGGCGGAGTCGCTGGAACTTGGGCGGCTGGCGAACGCGAATCCACCGGAGCTACTCCGCTTTGACGCCACGGGAGCGCGGCTTGATGATGTGCGATTCCATCCCGCCTGGCATTTGCTTATGCAGGGCTTGTGCGCCAACCGCGTGCACAATCTGGCGTGGGAAGACGACGCGCGCTCAGGATCGTTTGTCGCTCGCGCAGCGCGCTTTGTGCTGCATGCGCAGGTAGAGTCCGGCACGCTGTGTCCGATCACCATGACCTTTGCGGCCACGCCGTTACTTCAACAGGCACTGCCGGCCTCTTTTCAGGGCTGGCTGAAACCGCTACTCAGTGACCGTTACGACTCACATTTGCTGCCTGGGGGGCAGAAACGCGGCCTGTTAATCGGCATGGGGATGACAGAGAAACAGGGCGGCTCGGATGTGCTCAGTAATACGACGCGGGCGGAAAAACATGGCGACCTGTACCGGCTGGTGGGGCATAAATGGTTTTTCTCTGTGCCACAGAGTGACGCCCACCTGGTGCTGGCGCAGGCGAAAGGCGGGCTTTCCTGCTTTTTTGTGCCACGTTTTTTACCGGATGGCCAACGCAATGGTGTGCGTCTGGAACGCTTGAAGGACAAGCTTGGCAACCGCTCTAACGCCAGCAGTGAAGCCGAGTTTTGCGATGCCAGTGGCTGGCTGCTGGGCGAAGAGGGTGAGGGAGTAAGGCAAATCCTGAAAATGGGCGGGCTGACGCGTTTTGACTGTGCGTTGGGCAGTCATGGTTTGATGCGTCGCGCCTTTTCCGTGGCGCTTTATCATGCGCATCAGCGGCAGGCATTCGGTAAGAATTTAGTTGATCAACCAATGATGCGAGAAGTGCTGAGCCGGATGGCGCTGCAACTGGAAGGGCAGACCGCCATGCTATTTCGCCTGGCGCGGGCGTGGGACAGGCGTAGCGATCCCCGTGAAGCGTTATGGGCGCGGTTGTTTACGCCAGTTGCCAAGTTTGCAGTTTGCAAAACGGGCATCCCCTTTGTGGCAGAGGCGATGGAGGTGCTCGGCGGCATTGGCTATTGCGAAGAGAACGAATTACCGCGTTTGTACCGCGAAATGCCGGTTAACAGCATTTGGGAGGGCTCTGGCAATGTGATGTGCCTGGACGTGTTACGCGTTCTGAATAAACAGGCGGGCGTGCTGGACCTGCTGGGCGAGGTTTTTGCTGCCGTGAAAGGGCAGGATCGCCACTTTGATCGCGCGTGGCGGCAGTTACAGCAACGGCTGCATAAGCCTGATGAGGCGCAGGGGCGCGAAGTGGTGCAGCAATTGTGGTTATTGGGAACCGGTGCGCAAATGCTGCAATATGCTTCGCCGCCGCTCGCGCAGGCGTGGTGCCGTTTGATGCTGGATACCCGTGGCGTGTCACCAATTGGCGGGCAGGTGCAAAACGACCTGCTGCTTCGTGCCACGGGCGGAGCCTGTTAGTCCATTTTCAAACGGAACAGGCTTACCAGTTCGCTGAGGTGTGCGCCTTTTTCCCGCAACGTTCGGGCGGTTTCTTCACTCTGAGTGACTCGCCCGGCGTTTACGTGGGTCGCGTCGCCAATATGCGTCATCGCAAGGTTAACCTGGTTAATCCCCGCCGATTGTTCATGCGAGGCGTGGTTAATCTCGTGCACGAGCTGGTTGATGTCGCCCATATGGCTGATGATTGACTGCATGGCTACGCGTGTGGCTTCAGACTGCGCATGCCCTTCGCCGACTTTTTTCAGCGTATCGGCAATCAGGGCGTCGATCTCCTTCACCGCATTAGCACTGCGTGCCGCCAGCGCACGCACTTCCTGGGCGACGACGGCGAACCCTTTACCGTGCTCGCCCGCGCGGGCCGCTTCGACCGCTGCGTTAAGCGCAAGAATGTTGGTCTGGAATGCGATCGACTCAATGACATGGGTAATGTCGGCAATACGCTGCGATGCGCTACGAATGTCTTCCATGGTGGCAACCGAGTTATTCACGGTTTCGCCGCCTTTTTTCACCACGTCGGTGGTTTCATTCACCAGATGTTGCGTTTGCTCCATATTGGCGGCGTTTTGCTGCACCGTTGCGGCCAGTTGCTCCATGCTGGCGGACGTCTCTTCCACACTGCTGGCCTGCTTGTTGATCTGTTCGCTGATCTCGCCGCTGTCGGCGGCAAGCGCCGAGGTCCCAAGGTTGATCTCCGCAGCCGACTCGCGTACCTGCAACACGATGGTATGCAGACCGTCGCCAATGCCATTAATCGCGGTGATCAACTGGCCGACTTCGTCCTGGCGGTCAACCTTCAGCGTTGCACGCAAATCGCCGTCGGCATAACGCTGGGCCAGATCAATCACATCACGCAGCGGGCGGCTCAGCCAGCGACGGATGATCACCACAAACAGTGCAGCAAACAGCAGGGAAACCACCACGCCTGCCAGCAGGAATTGATCGCGCATGCGGGTCACATCCCCCAGCAGCGTTGCTTTGTCTACTTCGCCTACCACGGCCCAGTTCCAGCCGGGCAACGTGGTATAAGACATCAGCAGGGTGCGCCCATCTGTGCCCTGGCGTTGCAGCGTGCCGCTGCTACTTTTCAGCAGGGTCTGCAGATCGCTCTCGTTCCACTGCGGGCGTTTACCTTCCTCGCTGTCATGGAACAGATAATTGCCGTAATTTTTGCCCGCGTTACGGTCGATAACATAAAAGTGACCGCTTTCACCCAGCTTACGACCAAGGATTTTGCTGCGCATGGTTTGCCATGAACGGGAGATATCCACGCCAACAAACAAAATGGCGATCGTATTGCCGCTGGCATCTTTCACCGGTTGATATTGGGTGATATAGCGTTTGCCAAACAGCAGTGCCAGGCCGCGATAAACGTCCCCTTTCATAACCGGTGCGAATGCCGGGCTGGCGGTATCCAGTTTCGTGCCAATGGCGCGATCGCCATTTTCTTTGCGTAGCGAAGTGGCGACGCGCACAAAGTCATCGCCGCTGCGAACAAACAGCGTGGCAATCGCCCCGGTACGGTTAAGGAAGTCATCTGGAATGGTATTGTTATTGTGCAGTTCGGTATCGCCGCCTTTCAATTGCGGTACGTTAATACCGTTAATTTCCCGGCGCTGTTGCGGGTCAATCGATAAGGGTTGCGGTAAAAAACTGGTGAACAAGCGCGTGTAACTTTCGACCTCTTCACTCAGGCTGCTGTTGAACATCTCAACCATATCCACCACGCCGGTAGACTGATTATGAAGATCTTCCATCGCCAGCTTTTCCAACTGTTGGCTGGCGTTATTGCTCATCAAAAAAGTAAATAAGAGAAAAAGCGTCGCAACGCTTGCGCCAGTGAGCAGTGACAATTTGGCACCGAGGCTGGCGCGACGAATAAAGGCGCTCATAATTTGTCCGTTGTTCTGTGTGTGAGGCTCCTTCAACGGCACAAAGCGGATAACATTTAGCACATCAATGTAACAAGATGTAACGTTATTAATTATTTACATTAACATAATCTTAGTAAAAGTATGGGCATTAAAAAGCCACCGGAATTGGGTGGCTTTTTGCGACGGCTCAGGCGTAGAGAATAGCCTGCACACGCCAGTTATCAACACGTTGATTTTCTTGCATTTGAACGATTCGATACCATGACGCTCCTTGTTCATCCGCTTTTAACGCAATCACGCGTTCCACATCTTGTGGACTTCCTGAGACATTGTTGACCGAAATCAGGCCGATTTCGTTAAGTCCCGTTACGCAGTCTGCGCTGGCGAACTCTGCGGGCTGCGCTGTTGTATTTAGCATTCCTGTAGAAAGCAACAGTGAGTTTAAGGCAAGAGATCGTTTCATTGTCAGCTCCATTTTACGTTACCCCGATTCATTGCAGGGCATTCCTTCGCGCAACGGATCCATCAGATCCCATTGTGCACAGGAGAACATCAATGGACGAAAAGCAGTGTAAATGTCCTGAAAATCAACGTTTCGCTACTGCCGATAAAGCATGGCGCGCGAGTACCAGCGGCCGGGGATCACGGTGTCATCCATCATCTGAATAACATAGTAATCGGCTTGCGCGGCGGCGGCTCTGGTCTTGATTGCCTGTTCCACGTCCATGGGAGAACCCAATACGGTGACACTTATCGCGCCGATTTCCTGCAGCGCCTGCGTTTGATTGCGCCGGATCTCCTGCGGATGGTCGCTAACGGGCGGTGCGGGTTGAGGTTTACCCTCCAGCATTGAACAGCTGCTAAGCAGCAGGGCAAACAGCACCGTCAGTAAGGCGCGCATTGTTTTCTCACTTCTCCTGATAGCCATAGTGTAGTTCCTGATGGATTTCCCTTTGGGGGAATGTTCCCGAACTGTTAGCTCGAGCACTGTTTTCGAATGAAAGTATTTTGAAAGCGTAATCTATATCTCAACCTCGCCAAACTCATAGATGAATTCTGACTTGCAGCCGCCATTCACCAGTGGCATACCTGCACTATAGATCAAGGAGAGTGCAATGATTGAGCTTCAAACCGAACAATTTGCTGGCATCGAAACGCTGCATGCTTTTCCGGCGGGAAAACGCGCGCAGCCGCTTCCTACTGTGGTGTTCTACCACGGCTTTACCTCCTCAAAGCTGGTCTATAGCTATTTTGCCGTGGCGCTGGCACAGGCTGGCTTGCGCGTGATCATGCCGGATGCGCCCGATCACGGCGCCCGTTTTCATGGAGATGATCAACAGCGCCTTGGCCAGTTCTGGCAGATCCTGCGTGGTAATCTTGAGGAGTTTTCCGCGCTGCGCGAGGCACTGGAATGCCATCAATTGATTGAGAACCGGCGGCTGGCCGTGGGGGGCGCATCAATGGGGGGAATGACCGCGTTGGGCATTATGACGCACCACCCGGAAGTGCGTTGTGTAGCAAGCTTAATGGGCTCCGGCTATTTCACCACGCTTGCGCACTCGCTTTTTCCGCCGCAGGCGGCAGAACCCGGGGAGCGGGAAGCTGTTATCGCCTCACTGGCGCAGTGGGAGGTGGGTCATCAGCTCTCGCGCCTGGCCGATCGCCCGTTGTTGCTGTGGCACGGTGAACAGGATGACGTTGTTCCTGCAGCGGAGTCATTCCGTTTACAGCAGGCATTGCAGGATGCAGGCCTCGATACGCATCTCACTTATCTGTGGGAAGCCGGGGTAACACATCGTATTACCCCGCAGGCGCTGACAGCAACGACCCGCTTCTTTCAGCGTTATCTCTAATGGGCTGACGGCGTTTTGGGTGCCAGGCGCATCCCAAGAATGGCAAGAAGACAAATGGCTGCTCCAGCCCAGAACGTCGCGGCAGCACCGTGTGTTTCCCAGAGGATGCCAGCGCCAAGACTTGCCAGCAGCAGAGCAATGCCGCTGAGCAGGTTGAACATGCCAAAGGCGGTGCCGCGCAGTTCTGCCGGCGCGGTCTGAGCGACCAGGGTTGCCAGCAGTCCCTGCGTCATACCCATATGCACACCCCACAAGGCCACCCCCAGCAACAGCGTGCTCCAGTGTTGGCTCAGCGCCAGCGTGATGTCGGCCAGGATTAACACCACCAGGCCCGCCTGTAATAAATAGCTATGGGACATGCGATCCGACAGCTTGCCAAACGGGTAAGCGGTCAGCGAGAAGACCAGATTCATGGCCACCATGACCAGGGGAATTGTTGCCAGCGGTATCGCCATTTGCTGCGCACGCAGCACTAGAAAGGCCTCGCTGAAGCGGGCAAGGGTAAAGATAAAACCGAGCGCGACCACCCACCAGTATGCTTTGCTCAGCCGCTTGAGATTTTCACGGCGGATGGGGTTTGTGCGCTTTTGCCCCACCGGTATTTTTGGTTCGTGCAAACCAAAAAACAGCAGCGCGACGGCCAGCCCACCGGGGATCACTGCAATCCAGAAGACGGTCTGAAAGTCGTCATTCCACAGCAGCATAAAGGCAACGGCGAGCAGCGGGCCAAGAAACGCGCCGATGGTATCCAGCGACTGACGCAAACCAAACGCCGCGCCACGGATCTCTGGGGGAGTGACATCGGCGACCAGCGCATCACGCGGAGCCCCACGAATACCTTTGCCGAGGCGGTCTATCATCCGTGCGCCGAAAGCCACGCCCGTGGAGGAGGCCAGTGCAAACAGCGGCTTGCTCAGTGCACCCATGCCATAGCCCAGCAGTGCCAGCCCTTTGCGCTTACCGATATAATCGCTAAGCACACCGGAAAACACTTTCACCATCAACGCGGTGGCTTCCGCCAGGCCTTCAATAAGCCCAATGAGCACAACGCTTGCACCGAGCGTAGTGGCCATAAACAGCGGCAATAAGCTGTGGATCATTTCTGATGAGATATCCATCAGCATACTTACGCCGCCAAGAACCCACACGCCTTTGGGTATACGGCTTAACGTTGCGAAACGCCCGGACATCATTTCCCACCATGCTTTATGCAGTCAGAGGGCCATTAAACCTGTTTAGAAACAGTTTTATAAGATCTTAAAGGAAATAATACGTTCTTGCGCACGGCCTCCCGTTCAGAGGCCGCACCAGTAAAAAGGGGGGCTCTGTACGATTAGCGGTAAATATAGGCGCTGGCGTGCAGAGTGCCGTTGCTTCCCGGCTCATGCATCAATTCGGCATGGTAATATTTGGCGCCGCGGGTGTCGGTTTCAGCGTTGAGCGCCTGGTTAGCTTCCGTTTCGGTGGCGAAGTTATGATTGATGTAGATAACGCCTAAGCTGCGTACATCGTCCATGTTCCGGGCTTGCTGATTGTCGAGTTTGATTGCCGCTGTGGCATTAAGGCTGAGCAGCAAGGTGGTTAATAATAATGTTAAATATTTCATGGTTTTGCGCTCCGGTGAGACATCGTTAATGCGTGTTTTGAAGGTGTTTTCTCCTCTGTTGGAGGCCTGATAAAAGTGTACGCGCTCGCCTGAAAACGTATCGCGACCATTTCTGATGCTGTCGTTCAAAAAATTGCCGTAAGAGATTTTCTTTAATTTTAAATCCTGCTGGCCGGTTCTCTTTGCGCTTAGTGCGAATTATTTGTGCAATCAGCTTGAGTTTGCCGGGGTAGATAAGTATTATGACGCGTCAATTTTTCAGCCGACCTTTAACACGTTCCTTGCCTCCCCGGGATTCGGCTGACCCAGACAGGAGGCTGAATAATCCGTAAGGAGCAATTCGATGCGTCATTACGAAATCGTTTTTATGGTCCATCCTGACCAGAGCGAACAGGTTCCGGGCATGATCGAGCGTTACACGGGTGCTATCACCGGTGCGCAAGGCACGATCCACCGTCTGGAAGACTGGGGCCGCCGTCAGCTGGCTTACCCGATCAACAAACTGCACAAAGCACACTACGTTCTGCTGAACGTTGAAGCTCCGCAGGAAGTGATCGATGAGCTGGAAACAAACTTCCGCTTCAACGATGCCGTTATCCGTAGCATGGTAATGCGTACTAAACACGCTGTTACTGAAGCATCTCCGATGGTTAAAGCGAAAGACGAGCGTCGTGAGCGTCGCGATGATTTCGCCAACGAAACCGCAGATGATGCAGATGCTGGGGATTCTGAAGAGTAATCATTGATGGTTAACCGTCTGAAGTTGTCCGGTACCGTGTGCAGGACGCCGCTTCGAAAGGTCAGCCCATCAGGAATTCCTCATTGCCAGTTCGTGCTTGAGCATCGCTCTGTGCAGGAGGAAGCCGGTTTTCACCGGCAGGCGTGGTGCCAAATGCCTGTAATAATCAGCGGGCAGGAGAACCAGGCCATTACTCACAGTATAACGGTCGGTAGCGCAGTAATCGTTCAGGGGTTCATTAGTTGCCATAAGGCAAAAAACGGCCTGAGCAAAATGGTTCTGCATGCCGAGCAGATTGAATTGATAGATTCTGGAGACTAGCCAAATGGCACGTTATTTCCGTCGTCGCAAGTTCTGCCGTTTCACCGCGGAAGGCGTTCAAGAGATCGACTATAAAGATATCGCTACGCTGAAAAACTACATCACCGAAAGCGGTAAGATTGTCCCAAGCCGTATCACCGGTACCCGTGCAAAATACCAGCGTCAGCTGGCTCGCGCTATCAAACGCGCTCGCTACCTGTCCCTGCTGCCGTACACTGATCGTCATCAGTAATCGGTCACGGTCCATTAATACGACTTTGAGAGGATAAGGTAATGCAAGTTATTCTGCTTGATAAAGTAGCAAACCTGGGTAGCCTGGGTGATCAGGTTAACGTTAAAGCGGGTTACGCTCGTAACTTCCTGGTACCGCAGGGCAAAGCTGTTCCGGCTACCAAGAAAAACGTTGAGTTTTTCGAAGCACGTCGTGCTGAACTGGAAGCCAAACTGGCTGACGTTCTGGCGGCTGCTAACACTCGTGCTGAAAGCATCAATGCACTGGGCACCGTTACCATCGCGTCTAAAGCAGGCGACGAAGGTAAACTGTTCGGTTCCATCGGTACTCGCGATATCGCTGACGCTGTTACTGCAGCTGGCGTTAACGTTGCTAAGAGCGAAGTTCGTCTGCCGAACGGCGTTCTGCGTACTGTTGGCGAGCACGAAGTGGACTTCCAGGTTCACAGCGAAGTATTCGCTAAACTGACTGTAAACGTTGTTGCTGAGTAATTTCTTACTCTGAAACGATGTTGAAACGCCGGCCTTGTGCCGGCGTTTTGCTTTTCTACGCGTCAAGAATCTGTCATTTCACTGCATAAGGTAGCTATTTTCATCGCATTCTTCGATAATAAATTGAAACGCAATTTTATTTCTGAGATTTGCCATGGACACCGCTTTACCCACTCCGGTTTTTGCCCGCCGAAATGTTGCTTATGCCTGCGCTACGCTTTGTTGCCTGCTTTGGGGAAGCTCTTATCCCGCCATTAAAAGCGGTTATGAACTGTTTCACATCGGCACTGATGACATCCCCTCAAAAGTGGTCTTTGCAGGCTACCGTTTTCTCTTTGCTGGCGTTTTACTGCTGTTGTTCGCGCTGGCACAGCGTAAACCTGTCGGCAGACTGACAGCCGCACAGTTTGGACAACTGTCGATTCTGGGGCTGACGCAAACGACACTCCAGTACACCTTCTTTTATATCGGTCTTGCTTATACGACTGGCGTAAACGGCTCGATCATGAACGCGACCGGGACATTTTTCAGCGTTCTGTTAGCGCACTTTATCTACCAGAACGACAAACTGAGCTATAACAAAACGCTGGGCTGTGTGCTGGGCTTTGTCGGCGTATTGCTGGTGAATTTCCACAGTGGTTTAAGCGATTTTGTTTTTGTCTGGCAGGGTGATGGTTTTATTGTGCTGGCGGCGTTTATCCTCTCTGCGGCCACGTTGTATGGCAAACGTATTTCCCAGACTGTTGATCCTACGGTGATGACAGGCTGGCAGCTGGCAATGGGCGGCCTGGCGCTGCTGGCCGGAGGATATCTGACGGGAGGCACGCTGGAAGTGCATAGCGTAAGTGCGGTGGCGCTGCTAGGCTATCTGACGTTGCTGTCGTCCGTTGCCTTCGCGCTATGGAGCATGTTACTGAAAGTGAATCGCGTCAGTATGATTGCACCGTTCAACTTTGTGATCCCCGTTGCTGGCAGCGTACTATCCGCCATTTTTCTCGGTGAGAATATCATGGATATCAAATATGCCGTGGCGCTGGTGCTGGTTTGCTCAGGGATTTGGTGGGTCAATAAGCGCGCCGGGTAGGGAAATTACCCGGCGGCGGGTTTAACGTGCGCGAATAAACGATCCATCCAACTGGCGGGTAAACAGTACTGACTGGCCGCCCGTTTCAATGGTTAACCCGGTAACCACACCGTTGGCGTTCTGGCGGATTTTCACCATCTGGCCGCTCTGCAAGCTGCTCAGCGGTTTACCCTCTCCCTCTACTTTCGCCATGGCGTATACATCGGTCGGCGGCAAATTATGGTCGCGGAATAACTGCGCCAGTGTTTTTCCCTCTTCAACACGGTATGTGCGCCACTGTTGTTCAATACCGGAAGCGGCCACCGGCCGGTTTTGCGCCGGGGCGGTTTGCTGCTGAACCGGCTGCTGCTGTTGCAACGCGTCCTCCGCGCTCGGTGTGCTCTGTTGCGGTTCGCTCACAACCTGCGGCGGAGTGGGCTGCACGGGTGTCGTTTGGGTTTGAGAGGTTGTTGGGAGATTGAGTTGTGCGTCCCGCGCACCGGAGGAAGGGGCCGGCGCGTTATTATCGTTCGTCGATGGCAACAGAAAACCGATCACCACCAGTAAAGCAGCGAGGATCACACCACGGCGGTGCATAGGCGGGAGCGGGTCCATAAGGCGAAAATGGTCCGGGGCGTGCCAGATTTTCGCCAGCGTAGGTTTCAGTTCAAAGCGCCCGGGCATGGCTTTCCTCCTGCTCCGCGTCATTTAATATCCTGTCTTGTTGAAGTATATACACTTTATCATTTAAGCGTGGCTTCCCTTGTGCATAACTGCCTGATCGCGGGCACAAAACGTGAATATCGCAAGGGCAAATCGGGAATTATCTTACTTCCGCTATTCTTTTCCTTTCCCTGCGATTTGTCATCTTTCCTGCGACAACGTTTTACCCCGTGCAGCGCGACTGTTATGCTGCGCGCTACTTTAAAAAGTGATGAAAGGAAAACCCATGACAACCCCAACTTTTGACACGATCGAAGCGCAAGCCAGCTACGGCATTGGTTTGCAGGTAGGACAGCAGCTGAGCGAATCCGGGTTAGAGGGGCTGTTACCGGAAGCGCTGGTTGCCGGTATCGCCGACGCGCTGGCGGGTAAACAACCTGCCGTGCCGGTTGACGTTGTTCATCGTGCCCTGCGTGAAATCCACGAGCGCGCCGATGCTGTTCGTCGTTCGCGTTTTGAAGAGATGGCGGCAGAAGGGGTGAAATACCTCGACGAGAACCGCGACCGTGAAGGTGTAAACAGCACCGAGTCCGGTCTGCAGTTCCGTGTGATCACCCAGGGTGAAGGCGCGATCCCGGCGCGTACCGATCGCGTTCGTGTGCATTACACCGGTAAGCTTATCGACGGCACCGTGTTCGACAGCTCCGTTGCCCGCGGCGAACCGGCTGAATTCCCGGTCAATGGCGTTATTGCAGGCTGGATTGAAGCGCTGACGCTGATGCCGGTTGGCTCCAAATGGGAACTGACTATCCCGCACAATCTCGCTTATGGCGAGCGTGGCGCTGGCGCATCTATTCCGCCGTTCAGCACGCTGGTTTTCGAAGTGGAACTGCTGGAAATCCTGTAATTCCCCGCGTGAATACCTCTCTCCGTCAGGGGAGAGGTTACGCCACAGCGCTGATCGTTTGTTAATAAAACTATTATCAATATATTATCTTGCAAACTGCACAATCGCGTGTATTTTTGTGAGCTGTTTCGCGTTAAGTAAGTGATATGACACTCACTTTAAACAAATATTTAACATTGATTTTATTTCTGAGTATTCATCCCGCCGATTCTTACCTAATATCGTTGCGTCCTGCAAAGGGCGGAACACGCAGATAAAAAAGGCCAGCAGAGCCCCAACACAACACAGACAGGAATTAAACATGGTAGATCAGGTTAAAGTCGCGGCCGACGAACAGGCTCCGGCTGAACAGTCGCTACGGCGCAATCTTACAAACCGGCATATCCAGCTTATTGCAATCGGCGGCGCTATCGGCACCGGGCTGTTTATGGGCTCGGGCAAAACGATCAGCCTCGCGGGTCCGTCGATCATTTTCGTTTATATGATCATCGGCTTTATGTTGTTCTTCGTTATGCGGGCAATGGGTGAGCTGTTGCTGTCAAACCTCGAATACAAATCCTTTAGCGACTTCGCCGCCGACCTGTTGGGGCCGTGGGCGGGGTACTTCACTGGCTGGACGTACTGGTTCTGCTGGGTAGTGACCGGCATGGCGGATGTAGTAGCCATTACCGCGTATGCGCAGTTCTGGTTCCCACATCTCTCCGACTGGGTTGCCGCGCTGGCGGTGGTCTTCGTGCTGCTGAGCCTTAATCTTGCGACGGTGAAAATGTTCGGCGAGATGGAATTCTGGTTCGCGATGATCAAAATTGTCGCGATTGTAGCGCTGATCATCGTCGGGGTGGTGATGGTGCTAATGCACTTTACCTCGCCAACAGGCGTTCAGGCGTCGTTTGCGCACCTGTGGAATGATGGCGGCTGGTTCCCGAAAGGCATCAGTGGCTTCTTTGCTGGTTTCCAGATAGCGGTCTTTGCCTTTGTGGGTATTGAACTGGTGGGTACCACGGCGGCGGAAACAAAAGATCCTGAAAAATCTCTTCCGCGCGCGATTAACTCAATTCCGGTGCGCATTATCATGTTTTATGTGTTTGCGCTGATTGTGATCATGTCGGTGACGCCGTGGAGCTCGGTCGTGCCGGATAAAAGCCCGTTCGTTGAGCTGTTTGTGCTGGTGGGTATCCCGGCGGCGGCCAGCATCATTAACTTTGTGGTGCTGACGTCTGCGGCCTCATCGGCCAATAGCGGCGTGTTCTCCACCAGTCGTATGCTGTTTGGCCTGGCACAGGATGGCGTAGCGCCAAAATCGTTCGGCAAACTCTCTAAGCGCGCTGTTCCGGCAAAAGGGCTGACCTTCTCCTGTATCTGCCTGCTTGGCGGTGTCGCGATACTGTATGTTAATCCTAGCGCCATCGCGGCCTTTACCATGATCACCACCGTGTCGGCGATCCTGTTTATGTTTGTCTGGACGATTATCCTTTGCTCTTATCTCGTGTATCGCAAAAAACGTCCGCATCTGCATGAGCAATCGATCTACAAAATGCCGCTGGGCAAGGTGATGTGCTGGGTGTGCATGGCCTTCTTTGTGTTTGTACTGGTACTGTTGACGCTGGAAGCGGATACACGCCAGGCGCTGATTGTGACGCCGTTGTGGTTTGTCGTGCTGGGCGCAGGCTGGCTGTATGCCGGTAAAAAGCGTCTGGCGGCGAACCGTCAGCCATAAAAAAGAGCCGCGTGGCGGCTCTAAACTTCCATGGTTCAAGGGCGCTCTCGGGCGCCTTTATTTTTCGCCTGCGAGGGCACGCGGGAACAGGTTGTTATTTTCCAGACTGATGTGTTCCATCAGGTCATCTATCAATGTATTGATGCCGTTGTACATGGCTTTCCAGGTGGTGCAGGCTTCTGGCGGCGGCGTCACATTGTCAGTAATGTGCTTGATGACTTCCAGCAGTTCACCCGCTTCGTCATGTTCGCTCTCCATCACGCTGATCGGCCCCATCGCCTGCGAACCCATGCCCTGTTTAATCATCGGGAACAGGATCTGCTCCTCTTTCATCATATGGCTGGAGAGTTCCTGGTGCAGCATAGTCAGGTATTTGGTTAACCCGCGCGGCACATTGGGTTTGTCGGCATGGACGCGTTCGACTTTAGTGGCTTGCAGGATCAGCTCCGGTAACTGCTCACGGTGGCGATCGTGGTAGCGCACGATAATGTGGTCAATGATTTCCGCCAGCCCTGCAACGCGCCAGTCTTTTTCAATCGGCTGTTCTGCCAGCTTTGCCAGCTCCGACTCGATAACCTCAATATCCAGCTCTTTACGGGCCGCAGAGCGCCCCAGCGTTTGTTTACCGCCGCAGCAGTAATCCATGTCGTATTTACGGAACAAAGCCGAGGCGCGGGGGATAGAGAGCGCCAGCTCACCCAGGGGTTGATCGCGGAAAGCCATAGCAGTTACCTCATCATGAAATTATAAGATGCATTTTAAATGCATCTTATAATGGAGGATATACCCCTTCCGGGGGATCCTGAAGGGCCTTATGCTTTTCTTACGCAAAAAACAGTGACATTCATCACAAAAATTATTTCGAATTTAACATGTTGAATACAGATGATATTTCTGGAAAGTTTTGGATAGGGCCACCGTGCAGGATTAAACAACTTTGCCCCGCTGCCGATACCCAGTCTTCAGACAATATCCTGCACAGAACAAAGGCCTCCGATGTTTAAACGTATCAAAGTTATAACTCTATTAATCATGGTATTACTCGTACTGGGTGCCATGCAATTGATCTCAGCGGGTGTATTTATCAGCGCCCTTAATAATGACAAAAACAACTTCACGGTTTCTCAGGTTTCCAGCCAGAACGTTTCTGAATTTACCGATGCCTGGATCAGCCTGAACCAGGCGCGCGTGACGCTGAACCGCGGCATGCTGCGTCTGCAAAGCAGCACCGCCAGCCAGATTAATGGTGGGCAACTCAGCGAGCTGGCTAACAATGCCACCGCACTGCTGAACTCCGCACAGAAGCATTTCGATAAGTACAAAACAATTCCGGAAACGCCAGGGCTTGATAAGAACCTGTCGCAGGATCTGGAAACCCAATACGGTGTCTACCACGCCACGCTGACTGAAATGAATCGCCTGCTGTTAGCCGGTAAGCTGGAAGATATGTTCCGTCAGAATGCGGAATCGAAACAGGTAGCCATGCAGAAAAGCTATCGTGCATGGCGCGATGCGCAAACGCAGCTCGCCAACGAAGGCGTGGCGCAAAATGAGCGCGATTACGTGCGCATTATGTGGATCCTCGGCACCGTGATGGTCGTGGTGCTGATGGTGATCGTGATGAGCTGGATGGCGATGCAGCGTGTACTGCTGAAACCGCTACATGAAATTATGGCCCACATTCGTCATATTGCTGGCGGCGATTTGACGCACAGCATTAACGCGGAAGGTAAAAACGAGATGGCGCTGCTGGCGCAAAACGTGCAGGAGATGCAGCAGTCACTGGTGCAGACCGTCAGTGTAGTGCGTGACGGCGCGGACACCATTTATACCGGTGCCGGTGAAATCTCAGCGGGCAGCAATGATCTCTCCTCCCGTACGGAACAGCAGGCGGCATCGCTGGAAGAGACCGCAGCCAGCATGGAACAGTTGACCGCCACGGTGAAACAGAACGCAGACAACGCGCGTCAGGCAACACAACTGGCGTTAACGGCCTCCGGTACTGCGAAGAAAGGCGGTGAAGTGGTTGACGGCGTGGTACGTACGATGGACGAAATCGCGACCAGCTCCAGTAAAATCGCCCAGATCACCAACGTGATCGACGGTATTGCCTTCCAGACCAACATCCTGGCGCTGAACGCGGCCGTTGAAGCGGCCCGTGCGGGTGAACAGGGTCGTGGCTTCGCGGTGGTTGCCGGGGAAGTTCGTACTCTGGCGCAGCGCAGTGCGCAGGCGGCGAAAGAGATCAAGGGACTGATTGAAGACTCTGGTAGCCGTGTTGATGCAGGGGCTGCACTGGTACATGAAGCGGGTGAAACGATGGCGGAAATCGTCAGCGCGGTAACACGAGTAACGGACATTATGGGCGAGATCTCCTCCGCATCTGATGAGCAGAGCCGTGGCATTGACCAGGTTGGCCAGGCCGTTGCAGAGATGGATCGTGTTACCCAGCAGAACGCCTCGCTGGTTGAAGAGTCTGCTGCTGCTGCCGCGGCGCTGGAAGAGCAGGCAGCCCGCCTGAACGAAACCGTGGCGGTGTTTAAAGTGAATCGCTCTCGTAACGCGAAAACCACGCTGCTGCGACCGCAGGAGAGCAAACCGAAAGCGAAAGCGGCAGAAGGGTTTAGCGAGGCAAATTGGGAAACATTCTGATCCCTGCTTATTCCCTTTGTATTAACCCGGCCTTGTGCCGGGTTTTTTATTTTACCCCGTCAATTCATTTTCATTATTAATATATTAAACAAACATATTCTTTATGATTATTTATTTTATTTCAGCTTTGCCGCTTATGGCGAATTAATTAATTATTCGTGCTTTGTGAAGTAAATAATTAAACGATATGGCCGATAACGGGGAGGTGAAAGTCAATGGACGTTAATAAAAGGGAATAAATATGTTTAAAAGAATAAAGGTGATGTATTTGCTGGTCATGGTGCTGGCCAGTCTGGGTACGCTTCAATTTCTTACTTTAGGTTTATCAATCAGTGCGCTGAATAATGATAAACAGAATTTTATGATATCGAAGGCAATGAATGGCAATGTCATTTCATTTACGGATGCCTGGATAAAGGTGAACCTGGCGCGGGTGGACATTAACCGCGGCCTGCTCCGGTTACAAAGTACGGATGACAGTCAATTAGATGATGCGAGTCTCGAGGAACTGCATAATTCGGCGTCGCTCCTGCTTCAGGAATCTGACCAACATTTTCGCCATTTTACCTCTCTGGAAGAA
Source organism: Kosakonia sp. (assembly GCF_032052965.1). Lineage (GTDB taxonomy): Bacteria > Pseudomonadota > Gammaproteobacteria > Enterobacterales > Enterobacteriaceae > Kosakonia. Next base: position 39,409 of record NZ_DAMBVN010000013.1, read on the forward strand.
ACACCGGGTATGGATCCTGCCTTATCCCGCAATATGGAAAAGGCGTTTGAGCGTTATTTTTCCTCGCTCACTGAAATGAACCGACTGCTGGTAAAAGGTGATGTGGCTGGCATGTTGCATCAGGGCGCGCAAGAAAAACAAGCGTTGACGCAGCAGCTTTACCAGCAATGGCGTAATGCGGAGGAAAAACTGGCGGCTGCCGGGGTTAAAGAGAATGAGAGCGGCTACCAGCGCATGTTATGGATCATGGCGCTGGTGTTATCGCTGGTGCTGGTTGTGGTGGTTTCAAGCTGGGTGTTTATCAAAGAAGTATTGATAAAACCGCTACGTGTGGTGATGGAGCATATTCGTTATATCGCCGCTGGCGATTTAACCCATGATATTGCCGCCGATGGCGAAAACGAAATTGCGCTGCTGGCAAAAAATGTGCAGGAGATGCAACAGTCGCTGATGAAAACGGTCAGCGAGGTACGCGATGGCGCGAACACTATCTATACCGGCGCTGGCGAAATCTCTGCAGGCAGCAATGACCTCTCTTCCCGAACGGAGCAACAAGCCGCTTCGCTGGAAGAGACCGCCGCCAGTATGGAACAGTTAACCGCAACCGTGAAACGCAATGCTGACAATGCCCGCGAGGCAACGCAACTGGCGCAAAATGCCTCCGGTACGGCTCAAAAAGGGGGACAAGTTGTGGACGACGTGGTGCGCACGATGGACGAAATCGCCACCAGTTCCAGCAAAATCGCTCAGATTACCAACGTGATCGATGGTATTGCCTTCCAGACCAACATCCTGGCGCTGAATGCCGCTGTCGAAGCGGCCCGTGCCGGCGAGCAGGGGCGCGGTTTTGCCGTTGTGGCCGGAGAGGTGCGCACTCTGGCGCAGCGCAGTGCCGAGGCGGCGAAAGAGATCAAAACGTTAATTGAAGACTCCGGGAGCCGTGTGAGTGCGGGTGCGGCGCTGGTGCATGAAGCCGGGGAAACCATGGCGGAAATTGTAAATGCGGTATCGCATGTCACCGATATCATGAGTGAAATTTCTTCCGCATCTGATGAACAGAGTCGCGGCATTGATCAGGTGGCGTTGGCGGTTTCTGAAATGGATCAGGTCACTCAGCAGAATGCCTCGCTGGTTGAGGAATCTGCCGCAGCGGCGGCAGCGCTGGAAGACCAGGCGGCGCGGCTCAATAAGGCGGTTTCGGTGTTTAAAGTAAGCCGCTCGCGCGCATTATCGGTGTTACCAACCGAAAGCCCGCTATCTGCTTTGCCAGGTCAGGCGGATAGCAGCGACAGTAGTTGGGAAAAATTCTGATGTCTCTCTTGCCTGCCGCCACTGCCGATACGAGTAGCGGCAGGTGTGCAGGCAGAGCAGCATGGGTAGCAAACGTTCGCCGCGCCAGCGTTATGCCGTCTCGTTCAGTGGGGTAACGCTGGCTTTTTTCGGCTTCGACAATACGGCCATCACCACGCCTCCCACCAACAACACAATGCCGCCGAGTGTCAGTAACGGTGGCATGCTCTGGCGCAGCAGGAAGGTATAAAGCAGACCGGCGAGGGTTTCAAAGACAATCAGCGGGCCGACTATCACTGTCGGTAACCGCTGACAGGCAATGTTCCAGCACAATGCACCCACCCATGAGCAGAGCACGGCAATCGCAAACATCAGACCGATAAACACCAGCGGGCGTGGACCAAAAGGTAGAACAAAATCGGGCTGCTGATGTGCGAGCCACGCGCCGGCGGCAAAGTAACCGACTAGCGACACCGGCAGTGTGACCAGTGCTTGTGCTGTGGCCCACATCATCGGGTTCTTATTCGGGTTTTCCCGCAGCCAGCGGGCATTACGCAGCGCATACCAGGCCCAGCACGCCACCGAGATAAAGGCCAGCGCTATACCAGAGCCGTACCGCCACCAGCTAAAGTCCGGCAAGCCATGCTGCAGTTCGGCAATATTCACGCAGCCCAGGCCTGACGCAATGCAGACCAGCGCCGGTGCCAGCCGTCGCCATGACAGTTTACCGTCGCGCTGGCTGTACAGCAGGTTGGCGCATATCGGGATCACCACCGGCAGGGTGGCAATAATCATGGTCGACACTGGCGCGCCTGTGCGCTGAATGGCGCTCGCCAGGCAGACGTAATAAATCAGATTGCCCATCATGGTCAGCCCCAATGCAGTGACCCAGTCGCTGCGGGTCAATTGCCGTAGCCGTGCCCGACCCAGCCAGGCCAGCGGCAGCGCAATCAACCCTAATGCCAGATAGCGTCCGGTCGACTGCAATATGGCGGGGTAGTCCGGCACAATCAGCGGCCCGACAAAAATCAGCCCCCATAACAGCCCGGCAAGCAGGGCATACAACACACCACTAATCATCTTTCCGTCCATTTTCCTTGCGTTCAACGTCAGTGTAGGAAAGTGCAGGGGGAGAATATTGTATGAGATTGCGCATTAACGGCGCGTGACCTGTTTTTGGTAACGCACCGGGGTAATGCCGTAACGCCGGGTAAAGGTGCGAGTAAGATGTGACTGGTCGGTTAAACCGGTCACGGCGGCGACATCGGCGGCAGGCATGCCCTGAGTGAGAAAGGCCTTGGCACGCCACAGACGGATGGCCATCAGCATTTGATGCGGAGTGACATGAAAATGTGCCTTAAACTGACGCTGAAAATGATAAGGACTGAGCGCGGCTACGTTCGCCAGCTCATCCAGCGTCAGGCTGTGCATGTAGTTGTCATGCAGGTAGTCGCGTACCCGATCAAAGCGGTGTGCGCCTTCGGGTAATTGCGGCGCATGGTGTGCCAGCGGGCGAAAAGTATCGATCAGATCCAGCAGAATACCTTGTTGCGTCAGCGGGTCGTCGGTATGCCAGAGGTTGTGGATCTGCGTGCAAATCTGGCGGGTGCGCCGGGGATCGTGGCGGGTAACATCGCTGAACCACCACTGGCGGATACCGGTGATCTGTTCCAGCAAATCCGGCTCAAGATAAACCATGCGATAGCGCCAGCCGTCTGCGGTTTCCGCCTCGCCGGTGTGCAGCTCATCAGGATTCATGGTGACAACGGAATTCATCGCCGCGACGTGCTGCGTGCCGCGATAGCGAAAACGTTCGGCTCCGGCTTCGATGGCGCCAATGCCAAACGCTTCATGGGTGTGCGGTTCGAAAGCGTAACGGGAGATATGCGCGTGGTAAAGTTCCACACCCGGCAACAGCGCCAGATGGCGAAAGCGGGCGCAATCTTTCTCATCGTTAAACTGTTCTGGTACACCTTCCACTTGGGTTCCTCCGCGCGGGCCATCTCTCCATTATTAGGGATGGCCCGGCGGGAGGCTACAAAAATTAACCAGTTTGTAACCTTTACAGGATGGCTTTAACGCTATCGGCAATCGGCGTAGTCGGGCGACCAATCAGGGTGCTCAGCGTTTTGCTGTCGTCAAACAGGCCGCCTTTTGCTGCACCGGCGTCGGAATCGGCCAGCAGGTTAGCGAAGCCGTCCGGCAGGCCAACCTCTTTCAACGCGGCGGCAAAATCGGCCTCGCTCAGGTTCTGGTAGACCACCGTTTTGCCACTGGCTTTACTCAGCAGGGCCGCCAGCTCGCTCAACGTCCAGCCATCATCACCGGCCAGTTCATAGACGTTACCTGCATGCCCCTCTTCGCTGATCACGCGCGCTGCAGCAGCGGCATAATCGGCGCGGGTCGCAGAAGCGATTTTCCCATCGCCTGCCGCACCAATAAACACTCCATGCGCCAGCGCTGCAGGGGCGCTGGCAAGGTAGTTCTCGCTGTACCAGCCGTTGCGCAGCAGTGCGTAAGGAATGCCGGATTCCGCCAGCATTTTTTCGGTTTCGACATGTTCAACATGCAGGCCGAGCGGTGATTTATCCGCATGCAGGAGGCTGGTATAGGCAATAAACTTCACCCCGGCCGCTTTGGCGGCAGTGATCACGTTGCGATGCTGGGTGGCGCGTTGGCCGACTTCGCTACTGGAGATCAGCAGCAGTTTGTCGACGCCTGCGAGGGCCTGGGTGAGTGCCGCCTGGTCGCCGTAATCAGCCTGGCGAACGAGCAGACCTTGTTTATTCAGCGTTTCAGCTTTGGCCGGATTACGAACGATAGCGACAATTTCTTTTGCTGCCACGGTTTTCAACACTGCTTCTACCACAAACTGGCCGAGTTGGCCGGTAGCGCCGGTAAGTGCGATCATGAGTATTCTCCTGACGTGTTCGGTAAGTGTTGTGGTAAGCTAACACCTTAACTAACTTTTAGTAAGTACGTACAAAAAGGTAAGTATGAAAACCCCTTCCCGAACGTTAAGTGAACAAGTGCGCGACGGCAATCTGTTCGCCGAACAGTGCCCCTCGCGCGACGTACTGAAACATGTGACCAGCCGCTGGGGCGTGTTGATTCTGGTTGCGCTGCGCGATGGCACCCATCGTTTTAGCGATCTGCGTCGCAAGATGGGCGGCGTCAGTGAAAAGATGTTGTCACAGAGCCTGCAGTGGCTGGAACAGGATGGTTTTATCAACCGCGTGGCTTATCCGGTGGTGCCGCCACATGTGGAGTATAGCCTGACCCCGTCAGGGGAGCAGGTGAGTGAGAAAGTCGCCGCGCTGGCGGACTGGATAGAAGTCAATATTCCGCAGGTGCTGGCACACCATGCGCTGCATGCTGACCGGTCCGTGTAAGCACGTCGCAGTTGCTCGGCTTGCCGGGGGATCAGGCCGGATACGCACCCGCGTTATCCGGCCATTTTCCCTGCAGTTACTGGCTTAAATCGACTTTATAAATAGCGAAACCGATCTCATCATTGCCCACCTTTTCCATTGGGTAGCGGGCTTTCTCTTTGATAAATGCCGCCGCTTTGTCTGTTGGCGCAGTTTCAAAGCGAATATCCAGCTTGCTATGGGTGTGGATGGGAGCCAGTCGCCAGTTGTTATCCGCCGCAGGGTGGATTTCCCCCGCACGTTTTGATTCATCACTAATCCATTTCGCCAGTACCGCGCGGTTTTCATCCGGCGAGGCAAAGGCGATATGGCTGTCGCCGGTACCTGCAAATTTACCGCCGTAGGCGCGGTAATTATTGGTGGCCACCAGGAACTGCGCATTCGGATCGATGGGCTTGCCGTTAAACGTCAGGTTTTTAATACGCTCTGCCTGCGGGTTAATGCTCTGGCACTCACCGTCGTAGCGCGCCGGTTGCGTGACATCAATTTGATAATTCACACCGTCAATAACATCAAAGTTATAGGTACGGAAACCCTCCCAGTTCAGCAGGCTTTGCGGTTTGTCGCTGTTGGGATCAATTTGGTTGAACTGGCCCGCAGAACACTCCAGCCACTCTTTTACCTCTTTTCCGCTCGCTTTGACGACGACCAGCGTGTTGGGGTAAAGGTAAAGATCGGCAGCGTTTCGGAAGGTTAATTGGCCTTTTTCCACTTCCACAAAGCTGGCGGGATCGTTTTTACGGCCACCGGCTTTAAACGGGGCGGCTGCCGACAATACCGGCAGTTTCGCCAGGTCCGGATCGCCCTGAATAAAGTGCTCAACGTAGGCTTTTTGCGCGTTGTTCACCACCTGAACGGTCGGGTCATCCTGTACCAGCGACAGGTAGCTGTACATGTTGTCTGCCGATTTACCGATAGGTTTACCGACAAACTCGCGGGTAGCGTCATGATCGTGTTTCAGTATCGCCACCAGTTTGCTGTCTTCGCCGACCAGCGCTTTTTTCGCTGCTGTGTCATAAATGGGGCGCGCTTCGGCTTTCGAGTCGGTGACCTGCCATTTCCCGGCATCATTATTCAGTACCAGATCGACGACCCCCAGATGATCGCCCCACATGCCAGGCATCACAGAAGGGACGCCATTCAGCGTGCCTTTGCTGATATCGGCGCCTTTAATGGACGCAAACTCCTTGCCGGGGAAAACCGCATGGGCGTGGCCGAAGAGGATGGCATCCACGCCGGGGACTTCACTAAGGTAATAAACAGAGTTTTCCGCCATAGCCTGGTAAGGCTCAGCAGATAACCCGGAGTGCGCCACCACCACGACCAGATCGGCACCTTTGGCACGCATTTCTGGCACATATTTGCGTGCGGTTTCAGTAATGTCGTTAACCGTCACTTTGCCGTTCAGGTTGGCTTTATCCCAGACCATGATTTGTGGCGGCACAAAACCGATATAACCAATGCGTAAGGTGTGCGTCTTGCCGTCTTTATCCTGAACAGCGGTTTCTTTAATCAGATATGGCGTGAATAGCGGCTTTTTGCTTTTGGCATCAATAATATTGGCGTTGACGTAGGGGAATTTCGCCCCCGCCAGCGCACTATGCAGGTAATCAAGGCCGTAGTTGAATTCGTGGTTACCCAAATTACCAACGGCGTAATCCAGCGTATTCATTGCCTTATAAACAGGATGAACCTGCCCGGCTTTCAGCCCTTTTGCCGCCATATAGTCACCGAGCGGGCTGCCCTGGATTAAGTCGCCATTATCGACCAGCACGCTGTTTTTGACTTCCTGGCGGGCGGCGTTGATCAGGCTGGCGGTACGCACCAGGCCAAATTTTTCCGTCGCCGAGTCTTTGTAGTAATCAAAATCCATCATGTTGCTATGCAGATCAGTGGTTTCCAGTATCCGTAAATCCACCGTTGCAGCTTGCACGCTTGCCGCGATCAGCGTGGCAAGAAGCGTTACACTAAACTTAATCATCAGAGGCATCCTTTTTCGATCTGGGCCACAAAAGAAATTGTTATGTACATTTTGTTGCTTACAGAATTGTGAATACTGCCATAAAAGTGAGCGAAGAAAACGCAATCGCTATCACAGATGGCAGATCCGGGCGCAATACGATATAAGTAAAACAACGAGTTACAAACCACTGAACAGACAAGAGGTGGATAATGTTAGATGCAATTTGCCAGCTCGCGCGTGACGCGGGCGACGCCATTATGCAGGTTTACGAGGGGCACAAGCCGATGGATGTCACCAGCAAAGTGGACGACTCCCCCGTGACGGCGGCGGATATTGCGGCGCATGAGGTCATCGTGCGTGGGTTGCAGGCGCTAACACCGGAAATTCCGGTATTGTCGGAAGAAGATCCGCCAGCCTGGGAGATCCGCCAGGCCTGGCAACGCTACTGGCTGGTCGATCCGCTGGATGGCACCAAAGAGTTTATTAAGCGTAACGGCGAATTTACCGTCAATATCGCGCTGATTGAAAACGGTAAACCGGTAATGGGCGTAGTTTACGCGCCGGTGCTGAAGGTGATGTATTTCGCTGGCGGCGGCAAAGCCTGGAAAGATGAGGCGGGCAATCGGCAGGCCATTCAGGTGCGCGATGCGCGGCCGCCGCTGGTGGTAGTGAGTCGATCACATGCGGACGACGAACTGAGGGAGTATTTACACCAGTTGGGCGAGCATCAGACCACCGCGATTGGCTCGTCGCTGAAATTCTGTCTGGTGGCGGAAGGGAAGGCGCAACTCTACCCCCGCTTTGGGCCTACCAACGTCTGGGATACGGCGGCAGGCCATGCAGTGGCGGCAGCTGCCGGGGCCCATGTGCATGACTGGCAGGGGCGCACGCTGGATTACACCCCGCGTGAATCCTTCCTGAACCCCGGCTTCCGCGTCTCTATTTATTAAGCAGCTTGTGCAGCAGGGCGATGACCTGCTGCACCTCTAGCTGGCTCAGGCCGCCATCTTTTGCGTATTCAACCCGTCCCTCTTTATCCAGCACGACAATTGCCGAGCTCTCTTCTTCCAGTTGCCAGGCTTTGCGCGCGACACCGTCGCTATCGACAATAAATTGTGACCACGGATAGAGCTTCTTATTGCTCTCAATGCTGCTGCGCACAAACATGGCGCTGCCGGGAATGGCGTCGTCAGTATTAATGATAGTGGTGGTCTGGTAGCGGTCGTGAGGCAGCCCGGCTGATTTAATCGCTTCTATCAGCGCTGCATTCTTCTCTTTGGCAGAGGTCCGACCGGCAATATGCTGCACAACCCGCACTTTGCCAGGAAGCTGGGCGCTATTCCATTTTTTATAGCTAAACTTGTCGTTATCAAGAATCAATTCCCCTCTGTCGGCTATGCCCACAGGCGGCACGCGTTGGTTGGTTTGGAAATTATGTGCCGAAGCAACCAGCGGCAGTAACAGGCATGTCGCTGCCAGTATCTTACGTAGGGTCATGGTGTTTCCTTGTTGTTATACAGGTGATCCGACCACTTGAGCGGTCGATTTAATCATAAGTGCGATCAATCTGTTTTTCCCGCAATCAGGATGCCAGTTTGCGGGCGAACGCACATATCCGTGAAAAAATGTGGATTTATACTGCGTAGAGAAAAGTGTTGAAAAGAAAATTCTGAATAATTGTCATCAAAAGGTAAATAAAGTTATTCACACTATGTATGAGTGAGGTTCTGAACTATAGTCATTGAGCATTAAATTTGCGCTCATCAACGCTGGTCCGATTGTGGTACCGCAAGGGCGTAATGCTTTACAGGAGATACAAGAATGAAAATTTTCCAGCGTTACAACCCACTTCAGGTGGCCAAGTACGTTAAGATCCTGTTTCGTGGACGGTTGTATATCAAGGACGTTGGGGCTTTCGAGTTCGACAAGGGTAAGATCCTTGTGCCGAAGGTCAAAGACAAGCAGCATTTATCTGTGATGTCTGAAGTTAACCGTCAGGTTTTGCGCTTGCAAACCGAGATGGCGTAATCCGTAGTGCTATGCAGTAGTTCAAGTACGATAAAAAAACGGCCCCGATGGGGCCGTTGATATTTCTGCGCAACGTTACGCTGCGCCTTGCTCTTTCGCATCCGGCAGCTTCGGCGTCAGTACTGCCGCACGCGTATCAACGCGGGTAACCAGCAACTGATCAATCCGGTAGTTATCAATGTCTACCACTTCAAATTTATAGCCAGAGAACTTCACCGCATCGGTGCGCTTCGGGATTTTGCGCAGCATGAACATCATAAATCCGCCGATGGTTTCATAGTTACCAGACTGCGGGAATTCATCGATATCCAGTACACGCATAACGTCGTCAATCGGCGTGCCGCCGTCGATCAGCCATGAGTTTTCATCACGCGCCACGATCATCTCTTCGACCTGGCCGACCAGGTCGCCCATTAGCGTCGTCATCACGTCGTTGAGGGTGATCACACCCACCACCAGCGCGTATTCGTTCATGATAACGGCGAAATCCTCCCCGGCGGTTTTGAAGCTTTCCAGCGCCTCGGAGAGGGTTAAGGTGTCCGGCACGATCAGCGTATTACGGATTTGCACACCGCTATTTAACGCCATACTCTGATTTGCCAGCACGCGGTTCAGCAGATCTTTCGAATCCACATAACCCACAATGTGGTCAATATCATCTTTACAGACGAGGAACTTCGAATGCGGATGTTCGGCGACTTTGTTCTTCAGGCTCTGCTCATCTTCATGCAGATCGAACCAAATCACGTTCTCGCGCGACGTCATCGACGACGGCACAGTGCGTGATTCCAGCTCAAACACGTTCTCAATCAGCTCATGTTCCTGTTTACGCAACACGCCTGCCAGCGCGCCGGCTTCCACCACGGCATAAATATCGTCTGAAGTAATATCGTCTTTGCGCGCCATCGGCAGTTTAAAAATGCGGAAGATGACATTGGCAAGGCCATTAAAGAACCAGACCAGCGGGCGGAAGATAAATAAACAGAAGCGCATCGGGTTGATGATACGCAAAGCCACGGCTTCAGGCGCAATCATACCGATGCGTTTCGGTGTCAGGTCGGCAAACAGGATGAACAACCCGGTCACCAGCGAGAAAGAGATAATGAAACTGAGCTGTTCAGCAAGCTCCGGGGAGACAACGTTGATCAGGATGCTGTGGAAGACCGGTGAGAAGGCCGCGTCGCCGACGATACCGCCAAGGATTGCAACGGCATTAAGACCGATTTGTACCACGGTAAAGAACATACCGGGCGTTTCCTGCATTTTCAGAACACGTTGCGCATTGATGTTGCCTTCATCCGCCAGCAACTTGAGTTTGATTTTTCGCGATGCGGCAAGCGATATCTCCGATAACGAGAAAAACGCACTTACTGCGATCAGACAGAGTATGACTAAGATACTGTTTAACATAATTTATCCAGCTATTAACCGGATCCTCGGAAGGGTTTTTTGAATATCCATGTGGTAAACACACTGAAAGCCTGACCGAAGCGGTGGGCAGGCAATTTCGCCGTTAGTATAGCGTAAGCCTGTTACAGCCTGCCAGAGGTGTAAGCATTATGTTACGGCGATAAAAAAGCACACTTTGTGAGGGGATATAGATGCAGATGCGATTTGCCCGCCGCCAGGCCAAAGGAAGAGAAAACCGATCCACCCCGTGGATCGGTTATTACTGCGCCTACGCTTGCGGCGGCAGGCAAACGCCAATACCAGCGATACCGCAGTAACCATACGGATTTTTATGCAGATACTGCTGGTGGTCATCTTCTGCGTAATAGAACGGTGTGGCGGTTTTGATTTCGGTTGTCACCTGGCGATCATCGCCTGCGCTACGCATGGCGGCCTGAAAACGTTCGAGGCTGGCTTGCGCCGCTGCGCTTTGCTCTGGCGTTAAGGGGTAGATCCCGGAACGGTACTGGGTACCCTGATCGTTGCCCTGACGCATGCCCTGCGCCGGATCGTGATTCTCCCAGAATACCTGCAACAGCTGTTCGTAGCTCACTAGCTGGGGATCGTACACCACGCGCACGGCTTCGGCGTGACCGGTCTGCCCGCTACACACTTCCCGATAGGTCGGGTTTGGGGTGTACCCGCCTGTATAACCCGCCGCAGTGCTGTAAACGCCCGGTAATTGCCAGAAAAGACGTTCAACGCCCCAGAAGCAGCCCATGGCGAACAGTGCAATTTCCATCCCATCCGGAACATGCGTCATTGAATGCTCGTTGACGGCATGTAAACTGGCGACAGGCATCGGTGTATTGCGTCCGGGTAATGCATCCGACTGAGAAACAAGCTCTTTTTTATCAAACAGACTCACGGTTGAACCTCCCGGAGGGTCGAATTGCGGTTAAGGTTGTAACGGAGCGTGTGTTTTAACACAATATGCACCGTAAACCGACTAGATTTAAACATAAGAAATTTTGGGGTAGTCGTCCGTTTTTCAACCCATGTTTTGGGTTTTTATCGGCTTGTGTACCGCCAACAACGCGGTGCAAAGCTCAGCGCGGAGCTGCGCTTACGTTTCCTTCCAGGGGTGGGAACAAGGATATTCAGGAGAGAACGTGCCAAAGATCCGTCTGTTATGTTTTGCCGGTTTGTTGCTGGCGAGCGAAACGGCCTTCGCTGCCAATGTGCGATTGCAACTGGAAGGGTTGACCGGAGCGCTGCAAAAAAATGTCCGCGCCCAGTTGTCGACCATCGAGAGCGATGAAGTCACGCCCGATCGACGTTTTCAGGCACGTGTGGACGATGCCATCCGTGAAGGGTTAAAAGCGTTGGGCTACTACGAGCCGACGATTGATTTTGAACTGCGTCCGCCACCGAAAAAGGGGCGTCAGGTGCTGGTGGCACGCGTGTCACCTGGCGAGCCGGTGCGCATTGGCAGCACCGATGTGGTGCTGCGTGGCGGCGCACGCACCGACAGCGACTACCTCGATTTACTCAAGAAACGCCCGGCCATTGGCTCGGTGCTGAATCACGGCGACTATGACGCCTTTAAAAAGAGCCTCACCAACGTCGCTCTGCGTAAAGGCTACTTTGACAGCCAGTTTAGTAAAAGCCAGCTGGGCATCGCCCTCGACAGACGTCTTGCATTCTGGGATATCGATTACGACAGCGGCCAGCGTTACCGTTTTGGCGCGGTCACCTTTGAAGGGTCGCAAATCCGCGAAGAATATCTGCAAAATCTGGTTCCTTTCCACGCAGGTGATTATTACCAGACCAAAGATCTGGCCGAGCTGAACCGCCGCTTATCAGCCACGGGCTGGTTTAACTCGGTGGTGGTGGCGCCAGAATTTGATAAAGCCCGTCAGACCAAAGTGCTGCCGCTGAAGGGCGTTGTTTCGCCGCGCACGGAGAACACCATCGAAACCGGGGTGGGTTACTCTACCGATGTGGGGCCGCGCGTCAAAGCGACGTGGAAAAAACCGTGGATGAACTCCTACGGCCACAGCCTGACCACCAGCATGAGTGTGTCGGCACCGGAGCAGCAGCTGGATTTCAGCTATAAAATGCCGCTGCTGAAGAATCCGCTGGAACAGTATTACCTGGTGCAGGGCGGCTTTAAACGCACGGATCTTAACGATACCGAAGCCGACTCCACCACGCTTGCGCTCTCTCGCTACTGGGACCTCTCCAGCGGCTGGCAGCGTGCCATTAACCTGCGCTGGAGTCTCGATCACTTTACCCAGGCCAGCGTGACCAATACCACTATGTTGCTTTACCCTGGCGTGATGATCAGCCGCACCCGCTCACGCGGCGGCCTGATGCCAACGTGGGGAGACTCGCAGCGCTACTCCGTGGACTACTCCAACACCGCATGGGGATCGGATGTCGACTTCCTTGTGCTGCAGGCGCAAAACGTCTGGATCCGTACCCTCTATGATCGCCACCGCTTTGTGGTGCGCGGCAATCTTGGCTGGATCGAAACCGGTGATTTTGATCGTGTCCCGCCGGATCTGCGTTTCTTCGCCGGGGGTGATCGCAGTATTCGCGGCTACAAATACAAATCTATCGCGCCGAAAGATGACGATGGCAAGCTGATCGGTGCCTCGAAACTGGCGACCGGATCGCTGGAATACCAGTACAACGTGAGCGGTAAATGGTGGGGCGCCGTCTTTGTCGACAGCGGCGAAGCGGTGAGCGATATCCGCAAGAGCGATATCAAAACCGGCACCGGTGTTGGCGTGCGCTGGGAGTCGCCGGTAGGGCCAATCAAGCTCGATTTTGCCGTACCGGTCGGCGACAAAGATGAGCATGGGTTACAGTTTTACATCGGTCTGGGGCCAGAATTATGAGTTTATGGAAGAAAATCAGCCTCAGTGTACTGGTGTTTATCTTGCTGGTGCTGGGTACGGTGGCATTTTTGGTTGGCACCACCAGCGGGCTGCATCTGCTGTTTAGCGCCGCGAACCGTTGGGTGCCCGGGTTGCATATCGGTCAGGTCATCGGTGGCTGGCGCGATCTGACATTAAAAAATGTTCGCTATGACCAGCCGGGTGTCGCCGTCAATGCCGGGGAGTTTCACCTTGCAGTCAATGTGGGCTGCCTGCGCAGCAGCAGTTTATGTGTGAACGATCTGTCGCTAAAAGACATTAATATCGCCATCGACAGCAAAAAAATGCCCCCTGCCGCGCCGGTACAGGAAGAGGATAGCGGCCCGCTCAATCTCTCAACACCGTACCCGATTACCCTGAGCCGCGTGGCATTGAACAACGTCAATGTCACTATCGATGACACCACGGTCTCAGTAATGGATTTCAGCACCGGGCTGAACTGGCAAGACAAAGATCTGACGCTGAAACCGACATCGCTACAAGGGTTGCTAATAGCGTTGCCAAAAGTGGAGAAAGTGGCGCAGGAACAGGTCATTGAACCCAAGATAGACAACCCGAAACCGGAAGAGAAACCGCTTGGCGAAACGCTGAAAGCGCTGTTTGAAAAACCGCTGTTGCCAGAAATGACCGATGTGCATCTGCCGCTCAATCTTAACATTGAGGAATTTCGCGGCGAGCAACTGCGTGTCACGGGGGACACCGACATCCTGGTGCGTAGCCTGCTGCTTAAAGTGAGCAGCATGAACGGACAGATGAAGCTCGACGCGCTGGAGGTGGATTCAAACCAGGGGCAGGTCAGCGCCACTGGCAGTGCTCAACTGCGTGATAACTGGCCGGTGGATATCACCCTGAACAGCGCGCTGAATATGGCGCCGCTGCAAGGCGAGAAAGTGAAGCTGCACATTGGCGGCGAAATGCGCAAGCAGCTGGACGTTAACGTCAATCTTTCCGGCCCGGTGGATATGGTAATGCAGGCGCAAACGCAACTGGCGGAAGCCGGGCTGCCGTTGAACCTGGCGATCACCAGTAAACAGCTGTACTGGCCGTTTACCGGCGAAAAGGAGTTCCAGGCGGACGATCTGGCGCTGACCTTTAGCGGCAAAATGACCGATTACACGCTGGCGTTCCGGGCTGCGGTTAAAGGCCAGGAGATCCCCCCTGCGACTTTCCAGCTTGCAGGGAAAGGTAATGAGCAGCAAATCAGCATCGATAAGCTCACCATCGCGGCGCTGGAAGGTAAAACCGAATTAACCGCGCTGCTCGACTGGCAGCAGGCGATTAGCTGGCGTGGTGAACTGACCCTGAACGGTATTGATACCGCAAAAGCTTTCCCGGAATGGCCATCAAAGCTGAATGGCCTGATCAAAACCCGCGGCAGCCTTTATGGCGGAAGCTGGCAACTGGATGTGCCAGAACTGAAGCTCAATGGCAATGTGAAGAATAACAAAGTTAATGTGGCCGGGCAGGTGAAAGGCAACAGCTACCTGCAGTGGACGATCCCTGATTTGCACCTTGAACTGGGGCGTAACAGCGCTGATATCAAAGGTGAGCTGGGGGTTAAAGATCTCAATCTGGATGCCAACATTGATGCGCCAGGACTGGATAACGCTCTGCCAGGACTTGGCGGTACGGCAAAAGGGATCGTAAAAATACGCGGCACAGTCGATGCGCCGCAGGCGCTGGCGGACATTACGGCCAACGGATTACGCTGGCAGGATCTTTCCATTGCCCGGGTTCGGGTGGAAGGGGATGTGAAATCCAGCGATCAGATCGCCGGCAAGCTGGATGTTCGTGTCGAGCGTATCAGCCAGCCGGGTGTTAACGTCAGCCTGGTGACGCTGGCGGCCGACGGCAATGAAAAACAGCATAAGCTACAGTTGCGTGTCCAGGGCGAGCCGGTATCCGGGCAACTGAACCTGGCAGGGAGCTTTGATCGCCAGGAACAGCGCTGGAAAGGCACTCTGAGCGATACGCGCTTCGCCACGCCGGTAGGGCCCTGGTCGATTAACAGACCGATCGCGCTGGATTACCGAAACCAGGAGCAGAAAATCGCCATTGGCCCGCACTGCTGGCTTAACCCTAATGCGGAGCTGTGTGTGCCGCAAACCATCGATGCTGGCGCGCAGGGGCATGCGGTGGTGAGCCTCAACCGTTTCGATTTGGCAATGCTGAAACCCTTTATGCCAGACACTACTCAAGCGAGCGGTGTGTTTAGCGGTAAAGCGGACGTCAGTTGGGATGCCAGCAAAGAGGGGCTACCGCAAGGACAGGTGACGTTATCCGGGCGCAATGTGAAAGTGACGCAGGTGGTAAACGATGCGCCGCTGCCGGTGGCCTTTGAGACGCTGAATCTTAATGCCCAGTTACGTAATAACCGCGCCGATCTGGGCTGGCTGATCCGCCTGACTAATAACGGGCAATTCGATGGACAGGTGCAGATCACCGATCCGCAAGGTCGGCGCAATCTGGGCGGTAACGTCAATATTCGCAACTTCTCACTGGCTATGGCCAATGCCATTTTCAGCCGTGGCGAGAAAGTAGCCGGTACCCTGAATGCTAACCTGCGGCTGGCAGGTAATGCCCGGAGCCCGCAACTGTTCGGTCAGTTGGGCCTGAATGGCATTGATGTGGAAGGCAATTTTATGCCGTTCGATATGCAACCCAGCCAGCTGGCGATTAACTTCAATGGCATGCGATCTGTATTGCAGGGCGTGGTGCGGACCGGACAGGGGCAAATCAACCTCAGTGGCGATGCCGACTGGAGCCAAATTGATAACTGGCGCGCACGCATTGCGGCGAAGGGCAGTAAAGTGCGCATTACCGTACCGCCGATGGTGCGGCTGGACGTGTCGCCGGACGTGGTGTTTGAGGCCACCCCAAGCCTGTTTACGCTTGATGGCAGTGTCGACGTGCCGTGGGCGCGCATTGTGGTGCATGACGTACCGGAAAGCGCAGTCGGCGTCTCCAGTGATGAGGTGATGCTTAACGATCAGCTGAAACCCGAGAAGCCGCAGACCGCATCGATCCCGATTAACAGTAATCTGGTTATCCACGTTGGGAATAACGTTCGTCTGGATGCGTTTGGCCTGAAAGCCAGGCTGACCGGCGACCTGAAAGTGGCGCAGGATAAACAGGGACTGGGGCTTAATGGGCAAATTAATATTCCTGAAGGGCGATTCCATGCTTATGGTCAGGATTTGATCGTGCGTAAAGGCGAGTTGCTGTTCTCCGGGCCGCCTGATCAACCGCTGCTGAACATTGAGGCGATCCGTAACCCGGACTCGACAGAAAACGATGTGATCGCCGGGGTGCGGGTCACCGGGACTGCAGACGAGCCGAAAGCGGAGATCTTCTCCGATCCGGCGATGTCGCAGCAGGAAGCGCTCTCCTACCTGCTGCGCGGGCAGGGTCTGGACAGTCAACAGAGCGATAGTGCAGCAATGACCTCTATGTTGGTAGGCCTGGGGGTTGCACAAAGTGGTCAGGTTGTGGGTAAAATCGGCGAGACGTTTGGCGTAAGCAACCTGGCGCTGGATACCCAGGGAGTAGGCGACTCCTCTCAGGTGGTGGTCAGTGGTTATGTGCTGCCGGGTCTACAGGTAAAATATGGTGTCGGAATTTTTGACTCACTGGCGACTCTCACGTTACGTTATCGCCTGATGCCTAAGCTGTATCTTGAAGCGGTGTCTGGCGTAGATCAGGCACTTGATTTGCTCTATCAGTTTGAGTTTTAGCAATGCGAATATTTGTCTACGGCAGTTTACGAAGCAAACAAGGCAACAGTCACTGGATGACCAATGCGCAGTGGCTGGGGGATTTTTGCGTCGAAAATCATCAGCTGTTTAGTCTGGGACATTACCCGGGTGCAGTGCCGGGTGAAGGAAGCGTGCAGGGCGAAGTGTATCGTATTGATGCGGCAACGCTCGGCGAGCTGGATGCGCTGCGCACCGCTGGCGGCGAATATAAACGTCAGCTTATCCAGACGCCTTATGGCAGCGCCTGGATGTATGTGTATCAGCGTTCGGTTGAGGGTAAAACCCTCATCGAAACCGGTAACTGGCTCGACAGAGATAAGTACCAGAAATAGTCAGTATCAGAAGACCGCGCCGCAGGGCGCGGTTTTTCTTTGGGTAAAATAAAGGACGGCAGGGTCAATGAGAAAAACAGTCTGGGCAATCGTGGGCGTACTGCTGCTGATCGGATCGTTCAGTTTTGGCTATCAGACTTACTACTCGTTCCTGCGCTATTTCTGGGGGCCGGCCGAACTGGTTACCACATCCATACAGGATATGCTGGTGGCCAATCTGCTCAATGGCCTGCAATTTGCCTTCTGCGGCTTTTTAATGTTGATGGTGTTGATACGCCGGAATGCCCGGCGCCGTTTCACAACACGTGGTCTGGCACTCACCGGCGTGGGGTTAGTGATCAGCAACGCCGTGCTCTACAGCCTGTTTGTCGTTATCCACAAGTTCGCGCTGGCACCGACGTTACCTGACGGGATCAGTATTAATATCACCCACCAGTATTTCTCTCCGGAAATGTTATTGAGCACAGTGATCGTAGTGCTCTTCGTCAGGGCCCGTCGCTAAGGCTTTTTCCCGGGTCTGAGCGTGGTTTGTGGCAGACGAAAAAAAGACAGGCATAAAAAAGCCCCGACCGCGTTAACCGCGTCAGGGCTTTTGGCCATAAAAGCGAATTACTTCTTGGCAGCGCGTTCGAAGGAGGCAACGATTTCAGCTTTCGCCGCTTCAGCGTTGTCCCAACCGTCCACTTTCACCCATTTGCCTTTTTCAAGATCTTTATAGTGCTCGAAGAAGTGGGTGATCTGCGCTTTCAGCAGTTCCGGCAGGTCGTTCACATCTTTAATGTGATCGTACTCTTTGCTCAGCTTAGTGTGCGGAACAGCAACCAGTTTCGCATCTTCACCGGACTCGTCGGTCATTTTCAGCACGCCAACCGGACGGCAGCGAATAACAGAGCCTGGCTCCAGCGGGTAAGGCGTCGGGACCAGCACGTCTACCGGGTCACCATCCAGAGAGAGGGTGTGGTTGATGTAACCGTAGTTGCACGGATAGAACATCGCGGTGGACATAAAACGGTCAACAAACAGCGCGCCGCTTTCTTTGTCGACTTCGTATTTGATCGGGTCAGCGTTAGCCGGGATTTCGATAACAACGTAGATATCTTCTGGCAGATCTTTACCCGCCGGGACGTTAAGTAAGCTCATGTTTGTTTCCTTTAAAATGTGTGGCAAACAAGTGCCGGGTATTATAGCCAACTGGTTGTGAATGTCTTTGCTTGTTTTAACTTACTCACACTTTTCAGACGCTTTTCTTGTGCCAGTTTGTGACAGTTTTGTCCATAACCATAGCAGCATACTGAATAAATTTATGTAAGCGATTACAGTGAAATTGTCGCACTGTTTCAGCGCAGTAAATTTCTGCAATTTCAATGGATAATTGAGGTGAATTAAACCACCCCTTTTCGCGCGCCAGATCGCAACTGACTCACAACAATTCATTCACTTTTCCGATTTGTGATGTAACGCATTTTGTTACATCCCCGATTGTCTATAGTTTCCCCGCAGGTGAAGTTGTAGCCAACAATAACCCTACGAGGATGCTCTTATGTGGAAGCGCTTACTTCTTGTCACAGCAGTTTCGGCAGCCATGTCGTCTATGGTAATGGCCGCCCCGTTAACCGTGGGATTTTCGCAGGTCGGATCAGAGTCCGGCTGGCGTGCCGCTGAAACCAACGTCGCGAAAAGCGAAGCCAGCAAACGCGGCATTACGCTGAAGATTGCTGACGGTCAGCAAAAACAGGAAAACCAGATCAAAGCCGTGCGTTCGTTTATCGCCCAGGGCGTGGACGCCATCTTTATTGCCCCGGTGGTAGCGACCGGCTGGGAGCCGGTACTGAAAGAAGCGAAAGATGCCGAAATTCCGGTTTTCCTTCTCGACCGCTCCATTGATGTAAAAGACAAATCGCTCTATATGACCACCGTCACCGCTGACAACGTGCTGGAAGGCAAATTGATTGGCGACTGGCTGGTGAAAACAGTGGCGGGTAAGCCCTGTAACGTTGTAGAGCTGCAGGGTACCGTGGGTGCCAGCGTTGCGATCGATCGTAAAAAAGGTTTCGCCGAAGCCATCTCAAAAGCCTCGAACATCAAAATTATTCGTTCTCAGTCTGGCGACTTTACCCGCAGCAAGGGCAAAGAGGTGATGGAGAGCTTTATCAAGGCGGAAAACAACGGCAAGAACATTTGCATGGTTTACGCCCATAACGATGACATGGCGATCGGTGCCATCCAGGCGATCAAAGAAGCAGGCCTGAAGCCGGGCAAAGACATTCTGACCGGCTCTATCGACGGCGTGCCGGATATCTACAAAGCGATGATTGACGGTGAAGCGAACGCCAGCGTCGAGCTGACGCCAAATATGGCCGGCCCGGCTTTCGATGCACTGGAGAAATTTAAAAAAGACGGTACTCAGCCGCCGAAGCTGACCATTACCAAGTCCACGCTCTATCTGCCGGATACGGCGAAAGAGGAGCTCGAGAAGAAGAAAAACATGGGCTATTGAGTCCTGAGTTCCCTCTCCCCGCTGGGGAGAGGGCGATGTAGAAGGGGAGAGGGTCATGACTGACGCAGCACCGCAGGAGATCCTGCGAACCGAAGGATTAAGTAAATTCTTTCCCGGCGTTAAGGCGCTCGATAACGTGGATTTTAGCCTGCGACGCGGCGAGATCATGGCTCTGCTCGGCGAAAACGGCGCGGGAAAATCAACGCTGATTAAGGCCCTGACGGGGGTTTACCAGGCCGATAAAGGCGCAATCTGGCTGGAAGGCCAGCAGATTCGGCCAAAAAACACCGCCCACGCTCAGCAACTGGGCATTGGCACGGTTTACCAGGAAGTGAACCTGCTGCCGAATATGTCGGTAGCGGATAATCTTTTTATTGGCCGTGAGCCGCGACGGTTTGGCCTGCTGCGCCGAAAAGAGATGGAAGCGCGCGCAACCGCATTAATGGAGTCTTACGGCTTTTCGCTGGATGTGCGCGAGCCGCTAAACCGCTATTCAGTGGCGATGCAGCAGATCGTGGCGATCTGTCGCGCGATTGATCTCTCCGCAAAAGTGTTGATCCTCGACGAGCCGACCGCCAGCCTGGATACCCAGGAGGTGGAAATGCTGTTTACCCTGATGCGCCAGCTTAGCGCGCAGGGCGTCAGCCTGATATTCGTCACCCATTTTCTTGACCAGGTTTATGAAGTCAGCGACCGCATTACCGTTCTGCGTAACGGCGGCTTTGTTGGCTGTCAGCCGACCAGCGAATTGCCGCAAATCGAACTGGTCAAAATGATGCTGGGCCGCGAGCTGGAGAGTAATGCACTGCAACGTGCCGGGCGTACGCTGTTGAGCGAAAAACCGGTAGCGGCGTTTAAAGGCTTCGGTAAGAAAGGCACGATTTTGCCGTTTGATCTGGAGGTTCGCCCTGGTGAAATCGTCGGCCTGGCCGGGCTGCTTGGTTCCGGGCGTACTGAAACTGCCGAAGTGATTTTTGGCATCAAACCTGCCGACAGCGGTAGCGCCACCATCAAAGGCAAAGCGCAGACGTTACGTTCTCCGCACCAGGCATCCTGTCTTGGTATTGGCTTTTGCCCGGAAGATCGCAAAACCGACGGCATTATTGCGGCGGCTTCCGTAAGGGAAAATATTGTGCTGGCGCTGCAGGCACAGCGCGGCTGGCTGCGACCCATTCCCCGCAAAGAGCAAAATGCGATTGCCGAACGCTTTATCCGCCAGTTAGGCATTCGCACGCCCAGCGCGGAACAACCCATTGAGTTCCTCTCTGGCGGCAATCAGCAAAAAGTCCTGCTTTCGCGCTGGCTGCTGACTCGCCCGCAATTTCTTATTCTCGACGAGCCGACACGCGGCATCGATGTGGGCGCACATGCCGAGATCATCCGTCTGATTGAGACGCTATGTGCTGATGGCCTGGCGCTGCTGGTCATTTCGTCCGAACTGGAAGAGTTAGTAGGCTATGCGGATCGGGTGATTATCATGCGCGATCGCAAACAGGTCGCAGAGATCCCGCTCGCTGAGTTATCGGTTCCGGCGATCATGAATGCCATTGCGGCATAAGGAGTAGAGTGTGATGCCTCAATCTCTTGGGCAAACCGGGCAGCCAAAGCGGCGGTTTAAGTGGCCTGTCGGCACGCCGCAACTGATAGCTCTGCTGCTGGTACTGGTGGTGGATAGCCTTGTCGCACCGCATTTTTACCAGGTGGTGTTGCAGGACGGGCGGCTGTTCGGCAGCCCTGTCGACATTCTTAACCGTGCCGCGCCGGTCGCGTTGCTGGCGATCGGTATGACGCTGGTGATTGCCACGGGCGGCATTGACCTCTCTGTTGGAGCGGTGATGGCCATCGCCGGGGCGACGGCGGCGTCGATGACCGTTGCCGGCTACAGCCTGGGCATGGTGCTGCTGGCAGCGCTGGGGACGGGCATCCTGGCGGGGCTGTGGAACGGCATTCTGGTGGCGATCCTGAAAATTCAGCCCTTTGTTGCCACGTTGATCCTGATGGTGGCGGGGCGCGGTGTTGCGCAGTTGATCACCTCGGGGCAAATCGTTACTTTCAATGCCCCCTCGCTGGCGTGGCTGGGCAGCGGTTCGCTGTTGTTATTCCCAACGCCGGTGATGATTGCGCTGGCGACGCTGGTGCTGTTCTGGTTATTCACCCGTAAAACCGCGCTGGGTATGTTTATCGAAGCGGTGGGGATCAACATTCGCGCGGCGAAAAACGCCGGGGTCAGCACCCGCCTCGTGGTTATGTTGACCTACGTGCTGAGCGGCGTCTGCGCCGCGATTGCAGGTGTCATTGTCACGGCCGATATTCGCGGTGCCGATGCCAATAATGCGGGGCTGTGGCTGGAGCTGGACGCTATCCTGGCGGTGGTGATCGGCGGCGGCTCGCTGATGGGGGGACGCTTCAATCTCGTGTTGTCGGTGGTGGGCGCATTGATTATTCAAGGGATGAACACCGGTATTCTGCTCTCCGGGTTCCAGCCAGAACTCAACCAGGTTGTGAAAGCCGTGGTGGTGATGTGCGTACTGATTGTGCAGTCGCCGCGCTTTATCGCGTTGATTAAAGGAGTCCGCGGTCATGATAAAACGTAATTTGCCGCTCATGATCACGCTGGGCGTGTTCGTGCTCGGCTACCTCTACTGCCTGACACAGTTTCCGGGCTTTGCCTCGACGCGGGTTATCTGCAACATCCTGACAGATAATGCGTTTCTCGGGATTATCGCCGTTGGTATGACCTTTGTGATCCTCTCCGGCGGTATCGATTTATCGGTCGGTTCCGTCATCGCTTTTAGCGGCGTCTTCCTGGCGAAGGCCATTGGCGACTGGGGCATCTCACCACTGCTGGCTTTCCCGCTGATCCTGGCGATGGGCTGCGCTTTCGGTGCGTTTATGGGGTTGCTGATTGATGCGTTAAAAATTCCCGCTTTTATCATTACCCTGGCGGGGATGTTTTTCCTGCGTGGGGTCAGCTACTTATTGTCGGAGGAGTCCATTCCTATCAACCACCCCATTTACGACACGCTCTCCAGCCTTGCGTGGAAAATCCCTGGCGGCGGGCGCTTAAGCGCAATGGGGTTACTGATGTTGCTGGTTGTGGTGATGGGTATTTTTCTGGCGCACCGTACCCGGTTCGGTAATGAGGTTTATGCCATCGGCGGTAATGCAACCTCGGCGAATTTAATGGGCATCTCTACCCGAAGTACCACGGTGCGGATTTACATGTTGTCGACCGGACTGGCGACGCTGGCCGGGATTGTGTTCTCTGTTTATACCCAGGCTGGCTATGCGCTGGCGGGCGTTGGCGTGGAGCTGGACGCCATTGCCTCGGTGGTGATTGGCGGCACTTTATTGAGCGGCGGCGTGGGGACGGTGCTCGGCACGCTGTTTGGCGTAGCGATCCAGGGGCTGATTCAGACCTATATCAACTTTGATGGTACGCTCAGCTCGTGGTGGACCAAAATCGCCATTGGTATTCTGTTGTTTATTTTTATCGCGTTGCAACGTGGCCTGACAGTATTGTGGGAGAACCGACAAAGCTCTCCTGTAACACGTGTTAGCACAACCGTAACAAAATAGTAACGTCATGAAAAATTGATGTATTCCTAAAGTAATTCCGTTAGCAGTCGATAACTGACGAATGGGCTTAATTTGCGCCAAAAAGTATCACTGCTACCGGAATTCACATCATGCTTAAAACGCTTTCGATCCGTACTGGTTTACTTTCGTTGTTGGCTGTTATGACCCTCCTGCTGCTGCTGGTCAGCGGTATTGGAGTGTATGCATTAAATAAAAGCTCTTCGTCGCTGGAGCGTATTAGTCAGTTGCAGGGCGAGAAAATGGCGCGTCTGAGTGAAGGGTATACCCTGATCCTGCGCGCACGTAATGAAGCAGGCCAGGCTGTGCGTATGATGGAAGTCGGCCTGCTGGATGATGCAGCAAAATCCGTTAAGATGATCAACACCGAAATCGCCCAGGGCGAGAATGCGCTGTCCGGCGTGATCAAGATGGGTGTGGATGACGAACAAGGCGCTGCGCTGCTGGGGCAAATGGCAAAAAGCTATGGCGATTACGTCAACCAGGGCATTACGCCGATGCAGGATGCCCTGAACAAACAGAGCGCCGATGCGTATTACGATCTGCTGGAAAACAAACTTATCCCTATCTCCCGCCAGTTCGACAACGATATGCAATCTTTCCAGCGCTGGGGCGAGGCGCGGGGTAAAACCGAAGTGGCCGCCGTACAGAGCAGTAAAAACGTGGTGATGCTGCTGATTATGGTCGTGGCGCTGCTGGTGGCGGGCATTATCGTGCTGGCCTGGCTGGCGCTGCGCCATATGCTATTGAAACCGCTGGAAAGCTCCATCGAACAGCTTGAAAAGGTTGCCGCGGGTGATTTGGCACAGGTGAAAGCCGAAGTGGCGAGCCAGGAGTTCAACCGCCTGAACGCCGCCATTGAGGAGATGCGCCATGCGCTGATCAACTCAGTAACGCGGGTGCGCGATGCCAGTTCCCAAATCGATACCGGTAGCCGCGAACTCGCTGCCGGCAACGTCGATCTGTCACAGCGTACGGAATCTACGGCCACGTCGCTCGAGCAGACGGCCGCGAGTATGGAACAGATCACCGCCACGGTAAAACTGAATGCCGACAATGCCGAGCAGGCGCACCAACTGGCGCAGACCGTCTCTGATACCGCGGATCGCGGTAGCGAAATGGTGTGTTATGTGATTGAAAAAATGCGCGATATCTCCGGCAGTTCTGATCGTATCGCCGACATTCTTAGCGTTATCGACTCCATCGCCTTCCAGACTAATATTCTGGCGCTGAACGCAGCGGTAGAAGCCGCCCGCGCCGGAGAGCAGGGCCGTGGTTTCGCTGTGGTAGCCGGTGAAGTGCGTAACCTCGCCAGCCGTAGCGCAGAAGCAGCCAAAGAGATCCGCACGCTTATCAGCAGCTCGCAGGCGCAAGTCTCTGAAGGGAGTGATTTGGCAATGCAGGCCGGGGAAACGATGGACGAAATCGCAGAAGAAGTGTTGCGAATGACCAAATTAATGCGCGAAATCGCCAATGCATCGCAGGAACAGAGCCGGGGCATTGAGCAGGTGAACATTGCGGTCAGCCAGATGGATGAAACGGCGCAGCAAAACGCGGCACTGGTGCAGCAGTCCTCTGCGGCGACGCGTTCACTGGAAGAACAGTCTCGCGAGTTGTTACAGGCTATGGCATCATTTCGCCTGCAAACTCAGGCGTAATCAGGAAGGAACATGGGCGTTTGTATTCAGTGCGATAAAGAAGCACTCAAAGACAGTGATTATTGTGCACAGTGTGAGGAGCGCGAATTCAAAAAAATTCGTGGCTGGCTGTATGTGGCCGCCTTCGGACTGATCATGAGCATTCTGAGCACAATCCTCAGCATTAACAGCAGCCTGCGCCTGTTAATGGAGTACTACGCCCAGATTGACGGCACGCGAAAAGCCATTCTGTTTTTTGAACTGTTTGCCTGGCTGATTCTGTTTGGGTTTTCGCTGTTTACCAGCAGCCTGTTTTTCCGCAAGAAGCGTCTGCTGCCGCGCTGCTATATCGCGCTGTTGGTGATGTGGGTTGCGTTTATGGTGATTGATTTGCTGCTTGCGCATCAGTATCTGGCAATGCCCTTTGCCTATGAGACAGTTCAGCCGGTGATCCGCAATATCCTTAGCGCCTGTATCTGGATCCCTTATTTCCTTGTTTCTGTGCGGGTAAAACGCACATTTGTACGCTGATGCTCTAAAATTTGCCCGTCCAGGCGTGTCAGGCTGTGGCCGGGCAAGTCCCTAACTGGCGCTTACAGCGCCAA
The DNA here is from genome assembly GCF_032052965.1 of Kosakonia sp. Classification (GTDB taxonomy): domain Bacteria; phylum Pseudomonadota; class Gammaproteobacteria; order Enterobacterales; family Enterobacteriaceae; genus Kosakonia. The sequence goes on from NZ_DAMBVN010000013.1 coordinate 64,878, forward strand.
AAACGGATTATGCGTCCGGGTACTCAAGCATAAAACGTTCAACATCTTCAACCATATGCTCATTGCCGACGAAGAATGGACGGCGCTGGTGCAGGCTTTCCGGCTGGATATCCAGAATACGTGCTTTACCATCGCTGGCCTTGCCACCCGCTTGTTCCGCGAGGAACGCCATCGGGTTGCATTCGTACAGCAGACGCAGTTTCCCTTCCGGGTGGCTGGCGGTGCTAGGGTAGAGATAAATACCGCCTTTCAGCAGGTTACGATGGAAATCCGCCACCAGTGAGCCGATGTAACGCGTAGTATAAGGACGGTGCGTGGCCTTATCTTCTTCCTGGCAGAATTTCAGGTATTTCTTCACGCCCTGCGGGAACTTGATGTAGTTACCTTCGTTGATGGAGTAAGTGTAACCCTGCTCCGGGAAGCGCATCCGCTCCTGGCACAGGCAGAACACGCCCAGCGACGGGTCATACGTAAAGGCATGAACACCGCAGCCGGTGGTGTAAACCAGCATCGTGGAGGAGCCGTACACCACATAACCCGCTGCGACCTGTTTGTTACCCGGTTGCAGGAAATCTTCCATCGTAACCGGCGTACCCACTGGGGTTACACGGCGGTAGATAGAGAAAATCGTCCCGACAGAGACGTTAACGTCGATGTTGGAAGAGCCATCCAGAGGATCCATCAGCACCACGTACTTGGCGTGCTCGCAACCTTCGAAAACGACAATTTCATCTTCTTCTTCGGAAGCGATACCCGCCACGATATCGCGGGCGCGAAGTGCATTTTTCAGTTTTTCATTCGCGAACAGATCGAGTTTTTGTTGCTCCTCGCCCTGCACGTTTTCAGCACCACTGGCACCCAGGATATCGACCAGACCGGCCTTATTGATATCGCGATGAATGATCTTGGCGCCCAGTTTTATCGCCGACAGCAAAGCAGTCAGTTCACCCGTTGCATGCGAGAACTCATGCTGCTTTTCGACAATAAATTCACCTAACGTTTTCATAACACTTTCCCTGCATTTTTAATATGGAGTAAAGCGATTGTAGCCTGTGGTTTTCAGGTTGCTGATGACAGCAAGTTCCGGATATTAAACAGCTGACGCTGTAACAGCCAGAGCTTTCGCAAACGAAAACGCGACGTACATGCAACAATACTAACAAAGATTCAAAAGTTCGTGCTCAGGTGAATCGCGCCAGCTACATACGGATTATCCTGAAATGCATTTCTCAGACGTTAAACATATGAGTAAAATGTGCGCCAGTTTAAGAAAGGATAATGACGCATGCGCATTCATATTTTGGGGATTTGTGGCACGTTCATGGGAGGGCTTGCCATGCTGGCGCGCTCCCTTGGACACCAGGTTACCGGGTCGGATACCGATATTTATCCGCCGATGAGCACCCTGCTCGAAAAAGAAGGCATTGCGCTGACGCAGGGATACGACGCCAGCCAGCTCGATCCTGCGCCGGATTTGGTGATTGTCGGTAATGTAATGAAGCGCGGTAATCCGTGTGTTGAAGCCGTTCTGGAGAAAAACATTCCGTTTATGTCCGGCCCGCAATGGCTGCACGACTTCGTACTACGCGACCGCTGGGTGGTGGCCATTGCCGGGACACACGGTAAAACGACCACCGCCGGAATGGCGACCTGGATCCTTGACGCGTGCGGTTACAAGCCTGGGTTTGTGATCGGCGGTGTTCCGGGTAATTTTGAGGTTTCTGCACGTCTGGGTGAAAGCCCGTTCTTCGTTATCGAAGCAGATGAATATGATTGCGCCTTCTTCGACAAGCGTTCCAAATTTGTGCATTACTGCCCGCGTACGCTGGTGCTCAACAACCTTGAGTTTGACCATGCGGATATTTTTGACGATCTGAAAGCGATCCAGAAACAGTTCCACCACCTGGTGCGTATTGTGCCAGGGCAGGGGAAAATTATCTGGCCTGAAAACGACATCAATCTGAAACAGACGATGGCGATGGGCTGCTGGAGCGAGCAGGAACTGGTGGGTGAACAAGGCCACTGGCAGGCGAAAAAACTCAATACCGATGCCTCCCATTGGGAAGTCTGGCTGGATAACGAATGTGTCGGCCAGGTGAACTGGGGTCTGGTTGGCGAGCACAATATGCACAATGGCCTGATGGCGATTGCTGCGGCGCGCCACGTGGGGGTTGCGCCGGCAGATGCGGCCAATGCGCTGGGATCGTTCATCAATGCCCGTCGCCGTCTTGAACTGCGTGGTGAAGCCAACGGCGTAACGGTGTACGACGACTTTGCTCACCATCCGACGGCAATTCTGGCGACGCTTGCTGCACTGCGCGGTAAAGTGGGTGGCACGGCCAAGATCATCGCCGTGCTGGAGCCGCGTTCCAACACCATGAAAATGGGCGTGTGCAAAGACGATCTGGCCCCGTCTCTGGGACGTGCTGATGAAGTTTACCTGCTGCAGCCGCAGCATATTCCGTGGCAGGTTGCCGAAGTGGCAGATGCCTGTGTGCAGCCAGCTTACTGGAGCGCGGATGTCGACACGCTGGCCGATATGATCGTGAAGAGTGCGCAGCCGGGCGATCACATTCTGGTGATGAGCAACGGTGGTTTTGGCGGCATTCATCAGAAACTGCTGGATGGCCTGACGAAGAAAGCGGAACTGGCGGCTGAAAACGTCTGAGCCTGCGTGGCTGAATAAAAACCGCGACCGGTACACCGGCGCGGTTTTTTTTATGCGGTGATTACTCTTTTGCCATCGGTGTTTCAATGGTTTGTGGAGTTTTGCTTCCCTGGATCGTCTGTACGCGTTTTTCCACTTCCGCCACCTGATTGCTGTTGTGCAGCAGGGTGTAGGTCAGATCAAAACGGGTACTCTGGCCGGGTTGCAGCTGTTTCACGCGTTTTTGCTCCCGCTCAATAGTAACCGGATAGGCGTAGCTGGTACCCGGTTCGATACCGGTGACGTAGCCCTGTTTTTCCGTGTCGGTGTTTTTCCACAGCGTTAGTACCGGCAGCTGGTCGGTGTTATAACCGATGGCCACCCCTTTATCGCCAGCTTTGTTCAGCAAGGCGGCAACGGTCTGCTTGTTGGCATCGGCCAGCGGTTTGATATTAAAGACCATTTCATCAAAACCTTTGGTCGGCCCGGCATAGGTTTGCCACGTTTTCAGTCCATCTTTTGCATAATCGTTGAACGGGCTGACATTTTCATGCGGTGTAATAAAACGCGCGCCTTGTTCAAGGATCGGTTTGCTGAAGTTGCTGTGGTAAATGATTTGGTAGTCATGTGGGTAATCGGCATGGTTCGTCAGCACATCATGCAGGCTAAAGCTGTTGCTGCCCGGAATGTAACGCAGCTCCATTTCAGTTTGCAGGTCAGCCTTTTTGAAGGTGCTCTCTAACACACGCCCGCGTATACGGATTTCGTATGGCGCTTTTTCACTGACCTCGACAGAAACTTGCGACGCCGGGGTATTGCCGGCTTTGCCATGCAGAGTATAAATCTGCCCGTCAGCGGTCACCGGATGGCCGGTCCATTCGTAGCCGCAACGCACAACCATCTCGTTGAAACCTTCCAGCCAGCCCAGGCCATTACGGCTTTCCAGATTGATAAACGCCGGGTTCACCACTTCTTTCACTGGCGAACTCCAGCCCAAATGCACCCCGAAACCATCAGCATAGAGTAAGTTCATACCGCGAGTCGGACTCAGGGCAATGCTGAGGCCGTTTTTATCGCTTATTTTGATGACTTTACTGCCTTCCTGCTTCCCTCCGTGCAGCACAACCTGCTCAATGCTGAACTGTTGATTTTTGATGTTCAGCTGATCGCTGGTAATACGCCAGTTTCCTTGTTCAATACCGCCTTCAGCACTGGTCAGCACCCAGGTTTTTGCCATTACCGGACCAGAAATAAGCAGAGCAAGCGCAGAGAACATTACCGTCTTTTTCATCATTTCTTCCTTTTATGCTGAATCGATTAGATGTGTCGCAACCGGAATTTACGGATTGCGCAGAAAAGAAAATGTGATCCGTTTCATCTGATGAAAATGAGCAGCGAGAAGAGCGTCAATAGCAGATATTGATCGCATTTATAATTGAAATGCAAAGTATTGATAGAATAAATTTGTGAAGTGAGCAGATTGTAGCTTTAACGATTCAGCTAAACTTGCGGTCGTTTTACCAGACAGAAATCACAGGCAAAAAAGGAAAAATGAGAAACTACTAACCAAAACGCAGCAGGCGGAAAAGAAAAACCCTCCCGGCGGGGAGGGTTCAGAGACGGCAATCAGGCTTCGCTGCTTTCAGCCAGTTCACGCAGGTACTGGAAGATCAAACGCGCGGATTTTGGCGCTTTATTGCCTTCTTTCTCTTTTTGGGCGTTGCGGACCAGCGAACGCAATTGCTGACGGTCAGCAGCCGGCCACAGGTTCAGTACCTCCGGCACGGCATCATCGCCTTCTTCAATCAGACGATCACGTAAATGCTCCAGCTTGTGGAAAAACGCCACCTGCTGGTTATGACGGTTTTTCAGCTTGTCCAGCGCCTGGCGAATGGGATCCACATCGCGTTGACGAAGCATTTTGCCGATCAGCTGCATTTGACGGCGGCGGCCCTCTTTCTTAATGCGCTGCGCCAGTTCAATCGCGTCGCGCAGATCCTGGTCAAGCGGCAGTTTATCCAGCGCGTTTTTCCCCAGGTCTACCATTTCCGCGCCAAGCTGCTTTAACTCTTCCGCATCGCGCTTAATTTCACTCTTACTGACCCAGATGATCTCATCATCTTCGTCTTCAATATCATCACCGGGCACGTCGTCGAGCCAGTCGTCGGGCTGCTTTGTCATCTCAGGCTCCTTAAAAAAGAGGCTAATGTTACCAGTTAAGGCGCGCACTGAAAAACGGTTCTCTGTTAGACTTCAAAGATTCTCTCCCTTAATTATGGCATTGGCGATGAAAGTGATCACACAAGTTGCACAACAACGCAAAGTACTGGAAGACGCAGTTTCCACGGCGCTGGAGCTGGCCGCCGGGAAATCGGACGGTGCGGAAGTGGCCGTCAGCAAAACCACCGGCATTGGTGTCAGCACACGCTACGGCGAAGTGGAGAATGTGGAATTTAACAGCGACGGGGCGCTGGGCATCACGGTTTATCACCAGAACCGTAAAGGCAGTGCCTCGTCGACCGACCTTAGCCCGGATGCGATAGCCCGTACCGTGCAGGCAGCGCTCGACATCGCCCGCTATACCTCGCCAGACCCGTATGCGGGCGTGGCGGACAAAGAGCTGCTGGCGTTCGACGCGCCGGATCTTGACCTTTTTCACCCGGCAGAAGTGACGCCGGATGAAGCCATCGAATGGGCAGCTCGCGCCGAGCAGACCGCGCTGAAAGCGGACAAACGCATCAACAATACCGAAGGCGGCAGCTTTAACAGTCACTATGGCATCAAAGTGTTCGGCAACAGCCACGGAATGCTGCAGAGCTACTGCTCAACGCGCCACTCACTCTCCAGTTGTGTGATTGCCGAAGAAAACGGGGATATGGAGCGGGATTACGCTTACACCATCGGGCGCGACATTCGCGATCTGCAAACCCCGGAGTGGGTTGGTGAAGAGTGCGCGCGTCGTACTTTGTCCCGCCTTTCTCCGCGCAAACTACCGACGATGAAAGCGCCCGTGATTTTTGGTCATGAAGTGGCGACCGGGCTGTTTGGTCACCTGGTCGGAGCGATTGCGGGCGGTTCAGTGTACCGTAAATCCACCTTCTTACTGGATTATCTGGGCAAACAGATCCTGCCGGAGTGGCTGACCATTGAAGAGCATCCGCACTTGCGCAAGGGGCTGGCATCAACGCCGTTCGACAGCGAGGGCGTACGCACCGAACGGCGAGATATTGTGAAAGAGGGCATCCTCACCCAGTGGCTACTGACCAATTATTCGGCACGCAAGCTCGGGCTGAAAAGTACGGGTCACGCAGGTGGCATTCACAACTGGCGTATCGCCGGGCGTGGGCTGAGTTTTGAGCAGATGTTGAAGGAGATGGGCACTGGCCTGGTGGTTACGGAGCTGATGGGCCAGGGTGTCAGCGGGATTACCGGTGACTACTCGCGCGGCGCGGCGGGTTTTTGGGTGGAAAACGGTGAAATCCAGTATCCGGTAAGTGAGATCACCATCGCAGGTAATTTGAAAGAAATGTGGCGCAATATTGTCACGATTGGCGACGATATTGAACATCGCAGCAACATTCAATGTGGTTCAGTGTTACTCCCGGAGATGAAAATCGCCGGACAATAACTCCGTGGCGCTAAGACCTGCGCCTGAAGCGTAATAATAAAAAAGGAAGTGAGCAATGCGTAAAAACCTGTTAGCAATCCTTGCCGTATCTTCGTTGTTTATCGGCTCTGCGGCGTTTGCCGCCGATCTGGAAGATGATATGGAAATCCTCAGCGATAACCTGAAAGTGGTGCAAAAAACCAGTGATGCCAGTGAAATGAAAACGGCATTAACCAAAATGCGTACCGCCGCGCTGGATGCGCAAAAAGCCACCCCGCCGAAGCTGGAAGGCAAAGCGCCGGACAGCGCCGAGATGAAAGATTACCGCCACGGCTTTGATATCCTGGTCGGTCAGATTGACGGTGCGCTGAAACTGGCCAACGAAGGCAAAGTGAAAGAGGCGCAGGCCGCAGCAGAAGGTCTTGCCAATACCCGCAACACTTACCACAAGAAGTTCCGCTAAAATACCTGAGCGGGGCTACGGCCCCGCTTAATCAATAAGCAAACCTTATTCATCTCACACTTTCTCCTTTCTGTTACCTGCGTTGTTATGCTTTCGAAGACGCAAATTTCCGCCACTTTTCTTCAATCCTGTGACCGCCGCACAGTGAAAAATCCCTCCTGGGTACATTTATGTGGCGCAGATCACTAACACCTGTCTCCTTTCCACTTCGAAGTGGAAAACTCCTCGCTACAAACTCGTAACCTGCGACGCTAGTTTTATTCCAGGGCCATTAATGGGGCAGACCTGTGAATAACGGAGCAGTAATGAACGACGCGGAGCAAATGGCGACCCTCGCGGAACGCATGCTGGCGCAGGTGTATCGCTTGTTAAGCGAGCAGAACATCACGCCGAACGCAGTACAGCAACAGATGCTGACTTCTCATGTAAGGGCGATGGCGCACCGCTCGGTGACCGGCGAACCATTGCCGGATGTGGATGCCAGCCTGTTTGACGAAATCTCGACCGAGTCGATGAACCTTGCCCGCGATGTGGTGGCCGCTTTTGGCAACCTCCCGGAAGAAGAAGCCTGGCTGCTCTCCGTGCACTTCGAAGTGGCGAAAGACAACCTGTAAGGAGCAAACGATGGAACAAATTACCGTAGTGATTGGCGATCGTCTGGGCAAAGGCCAAAAAGTCGCTGCAGGCGTGGAGAAAGCAGGCGGCCGCGCAGTGGTCGTGCCGGGTGTGGCGGCAGATATGAAGCTGGGAGATGTGATGAAAGCAGAAAACGCCACCTTCGGCATTTCGTTTTGCGGTAGCGGCGGTGCGGGCGCTATCACCGCGCAGAACAAACATGGCTACAAAGCCAAATATGGCATGCGTTCAGTCGAAGAGGGCGTTACCGCCATCAATGAAGGCTGCAATGTGCTGGGCTTCGGCTTTATGGATAAAGAAGAATTGGGCGAGCGTCTGGTGCAGGCGTGGCTGAAAAAATACGGCGCATAACCATGAAAGAACAGTTCACCACCACGGTCAGGGTTAAAGGCAAGGGCGATGCGAAAGCGCGCGCCTTCGCCGATGCGTTGAACCATGTTCAGGCCGCGGTGATGAAAACGTCGCCGCATATTTTACTGCGTATTGAGCCACAGGATGTGCGGGTTGTTCATGCGCAGGAAACGACGCGGAAAGAGGCCTTTTTGTTCCTTTTTCTGCGTCGGGAACGACGTGCATACAGCGTGGAGCTGGATGTGACTGTCAACGTGACCGCCATCAATCTCGACAAAGTGGATTTCGTCACGAAGTAACTAAACGCATACCCGTGAGTCAGACCCACAGGGTTGAAGAGGGCAGACTGATGTTCTTAATCATACTAATAAAATCGCTCATCATTGGCGGTCTGGTCGGCGTGGGTGTAGGCGCCGGGGCTGCACGCATGTTCCATGCGCCGACCACTCAGGGGATGGGCGCATTTCGTACTTTGGGGGAACTCAACTCCTGTGAGGGTGATCCGGCGTCTCACTTCTCCTTTGGCCTGGGCTTCTTTTTTAACGCCTGGGCGTCGTCTGTGGCGGCGGGGTCGTTCACCCAGGATGTTGATCACCGTATTATCCCCAACTGGGGCGCTGCAGCGTTGATGGTGAAAAACCGCAACGTGGGCGAAACCCTGCACGATCCGAAAAAAATGGCCATCGCCTGTGCGCTGATCGGCATGGTAGTGGTCACCTTCCTTAACCTGACGGCCTCATCCGTTCCGGCGGCGCTGCAAGTGACCGCGGTAAAAGTATTGGTGCCGGCGGCAAACCTGCTGGTGAACACCGTGATGCCGGTAATTTTCTGGCTGGCGGCCATCGACGCGGGGAAAAAATCCGGCTTCTGGGCAACTGTCTTTGGTGGCGCGGCGCAACTGATAATGGGTAACGCCGTACCCGGTCTGGTGCTGGGCATTCTGATTGGTAAAGGCGTTGAGGAGAGCGGCTGGAACCGCGTCACTAAAGTCATGATGACGGCGATTGTCGCGCTGTTTGTACTCAGCGCTTTCTTCCGCGGCTTCGACCTGAAAATGATCGCTTCTTTTAATCTGAGCGCGCCGAACTGGCTGGAGCTCATCCATAACTCGCTCAGCGGCAAATAAGGAACCGACATGGAACAGAATAAAGGTTTTTGGTACGCCGACTGGTCATTTCCGATTTTTGTCGGCCTGCTCTCATCCGGCGTGTTTGCCGGGACGCACATGTACTACCTGTACGGTATTGGCGCGTTTAACGAGGTGGCTTTCGTGTCAATGCTGCGTTCCGGTATGGATACCGGCGTCTATGGCGCGGTAGCCGCGTTTGGCGCCAGTTTTCTCTTTGCCCGCATTATTGAAGGGTCGCTGGTCGGCATCCTCGACATCGGCGGGGCGATCCAGACCGGTGTAGGGCTGGGTGTCCCGGCGCTGTTGTTGGGCGCAGGCTTTGTCTTCCCGGTGGCAAACTTTGTTGCTTCGCTGGCAACTGGCCTGGTGATTGGGCTGGCGATTGGTTACCTGATTATCCTGGCGCGTAAATTCACCATCAACCAGAGCGACTCCACCTACGGTGCTGACGTAATGATGGGCGCAGGCAATGCGTCTGGCCGTTTTCTTGGCCCGTTGATTATTCTCAGCGCCATGACCGCGTCGATTCCTATCGGCATGGGTTCGCTGGTGGGCGCGCTGCTGTTCTACCTCTGGCAAAAGCCGATTACCGGGGGCGCGATCCTTGGTGCGATGCTGCTGGGATCACTCTTCCCGGTAGCCCTCTGATACACACGGGCGCTGCGGCGCCCGTTACTCCTGGAGATACGCATGTTTGATTTACTCCTGCGCCGGGCGCGTCTGGTTGACGATACGGTGACGGATATCGCCATCGAGGCGGGGAAAATCGCCGCACTGGGCGACATCCGCGATCCGGCGAGCAAAACCGTCGATTTATGCGGCGAGTATTACGTCAGCGCCGGGTGGATTGATTCCCACGTGCACTGTTACCCGAACTCTCCGATTTATCATGACCAGCCCGACAGCGTCGGTATCCACACCGGGGTGACCACGGTGATCGATGCAGGCAGCACCGGCGCTGATGACATTGACGATTTTTATGCTCTGACCCGCCAGGCAACGACCGACGTTTTTGCCCTGCTGAATATCTCCCGCGTGGGGCTGATTGCCCAAAACGAACTGGCAAACCTGAGCCATGTCGATGCCGGAGCGGTACGCGCGGCAGTGCAGCGCCATCCCGATTTTATTGTCGGGCTGAAGGCGCGCATGAGCAGTAGCGTGGTGGGGGAGAACGGCATCACGCCGCTGGTGCGAGCGAAAGCCATCCAGAAAGAGAACGGCGATTTGCCGCTAATGGTGCATATCGGCAATAACCCGCCCAATCTGGATGAGATCGCCGACCTGCTGACCTCGGGCGATATCATTACCCACTGTTACAACGGGAAGCCGAACCGCATTCTCACGCCTGGTGGCGAACTACGAGCCTCGGTTGCACGCGCTATCCGCCGCGGTGTGCGTCTGGATGTAGGGCACGGTAGCGCCAGCTTTAGCTTTGCCGTCGCCAGGCAGGCCATCAGCCTGGGTATTTTGCCGCACACCATCAGCTCAGATATTTACTGCCGCAATCGAATTGACGGCCCGGTGCGATCGCTGGCGAATGTCATGTCTAAATTCCTCGCCATTGGCTTGTCGCTGCCGCAGGTCATTGCCTGTGTGACCGATCACGCCGCTGAAGCCCTGCGTCTGACGCAAAAAGGGCGTCTGGCGGTCGGTTTTGATGCTGACCTGACGATTTTCGACCTGAAGCGCCAGCCAGTGGTATTTACCGATGCGGAAAAGGTGGGCTTACAGGCCGAACAGATAATCACGCCGCTGGCTGCTATTCGCGCGGGCCACGGCTATATGACCGAACAAGGGAGTGCGGAAAATGCCTTCGATTTATGATAAGTACCAGTTGAAACATGTGATTAATGCTTCAGGGCGGATGACGGCCCTCGGTGTTTCTACCCCGCGCCCGGAGGTGGTTGACGCGGTGTTAAGCGGCATGAACCACTACTTCGAAATGAAAGATCTGGTGAATAAAACCGGCGAATACATTGCGAAGTTGCTGGAGGTGGAGGGCGCGACGGTCGTCTCCTGCGCGTCGGCAGGCCTTGCTCAGTCGGTGGCTGCGGTGCTGGTGCGCGATAGCGACTGGCTGCTCGAAAATCTGCACAGCACGCCCGTCGAAAATAACGAAATCGTGCTGCCGCGTGGGCATAACGTCAACTTTGGTGCGCCGGTCGGCACCATGGTGGCGCTGGGCGGCGGAAAAGTGGTGGAAGCCGGCTACGCCAACGAATGCTCCGCCGATCAACTGGCGGCGGCGATCTCTCCCCGCACGGCGGCGATCCTCTACATCAAGTCACACCACTGCGTACAAAAAAGCATGCTCAGCGTGGAGCAGGCTGCTGTTGTAGCACGTAAACACAACCTGCCGCTGATTGTGGATGCGGCCGCAGAAGAAGATTTGCAGTGCTATTACCGCGCCGGTGCAGACCTGGTGATTTACAGTGGTGCAAAGGCCATTGAAGGGCCAACCAGCGGGCTTGTGATTGGCAAAACCCAGTATGTGGAGTGGGTAAAACGCCAGACGGCGGGCATTGGCCGCGCCATGAAAGTGGGCAAAGAGGGCATTCTCGGTTTGACCTGCGCCATTGAACACTACCTTAGCGCGCGTAAAGAGAGCGGGGCGGAGATGGTCGCCAAAATGACGCCCTTTATCGACCAGCTAAATACCCTGCAGGGCGTAAGCGCTCGCGTAGTGTGGGACAGCGCCGGGCGTGATATCGCCCGCAGTGAAATCAAATTTGATGAAGCAGTCACCGGCATGGCAACCGGTGATCTGGTGAGCGCGCTGAAACAGGGCGAGTACGCCATTTATTTCCGGGGCTATAAAGCCAATGAAGGCATTATTGAAGCCGATGTGCGCAGTGTAACGGCAGACCAACTGGACATTGTTTATCGCCGTATCGCCGAAGAACTGAACAAGGAGCAACAGGCATGAAACTGACCCCCCATTTTTACCGCGATCGTGTCTGCCTGAATGTGCTGGCCGGAAGTAAAGATAATGCCAGCGCCATTTATCAGGCGGCAGAAGGGCATGTGCTGGTGGGAGTACTGTCAAAAAACTACCCGGACGTTGCAACGGCGGTTGCCGATATGCGCGACTATGCTGCGCGCATTGATAACGCGCTCTCCGTTGGGCTGGGGGCGGGCGATCCGAATCAATCGGCGATGGTCAGCGCCATCTCGCGGGAAGTGCAACCACAGCACGTTAATCAGGTCTTTACTGGCGTGGCAACCAGCCGCGCGCTGCTGGGGCAGCGCGAGACGGTGGTCAATGGTCTGGTCTCGCCAACGGGGACGCCGGGGCAGGTGAAGATTTCGACCGGGCCGTTGAGCAGCAAAGCGGCGGCGGGCATCGTGCCTATCGATACCGCGATTGCGTTGCTAAAAGACATGGGCGGGAGCTCGATTAAATATTTCCCGATGGGCGGCCTGGCGTGCCGCGACGAGTACCAGGCGGTGGCCGAAGCCTGTGCCCGTTACGATTTTTGGCTGGAGCCGACGGGAGGGATCGATCTGGATAATTACAATGACATCCTGCAAATCGCGTTGGATGCGGGCGTCAGCAAAATCATTCCGCATATTTACAGTTCGATTATTGATAAAGCGAGCGGCAACACCCGCCCGCAGGATGTACGCCAATTACTGGCGATGACGAAAGCGTTGGTACAGTAGTCCTGTTCTCCTGCTCCAGGCGGGAGAAGGGGCGTTTGAGACAACCATTAAGGAGCGACCATGCACACTGCCCGCCATTTGCTTGCCGCGTCACTTTCGCTGCTGGCGACCACTGCCATAGCCCAGACCCAGTACGCCTGGGTAGGGACCTATAATCCGAATGGCGAAGGCGTCTATCGCTTTAACGTCGACCCACAATCTGGCGCACTCAGCCAGAGAACGCTCGTCAGCCAGTTGCCCAATGCCGCACAGCTTGCGGTGTCGCATGATGGCAAAACACTGTATGTGGCCAGCGAAGTGGAAAAAGGCATGGTACAGGCGCTGCGCATAGGCAGTGACGGTGAATTGAGCGCATTAAACCAGGTCGCTTCGGGCGGCGCCGGGCCAGTCTGGCTGGCGTTGACACCACAGGGGCATCATCTGCTGGTGGCGAATTATGTCAGCGGTTCAATCACCGTTTTGCCAGTGAATGCGGATGGTAGCCTCGGTGAGGCCGTGGACAGTCATCAGGATCAGGGAACGCCGGGGGCAGCAAAACCGCAGGCAGCGGCAGAGGGCAGCTTTGCCATCAGCGATCATAACGGGCCGCATGCGCATATGATTGCGGCGGATCCGGGCGGGAAATTTGTCTTTTCTACCGATTTGGGCCTGGATCGCATTTATCAATATCGGTTTGATGAACAGAGTGGCAAGTTGACGCCAAACGACCCACCTTATATTGAGGCGTCCTCACAAGGCGCGGGGCCGCGTCATTTTGTTTTTACACCGCAGGGCGATGGGCTGTGGCTGATTAATGAAGAAGCCTCGACGCTGACTCACTACCGTCTGGATCACGCCAGCGGCACGTTGAAAGAGGGGAAAACAATTTCAGCGTTGCCGAAAGAGTATAAAGGCACCAGTTTTGCCGCCGGGCTGGTACTAAGCCGTGATGGCAGTCAACTGTATGTCGCCAACCGATTGCACAACAGCATCGGGCATTTTCGCGTCCAGCCTGACGGCACACTCACGCATCTGGATGATGTCTGGACGCGCGGTGATTATCCCCGCTCACTCACGCTGGATAATCACGGCCGCTGGCTGTATGTCATGAATCAGCGCAGCGATAACATTACCCGTTTTCGTGTAGCGCAGGATGGCAAACTGCGCTTTACACCGGATTATACGCCGGTGGGCAGCCCATCTCAGATGGTCATTTCTACTCAACCTTAAGCCCTGGAGAACGACGTGCGATTCCCGAACCAACGTTTAGCGCAACTGTTTATGATGTTGCAAAACGAGACGCTGCCGCAGGACGAGCTGGCGCAGCGGCTGGCGGTGTCGACGCGTACCGTTCGGGCTGACATCACCGCATTAAATGCGTTGCTGCATCACCACGGCGCGCAGTTTGTATTAACGCGTGGCAGTGGCTACCAGCTAAAAATTGACGATGCCGTGCGTTATCAGAGTCTGCAGGCTGCCCGCCCGCGTGCGTTGCGCATTCCGCGTAACGGGCAGGAGCGCGTGCATTATCTGGTGGTGCGCTTTCTGACTTCGGCGTTTTCGCTCAAGCTGGAAGATCTGGCAGACGAATGGTTTGTGAGCCGCGCGACGCTCCAGAACGATATGACCGAAGTACGGGAATGGTTCTCTCGCTACCGTCTGACGCTGGAGACGCGCCCGCGTCATGGCATGAAGCTGTTTGGCAGTGAAATGGCGCTGCGCGCCTGCCTGACCGATTTACTGTGGGAGCTGGCGCAACAAAATGCGCACAATCCACTGATCACCGAAGAGGCCCTCAATCCCGGCGTGCCGGAGGCGCTGGTGCCCGTGCTGCAGGCGAGCTTTAGCCGTTATCATATTCGCCTGACCGATGAGGGCGAGCTGTTTATCCGCTTGTATTGTGCCGTGGCGATACGTCGCATTAGCGAAGGATATCCGCTGTCGGAATTCACCGCCGAAGATGGGGATGAAAATGTGCGTGATGCCGCGCGGGATATCTCAACGGCGTTACAGCAACTGGCGGGAAAACCGCTGGCGGCAGCAGAAGAGCACTGGCTGCGGGTGCATATTGCCGGGCGACGCGTACAGGAGCTTGCACCAAGCGCCATCAGCGCCGATGACGATGAAACCCTGGTTAACTACATCCTTGGCTATATCAACACGCACTATAACTACAACCTGCAAAACGACACGCAACTGCATGCGGATCTGCTCACCCATATCAAAACCATGATCACCCGTGTGCGCTACCAGATAATGATCCCCAATCCCTTGTTGGATAACATCAAGCAGCACTACCCAATGGCATGGGATATGACACTGGCGGCGGTGTCCAGTTGGGGAAAATACACCCCGTATGTGATCAGCGAAAACGAGATTGGATTTCTCGTTCTGCACATTGGTGTTGGGCTGGAACGCCATTACAACGTCGGTTACCAGCGTCAGCCCTGCGTGCTGTTAGTGTGCGACGCCGGGAATGCAATGGTGCGGATGATTGAAGCCGTACTGGCGCGTAAATATCCGCAGGTTAGGGTCACGCGCACGGTGACGTTGCGTGAATATGAGCAGTGCGCGGGCATTGCAGAAGATTTTGTTATCTCGACGGCCAGGGTCAGCGAAAAAGATAAACCCGTTGTTACCATTGCGCCGTTCCCGAGCGATTACCAACTCGAGCAGATCGGCAAGCTGGTGCTGGTAGACAGAACGCGGCCGTGGATGCTTGAAAAGTATTTTGACGCGCTCCATTTCCGCATTATTGATGGGGCAATGGATCAGCAAACCCTGTTCAAAACGCTTTGTGATCAGTTATATGACGAAGGGTTTGTCGACGCGACGTTTCTCGATTCGGTGGTCGAACGTGAGGCGATTGTCAGCACCCTGCTGGGGGAAGGCATTGCATTACCACACGCTCTTGGGCTGCTGGCGAAAAAAACCGTGGTCTATACCGTGCTGGCTCCGCAGGGCATCGCGTGGGGGGATGAAACCGCTCACGTTATTTTTTTACTGGCGATCAGTAAAAGCGAGTACGAAGAGGCGATGGCCATCTACGATATCTTCGTCACCTTTTTGCGCGAGCGGGCGACCGCCAGGTTATGTGTGTGCAAGGACTTTGCCGCCTTTAAAAGCGTGGCAATGGAATCCCTCAGCCGTTTTTAAGTAGAGGAGAGGGGCACCCCCTCTCCTGGGCGGATTATTTAAAGGTATAGGCGATACCGGCGCGCAGGCGAAGCTGGCGTTCGCTGGATTTCGATGAGCGGTTAATGTCGCCAAAGCTAATATAGGGACTCCATTCCCGCTTATCGCCTAACGCATAATTAAATTGTAATTCCTGCTCATAATTATACTTTTTGTTGGCATAGAGATTTTCATCACCATATTGGTAAATCAATTTGTAGGTGGTCGTCAGGTTGGCAATGTTATAACGCAGGTAACCATCCACACGATTGACCGTACGATGCTTATTGGTGCTGCAGTTGGCGCAGCCGCTATTATCATGGGCGTAATCCGTTAATTCCAGGCGGTAAAGGCCGCCGACTGACCAACTATCATTGATTTTGTACCATGGCGACACGCCAACTTTCCATTCAGTGCGGGTTGAGTTAAATTCCGGTTGAAATAACGGAGAGACGGTCCAGTTGCCAAAACTGTATTTTTTCGCCAGCGTCATTTCCACCGCATTGAGAACGGGATCTTCATAATATTTATCTTTGACATCCGATCCGCCGGTTTTGAATTTCGTTTCCACGGCGAAAGAGAAGTTTTGCGGCAGTTGGGTAGCCAGGGTTAATTTGTCGTAATGGGTGCGATCGCGAAGGCGATACTCATGACGATAATCCAGGCTGACATTGCGTAATACAATGTCATCTGCTGTGGCATAGCCAATGGCAAATAAAGGGAGTGCGGCACAGAGCGTATTGATGGTTTTCTTATTCATGGTCGAAAGCCTTTTTCATTTATTATCGGCAAGGGCAGTCACCCGTACTGTGGCATTCTCACAATACGGGGGGGTATAAATAAAATTATTCGCTAAGGGTAATCACATCGTACATTACGCTACCGCCTGTTAATTGCAGCGTAATCGTATTATTTCCCTGACGTAACAGGTCGGCATTGAGTGGAATAGCGGCAAGATGGTATTGCCCATTTTGTAATGCACCGCGATACAGCGTTTTATCGTTGGCGTATTTCAGCGTATTCACCGCTTTGCCATTCACTTTAACCACCAGTGACGGCGCGCTGTTGCTGCTGCCCATTCCGCTGTTACTGGCGGCAGCCAGCGCAATATTCAGCGTGTAGACGGGCTTATCTGGCATCATGGCAAAGCGTATGTCCCATTTTCCAGGTTTAGTCTGGGCATAGTACCAGTCGCGGCTATAGTCGCTGCGGCCAATGTCGAATACCAGGTCGGCAGGCACATCGTTCTGCCAGTGATAGCCTCTCGGCTCGTTACCATAACGGAACTCGCGCGCCTGGCGGTTGGCCTGGCCAATCGACCACAACACCCTGGAGGCCGGTTTGAGGGCAATATCGCCCAGCGTTTGTTTATCCCCTTCAATGACCACCTGCTGCTGGGCCAGTATGCCGGGCTGTGTTCCGGCATTGGCATATACCGCGAGCTGGTAACGCCCGGGGATGACATTGTCGAGGTGGAAAGCACCTTGACTGTCCGTGCTGGCCGAAAACAGATAACCCCGCGTCTGCAAATCGAAAGGCTCATCCAGTGAGGAAGAGAGCACCACGGTGGCCGGCGTAGCGCTGCTGATATGGCCAGTCACCTGAGTCCGTTTGTCGATGTAGCGCGCGTCATCTACCCATTTATAGGGCCAGTTGGCGCGCTCGGTGCGCGATTGCTGGCCTGCATCTACAAGCATCTGCTTTTTGTCGCCGCGGTTGATGTACAGCAACCAGGGGCCGTAGACTTTTTTCCAGCCGGGTTGCGCCTGCATATCTGGCGTGCCCATATGTGCCCCGGTCATATAGTTCAGTATGATGGCGTCCTGATGCACCATCAGATCCTGCTTCAATGCATCGCCAGAAAAATATTCGCCACTGCCGGGGATCAACCACGCGCCAATACCTTCGCCGTATACCCCCCAAAACGCGCTGCCGCGTTGATAACCGGCAAAATCATATTTTGAATAGACGTCGCCGTTCGGTAACTGCCACGTTTCGTCCTGCACTTTCGGCATTTGTTCCAGTTGCGCATATAAATACGGTTTGCCGTGGCGTTCGCCGTTAAAAATATGATCAAGACGTTGCGGGTTAAAGCGGTAAACATTGCGCAATTCACTGATCTGTACCGTTTGTTGACCGGTATTTTCTGCAACTACATAACTGTAAATACCACTAATGCCTTTACGCATGATTAAATGGTATTCCAGCCGTAACAGGCTTTTTTTGTCATCAACCCATGCAATATGTACCATGTCTTTATCATTGCGGATGACCTCCAGGCGTTCCGGCAGAAAATCTTTTACGCCTTTCGAATAAAAGTCGAGATAAGCACTGCGTGTTTTGCTGGGATCACGCTGCGCGCCAGATAATGAGGTCAGCAAATTTATGCCGTCTTTCACCATCGCGACGGCGCTGGCATCCTCATTAAATTCGACGTGCAGCAAGCCATTATCCAGGGTGGCATTCATCCCTGAGACAGTCAGCGATACCGGTAAATCGGTATTGCTGTAACTCAGTGAAGAAAATAAAAGTAAAGCGGTAACACCATACCGAATGTGCATGTTTTTGTTCCTGTTATAGAACCATATTACCCAGAGAGTGAATGGTCTTTTTCAATGTTATGTTGGGTTAGTTAGTGCATGTCGGGCGTTATTTCATTAAAGGTTGAAAATAGTCAGCAGAGTAATCCGATGTTTTTTCAACCACCTTTGCCTTACTGCCAGTGTTGAAGGTTTACTGGCAACCAGACGAAGATATACGCGATCCTTATCTAAAATTAAAAATAAGGATTAATGTATTTGAAATAATGTTTTGATTTGAGTTTGAGACGAGAGAAAGAGGGCTTTCCTTACTAAAAAGGAGAGTAAATTATTCAGCCTCTAATGATTTACCGAAGGGAGATTAACGTAAATGGTGCAGCACCTGGTTGCTGCTGCCGCGCCAGATCAGCATCGGATCTTTCAGATCCTGGACAAATTTACCGTCCACCAGCACGTTAATCAGCGCCACCACTTCTTGCTGGTCGGCATTGAGCTCGTCAATTTTGTAACCGGTCCACACCCAGATATCTTTGCCCGGGCACTCAGCGCGGATGCGGGTGACCAGCTTTAAGACAGACGGGACGTTTTCCGGGTGCAGCGGATCGCCGCCGGACAAGGAGATCCCCTGGCGCTTCACGCGCGTATCGTTGAGATCGGCAATAATCCGCTCTTCCATTTCAGCGGTGAACGGCACGCCAGAATTCAGCCGCCAGGTGCTTTTGTTATAGCAGCCGGGGCATTCATGCACACAACCGGAAACGAACAGGGTGCAGCGTGTGCCCGGGCCATTGACGATATCGACAGGGTAATATTGGTGAAAATTCATCTTTCGTATCTCATCCGCTTAGCAATTAACGCCATTACTGCGTTGGCTGTTTGCGCGCACCCGGAGATTACGCTCCCCGGGAGACACGACATTGCCGCCTTGTTCTGACATTAAGTGCGTTGCGGATACATAACAAATTGATCGTGCAGTGCCATTGGGCAAAGTCCGGTTACCCGATTTGCCCATTACCCAGGTGCTTCACGCGGCGTTTCACTTCTTCCTGCTTACCCGCGTTAAACGGGCGGGCATCCGGGCTACCAAGGTAACCGCATACCCGACGCGTTACCGACACCCGTGACGCATCGTGGTTGCCGCATTTCGGGCAGGTAAAACCCTTGCTGGTGCACTCAAACTCACCGGTAAAGCCGCACTCGTAACACTCATCGATCGGTGTGTTGGTACCGTAATACGGTACATGCTGATAGCTGTAATCCCAGACATCTTCCAGCGCCCGCAGGTTATGCTGAATGTTCGGGTACTCGCCATAGCAGATGAAACCGCCGCTGGCCAAAGGTGGATAAGGCGCTTCGAAATCGATCTTGTCGTACGGGTTAACCTTTTTCTCCACATCAAGGTGGAAGCTGTTGGTGTAATAGCCTTTGTCCGTTACGCCATCTACCACGCCAAACTCTGCAGTATCGAGACGGCAGAAACGGTCGCACAGGTTCTCGCTTGGTGTGCTGTAAAGGCTGAAACCGTAGCCGGTTTCCTCTTTCCACTCGTCTACCGCTTTACGTAAGCGTTCAACAATCGCCACGCCTTTCGCGCGCAGAGTTTCGCTGTCGTAAATATGTTGATTACCGGACAAAGCATTAATGGTTTCGTGAATACCGATATACCCCAGCGAGATCGACGCGCGGCCATTTTTGAAAATTGGCGCAATATCGTCATCCGCTTTCAGGCGTACACCGCAGGCACCTTCCATATAAAGGATCGGCGCAACGCGGGCTTTTACCCCTTCCAGGCGGGCAATACGCGTCATCAGGGCTTTACGTGCCAACAGCAGTCGGCTGTCCAGCAATGCCCAGAACGCCTCTTCGTTACCCTTCGCTTCCAGTGCGATGCGTGGCAAGTTCAGACTGATCACACCAAGATTGTTACGCCCATCGTGGATCTGCTCACCGTTTTCTTCATATACACCCAGGAAGCTGCGGCAACCCATCGGCGTTTTAAACGACCCGGTGACTTTGACGACCTGATCGTAGTTAAGGATATCCGGGTACATCCGTTTGCTTGCGCACTCGAGCGCCAGTTGCTTAATGTCGTAATTCGGATCGTCAAACTTGTGGTTCAGGCCGTCGCGAATGGCGAAAACCAGTTTCGGGAAGACCGCCGTTTTGCGGTTTTTACCGAGGCCGGCAATACGGTTACGCAGAATCGATTGCTGGATCAGGCGGGATTCCCAACGGGTGCCCAGACCAAAACCGAAGGTCACGAACGGCGTCTGACCGTTGGCGGTGTGCAGCGTATTGACCTCATATTCCAGCGACTGGAACGCGTCGTAGCACTCTTTTTCCGTGCGGCTGCGCGCATAGCCGTCTGCGTCCGGAATATTCCATTCGCTGGCGACACGGCGGTGTTTTTCGAAGCTGGCGGCCACAAACGGTGCCAGTACTTCATCAATACGGTTGATGGTCGTGCCGCCATAAATGTGGCTGGCGACCTGCGCAATAATCTGCGCCGTCACGGCGGTGGCCGTAGAGATCGATTTTGGTGGTTCGATCTCTGCGTTACCCATTTTGAAACCGTGGGTCAGCATGCCTTTCAGGTCGATCAGCATGCAGTTGAACATGGGGAAGAACGGGGAGTAATCGAGGTCGTGATAGTGGATCTCGCCACGCTCGTGCGCCAGCACAACGTCACGCGGCAACAAATGCTGGCGTGCGTAGTGTTTGGCAACAATGCCGGCCAGCAGATCGCGCTGGGTAGGGATCACTTTACTGTCTTTGTTGGCGTTTTCGTTCAGCAGCGCTGAGTTGGTCTGCTCAACCAGCCCGCGAATGTCCTGATTCAGGCGGCCACGTTTTTCACGCGCAATATCGCGATCGTGACGATATTCAATGTAGGCGCGCGCCAGCTGTTTGTAAGGCCCGGACATAAGCTGGTTTTCGACTGCGGTCTGAATTTCGCTGATATCCACCTGCGAACGGCCCTGCATTTGGCCACTGATAACGTCTGCGACGGTGGCGCAATAGTCTGCGTCATCGACTCCCGCTGCTTTAGCTGCACGCAAAATAGCTTCCTGGATGCGCGCTGAGTTGAAAGGCACTTTACAGCCGTCTCGTTTCATCACATGCGGTGTCATGATCACTCCATTTTAGAAAACAGGTTATCCACAATGAAGGAGGCACTGACTGGTGGGTTATTCATTACCAAAACCAATAAGTTCGTCCTTTCCTGACCCGTGTTATCCACAGCGTGTTACGCTGTCCAGCCGATTGGGCTGAGTGAATTTTAGTCGATTAATACAACATATTGGGTCGGCGTGCATTCTAATTTCTATATATAGTGATTTGCATCAAACATGTTTACGCTTTTATTGACTCAGGACAAAGTAAAAATCAGATAGCACACAGGACGGGCGGCCTGGCGGAATGTAAATTTTCTGATTCTTATTTTGACTAAAAATTCAACAAAAACAGCAGGTTTATTCCCTGCTGTTTTTCTGTGCGCAACGTCGAAAAATCAGGCTTGCAGCCACCACACCGCTTCAAACGGGCGCAGGGTCATCTCGCCGGGGCAGGACGCAACTTCGGCATAATTGCTGTGCAATACTTGCCAGTTGCCAGGCATGATCTCAGGACGCCAGGGCTGGCACGCATTGCTGAGATTAGCCATAACCAGCAGCGTCTGCCCTTGCCACTGGCGGCGGTAACACCACAAATCCGCGTGGGCTGGGAGCAGATCCTGATAGTCGCCCCACGTGAGGAGTGGCAAGGTTTTGCGCAGGCGGATCAGCGTTTGATAGGTGTAGAAAACGGAGTCAGGATCGCTGACGGCGTTTTCCACGTTGATCTCGCGGTAGTTATCGCACAAGCCAATCCACGGATCGCCGGTGGTAAAACCGGCGTTTTTGCGTGCGGTCCACTGCATCGGCGTGCGACTGTTATCACGTGATTTACTGGCCAGGATCGCCAGTAATTCTTCCGGCTCTCTGCCTGCAGCCCGCCTTTCAGCAAACATATTGTGGCTTTCAACGTCGCGGTAATCGGTAATTCGGGTGAAGTGGGGGTTGGTCATGCCGATCTCCTCACCCTGATAAATGTACGGTGTGCCTTGCATTCCGTGCAGTATCATCGCCAGCATTTTAGCGGAGACGGTGCGAAGCGGGCCTTCATCACCAAAGCGTGAAACAACCCGTGGCTGATCGTGGTTACACCAGAACAACGCATTCCATGCCACATTATGCATGCCTTGTTGCCAGTGGCGGAAAAGCGCTTTCAGGGCACTAAAATCTGGCCGCGCGAGCGTCCATTTTTCGCCGCCGGGGTAATCGACTTTCAGGTGATGGAAGTTAAACGTCATCGACAATTCACTGCCGTCCAGCGCGGCATAGCGCTGGCAATGCGCCAGCGAGGTAGAGGACATTTCCCCTACCGTCATCAAGTTGCGAGGTTGAAAGACCTCGCGGCTCATTTCCTGAAGAAAAGTATGGGCACGTGGGCCGTCTGTGTAGTGTCGGCGACCATCACCTTCAGGATCGTCCGGGAAAGTTTGCGCCTTGGAGATCAGATTCACCACATCGAGGCGCAGGCCATCGACGCCGCGATCGGCCCAGAAGGCGCACACTTTTTTCAATTCGTCGCGTACTGCCGGGTTTTCCCAGTTGAGATCGGCCTGCTCGGGTGCAAACAGATGGAGATAGTATTGCCCGCTCTCGCTGTGCCAGCGCCATGCGCCGCCACCGAATTTGGAGCGCCAGTTGTTCGGCGGCGTTTGCGGTTCACCATCGCGCCAGATATAGAAGTCGCGATAAGGGCTCGCAGGATCCTGGGATGCCTGAAACCATGCGTGCTGCGTCGAGGTATGGTTAAACACCATATCCAGCACCAGACGAATACCACGCTGATGTGCCTGTGCCACCAGTTCGTCAAAATCGTCCAGCGTGCCGTATAAAGGGTCGATAGCCGTGTAATTGGCCACGTCATAGCCGTTGTCCACCTGCGGCGAGACATAGAACGGAGTCAGCCAGATGGCATCAACGCCCAGGGTTTGTAAGTAGTCGAGACGCGCGATCACGCCGCGCAGATCGCCGGTGCCGCTACCGGTCGTATCCTGGAAACTTTTGGGATAGATCTGGTAAATAACGCCGTTTTGCCACCAGTGGGGAAGGGTATTCATAGCGATTTCCTGCAAAAAAGGAAGGGGCGCAAAGGCGCCCCAAAACATTACACAATCTGCAAGGTGCCGTGACGGAACTTGCGTTGATAGACAAATGATGTCAGTACCATGGGAACCACCACAGCGATGGCCATCGCCATCATAAAGACCTGCCAGAATGCGGGTTGAATGGAGAGGATCCCCGGCAATCCGCCCACACCAATCCCGTTGGCCATTACGCCGTTCAGGCCGCACAGTAACCCGGCGATGCCGGAGCCAATCATGGCGCACAGCATGGGGAAGCGATATTTCAGGTTGATGCCGTACATGGCCGGCTCCGTCACCCCAAGGTAAGCGGAGATCGCGGCAGGTACAGAGATTTCACGTTCGTTGTGTTTCCGGCTGCTGATAATAATGCCCACCACTGCCGAGCCCTGCGCAATATTCGACAGCGCAATCATCGGCCATACGGGCGTGCCGCCCAGGCTTTGGATCATCTGCATATCGACCGCCAGCGTGGTCTGATGCACGCCAGTGATCACCAGTGGGGCATACAGGAAACCGAACAACGCCGCGCCAATCGGTGCAAAGCTACCGGTCATCAGATGACGCACGGCGAAGGCGACGCCATCGCCGATTAGGCGGCCAAACGGGCCAATAAGAGCGTGAGCCAGGAAAACAGCGAGGATCAACGAGCAGACCGGGACCACCACCAGGTAGAGGTAATCCGGCACCAGGCGTTTTAAACGGGTTTCAATAAAGCCCAGAGCAAGACCCGCCAGCAGAGCCGGGATCACCTGCGCCTGATAACCCACTTTGGCGATGCTAAACAGGCCGAAGTTCCACACTTCTGGCGTTTGCGAGCCGAGCAGATACGCGTTCATCAACTGCGGCGACACCAGCGTGATGCCAAGTACGATGCCGAGAATTGGCGTACCGCCGAGTTTGCGCACCGCCGACCAACAAATCCCGACGGGCAGATAGAAGAAAATGGCTTCGCCGATCAGCCACAGGAAGTCATAGACCGTTTTCAGCGCAGGGAACATTTGCGCCAGCGTTTGCCCGTTGCTCATCGGCACATCGCCGATGACGTTACGAAAACCGAGGATCAACCCGCCGCTGATCAGCGCTGGCAGCAGGGGGAAGAAGATCTCCGCAAAATGCGAAATCAGGCGTTCGTGCCATTTCATATTTTGCCGCGCTGCCAGCTTAGCCTGCTCTTTATCCGCATGCGCCAGTCCGGTGGCCGTGCGCAGAGCCTGGTAATAATCGCCCACGTTTGTGCCGATTACGACCTGGAACTGCCCGGCGTTAGTAAAACACCCTTTTACCATCGGTAACTGTTCAATGCCTTTTGGATCGGCGGCGGCCGGGTTATTCAATACAAAGCGTAACCGCGTAATACAGTGGCTGACGGTGGCGATATTTTCGCGCCCGCCGACCAGCGCGATCAGCTGTTCAATGTCTGCCTGATTTACTTTGCTCATCGTGGTGCCTCTCGGGGGAGAAATGCTGGGTAATGACCGGAAAGAAGCGTAACCAGGAGCGCGTTAATAGAAAATGGGAACGTTCCCGAAATCGGGCGAGGATCACAATAAACCGTACGGCGGGGCAGTTAAACCAGTTGTGGTGGGATGATGATTTGCCGTGGATCGGCGCGGCCATTGACCTGATTGATTAGCTGTGCGGCAGCCTGCCGACCGGCTTCGGCATAACCGGGATCGACGGTGACTATTTCTGGATGCAGGAATTTCATCAGCGGCGTGTTGCCAACGCTGGCGAGTTGCAGGTTATCAATTCGCTGCTCCTGCAAATATTTGCTGGCACCGAGCGCCAGCGTATCAGTGGCACACAGTAGCGCAGTGGTATCAGGCGTTAAGACCTCCGCAACATGCTCATAACCCTGTTTCATAGCCAGACCCGGCAACGCTGACACCGGCGCAAGTTGATGCGTTTTGCAGAACGCCAGATAGGCGTCGTGGCGGCGTTTACCGGTGGTGATATCGCTATGCGGTACGCCAATAAAGCTGATATGGCGATGACCCTGCGCGTAGAGCTTCTCCATCAGCAACTGGATTGCGCCCTCATCGTCATAGCACACCGAGGCAAAACCACTGGCGTCGCGTGCCAGCAGTACGAGTGAGGATTGCCAGGAGGCGAGCAAACTCTCTGTTACGCCAGTGAAACCAAACAGCACCACGCCATCAATATTGCGGCGGCTGAGCATCTGCAAATGTTCCTCAACCAGCGTTGGCGAGAACTGGCTTTCCATCATGATGGGATCGTAGCCCTGTTCATAAAAGGCGGGCAGCATGGTCTGCACGGCAAGATTTTCTGACAGAGAATCAAGACGGGAGACAATAATCGCCACGACTTTATCGCTCTGCCCTCGCATGGCGCGGGCAGAACGGGACGGGGAGAAACCGTGCTGATTAACCACCGCCTCCACCCGCTGACGCGTACGCTCACTGACGCCGCTTTCATTATTCAGCACGCGAGAAACGGTGGATTTACCCACGCCGCTCAAGCGCGCGATGTCTTTGATCGTCAGCCGGTTTTGCATACGCTCTGTCCTGTTCCTTATTAAGGCGGTTTGCAGAATAAAGGAGTTTCGTCCTGGTTCCAACTCACAACAATGAGCAAAGTCTGGTTTATGCACTTTGCGGCGCGACCCGATAAACAGAAGTGTGTATACGCTTGGTTTAATTCAGCGGAGTTATGATACGGCCATGCAATAATTCCCTTTTCACTCACTTACCGGAGGCCAGATGGATCCCGATCCCACCCCTCTCCCGCGACGGAGAAACCTTTTCCGGTAAGCTCGCTTTTGCTGCCTTACCGGATGCGTAAGGCAGCGACGCCATTTTCGTCCCTGCCCAATAAACGCCAATTGGCGCGGCTTTGCTACGCCACTTGTCAACAATTTACACCTTACCTTGCCTGATGTGCCGGGGCGTTTCGGTGGCGGATCCATGGTGCTTAGCGCCGGGAGCCGACACCACACTCCGCAACCAGGCCATGAGTGAAATGAGGTGTAGGAATGCACCCGCGAGATGCGGGGGCAAGGACACAATTATGCTGAAAAACATGACCCGGCAGCTTTTTGCTCGCCTTCACCGCCATTTACCACGTCGTCTGGTACAGCGCGATCCGCTGCCCGGCGTACAACATGTCACGCATGGCGATATTCCGGCTTCGTTAAGCGAGCGCTGCCTGACGCTGGCTTTGATGGCGCAGGATCAGCTGTGGCACAGGTTCGCCAGTCACCCGGAAGGGCTGAATCCGCAGGAAGTCGAACTGGCGCGGGAAACGCACGGTGCCAACCTAATCCCGGCGCAAAAACCCTCACCGTGGTGGGTACATTTATGGGTGTGTTACCGCAATCCTTTTAACCTTTTGCTGACGTGCCTTGGCGCCTTTTCTTATGCCTCGGAAGATCTGTTTGCCGCCGGGGTGATCGCCCTGATGGTGGCGATTTCCACGCTGCTTAACTTTTTGCAGGAAGCACGCTCGACCAAAGCGGCGGATGCGCTGAAAGCGATGGTCAGCAATACCGCGACCGTGTTGCGCGTGGTGAATGAGAAAGGTGAAAACGGCTGGTGCGAGATCCCTATTGATCAACTGGTGCCGGGCGACATCGTCAAGCTGGCCGCCGGCGATATGATCCCGGCCGATCTGCGGGTGATTCAGGCGCGGGATCTGTTTGTTGCGCAGGCCTCGCTGACGGGTGAATCGTTACCCGTAGAGAAGGTGGCCACGACCCGTCAGCAAGGGCAACTGAATCCGTTGGAATGCGACACGTTGTGCTTTATGGGCACCAATGTGGTGAGTGGCACGGCGCAGACAATGGTTATCGCTACTGGCGCGGAGACCTGGTTCGGACAACTGGCCGGGCGGGTAAGCGAGCAGGAAAGCGAGCCGAACGCCTTCCAGAAAGGGATTGGTCGCGTCAGCATGCTGTTGATCCGTTTTATGTTGGTAATGACGCCGATTGTGTTGCTGATCAACGGCTTTACCAAAGGTGACTGGTGGGAAGCGGCGCTGTTTTCGCTGTCCGTCGCCGTTGGCCTGACGCCGGAAATGCTGCCGATGATTGTGACCTCCACGCTGGCGCGCGGCGCGGTGAAACTGTCGAAACAAAAAGTGATCGTCAAACATCTGGATGCGATCCAGAACTTTGGCGCGATGGACATTCTGTGCACCGATAAAACCGGGACGCTGACGCAGGATAAAATTGTACTTGAAAATCATACGGATATAAGCGGTAAAAGCAGCGAGCGGGTATTGCACAGCGCCTGGCTGAACAGCCATTACCAGACCGGGCTGAAAAACCTGCTTGATACCGCTGTGCTGGAAGGCGTCGATGCAGATGTTGCCCGGACGCTGGCGGCAGACTGGCGCAAAATCGACGAAATTCCTTTTGATTTTGAGCGCCGCAGGATGTCAGTTGTTGTGGCTCAGCAGGCGGAGGTTCATCAACTGATTTGCAAAGGCGCGCTGGCCGAGATCCTGAGCGTTTGCTCGCAGGTGCGTTTCAACGGTGAGATTGTTCCGCTGGATGACAGCATGCTGCGCCGCATTGAGCGCGTGACCAGTAATCTCAATCGGCAGGGATTGCGGGTTGTGGCCGTTGCCACAAAATATCTCCCGGCGCGCAGCGGTGACTACCAGCGCGTGGATGAGTCGGATTTGATCCTTGAAGGCTACATTGCCTTTCTCGATCCGCCGAAAGAAAGTACCGCTCCGGCGCTGAAAGCGCTAAAAGCCAGTGGTATTACCGTGAAAATTCTGACCGGCGACAGTGAACTGGTTGCCAGCAAAGTGTGCCGCGAAGTGGGGCTGGACGTTGGCGAGGCTGTAACGGGTAACGAGATTGAGTCGCTGAGCGACGATGCGTTAGCCGCGCTGGCGAAGCGTACCACGCTGTTCGCCCGCCTGACGCCAATGCACAAAGAGCGCATTGTGACTTTGCTCAAACGTGAAGGGCATGTGGTGGGCTTTATGGGCGATGGCATTAACGACGCGCCCGCGCTGCGCGCTGCTGATATCGGTATTTCTGTTGACGGTGCGGTGGATATCGCCCGGGAAGCGGCCGACATTATCCTGCTTGAAAAGAGCCTGATGGTGCTCGAAGAGGGGGTGATTGAAGGGCGTCGTACTTTCGCCAATATGCTGAAATACATCAAAATGACCGCCAGTTCGAACTTCGGTAACGTCTTTAGCGTGTTGGTGGCAAGCGCTTTTCTGCCCTTCCTGCCGATGCTGCCGTTACACTTGTTGATCCAGAACCTGCTGTACGATGTGTCACAGGTGGCGATCCCCTTTGATAACGTCGATGACGAACAGATCGAGAAACCGCAGCGCTGGAACCCGGCCGATTTGGGGCGGTTTATGATCTGCTTTGGCCCTATCAGCTCTATCTTCGATATTCTGACCTTTTGCCTGATGTGGTTTGTGTTTAAGGCTAACGTGCCGGAAGCGCAAACGCTGTTCCAGTCCGGCTGGTTCGTGGTGGGTTTGCTGTCGCAAACCTTGATTGTGCATATGATCCGCACTCGCCGCGTGCCGTTTATCCAGAGCCGCGCTGCATGGCCACTGATGGCGATGACGGTGATGGTTATTGGCGTTGGCATTGCGCTGCCGTTCTCGCCGCTGGCAACTTACCTGCAATTGCAGGCGCTGCCGCTCAGCTACTTCCCTTGGCTGGTGGCTATCCTGGCAGGCTATATGACGCTGACCCAGTGGGTTAAAGGGCGCTACAGCCGTCGTTACGGCTGGCAATAACCCCATTAAATACCCGGTATAAAAGCCGGGTATTTCTCTTAATTTCAATAACCTGTGATCGTCGTCTGGCCGTGCGCTTGACCCCGCATCCGGCGCATGTTAACCCAATGTTCTACTTCGCCTTCCCGCCCTCTGAAGGAACATTATGTTACGTCACAGCCTCTTAACCGCCGGGTTGCTGCTCGGCACGTCTGCCCTTGCTGCACCCGCCGGGGATTTACCCTTGATGCCGTGGCCGGCACATGTTGAACGTCCGGCGACGCAGGGAAGCCTGGTACTTGATAATGCGCTGTCGGTGCGCGTCCAGGGCGACGATCTGGGTGATGCCGTGAGTCGACTACGTGCGCGTATTGCACGCCAGACCGGCTGGACGCTCCAGCCGCAAGCAGACCACCCGAACACCGCCACCATCACGATCGCCATTGCCCATAAAGTACCCGCACAGCCGATGCCGGATAGCGATGAAAGCTACACCCTGAACGTGGACGCCAGTGGTGTGGCAATCGCGGCAAACACACGCTTCGGCGCGCTACGCGCAATGGAAACGCTGCTGCAACTGATACAAAACGGTGCAGAAAATACCGCGCTGCCATGGGTTACCATTCATGATGCGCCGCGTTTTCCGTGGCGTGGTTTACTGCTCGACTCGGCCCGTCATTTTGTGCCCGTCGAAGACATCAAACGCCAGATTGACGGTATGGCGGCGGCAAAACTGAACGTCCTGCACTGGCATTTAACCGACGATCAAGGCTGGCGCTTCAGCTCGAAGCGCTACCCCAAACTGACCCAACTCGCCAGCGATGGGCAGTGGTACAGCGAAGATCAAATGCGCGATGTGGTGCGTTATGCCATGGCGCGCGGTATTCGTGTGGTGCCGGAAATCGACATGCCGGGGCATGCATCGGCCATTGCGGTGGCTTACCCGGAGCTGATGAGTGCGCCAGGGCCTTACACAATGGAACGTCACTGGGGCGTACTGAAACCGGTGCTGGATCCGACAAAAGCGGCAACATACGCTTTTGCTGAGACAATGATCAGCGAACTGGCCGCGATCTTTCCCGATCCTTACCTGCATGTTGGCGGCGATGAGGTGGATGACACGCAATGGAAGAACAATGCGGCGATCCAGCAATTTATGCAGCAAAACGCGCTGGCCGACAGCCATGCGTTGCAGGCCTATTTCAACCGCAAACTGGAAACACTCCTCGAAAAACACCACCGCCAGATGGTTGGCTGGGATGAGATTTACCACCCTGATCTGCCGAAGCGTATTTTGATCCAATCCTGGCAAGGGCAGGATGCGCTGGGCGAGGTAGCGAAACAGGGTTACAAAGGTATCCTTTCGACAGGTTTTTATCTCGATCAGCCGCAGTACACGGCTTATCACTACCGCAATGAAATTGTGCCGCAAGGGTTGAACGGTGTGGATACGCTCACCGATAACGACAGTGCCCAGAGCTGGGCGTTTTCGATGCCGCGCCTGAAAGGAAGCCCGGTCGAAGGGAGTTTTACGCTGGTGAAAGGCCGGGAAGGCTGGCGCGGCTTTATTGATTTTAAAGGGAAATCGCGGCGCGCTGTGCAGAACATTCACTGGTACAGCGACCATCATGTCACGTTTACCGTCGACAGCTGGATGGGCGAAACCCGACCGGTGATCACCATTAACGAGAACAACATCGGCGGCTATTTCCTGCTGGGCAATACGCGTTACCCCATCTCCGGTATGCGGTTGGATGCGGTACCCGACGGGAAGCCTCCCGTGGTGCCGGACGCCAGTCAACAGGCGAACCTGCTGGGGGGCGAAGCGGCGCTGTGGGCGGAAAACGTCGTGGCGCCCGTACTGGATATCAAACTGTGGCCGCGCGCGTTTGCGGTGGCAGAGCGCTTGTGGTCGGCGCAGGATGTGAACGATATCGACAATATGTACACCCGCCTGCAAGCGATGGACAGCTGGTCCACGGTTTCGGTTGGTCTGCAGCAGCATAGCCAGCAACTCGCGCAGTTTACCCGTCTGGCGAACAGTGCCGATACGGTGCCGCTACAAATCCTCGCCCAGGCGATTGAACCGGCGCATTACTACACGCGCCAGCATCTGAAATTCCAGGCGGGCAATTACCATCAGTTTGAGCCGCTTAACCGTTTTGCCGATGCGCTGGCTGCAGAGAGCTATACCGTGCGGCAGATGAATAAATGGGCCGAGCGACTGGTCAGCGATGCAGAAGATAGCGAAAGTGCCGATGCACTGCGCCATATCTTCAACCGTTGGCAGAACAATACCAGCGATGCGCTGGCGCTCAGCACCAGCAACGCGCTGTTAAAACCGATGCAGCCGGTAATAACCGAGGTCGACAAACTGGCAGCGATTGGCCTGCGGCTGACGGATCTGGTGGCGAGGCAGGGAACGCTGGATGAGGGCGAAATTACCGCGATTCAGAATGAGCTGGATAATGCGGCGAAGACCCAGGATGAAGTGGTGATTGCCGCCGTCGTACCGCTGGAAACACTGCTGCGGGCAACACATAACCGATAATAAAAGAGCCGGACAGCGAGTGAGTATGTCCGGCTCTGAAGAGCGCAGGCCTGATGACGGAACCGCCATCAGGCCCGTGTCTTAACGGCGTACAGCAATGGCTTCGATTTCGATCTTCACATCTTTCGGCAGACGTGCCACTTCCACGCAGGAGCGCGCCGGGAACGCGGCATTGTGCTCAGTAAAGAACGCTTCGTAGGTGGCGTTTACGGTCGCGAAATCATTAAGATCTTTGACGAACACTGTGGTTTTCACAATGTCGCCCACTTTCAGACCCGCCGCTTCGACGATTGCTTTCACGTTTTCCAGCGACTGACGCGCCTGTGCTGCGATGTCGTCCGGCACGCTACCCGTTTTCGGATCAACCGGGATCTGACCGGAAGTAAGGATCATATTGCCAAGATCAACAGCCTGCACATACGGGCCGATAGCTGCTGGTGCATTTTCCGTCGCGATAACTTTGGTCATAATAGTTCCTGAATGACTACAAATAGGGGTTCCTGCTCATTATAGGGAGGGCGTACCCCAATACCAACCGCAATTAGTTCGCCAGCACCACATGGTGCGAGAACTCTTTCTCACAGTATTTGCACTTCAGCGCGATATCGTCCGCCCGTTTTTTCACGGCGAAGCTGGAGAAGACCGGCTCCGCGTGGCTGATGCAGTTACTGTTCGGGCACACCAGCACGCCGACAATATGATCCGGCAGACTCGGGCGCGATTTACCCACAACTTCGTAATCGTCAATACGGTTTACCGTGGCGTGCGGGGCATACAGTGCTAACTGATTAACCTGCTCGGCGGTCAGAAAGGTGTTTTCAATTTTAATCAAATCCTTACGGCCCATCTCGCCCGATGGCAGATTCAGGCCGATGGTGATGCGTTGATCGGTTTCGGTCAGTTTGAACAGCGTCAGCAGCTTAAAGCCGACCCGTGCCGGAATATGGTCAATCACGGTGCCGCATTTGATGGCTTCGACCTGCAGTTTATTATCGTGAGTCATTGTCATTCTCCCTTACAGAGCCAAATCGCGATTGAGAACCAGCGCCAGCAGTGCCTGGCGGGCGAAAATACCGTTACCGGCTTGCTGGAAATACCAGGCGTGCGGCGTTTTATCCACATCGGTGGTGATTTCATCAACACGCGGCAGTGGGTGCAGCACTTTCATATTGCTGCGCGCCCCGGTCAGGTCGCTGGCGCGCAGCACAAACTGCGCTTTAACGTTGGCGTATTCCGACGGGTCGAGGCGCTCTTTCTGCACGCGGGTCATATACAGGATATCGACGTCTGCCATCACCTCTTCGATGCTGGCGTGTACGCTCCAGGCCATGCCTTTCTCATCCAGCATGTCGAGGATGTACTGCGGCATTGCCAGCGCATCCGGCGCGATAAAGTAGAAACGGTTACCGCTGAACTTGGCCAGCGCCTGCGCCAGCGAGTGCACGGTACGGCCATACTTCAGGTCGCCGACCATCGCGATATGAAGATTTTCCAGGCGGCCCTGCGTTTCCTGAATGGTAAACAGATCCAGCAAGGTTTGCGTCGGGTGCTGGTTTGCGCCGTCGCCTGCGTTCAGGACCGGAATGCCGCCAGAAAACTCCGTGGCCAGTCGTGCCGCACCTTCCTGTGGGTGTCGCATCACAATAGCGTCCACATAGGTGCTGATCACCGAGATGGTGTCTGCCAGCGTTTCACCTTTCTTGCCAAGCGAGGTGTTGCTGCTGTCAGAGAAACCGACGACGCTGGCGCCGAGTCGGTGCATCGACGTTTCGAAAGAGAGACGCGTGCGGGTAGAGGCTTCAAAGAAACAACTGGCGATCACTTTATGCTTCAGCAGTTCTGGCTGGGGGTTAGCCTTCAGGCGTGCTGCGGTGTCGAGTACCAGTTCCAGTTCTTCGCGGCTGAGATCGTTTATGGAAATGATATGTTTTTGATACAGCGGGTTAGCCATGTTTATCTCCTGACGACTGCGCAAAAAAAAAGCCCCTCAATAGAGGGGCTGTGGAATACGGTGAGCAACGGGAAAGAAAAACGGCAGGTCAGCGCCCTTTTTCAGGCGCGGTAAGACAGTTTGTCGTACACACTTGACCATGCATCCTCCCGGCAAATTGTCCCGGATTATACGCAGCTGTTTTTGCGGATCAAGCGAATGATGCACATTTTAATCATGGCAAACGGTTCTCTATGAATATAAATGCGTTTTAAGTAAATATTTTATTTGCTTGTACACCAGCGCAGTGCGTGCGACCTCACGCGGAGCGACCCAGACAATGCTGCTGCCGGCCACCACCCCGAGCACGCCGGATAACTGCTGGTAATCCAGAATCCGAGCCACGGCGCGGCCATAGCCTGCCGCCGTATGGATAAGGATAAATTCGCTATTGTGCTCGACGCTGACCACCATTTCAGATACCGATCTGGCGGCATCCGGCGCGGGACGTGACTGCGGATTTACCGAATAAATTTTTTGCCCTTTTGCGTTGCGAATTTTAATCACGCCGAGCAATTTCAACAGACGGGAAACGGTAGACTGGCTGATACTGTCAAAACCGCGATCCTGCAGATCGCGGCGAATTTCCTCCTGCGAGAGGTAGCTTTTTTCGCTGATCAGACGCTGGCAAACCTCCAGCTGTAGCTGCTCTTTTGCAGAATAATCTCCATATTCGTTCATGTTATTTTTCCCATTGATGTGCCAACAGCCCGGCAATACAGTGCAACCGGGCCTACATAAACCTGACTGTAGGCCAGATAAGCACAGCGTCATCCGGTACGCTACAGCAGGGCGCCAAGGCTCAACGCCGCCATGATCAGAACAGTCAGGATCGCCAGCAGCGGTGCCACCCATTTCAGGTAACGCACATAGGGAACATGAGCAATCGCCAGACCGCCCATCACCACCGCGGAGGTGGGCGTGACCAGATTGACAAGGCCAGATGCCGATTGATAGGCCGTGACCACCAGGTCGCGGTTGACGTTAGCGAAATCAGCCAGCGGCGCCATGATCGGCATCGTCAGAACCGCCAGCCCGGATGAAGAAGGCACAAGAAACGACAGCACCACCTCCAGCCAGTACATCACGTTGATAAACGCAATCGTGGATAACCCGCTGACCATGCCCTCTGCGCTGTGCAGAATCGTGTGAGTAATCATTCCCTTATCCATGATCACCACGATGCCGCGCGCAATGCCAATAATCAGTGCCACGCCCAGCAAGTCCCGCGCACCGTTGATAAAGGTGGACGTCAGCTCCTCTTCACTCATTCTGGCAATAACGCCAATAATAATCGCACTGGCGAGAAACACCGCCGAGATCTCCGCCATCCACCAGCCGCGCACCGAAACGCCGTAAATCATCACCGCGAAAGCCAGCACAAAAATCATCAGGATAATTTTTCGTACCGGCGTAAACGCCAGCGACTGTGCCGATTTATTGCCGAGAAACCAGGCCCGGTCTTCTTCCTGCTTGTCGGCGACTATTGATAGCGCCGGGTTACTCCGCACTTTTCGCGCGTAACGCATCACCCACGCCACGCAGACTAGCCAGCCAGTTAATAACATAACAACACGCAGGATCATGCCGTGGGTAAAGGGGATCCCGGCGGCGTTGGCGGCAATCACCGTGGCAAAGGGGTTGATGGTCGAACCGAGTGTACCAATCCCCGCGCCGAGCAGGATGGTCGAGGCCGCAACCACTGGATCGAACCCGGCAGCCAGCATCACCGGCACCAGCAACGTATAGAACGGTAACGACTCTTCCGCCATACCGTAGATGGTGCCGCCTGCGGCGAAGAGCGCCATCAGAATCGGGATCATCCACTCTTCACGCCCGCGCAGACGGGTAGTGACGCGCTCAATACCGGCATCGATCGCCCCTGTTTTGGTGACGATGCCCAGAAAACCGCCGATGATCAGAATAAATAACGCCACATCAATGGCGCCCGCCTGGCCGCTCACGGGATCGTAGAGACCGCTGATTGGCGCCATGATCACCGCAATCAGCCCTTGTGGATGGGCCGCAACGTGCGCATAGGTTCCGGCAATGGGCACCTCTTTACCGAGCGCCGGGTTCATTGCCATTTGATACTGCCCGGCGGGGATCACCCAGCTTAGTGCTGCAACAGCGGCAATCAGACAAAAGAGAATGGTGTAAGCGGAAGGGAATTTGAACTTGCCCATGATGTTCTCCGTAGCCCCGGCGCACCCGTGGCGCGCCGGGTGAAGGTTAGTCGCCGAGTGTTGCCACCATGACCGCTTTAATGGTGTGCATACGGTTTTCTGCTTCGTCAAAGACGATAGAGGCAGGGGACTCAAACACCTCTTCGGTGACTTCCAGCCCTTTCAACCCGTACGCCATTTCAATTTCACTGCCCACTTTGGTGTGCTCGTTGTGGAACGCGGGCAGACAGTGCATAAATTTGACGTTAGGGTTGCCGGTCGCTTTCACTACGGCGGCATTGATCTGATAGGGTTTCATCAGGCTGACGCGTTCAGACCAGGCTTCTTTCGGCTCACCCATCGACACCCAGACGTCGGTGTAAAGAAAATCAACGCCCTGAACGCCTTCCTCCACATCATCGGTGAGCATAATGCGAGCGCCGGTCTGCTGCGCAATGTCGCGGCAATGGGCAACCAGCGTCTCTTCCGGCCAGAAGGACTTCGGTGCCACCAGGCGGATATCCATCCCCATTTTTGCCGCCCCCACCATCAGCGAGTTACCCATGTTGTTACGGGCGTCGCCCAGATAGGCAAAACTCAAATCTTGCAGGGACTTACCGGGCGCATGCTCCAGCATGGTCATCAGATCGGCGAGGATCTGCGTGGGGTGGAACTCGTTGGTTAAGCCGTTCCATACCGGCACGCCAGCATATTGCCCCAGCTCTTCCACGATCGCTTGCCCGTAACCGCGATATTCAATGCCGTCATACATCCGGCCCAGTACGCGTGCAGTGTCCTTCATTGATTCTTTATGGCCAATTTGTGAACCGCTTGGCCCGAGATAAGTCACCTGTGCGCCCTGATCGAAAGCACCAACTTCAAACGCGCAACGGGTGCGGGTAGAGGTTTTTTCAAAGATCAGCGCAATGTTTTTGCCGACCAGTGTTTTCTTTTCTCGCCCGGCTTTTTTGTCGGCTTTTAGCGTAATGGCCAGATCGATCAGGTGTTGGATCTCGGCCGGTGTGTAGTCCAGCAGTTTAAGAAAGTTACGGTTTTTCAGCGTGATAGTCATTTCAGTGTCCTTATGAAATCAGTTACGAATCAGAGTGCCTTTATCCCCGGCGAGGATGGAAAGGCCATCGGCCAGTGCGCCGATCCCGGCGATGCCGTTGCAGGCTTCAACGAACTGGCGACAGGCGGCGACTTTGGGGCCCATCGAACCGGCGTCGAAGGTCATTTCTTTCAAAACCGCGGGTGAGATTTGCGCCAGCGGGCGCTGCGTCGGTTTTCCCCAATCGAGATAGACAGCGTCGGCATCGGTCAGGATCAGCAGGGCATCGGCTTCGATCTGGCGTGCCAGTAGCGCGGCGGAGAGGTCTTTGTCGATCACGGCTTCAATACCGTGGTAGCCGTTGGCGTTTTCCACCACCGGCACGCCGCCACCGCCGTTACAGATCACCAGATGGTCTCGCTGGATCAGCGCCATAATGGCGTCGCTTTCTACAATGCGTTTGGGTTGTGGAGAGGGAACAACGCGACGGAAATAACGCCCGTCGGCTTTGAACAACCAGCCTTTTTCGTGCTGTAACGCATTCGCCTGCGCTTCGCTATAAACCGGGCCGATATATTTGGTCGGGTTGCGGAATGCCGGATCGGCTGCATCCACTTCGACCTGTGTGAGCAGGACGCTCACTTCACGCTGTGGCAGCTGATTTTTCAGTGCCTGTTGCAGCATGTAGCCAATCATTCCCTGGCTTTCCGCTCCCAGAATGTCGAGCGGGTAGGGTGTCACTTTGTCATAGGCACTATTTTGCAGCGCCAGCAAGCCGACTTGCGGCCCGTTGCCGTGCACCAGCACCACGTTCCATTGCCCGGTCAGCGCGGCGATGGTGCGGGCGGCAAGATCGATGTTCTGCCTTTGGATTGCCGCTTCAAGAGGTTCGCCACGTTTGAGTAGTGCATTGCCGCCGAGAGCGACAACCAGCGTCGGTTTTCTGTCCATGATGGCTCCTTTAAATTCCGTCTCGTTCCAGCGGGCAACTCATGCAGCGTGCGCCGCCGCGCCCGCGTCCCAGTTCGTCGCCGGGGATTGGCAGAACAGTGATCCCCGCTTTGTCGTATTTTTCGTTGGTCCAGATGTTGCGTTCATAGCCCACCACCACACCTGGGCGCAGCGTCAGGACATTGTTGGCGTCGTTCCACTGTTCGCGCTCCGCTTCAAAGGCATCACCGCCGGTGGTGATCAAACGGACCTGATCAATGCCGAGGGCTTTTTCAATGGCGTGCAATAAGTCCTGTTCCTGGGTGCGTTGCAGGCCGCCACGCCCGTCCGGGGTGAGCGTCCAGCACTGGGCGTCTTTGCGTACCACTTCGGGGTAAACAGAGAAAACGTCGACATCGATATGTGTCATTACCGTATCGAGGTGCATGCAGGACCGGTGCTTCGGCAGTTCTACGGCGATAACGCGCTCTGCCTGACGGTGTTTAAACAGGCTGTTGGCAAGAAACTCGACGCCCTGCGGCGTGGTGCGTTCCGACAGGCCAATTAATACCGCGCCGCGACCAATGACTAAAACATCGCCGCCTTCGAGAGTGGCATGGTCATAATTAATATTTTCATCGCCGAAATATTTAATAAAATCACCCCCGGCGAAGGCCGGGTGCCAGCGATATATTGCGCGGAGATTATTGGTTTCGCGTTGACGGGCTGTTTTAGCCATCGGATTAATCGACACACCGTTATAAATCCAGCATGAGGTATCGCGGGTAAATAAATGGTTAGGCAGCGGCTTCATAATAAAATCATTGGCTGTGTGGGTATCAACAACCATATTTTTAATCATTGCCGGAATTTCACCATAAGTCAGGCCACCGCTCAGTCGCCGCGCCAGTTCGCGGTGCGGCATATCCGCCAGCCAGCTTCGCACATCACCAGCGAAGGTTGGCCCGAGTCGATAATCAGAGATTTGCATCTCCAGTAGCCAGGCTTTTGCTTCTGCTATATCAAGCGTTTGTGTTAGCAAGTCGGTTAACAGCAGGACTTCAACACCCTGTTCGCGCAGCGTGTTAGCAAAAATATCATGTTCGGCACCGGCCCGCTCCACCGATAAAACATCATCAAAGAGCAACTCCTGACAATTAGACGGGGTTAAGCGTTTCAGGCTTAAATTTGGGCGGTGCAACATGACACTACGTAATTGACCTATTTCAGAACCGACGTAATGCTTTTCCATAATTATTCCTTTAACTGTTTTTAAGAATAAAAAGGGGGCGCGCCATGTAAATGCATTAATTTCATGGCGGGGTAAATTCAATTAATTTTCACGGTTAATAGTAGATGTGACTGGAATTAAAAATGTGACATGGCTCACGTCGAAATGGCGACAGAATGCTTTGTTTTCGAATGCATGATTCGTATCAGAGAATAGTAATTTAGCCGTAATATAAGGATGAATGCCTACGCGTTAATGCGTGTAATTATTTATGGTTGTTATGAGTATGTGGTGATTGATTGATTTTTATTATTATTTAACCAATTGATTTTTAATGTATTATCGGTTCTTGATACATAGATATGCATTAAAGGGAATACAATATTCTTTCCCTGAACATTCGTCAGGGATAATTATTGTATTTATGCAGAAATAAACGGGATGATAAAATGTGATGTGCCAGCATGTTTTTTGATAAAACTTTAATTATCAATGCATTGTGGTACAAGCCACCGTTAATCATTTCTGGCTTTATGCAGGATTACTGCATAAATGCGGCCTGCGCTTTAACAGCCAATTAACATCATTTCCAATAACTATGCGCTGTAACAAATCTCCTGCAAAAAAGGGTGGTAGGGGCGCGGGAATTTTCGTATAAACATGAGAAATGAAACAGTGTTTTATATCGAGGGTTTGAACAATGATCGTTGGCAATATTCACCATTTACAGTCCTGGTTGCCGCAGGAGCTGCGCCAGGCTATCGAGCATATTAAGCAGCATGTTACCGATGCAACGCCGGTGGGTAAGCATGATATCGACGGTAGCCGTTTGTTTTATCTGGTATCAGAAGATATGACACAACCGTTTGTTGAACGTCGCGCGGAGTATCACGCCCGGTATCTTGATATTCAGATCGTGCTGAAAGGGCAGGAGGGGATGACATTCAGTACGCAGCCCGCGGGCGCGCCGGACACCGACTGGCTGGCAGACAAAGACATCGCCTTTTTGCCGGAAGGGGTGCAGGAAAAGACCGTGGTGCTGAACGAAGGCGACTTTGTTGTGTTCTATCCGGGCGAAGTGCATAAACCGCTGTGTGCAGTGAACACGCCTGCACAGGTACGCAAAGTGGTTGTGAAACTGCTGGTGGGCTAAAAATGGCGGCCCGGTAGCGTTGCGCACACCGGGCCTGTAAAGGTTATTGGCTCAGAGTTGCTACCATTACCGCTTTGATGGTGTGCATGCGGTTTTCCGCCTGGTCAAACACAATGCTTGCCGGGGATTCGAACACCTCGTCGGTCACTTCCATTCCGCCGTGTAAACCAAACTCTTCCGCCATTTTTTTGCCAAGCGTGGTTTGATCATCATGGAATGCGGGCAGGCAATGCAGGAATTTCACCTGCGGGTTGCCGGTCAGCGACAGCATTTTGCTGTTGACCTGGTAGGGGCGCAGCAGCGCAATACGTTCCGCCCACTTCTCTTTGGCTTCTCCCATCGACAACCAGACATCGGTATAGATGAAATCCGCACCCTTCACGCCTGCAGCGATATCTTCCGTCAGGGTAATATTGCCGCCGTTTTTGATTGCCAGCGCCTGGCATTCCGCCACCAGGCTGGCATTCGGCCAACAGGCTTTTGGCGCGACCAGACGTAAGTCCAGCCCCACCAGCGCTGCAGCCTCCAGCATGGAGTTACCCATGTTGTTGCGCGCATCGCCCGCATAGACCAGCGTCATCTGGCTGAACGGTTTACCCGGCAGATGCTCACGCATCGTTAACAGATCCGCCAGCAACTGTGTTGGGTGAAACTCATCGGTTAATCCATTCCAGACCGGCACGCCGGCATACTGCGCCAGTGTTTCAACGATCGGCTGGCCGTAGCCGCGATACTGAATGCCGTCATACATCCGGCCCAGTACGCGCGCGGTATCTTTAATTGACTCTTTATGCCCAATCTGACTGCCGCTTGAGCCGAGATACGTTACGCGGGCACCCTGATCAAATGCGGCAACTTCGAAAGAGCATCGTGTACGGGTTGAGTCTTTTTCGAAGATGAGCGCGATGTTTTTGCCGGTAAGCTTCTGGACTTCCTGGCCTTTTTTCTTGTCAGCCTTCAGTTGAGAGGCAAGTTGCAGCAGGGAATTGATTTCCGCAGAGGTAAAATCGAGTAATTTTAAGAAGTGTTTTTGATAAAAAGAAGACATGTTTTCCTCACATGGCAAAGGCCACTAGTTGAATTAAAATTCAATTTATATGTATGAATATGCATTTGCAACCCCGGGAAAGAAATCTTTTCTGCAGAGAGTGGAGGCATTGACGGCGGTGTGTGACAATAAGTGTATCTGCCACATTATGAGGAACGAGCCATGGCGAACCCGGAACACCTGGAAGAACAGCGCGAAGAGACGCGTTTGATTATTGAAGAATTGCTGGAAGACGGCAGCGATCCTGACGCGCTTTACACCATTGAGCATCACCTGTCGGCAGACGACTTTGAGACGCTGGAAAAAGCGGCGGTTGAAGCGTTCAAACTGGGTTACGAAGTGACCGAGCCGGAAGAGCTGGAGCTGGAAGAGGGCGACGTCGTGATCTGTTGCGATGTGCTGAGCGAAAGTGCATTGAATGCCGATCTGATCGATGCGCAGGTTGAGCAGTTGCTGAATCTGGCCGAGAAGTTCGACGTCGAATATGACGGGTGGGGCACTTACTACGAAGATCCGAACGCCGAAGAAGGCGACGAGGATGATGATGACGAGTACCTCGACGAAGAAGATGATGGAGTACGTCACTGATGACCGTTGCGGCAGCCCAGGCTGCCGCATAGCAAGGAATAGCCATGGATTACCTGCAAATACTCGCCCCTGTTTCAGCCTTCCTTCACTGCCCGACACCGCAATCCTGGATAGACAAAGCCCGCGATCCGGCAATGCTACCGCTGCTCTTAACCGATCATATGGTGTGCGAGCTGAAAGCCGCGCAAACCGCGATGTTGCTGGTGCGCAAATATGTGGCGGATAAAAGCGGTGCAGATGCGCTGCTGGCGTGGCTGAAACCCTATGAAGCATTCACCTTTCGCGAAGGGCCGGAGCCGGACTTTGTTGCACTGCATAAGCAAATCAGCAAAAGCGTCATGCCGCAGACTGATGACGCCTGGGGCCAACAACTTATCGACAGCATGGTGTTGTTGATTAAAGAAGAGCTGCACCACTTCTGGCAAGTGCGCGAAGCGATGCAGGCCCGTCACATTCCCTACGTGAAAATCACAGCCAGCCGCTATGCCAAAGGGATGCTGAAAGAAGTTCGCACCCATGAGCCGCTGACGCTGGTCGATAAATTAATTTGCGGGGCTTATATTGAAGCCCGTTCTTGTGAGCGTTTTGCGGCTCTGGCACCGTGGCTGGAAGAGGATTTGCGCAAGTTCTATTTGTCGCTGTTGCGCTCCGAGGCGCGCCATTACCAGGATTACCTGACGCTGGCGCAGGCGATTTCAACGGTGGATATTGCCCCGCGTGTACGCCATTTCGGTGAGGTGGAAGCGTTGCTTATCACGACGCCGGATTCGGAGTTTCGTTTTCACAGCGGTGTGCCGGTGTAATACTGCGCGCTGCGCTATTACAGCGTTTTCAACATCCGAACTTCGCAGTCCACGTGGCCGGTACAACCCAGCGGCCCGTCGATATGCTCAAACCCTAAATGCTCATACAGGCCGATGGCATCGGTAAGAAAGGCGGTGGTTTCCAGATAACAGCGTTTGAATCCCTGAATGCGGGCGTGTTCCAGTGCCATGTGCGCCAGTTTTTTCGCCAGGCCCTGGCCGCGTGCGGCGGGCAGGAAATACATCTTCTGCAATTCGCAGATGTCCGGTTCGCTGCATTTGAGCGGCGCAACGCCGCCTCCGCCTACGACATTGCCGTTTTGTTCCACAACCCAGTACGCACAGCCAGGTCGGCTGTAAAGCTGATAGAGCTCGTCCAGTTCCGGGTCGGCAACGGTGTAGCCTTTATCGGCGGTAAGGCCATATTCCGCCGAAACCTGACGGATCACCGAGGCGATAGCTGCGTTGTCTGTCGCAGCAATCCGGCGCATTTTTACCTCTACCGGCGCGGTCACATTCATTTCTGCACTCTGTTTTTGTGGGGATAACGTGATCCTGCTTAATACCACTACAGAAACCTTCTGGCAAGACCAGGAATATTGGGCGCTATATTTTAGCCTTAACTAATCTAAAATAAATTGTGGAGATAACCCTGCCGCAATATTGTTGTGGTGTACTTTTTTATGTCTCTTTTACGATAAGGATTGTTATGACTTCCGAAACTCCTGGTTCC
This sequence comes from Kosakonia sp., assembly GCF_032052965.1. GTDB lineage: Bacteria > Pseudomonadota > Gammaproteobacteria > Enterobacterales > Enterobacteriaceae > Kosakonia. The sequence goes on from NZ_DAMBVN010000013.1 coordinate 108,219, forward strand.
GCGGCCACGCCTGTGCGTCGTTTTCTTTTTCAAGGCAGTGGTAAAGGCTATTTCTTGGTGTGGCTGGTAAATATTCTGCTTACCTTAGTAACGTTGGGGTTATATTTGCCCTGGGCGTTAGTACGCGCGCGCCGTTATTTTTACGAAAATACCGAACTCGCTGGTGCCCGTTTTTCTTACCATGCCACCGGGCGCTCTATTTTCGTGGGCTGGCTGTGTCTGCTGGTACTGTATGCGATTTTCTTTATTAACGTTGCGTATGAAAACATCGCTCTGCAACTCTGTATGATTGCGCTGTTCCTGATTTTCTTCCCGTGGTTGATCACGCAGGGGCTGCGTTATCAGATGTTGATGACGGAAATCAACGGCGTACGTTTTAACTTTTATGCCAGCCCGCTTCGCGCCTGGTGGGTAATGATGGGGTGCCCGCTGCTGATTATTATCGCATCGGTGGTCGTGTTCTCTTTCTTTACCACATCGGCATTAAGTAGTGACTCATATGGCGCTATTGCTACGCTAATTGGCATCGGTATGTTGGTATTACTGCTGGGCATTGCCATTATGCAAGGTGTATATGCTGCGCAGTGGTTCGGTATGCTGATAAATAATCTGCAATACGGCAAACTGAAATTCTCCGGCGAGATTTCAATGAAAAAATGCATCACCATTGTGGTGCTGTCGATGTTGCTGTTCGTGCCGTTTATCGTGCTGGTTATGGTGCTGGTCGTTCCGTCATTTATTACGTTGCAAGAGTATGCCTACGCAGCGGGCGGCGATCCGGAGCAATTAGCCATGATGATGGGGCCGCTGTATGGCAAATTAATGCTGAGCTACCTGATTTATATCGCCGGGGCGATTGTCTGCTTCCTGTTCGCGTTTGTGAAACTGCGTGCTTACATTTACGGGCAACTGGTTCTGGAAGGGGGGATTCGTTTCTCTTCTACGGTCGGCATCGGTCGCATGTTCTGGATCTCCATCTCTAACATGCTGGTGTGCTTCATTACGCTGTTCCTGGCCTGGCCGTGGGCAAAAGTGCGTATGACCCGTTACTTGCTGGAAAATACCCTTGTACATGGCGATCTGGAAGCTGTCACGCTTGAAGATCACGGCGTGCAACCGGCCAAAGATCCGGCAAACCTGCTGGCGCGTGGTCTGTCGTTCTATCCGGCAGCGTTTTAATCTGCGTGTATTGCGCAGGGCTTTTTCGTCCTGCCAATAAAAAAACCGGGCATATAGCCCGGTTTTTTCTTTAACGCAGAGTGATTACAGCGCGGCGATAACGGCCTGTTGCTCAATCAACTTCGCTTTGGCTTCTGCATACCCTTCCAGCTTCTCACGCTCTTTCGCAATCACCGCTTCCGGTGCGCGAGCAACAAAGCCTTCATTGCCGAGTTTGCTTTCGATGCGGCCAATTTCTTGCTCCACTTTCGCCACTTCTTTTGCCAGACGCGCCAGCTCAGTCTCTTTATCGATAAGACCAGCCATTGGGATCAGTAACTCTGCGCCATCAACGATCTTGGTAACCGATACCGGGCCTTTATCGTTGTCAGCGAGCAGGGTGATGTTCTCCAGGCGCGCCAGCGTTTGCAGGAAGCTGAGGTTATCGTTCACACGACGTTTAACCTCTTCGCTTGCGCTACGCAGCAGCAGCTCCAGCGGTTTACCCGGGGAGATGTTCATCTCAGCACGGATATTACGTACTGCGATGATCGCCTGCTTCAGCCATTCGGTATCCGCCAGCGCTTTCTCGTCAACCTGAGCGGCGTCGTATTGCGGGAACGGCTGCAGCATGATGGTGTCTGCAGTAATGCCTTTCAGCACTTTCACGCGCTGCCAGATCGTTTCCGTGATAAACGGAATGATCGGATGCGCAAGACGCAGCAGACCTTCCAGCACGGTAACCAGCGTATGGCGGGTACCGCGCAGTTCCGCGTCAGAACCGCCATTCATAACCGGTTTGGTCAGCTCAAGGTACCAGTCACAGAACTGGTTCCACGTGAACTCGTACAGGATGCCTGCTGCAATGTCGAAGCGGTAGTTATCCAGCGCATCACGGTAAGCTTTAATGGTCTGGTTGAATTCAGCGAGGATCCAGCGATCTGCCAGCGACAGCACTTTTTCGCCGCCGTTAAAGCCACAATCCTGATCTTCGGTGTTCATCAGCACAAAGCGGCTGGCGTTCCACAGCTTGTTACAGAAGTTACGGTAACCTTCCAGGCGCTTCATATCCCAGTTGATATCGCGTCCGGTAGATGCCAGCGCCGCTAGCGTGAAGCGCAGGGCATCGGTGCCATGCGGTTCAATGCCGTCCGGGAACTGTTTCTCGGTGCGCTTGCGGATTTTCTCCGCCAGTTGCGGCTGCATCATGTTGCCGGTGCGTTTTTCCAACAGATCCGCCAGCGAAATACCGTCCACCATATCCAGCGGGTCAATCACGTTGCCCTTGGATTTGGACATCTTCTGGCCTTCGTCATCGCGGATAAGGCCCGTCATGTAGACGGTCTTAAACGGCACCTGCGGTTTGCCATTCTCATCTTTGATAAAGTGCATGGTCATCATGATCATGCGCGCAATCCAGAAGAAGATGATGTCGAAGCCGCTGACCATGACGCTGGTCGGGTGGAACTGACGCAGCGCGTCGGTGTTTTCCGGCCAGCCGAGGGTCGAGAAGGTCCACAGCGCAGAAGAGAACCAGGTATCGAGCACGTCTTCGTCCTGACGCAGGGCGATGTCCGCAGAGAGGTTATTCTCCTGACGCACTTCGTCTTCGCTGCGACCAACATAAACGTTGCCATCGTTGTCGTACCAGGCCGGAATACGGTGGCCCCACCACAGCTGGCGGGAGATACACCAGTCCTGAATGTCACGCATCCAGGAGAAGTACATGTTTTCGTACTGCTTCGGTACGAACTGGATATCGCCGTTTTCCACTGCTTCTACTGCCGGTTTCGCCAGTACGTCGGCACGCACGTACCACTGGTCGGTCAGCATCGGTTCAATCACCACGCCGCCGCGATCGCCATAAGGAACGGTCAGGTCGTGCGGTTTGATCTCTTCCAGCAGGCCGAGCGCGTCTACTGCGGCGACTATTGCTTTACGCGCGGCAAAACGCTCCAGTTTCTGGAAATCTGCCGGGATGTCTGCCGGGTAAACGTCGGATTCGTTACCGTTAGTGTCATATACCTGCGCGCTTTCACGGATATCGCCGTCAAAGGTCAGGATGTTGATCATCGGCAACTTGTGGCGACGACCCACTTCGTAGTCGTTAAAGTCATGCGCCGGGGTAATTTTCACGCAGCCGGTGCCTTTTTCCATGTCGGCGTGTTCATCGCCAACAATCGGAATACGGCGGTTCACCAGCGGCAGTACTACAAATTTGCCAATCAGATCTTTGTAACGCGGATCTTCCGGGTTTACCGCTACGCCGGTATCGCCGAGCAGGGTTTCCGGACGCGTGGTGGCGACGACAAGATAATCTTTACCGTCGGCGGTTTTTGCACCGTCGGCCAGCGGGTAGCGGATATGCCACATTGAGCCTTTGGACTCGCGGTTTTCCACTTCCAGATCGGAAATGGCGGTGCGCAGTTTCGGATCCCAGTTTACCAGGCGTTTGCCACGGTAAATCAGGTCTTCCTGGTACAGGCGGACAAAGACTTCTTTTACGGCATTGGATAGGCCTTCGTCCATGGTGAAGCGCTCACGCTCCCAGTCCACAGAGTTGCCAAGACGGCGCATCTGGCGGGTAATGGTGCCGCCAGATTCCGCTTTCCACTGCCAGATTTTGTCGATAAACGCTTCGCGACCGTAGTCGTGACGGGTTTTCCCTTCTTCTGCGGCAATTTTACGTTCAACCACCATCTGGGTAGCGATACCGGCATGGTCAGTCCCCGCCTGCCACAGGGTGTTTTTGCCCTGCATGCGCTGGTAACGGATCATGGTATCCATGATGGTTTGCTGGAAGGCGTGGCCCATATGCAAACTGCCGGTGACGTTCGGCGGCGGGATCATGATGCAGAAGCTTTCCTGGCTTTCATCACCGTTGGGTTTGAAATAGCCCTGCTTTTCCCACTGCTCGTACAGCGGCTGTTCGATATCTTTGGGGTTGTATGTCTTTTCCATTATTTCCAGGTTGCCGTGTTCAGGTTGAAACCGGCCACGCGGTAGGCTTTATAGCGTTCGCGCGCCAGTTGTTTCAGAGAGTCTTCATAAGGAACGAAGTCTACCACTTCTGTGAAAGCGGTGGCAAAATCTGCAAATTCCACGCGCAGGCTGATCAATACATCGCGCGGACTGCTACTGCGCTTTTGCGGCCAGGCCAGCTCGACTGGCGCACCTCCGCGTGGGCCTTCGCCCGCCAGGTTGTGCGGAACAAAGCTTTCCGGCGGACGCGCCCACAGCGCCTCATCCAGCCGAATCGCCTGTTGCTCATCAGCACAGGCGATCAACACGCGTTTGCCATTGCGCCAACGTTCTGCGGCAATCTCACACACCAGTTGTTCTACGGCGTTTAAGCCATCAACGGCGTTGTCATTGTCCAGAAGGTAGAACGTTGCATTTTTCATATATGGGGCTTTTGGTTGAGGATTTAAACGCTATATCTGTCGTCGTTGGCGTAGCCGCTTTGTCGGCTGCCTTTGCGCACCCCAGTCACAGAGGTCACTCTGCTCCTGGGGATTTGCTCAGTTGCCGTCACCCGGCAATCGCAGCCATCCGGCGTGGACGACAACTACTCTTCGCCGTTAAATCCGGCGCGGTTCAGCAGGAATTGCGACAGCATCGCAACCGGACGGCCGGTGGCACCTTTGGCTTTACCGGAGCGCCATGCCGTCCCGGCGATGTCCAGGTGGGCCCAGTTGTACTTACGGGCAAAGCGCGACAGGAAGCAACCCGCGGTGATTGCTCCGCCAGGACGGCCGCCAATGTTCGCCATATCCGCAAAATTAGACTCCAGTTGCTCCTGGTATTCGTCGCCCAGCGGTAAACGCCATGCGCGGTCACCCGCTTGTTCAGACGCGCCAATCAGTTCATGCGCTAGCGGATTATGGTTCGACAGCAGGCCGGTAATATGATGGCCCAACGCAATCACGCATGCGCCGGTCAGCGTTGCCACATCGATCACCGCTTCCGGCTCGAAACGCTCCACATAGGTCAGTACATCGCACAGTACCAGGCGGCCTTCCGCGTCCGTATTCAGTACTTCAACGGTCTGGCCGGACATGGTGGTCAGCACATCACCCGGGCGGTACGCACGCCCACCAGGCATGTTTTCACAGCCCGCCAGCACACCAATCACGTTGATCGGCAATTGCAACTCGGCCACCATGCGCATCACGCCATATACAGCCGCCGCGCCGCACATATCGTATTTCATCTCATCCATGCCTTCGGCAGGTTTGATCGAAATACCGCCAGAGTCGAACGTCAGGCCTTTACCGACCAGCACGATCGGGCGCGCATCTTCAGACGGGTTGCCTTTGTATTCGATGACCGACATCAGCGATTCGTTCTGCGAACCCTGGCCTACTGCCAGGTAGGAGTGCATCCCCAGCTCGCGCATCTGTTGCTCGCCAATAACGCGCGTGATGACGTTTTTACTATAGGTGTCGGCCAGCTGGCGTGCCTGAGAGGCGAGGTAACCGGCGTTACAAATGTTTGGCGGCATGTTACCGAGATCTTTCGCTGCTTTAATACCGGCGGCAATGGCCAGCCCATGCTGAATGGCTCGCTCGCCACTGGTCAGCTCGCGGCGGGTCGGCACGTTAAACACCATTTTACGCAGCGGACGACGTGGCTCGCTTTTGTTGGTTTTCAGTTGATCGAAGCTGTACAGCGTCTCTTTCGCGGTTTCGACGGCCTGGCGTACTTTCCAGTAAGTGTTACGCCCCTTGACGTGCAATTCAGTCAGGAAACAGACGGCTTCCATTGAGCCTGTATCATTCAGCGTATTGATTGTTTTCTGGATTACTTGCTTGTACTGGCGCTCATCCAGTTCACGCTCTTTACCGCAGCCAATCAGCAAAATACGCTCAGAGAGGACATTCGGTACGTGATGAAGCAACAACGTTTGCCCCGGCTTGCCTTCCAGTTCGCCGCGACGCAGCAGCGCGCTGATGTAGCCGTCGCTGATCTTATCAAGTTGTTCGGCAATCGGAGAGAGTCGGCGCGGCTCAAAGACACCGACAACGATGCAGGCACTCCGCTGTTTCTCCGGGCTACCGCTTTTTACACTGAACTCCATGCACTACGCTCCTGAATCTTAAAGACAACGGCGGCGGCTACGGATAGAATTGCAAGCTTTCGTAACTCGTGTCCGCTGTTGCGGTGACTTCGTGTTAATCTTAATGTTACTTCGGTTTAGGCGCGTCAGAATCGGGTCTTACGCACGTATCCGCTGAGTATATTAATCTTAGCGATGATTTCGACGACTCAAGAGAATAAATGACGTTTAAGCCATGAAACAAGCGATTTTCCAGGAAAAAGACTGGTTTTTACGGGCGTAATTAAAGTGATAATCATAAGATATCTGGCTCGGGAGACGCTGAAAAGCCAGCTTGCGATACTATTCATCCTGCTTTTGATTTTCTTTTGTCAAAAACTGGTACGAATTTTAGGCGCAGCGGCAGACGGTGAAATCCCTACCAACCTTGTACTCTCCTTGCTGGGTCTGGGCGTGCCTGAAATGGCGCAGCTTATCCTGCCGTTGAGTCTGTTTCTCGGCCTGCTCATGACGCTGGGTAAACTTTATACCGAAAGCGAAATCACGGTTATGCACGCCTGCGGTCTCAGTCGCGGCGTCCTGGTGAAAGCCGCCATGATCCTTGCGCTGTTTACCGGTGCGGTGGCGGCAGTCAACGTGATGTGGGCTGGCCCGTGGTCGTCTCGCCATCAGGATCAGGTGCTGGCAGATGCCAAAGCCAACCCCGGCATGGCCGCACTGGCACAGGGCCAGTTCCAGCAGGCATCAGATGGCAATTCCGTCCTGTTTATCGAAGGGGTGGAAGGCCGCACTTTCCATAACGTCTTCCTTGCGCAGCTTCGCCCAAAAGGCAATGCGCGCCCGTCGGTCGTGGTTGCCGATTCGGGGCAAATTAGCCAGCATAAAGATGGTTCCCAGGTGGTGACGCTTAACAAAGGCACGCGCTTTGAAGGGACAGCGATGCTGCGTGATTTCCGCATCACGGATTTCCAGAATTACCAGGCGGTTATTGGCCATCAGGCCGTTACGCTCGATCCTTCGGATACCGAGCAGATGGATATGCGCACGCTCATCAATACCGATAACGATCGCGCCCGCGCAGAGCTGCACTGGCGTTTAACGCTGGTATTCACGGTGTTTATGATGGCGCTGATGGTTGTGCCGCTGAGCGTGGTGAACCCGCGTCAGGGGCGGGTGCTCTCCATGTTGCCGGCAATGCTGCTGTACCTTGTTTTCTTCCTGCTGCAAACGTCGCTGCGTTCCAACGGTGCGAAAGGCAAGCTGGATCCAATGATCTGGATGTGGGCAGTGAACCTTCTTTATCTGGCGCTGGCTGTCGCGCTGAATCTCTGGGATACCGTGCTAATGCGCCGGATCCGCGCCCGTTTTGCGCCAGGAGGAGCGGTATAATGCAGGCTTTTGGCGTACTTGACCGCTATATCGGTAAAACCATTTTCACCACCATCATGATGACGTTATTCATGCTGGTGTCGCTCTCCGGCATTATCAAGTTTGTTGATCAGCTGAAAAAAGCCGGGCAAGGCTCGTACGACGCGCTGGGCGCGGGGATGTACACCATCCTCAGCGTGCCGAAAGATATTCAGGTCTTCTTCCCAATGGCGGCGCTGCTTGGCGCACTGCTGGGCCTGGGCATGCTGGCGCAACGCAGTGAGCTGGTGGTGATGCAGGCTTCCGGCTACACCCGTATGCAGGTGGCGTTATCGGTGATGAAAACAGCGATCCCGCTGGTGCTGCTGACCATGGCGATTGGCGAGTGGGTAGCTCCCCAGGGCGAGCAGATGGCACGTAATCAGCGCGCGCAGTCGATGTATGGCGGTTCGTTGCTCTCTACCCAGCAAGGGCTGTGGGCTAAAGACGGCAACGACTTTGTCTATATCGAGCGGGTGAAAGACGAGAATGAACTGGGCGGCGTCAGTATTTACGCGTTCAACAATGAGCGCCGCTTGCAGTCGGTTCGGTATGCGGCCTCCGCGAAGTTTGATACCGACCAGAAAATCTGGCGTCTGTCGCAGGTGGATGAATCGAACCTGACCGATCCGAAACAGATCACCGGCACGCAGACCGTCAGCAACACGTGGAAAACAAACCTCACGCCAGACAAACTCGGCGTGGTGGCGCTTGATCCAGACGCGCTGTCGATCAGCGGCTTGCACAACTATGTGAAGTATCTGAAGTCGAGTGGCCAGGATTCCGGGCGTTACCAGCTCAACATGTGGAGCAAAATCTTCCAGCCGCTCTCCGTCGCGGTGATGATGTTGATGGCGCTGTCGTTTATCTTTGGCCCGCTGCGTAGCGTGGCGATGGGCCTACGCGTGGTGACCGGTATCAGCTTTGGGTTTGTGTTCTACCTGCTGGATAAGATTTTTGGCCCACTGACGCTGTATTACGGCATTCCCCCGGTATTGGGAGCACTGTTACCAAGTGCGACCTTCTTCTGCATCAGTTTATGGTTGATGATGCGCAAAAGTTAACCCGCTACCGTTTTCAGGCAGTGGCCGAAGCGGTTTGTGTCTATCTCTGGAGAGGCTGCGGCCTCTCTTCGTTTTTCAGCAAGGAATCGGCATGTTGTCATGGTTGATCCGCAGTATTCTGCGTTTTTCCGCTATTTTCTTTTTCGCCATGCTCAGTTCCGTGCTGATCCTGGCGGTAATTGGCGCGCAGTGGTTTGCTTCGTTGATTGGCGACAGCGTCGTGCTGGCAGTTGAAGTTCTGATCACCATGATGGCGTTAGGCCTGGTGGCGTATTTCACCCGCCGTGCCGATGCGCTGGCTCGCGTCGTGGGGACAGTGCGGGCAGGCTCTCCGGAAGAAAAGCAGGCTGACCGGGTATTACCCCGCTTTGATCTTGCGGAAAAAACGCTCGAATTTGCCTGTTTTATCTTTTTACCGCCCGCGATTGCCGGTTTTGTCCTGCTTGATGAGCGCCTTTCTATGTACCTGCACGGCGGGTTGCTGGTGCTGGCAATGGTGGGCGCATTCTGGCAAAGCCATCGCCTTGAACAGCTGCGCGCGCTTCGCGGGTATCGCACCATCTTTGGCCGGACAACACCGTAACCGTAACTCAGTAAATTCTGTTCTTTGTGTCGTGGCGCGCGCCAGGGGCTATGCTTTTGCATACCATTCACAACATAGTGGAAGACCATGTCCAGATTCTTTTTCAATGACCGCAAACAACTGGTCAATGATGCCATTGAAGGTTTGGTAATTTCAGCTCCGCACGGCAACCTCGTCCGACTCGATATTGATCCTGCTATTCGTATTGTTGCCCGTGCCGACTGGGATAAAAGCCGCGTGGCGGTGATTTCCGGCGGTGGCTCCGGCCACGAACCCGCCCATGCCGGGTTTGTGGGTAAAGGCATGCTGACAGCGGCCGTCTGTGGCGATGTTTTTGCCTCGCCGAGTGTCGATGCCGTTCTCAATGCCATTGTCGCGGTCACCGGCGATCGCGGTTGCCTGCTGATTGTCAAAAACTACACTGGCGACCGGCTGAACTTTGGCCTCGCGGCTGAAAAAGCCAAGCGCTACGGCCTGAAGGTGGAGATGGTGATTGTCGCTGATGACATCGCCCTGCCAGACAACAAACAGCCGCGCGGCATTGCGGGTACTGCACTGGTCCACAAAATCGCCGGTCATGCTGCTGAACACGGTAAATCGCTCAGCGAAGTACGCGACATTGCCCAACAGGCCTGCGACAACGTCTACAGCCTCGGGCTGGCAATGGAAACCTGCAACCTGCCGGGCAGTGACAGCGAGGAAGGGCGTATTCAGCAAGGCAAAGTTGAACTGGGGTTAGGCATCCATGGCGAACCGGGCGCCAGCACGGTTGATACCCACAACAGCAAAGCGCTGATCGAGACGCTGGTTGAACCGTTACAGGCGGCGGTCGGTAACGATCGCGTCGCGGTACTGATCAACAACCTGGGCGGGGTATCAGCACTGGAAATGGCGCTGCTGACCAAAGAACTGGCGCACTCCGCGTTAAAAGACCAGATTGCCTATCTGATTGGTCCCGCGCCGCTGGTCAGTTCACTGGATATGAAAGGTTTCTCGTTGTCATTACTGCGGCTGAATGAACAGTTTGAGCAGGCCATTTGCGCCGAGGTGCAGACCGTCGGCTGGCAGAAACCGGTGCCGTTCGCGCCGATAAAAACACAGTCGCACAATGCCGTATACGATGGACTGGAAATTGAACCTTCAGAGAACCCGAAGGTGAGGGCGCTGGTCAGCCGTGCCGCACAAACGCTGATCGACCTGGAAAACCGCCTCAATGCGCTGGATGCGAAGGTTGGCGACGGCGATACCGGCTCCACTTTTGCCGAAGGCGCGCATGAAATCGTGCGTTTACTGGGAAACAATGCGCTACCGCTTAATAACAGCGCCCAGTTGCTGCAACTGACGGGCGAGCGTCTGGCAACGGTAATGGGCGGCTCCAGCGGCGTGCTGATGTCAATCTTCTTTACCGCCGCAGGCCAGGCGGTACAAAGCGGAACGGCCCTGCCTGAAGCATTGCTCCTTGGGCTGAAGCAGATGAAACATTATGGCGGGGCGGATCTGGGCGATCGCACCCTGATCGATGCGCTGCAACCGGCATTAGAAGCGCTGCGCGACAGCGGGCTGGATGCGGCCGTGGCAGCGGCAAAAACCGGAGCTGCCAGCACCGCGACCATGCAAAAAGCGGGGGCGGGGCGCTCATCCTATGTCAACAGCGAAAACCTTGATGGCGTGAGCGATCCGGGAGCGGTGGCCATTGCCGGGGTGTTTGCCGCCATCGCAGAACAGGCCCGATAATCGTTATCTGATAGCGCCCCCTGGCACGGCATGTACCTGGAGGCGCGTTGCATATACGGCCTGCCTGGGCAGCAAGCCACTAAGCCAGCGGGTTAAAAATCGGCTTTCAACACCACGCGATAACGGGCTTTTCCGTCACGCACATGCTGGATCGCGTCATTGATTTGCGACATCGGGAACATTTCAGTGGTCGGTGCCACTTTGGCGCGCCCGGCAAACTTCATCAGCTTACGTAGCTCAAATGGCGTACCAGTCGCCGAACCCGAGATGCTGCGATCGCCCGCGATCAGGGTAAATGCTGGTACTTCCAGTGGCTTCATCACCGCACCCACGGTGTGGAAGTGTCCGCCGTGCGTCAGCGCTTCAAAATAGGGCTGCCAGTTCAGATCGACGTTAACGGTATTGATGATCAAATCATACTGGCCTGCCAGCGCTTTCAGCGCTTCTGGATCGCGGCTGTTAACGACGTAATCCGCCCCCATAATGCGCACTTCCGCTTCTTTTGCCGGGTTGGAGCTGAACGCCGTCACTTCGCAACCCATGGCGTGCAGCAGCTTAATGGCGATATGCCCGAGGCCGCCAATGCCAATCACGCCGACGCGGCTGGTGGCGGTAATGTTGTGCATCAGCAGCGGCTTGAACACCGTAATCCCGCCGCACAGTAACGGCCCGGCGGTTTCGATATCAATGCTGTCCGGCAACGGGATCACCCATTGCCAGTCGGCGCGGATCTTATCGGCAAAACCGCCGCGATTAAGGATCGTCGGCACGGCGCCGTTCTGGCAGTTGATCTGGTTGCCATCAATACAGGCATCGCAGTGCCCGCAGCTGCGTGCCGTCCAGCCAATGCCCACGCGCTGGCCAACTTTCAGGCCTTTGTTCTGCGCAGCACTGCCCAGCTCGACCACGCGGCCAATCACTTCATGCCCGGCGACCAGCGGGTACTGCGAAAAGCCCCACTCGTTGTCGATCATCGACAAGTCGGAGTGGCAAATTCCGCAATAATCCACCTGCACTTCCACATCTTCCGCCGACAGCGGGCCTGCGTCGAACTCCTGCAACTCCAGTGCCGCACCGGCCTGCGGCGCGGCGTAACTTTTAATGATGCTCATCACGGATTCCTTTGATTGAGAGGGGAACGCATGAAGTGTAGGGCATCTGGCGGTCGGCGGGCAGCCCACTGGCGCGTAGATCGCCCGTTTCGTTAACACCGAGCGGCTGCAGGGCTCCTCCCGGCTGGATTTTCGGAATCTCCACAAGGCTAATTCCGCCCCGCAACTTTGCAACACGATGTGTCAGAACCATCCTGAAATGGAGGGGATGTCCCCACTGAAAACAGGAGCAAAATCATGGCCAATCAACCGGACAGCACTGGCGATGCGGGTGTGCAATTAATTAAGTCTTTTGAAGGGCTTAGATTAGAGAAATACAAAGATGCCGTCGGCAAGTGGACCATCGGTTACGGCCACCTGATCCTGCCGAATGAGAGCTTCACCAGGCCGCTTACTCAGGCCGAAGCCGACGCGCTATTGCGTGCCGATCTGGGAAGTGCCGAACGCAGTCTTCACCGGCTGGTAACGGTGGATCTCAATCAGAACCAGTTCGATGCACTGGTGTCGTTTACCTTTAACCTCGGGGCCGGTAATTTGCAGACTTCTACACTGCTCAGGCTGCTTAATGCTGGCGAGTATTCGCAGGCTGCCGACCAGTTCCCTCGCTGGAACAAAGCGGGCGGCAAAGTGCTGGCCGGGCTGACCCGGCGGCGCGAAGCGGAACGAGCGCTGTTTTTAAAAGAGGTATGATGCGTTGGATAGCGGCCTGTCTGCGACGATCGCCAGGCCGCGTGTTCTGCGTTTTCCCTGGGCTGTCTGCCCTGGGCCATTTTCCCCGTCTTTTACCGTCATCCAGCCAATATTTTCACGCTCTTGCCCCCGTTACTGTGGGTTTGCGAATTCGCAACGCGATGTTTTCGTATAACCCACAGGAGTATGCATTATGGATTCACAATTTATTGGATCGGTCATTAATGCACTGCCGCTGGAGCACATGATTGGCGGTCCTCTGCAGGCAATGATCAAAGCGCAGGTGCAGGCAAGTAAAGCGTATGCCGACTTCCTGCTCTCGGTGTGTATCAAGGACGGTAAGGCGGAGTCAGTGCAGTTTGACTACGACGAAACCGTGGTTGACGACAAGGGCGTGATTCAGGGCGTGGTGAAAAAAACCATGCGCATCCCGCTGTTGGCCGCCATCTCTCACCCGAACATCAGTATCGAAGAAGGCACCATCGACTTCGAACTGGAAGTGTCTCAAAGCGAATCCAGCAACAGCGAAACCAGTGCCGAAGCCTCACTGGAAGCATCTGTTGGCTGGGGGCCGTTCAGCGTGAAAATCTCCGGCCGTGTGTCGCATAAAGCGCAGCAAACCCGCTCCAGCGATACCCGTGCGAAGTACAGCATCCATACCCAGGTTAAACGTCAGCCACCGCCGGAAGCCCTGATGCGTGTGATTGATTTCCTGACGGATGCCGCAACACGCCCGGCTGTTCTGCCGTCTGAGGCTCAAAAGCTGGAGTCCAAACAGCTTGATGCCTACCCCGCAACGCCAACGGCAGCGGAACCCGCTCCGGCGGCACACCCCTGATGTTCACCCTGAGGCTGCCTGGCAGCCTCATTTCTCACGGAGCGCACTATGTCAATGAAAGACTGGCTTCGCGGCAACCGTGGCGCGGAACCGAAGGCGGGTCCAACTACACCACCGCCACCCCCATCACCGGAAGAGAGCGCCGGGTTGCCGCCGGCCGATCCGCCCGCGGAAGAGAACGTTGGCCTGCCGCCTGCCGACCCGCCACAGGATCCGCCGCCGCCTCCACCGCCCTCGGGTGACGGTACGCCACCCTCCACGCCTGGCGGGGTTCCGGTCACGCTGGCGGATATCACGCGCGGTATGCAGCACGCGGCATCGGCGGCGAACCAGCTGATCGCCCACCAGTATATGCAGGCGCTGGATCCCTTTTTTGAACACAGCGACGACGGGCGACTGGTACCGAAAGTCGTTGAGATGGCGTTAGACGATGAGCACCACTTCAAATTGCCGCTGGTGGCGCTGTCTACGCCGCGTGGGCTGATGCTCGAGAAGATGAAAGTCTTCCTCACCGTACGCACCGATGCGGTTGAGCAACAGAGCACCCTCTCAGGCGCCCCTGATGACGCAGTCAGTCGCTTTCACGTCAGCATGTCGCCGCCAGGCCGTGAAGGTAGCGGGCGTGATAGCGGGCATGTGGATATTGAAATGCAGTTCACCGTGCTGGAGCCGCCAGAGAGCGTAATGCGGCTCATTGAAGAGTACACCAGGCAGGTTCTTCCCCAACCCACCCACAGGAGTAATGACAATGGCTAATCAACCGCTGAACACCGGCGTGGCCGGACTGACATTAATTAAATCCTTTGAAGGTTTGAGTCTTGAGAAGTACCGCGACGCGGTCGGCAAATGGACCATTGGCTACGGCCACTTGATCCTGCCCAACGAGAGCTTTCCGCAGGCGCTGACCAAAGAGCAAGCCGAAGATCTGCTGCGCGCCGATTTAGGAATGACCGAACGCGGCATCCGCAAGCAGGTGACCGTGGATCTTAATCAGAACCAGTTTGATGCACTGGTGGCCTTCGCGTTTAACGTTGGGCTGGGCAATTTGCAGAGTTCGACCCTGCTACGCTTGCTTAACCAGGGGCAGTACCAGGCGGCGGCCGATCAACTGCCGCGCTGGAATAAAGCCGGCGGTAACGTCCTGGCGGGGCTGACGCGCCGCCGTGAGGCCGAACGTGCGCTGTTTCTGGCTCCGTTAAACTGATAGCGCAAGGAGAATTATTGATGAAACGTTATTTCCCGATGGTGGTGGGGGCCGGACTGCTGGCCTCGCTGTTTGTGCTGCCTGCCCGTGCCGACTTGCCGCAGTGCAGCGCGGTGGTGCAGGCGGCCAACCAGCTACTGGCGCAGCAGAATAAGAAGACTGTTCAGGATGAGAAAAAGCTGACGGCTCTGCTCAAAACCCTGAACCGCGATGACGTGTTGCCCGCTGATTACGTCACCCGCGAGCAGGCGCTAAAACTGGGCTGGAGCGGCAAAGCGGAAGATTCGCTATGGAGTGTCTGGGCGCTGAATAAAAAGCAACTGGGCGGCGATCTCTGGACCGGTAAACCGCTACCGGGCAAAGGTAAATGGTACAGCGCAGATGTGGATAGCGTACGCGGTCTGCGTAGTAACAAGCATCTGATCTACAGCCCGGAAAGCGCGACGCGTTATCTCACTACAGATAATGACGCCACTACCGTCACGCTTCCCCCTTGCCAGTAGGCACGTTAGCGGCCTCATCCTATTTGTTGAGGCCGCCTGTTCAGGAGGATAACGCGATGGCCGTTGACGGTATTCAGTTATTAAGCCAGGGACTGGCCGCGCTCGCCGGATTGTTTGGCGGGCTGAGCGTCTCTTTTTTCTGGCAGCCAAAAAAACTGCATCAGCATGGCCGGCTTGCTGCCGGGGTGATCATCGGCGCGATTAGCGTCAGCACCACGTTTACGCTCGGCGGGTTTATCGCGCGCTGGCTGGGCATGAACTTTAAAGACAGCGATATTGCTATGGGCATCGGCTATTTTGTCGGGGCGATAAGCGTAGGAATGATTGCCTGGCTGGCCAACTTCTTTAACCGCCGGGAAGGGCACGATATTTTGCAGGTGGCAGGAGAGTTAAAACGCGCCGCCCGGGGCGCAAAAGCTGCGCCGCGCCGCCGCGCGCCCAGACGGTCTAAACCGGGGGAATCATCATGACGTTAAAGCTTTTATTCTGGGTCGTAACACTGTTGGATGTGGCGATCGCGGTAATTATTTTTGTTAGTGCGTTGAGCAATAAAATGCTCACGATTCCGTTATGGTATCGCATCGGTTTATTAATTACGGCCTTTGGTTTTACTGTGCAGGGCTGCCTTAATTTACCCTTTCTGTTATTTAACGTTATTTTAATGGCGCAGGAATTACCGTTCTGGATCTTAAAAGATGTCGGCATTGGGATGATTTCAATTTATTATTTCTGGCACACCATGCATAAAGATGAAAAACCGAAAAAAGCCCCGGCGCGTAAAAAAGCGCCAGCGACCAAAAAAGCCACCACGCCGCGAACGCCGCGTAAAAGAACCCCCGCACAATAATCAACACGGGGTAACTGCCGAACCGGTTACCCCGTGAAATGGCCCAGGCCATTTATCACTCCATTCCCGGCCAGTTGCCAAATATTCCACATGCTGTAATGGCGTTAATTTGAACCTGCGAATTCGCATATCTTTTATTCCACTCGCAGGAGATGATTATGTCTGTTAAATATGTTTTATCACGTAAGGTAAAAACGCACGGCATTATTTCTGCTGTTGCAGCATCACTGTTTTTATTCTCGGCTGGCGTACTTGCAGAGAATAAGGGGCCTGCTTGCGTATTCCCGGATGACAAACTGTCAGCGGCAGAATGGGCAAAAGCGCAGGATAAGGCTGGTGGTCATATGGATACCTGCCATATTGCAAAATCAGATCAGTGGCTTGTAGATCGTACCAATGGTCCTAAAGATGGTTGCACCAAAGCGGGCACAGCAACCACCTGGGAAAACGCTGACGTTATGTGGAAGTATATTGGCCAAACTATCCGTACTTTTTGCGCTGCCAAAGAAGAAAGTAAAAGTTCTTTTGAATATCAATCATTACCTCTCGATGATAAAACTACACCTGTAGAAGTAGGCAGAGGCTATGATGCAGGCGGTGCCTTTGTAATAAAGAATAACGGGAAAGCTTATATCAAGCTGGTTAAAAAGAATCAATTGTGGCACGTACAAACCAGTTACCCCCAACAATAAGATAAACAACAGGAGCATTATGCCCACGCATAATGCTCCTTTTTGCTCAGAAAAAAGGCATCAGCAGAAAATAAAACAGGTCAGTATTAATCGTCTGAGTACATCATTGCCGCCTGAGTGCGATTATTCACATTCAAACGGCGAAATATGGATTCCAGGTGCGCTTTTACCGTTCCGGCGCTGATATTTAAACGACGACTAATTTGTTTATTCGACTCACCCGCCGCCAGCAGCTTGAGGATCTCGCGCTGGCGCTCGCTCAGCCGGGCCAGCGCGCTCTGGCCATTATCCAGCAGGGTAATGCTCTCCTGCGGCAGGCAAAACATCCCCAGCGACGCTGTGCGCAGCGTCTGGGCAATGGTTTCTGGCGGCGAGTCGCGGCGAACAAAAGCAATCGCATGATGGTTAAGAAACAGGCGCAGTAATGTGGGCTGGCATTTATTCATTAGCATCACCACCGGGATTGCCGGGTGGTGCAATGCCAGCGCATCAAGCAATTCGAGACTCGCAGTTTTATTTCCATCTCCGTCCAAAAGAATTAACGACGCCGGAAATTCGTTAAGGGTGTCGTCAATTTCATTTTGATTATTCAATCCACGAACTTTCACCTCCGGAATATATTGCGACAGTACTGATGCCATTCCTTCAATAAATATCGACTGCTTGTCAATCATGAGTACATGCATGCGTCGTCTCCACGTAATAGCGTTCTTCATTGAGTCTATTAATCATCAGAGTAAACAATGAAAAGTAAAAAAAGAAACAGGCTAATTGGCATAGGTCTTTTAACCGATATGCCAGTTTAGTGAAATTGAAAGTGGATTATGTTTTTAATAAAATATCATATATTAAAAAAGACGACTGCGCTATTTTGCAAGATTATTAGTAGGCTGGCTTTTATAAAATAATCGCGTGCCAATGTGAAGCGTTATTTTACCCGTAAAATATAATTGAAGGTTACCCCGCAAGCAGCGAGGGCAGGGAGTTACAGTTTGACCAGGCGCTGATTTTTTCAGCACTTAGCAGCGGATACCATGATCGTGACTTGCATAGCGGCCCACGGCAGGTATAATCCAACACGTTTCCGCATCCCCTTCAGTGCCGAAGTGGCGAAATCGGTAGACGCAGTTGATTCAAAATCAACCGTAGAAATACGTGCCGGTTCGAGTCCGGCCTTCGGCACCAAGTGATGCAAAAATGAGCTACCTTAGGGTGGCTTTTTTTGTGTCCATATTCGTCCAGATTCGTTCATATCCGTTTGTAATTTAAAGATAATTTATATAAATGTTATCCTCTTTCTAATTGTGGGTACTGTGCGTGATGGTCGTTTTTCATCCATTGACATCCGGCCGATTTGGGGGCAAAAAAGGGGGCAATTCTCCGGTTCGATAGAGGTTGACCCCCAAATGGCGCTTACAGATCTCGCAATCCGGCATGCCAAGCCGTCTGGCAAGGCATACAGGCTCTCCGACTGTCACGGTCTCTACCTGCAAATTAATCCCTGCGGTTCGAAACTGTGGTATCAGAAATTTCGTTATGAAAACAAAGAGAACCGTATGTCATTAGGGCCTTATCCGCTGATTTCCCTCGCACAGGCAAGGGAAAAGCAGGCGGAGATAAGAAGGCTTATTTTTGAAGGCATTAACCCAGCGGAAAAACGCAGGGAGGAAAAACGCGGTGGAGTACCGCTTCATACATTCGAGTCCGTGGCACGCGAATGGGTCGCCAGCAATCTCAGATGGACGTCAGAACACGCAAAGCGGGTACTGCGTTATTTCGAGCTCTATGTTTTCCCCACCAATGGCGATCGCGACATCACCAAACTGAAAGTGATGGATCTGCTGCTACCCATTAAAGAAGTGGAGAAAGCCGGTAAACTGGATGTCGCTTCCCGCCTGCAACAGCGCACTGCCTGCGTGATGCGCTACGCCGTCCAGAATGGCATTATCGAGCATAACCCTGCTGCAGATTTAACCGGGGCGGTTGCCACTGCAAAAGTACGTCACCATCCGGCCCTGGATCTTCATCTCATTCCCGATTTTCTTGAACGTATTGATGACTACAAAGGCCGCAAGTTAACCCAACTGGCGGTGAAACTGGCGCTGCTGCTATTCATCCGCTCCAGCGAACTGCGGTTTGCCCGATGGGAGGAGATTGATCTCGATAACGCCATGTGGACGATACCTGCTGAGCGTAAACCGATCCCCGGTGTGAAATATTCCGTGCGCGGTGCAAAAATGCGTTCCACTCACCTGGTGCCACTCTCCCGTCAGGCGACAACCCTCCTCAATGAGATCAAACAGCACACACGGCCAGGTCTGGAGTTGGTTTTTCCTGGCGACCATGATTACCGCAAGCCGATGAGTGAAAACACCATCAATAAGGCGCTGCGGGTGATGGGTTACGATACGCAAAAAGAGGTCTGCGGCCACGGCTTTCGTACCATGGCCTGTAGCGCCCTGGTGGAATCAGGATTGTGGTCCAGCGATGCGGTAGAGCGTCAGATGAGCCATCAGGAACGTAAGCGCGTGCGGGCAGCCTACATCCATAAAGCGCAGCATCTGGAAGAGCGCAGGGAAATGATGCAGTGGTGGGCGGATTACCTGGATGCCAACCGGTTCCGGCACGTGGTGCCGTATAATTTCAAAAAACCATCGGGCGACACCACGGACCTCCTGAGTCTTCAGGAGCGTAATGCCCGGCGTCTGGAAGAACTGAAATCATGGATTCTGGCTGATTCGGAATGGCTGACGGCCAGTGACCTGTCGGTTAAAGCGGGGTTTAAAGCCATCGATACTGATGCTGGTCCAAAACGCTGGAAAGCTGCCGGAAAGATTTTTTCCCTTAAGGTCAACGGTGAGGATTTATATCCCGACTACGTTCTGGATGATAAGGCTCGACCTCTCAAGGTTGTTACGTTGATACTTTCACTCTTTAAAGAGCGCAAAACGCCCTGGGGTCTGGCTATATGGTTTGGTTCAGGAAATAGCTGGCTGCGAGGGGAAAAACCTAAAGATCTGTTACTAACTAAGCCTGATCTGGTTGTTATGGCTGCTCAGGAGGAAACAGAATCGGGAGAACACGGATAATATATTATGTATCAAAGCTGACCATTTATGGCTAAGGGGTATGTAGAGGTTTTTATAATAATGAACAGAATCGTAGATTATCCGTTTCTACGGTCAAAATAACAATAACCTGATAGCATGGCGCACCAGTTCTGGAATGACAGAACAGGTGGCGGCTCTTATGTCGTGGAGCGCGGAATATCCGCTCAGAATGGGGTAATTTATTGATTTAATTCCTGCAATAGTCGGGTATTGATGTACAGCTTCTCGCGTCCTACGCTCATTTCTTCCAGAACACCTATCTCAACCAGTTGCTTAAGGTATACCGATGCTGTTTGCCGTTTTGCCACTCCGCGATCGACCAGATTTTCAATCCGGCAGTAGGGCTGCGCGAACAGAATCTGGAGCAGCTCATGGGTGTAAATTTTCGGCAGCTTTTCCCGGATGTAATCGGTTGTTTCTGCTATGAGGGCCCGGATTATGGCGATTTTTTTCGTTGTCCACCGCGCTGTATTTTCGATCGCTTCCAGCATGAAAAGGATCCATGCCTCCCATTCTCCATCAGCCGTTACGCTGCGAAGCAGGGTGTAATAATCGCTGCGCCTTTCGAGGATAAAACGCGACAGATAGAGAATCGGCAGCGAAAGTAATTTTGTCTGGATGAGATACAGGATATTGAGGATGCGCCCGGTTCGACCATTCCCGTCCGGGAAGGGGTGGATGCATTCAAACTGGTAGTGAGAAATCGCCATTTTCACCAGCGGATCCAGGTCATCTTCTGCGTGAATGAAGCGCTCCCAGTTCGCCAGTAAATCACGAATGGCGGCTTCTCCCACGGGGGGGGTGTACACGACGTTGTTATCCTGGTCGCGCAACACGGTGCCCGGTGTTTTGCGGATGTCTGTTTGTACGGCGCGCAATTTGGTGCAAATGGAAATAGCTGTATTTGTACATAACGGGTATGCGTTCAGGTGCTCAAAGCCCTCATACAATGCCGTGCGGTAGCGCAG
This sequence comes from Kosakonia sp., assembly GCF_032052965.1. Taxonomy (GTDB): domain Bacteria; phylum Pseudomonadota; class Gammaproteobacteria; order Enterobacterales; family Enterobacteriaceae; genus Kosakonia. The sequence goes on from NZ_DAMBVN010000013.1 coordinate 129,188, forward strand.
GGCTTCTTTTGTAGAAGGATCTGCGTTCTCAGCCCGGTCTGCATACTGGAAAAGCTGATCGCTTGTTGTCACAATGTTTTCGATACGCGAAGAGTCTTTCGCTTCCAGCATGGGAAGGATGTTTATCAGTAAACCTTGATCAGGAATCAATTCACCGGCAGTCTTCAGCTCAGCGATAGCTGCGCGTGCAGTGATGCATGCCTTGAGTACCCGACGTGTTTCTATGCGCTCCAAGTCGGGGGGCAGTACTGGCAGTGCGTTATAGGGGATTTCGGGATTCCAGCTCATACGTTTAAAATAATCATTTTTATCGACATATTGCCATGATATGTCGATGGTATCGACTTGTCACGTCTTCATGTTTATAAAAAGTGCTTCTATCGACATATGAGCAAAACGTGTCGATACCACAAATGTATCTACCGGCGTACAGCATGTGCTGGCATAGCTGTGCCGGAGCGTGTGCGGGGTCACCGGCACGGAGAAGGTCACGCCGTCGGCCGCAGCGGCGCCCACGGCTTCATTCATCCACGTCCGGGCTGTCCGGTCGGTGATCTCCCAGAGCCGTGCCTTTTCCGTCCGGCCGGTGCGTCTGTTTTTGCGCTCCAGCGGTATTTTCCGAGTAGCCACCATCATCTCCAGTTGGCTGACGTACTGGCTGTCAGACAGGGGAACCAGCCGGTGAGCCTGACTCCCAGCCGGCGCACGGCCTGCCGTTCTGGCCGCTTTTTCCGCGCGCTGCTTCAGCGTGGCCAGCTGCACGAACGGGTACGGCGGTGCCAGCGAAAAATCTACCCGCGTCAGGGCAAGCGCTTCGTTGATGTGCGCGCCGGTATTCCGCAGTGTCGCCAGAAGCATCCTGCGGTGCAGATCCGGGACATAGTGGCGCTGGGCACAGACTTCCGGTGCTAGCAGGTATTTCGGCAGTTCATCCTGTACGAGAGCCATCTGGCGCAGTGCCAGCGCGGCCGGGTAATCGATGGCCACCAGCAGATGTGCCTGCGGGTATGAGTCGCTGTACGTGACAATACCGGTCATCAGTTACTCTTGTTGTTACATTCATTCGCTTCCGTGGAAGACATGTGTGACATCAAAGAATCGTATGCCTTATTGTCAGATCTACGCAGTCGAGCCTCTGTGGACCAGTGGCGTCGACGTGCTTCACGAAGTTCCGATAACATTCCCGACTTGTCTCTCAGATGGGGCGAATCGGGCAACCCGGCTACCCTGCGCAATTTTGCGGCCAGAATAAAAGCTCTTACTGCGGCTTCAAAACATATAAAATTAAGAAATAGCTCGTAGCGCGAGTCATAAGAATCCTCTAACCGGTTAATCCGAGAAATAATCGCAACATGGTCTGCTTCAAGTGAGCGGATTCTGAATATCTGTCTTGGAGGCAAAACACGCCAATCACCGCTTGCGCCCGAAAGATCTATCGAGGGTATCCTGTTGTCCCTTCTAAGTGAACCAAGATCACTCCAGCGAAGATACAGCCATCCTGAGGCATAGCGTTCCAGAAGGAAGACAAGTTCTGTGACTATATAAAGTCGTTCAGCAGCCGCTTTATCAGCTGCCGTCCGTTCTTCCCGTCTGCGTGTAAAGTGATGAGTAAGACAAACACCACCAAGAGCCGCGCCCGCGGATGAAACCGCCGTGATGATCTGTGGCCACAGGCTGGCGCTGTCTTTCACGACCTTTACGCCTTCGGTGGCAATAAACCAGTCAGCCATAGTTGTTCCTTTTAATGAGAATGACCTGCCCCCAGGATTAGATACAACCTTCAGTTAGTAATGTCGGTTGGTTTT
>NZ_DAMBVN010000014.1:0-119748 GCF_032052965.1 Kosakonia sp.
TGGTAGTGTGGGGTCTCCCCATGCGAGAGTAGGGAACTGCCAGGCATCAAATAAAACAAAAGGCTCAGTCGAAAGACTGGGCCTTTTGTTTTTCTGTTGTCCCCGACTGCATCCTGAAAGTAACGTCTCACTCTTTATCCACTGAAACAGCGGTAATAAAAAAGGCCACCAGCAAGGATGGCCTGTGAAAGAGAGATGAGATTAATGGATAACCTGAGACAGAAATGCGCGGGTACGTTCTGATTTTGGGTTTGCAAAGAACTCTTCTGGCGGTGCCTGCTCGACTATTTCGCCACGATCCATAAAGATCACCCGGTCAGCAACGGTACGGGCGAAGCCCATTTCATGGGTCACGCACAGCATCGTCATCCCCGACTGTGCAAGACCAATCATGGTATCCAGCACTTCTTTCACCATTTCGGGATCCAGCGCTGAAGTCGGTTCATCGAATAACATGATCTTAGGTTTCATGCATAGCGAACGTGCAATGGCGACACGCTGCTGCTGCCCGCCAGAAATCTGCCCGGGAAACTTATGCGCATGTTCAGCAATACGCACGCGTTCAAGATAATGCATCGCCAGTGCTTCGGCTTCCTTCTTCGGCATTTTACGTACCCAGATCGGTGCCAGCGTACAGTTTTGCAGTACCGTTAAATGCGGGAACAAATTGAAGTGCTGGAAGACCATACCCACTTCCTGGCGGATCTTCTCAATGTTGCGGATATCTTCATTTAACTCGATACCATCCACGACGATGCGACCCTGCTGATGCTCTTCAAGATGGTTAATACACCGGATCGTGGTGGATTTGCCGGATCCGGAGGGGCCACAAAGAACGATACGTTCACCCTGTTTCACATTGAGATTAATGTCTTTCAGTACGTGGAATTGTCCGTACCATTTATTCACATCTTCGAGCGTAATCATCGCGTTGCCAGAATGCATAGTTATATTACTCATGGGTATCCTCAGTGCGGTGTACGCCCGGTGTTAAAGCGCTTCTCCAGGTGTTGGCTATAGCGCGACATGCTAAAACAAAAAATCCAGTAAATGAGGGCGGCAAAAACATAGCCTTCGGTCGACATGCCCAGCCAGGCAGGATCGACCGTCGCCTGCTGAACGCTGCTAAACAGATCAAACAGACCGATAATGATCACCAGACTGGTATCCTTAAACAGAGCGATAATGGTGTTCACCAGACCGGGGATCACCAGCTTTAAGGCCTGCGGTAAAATCACTAACCCCTGCGTTTTCCAGTAACCCAACGCCAGCGATTCTGCAGCTTCATACTGACCTTTTGGTAATGCCTGCAACCCTCCTCGCACCACTTCAGCCACATAAGCCGACTGGAAAAGGATCACACCAACCAGCGCACGAATCAGTTTATCGATGCTGGTTCCTTCAGACATAAACAACGGCAGCATAACTGAAGACATAAACAGCACAGTGATCAGCGGAACGCCGCGCCAGAACTCAATGAAGAGGACGGACAAGACCCGCACGACGGGCATTTTCGAACGGCGTCCCAGCGCCAGCAATATTCCAAGCGGTAACGCACCGGCAATCCCCACCGAGGCAATAATCAAGGTGAGTGTTAATCCGCCCCACTGGCGGGTTTCAACGCGATCCAGCCCGAAGAAGCCGCCAAACATCAGCCACCAGACAACAATCGGGTAGAGAACAGCCCAACAGGCGATGTAACGTCCGCGTCGCGGCAGTCCTTTCCAGAACATGGGTGCAATGGAGAACAGCCCCACCAGTAAAGCCACATTGATACGCCAGCGTTCCTCATGCGGGTAAAGGCCGTACATGAACTGGCCAAAGCGCTCATGGATAAATACCCAACAGGCACCGGCTTTGGTGCAATCCGCCCGCGTAGAACCTACCCAGTTGGCCTGGAACAAAGTCCACTCCAATAGCGGTGGGATCAGTTCCCACATCAGCCACAGACAAAACAGTGTCAGCAGCGAGTTAGACCAGCTGGAGAACAGATTTTTTCGCACCCATAACACCATGCCGTTGCTACCTGCCGGTGTCGGGCGTGCGGGGGGAGAAAGAATCGCTTTCGTCATCTTCGTTCCTTAGCGCTCAATCAAGGCAATGCGACGGTTATAGATGTTCATCAGCAGCGAAATAGTAAGACTGATAAGCAGATAAACAGACATCGTAATTGCAATCGTTTCAATGGCCTGACCCGTCTGGTTTAGCACCGTACCGGCAAACAGCGACACCATATCCGGGTAACCGATAGCGGCTGCCAGAGAGGAGTTTTTCGCGATATTGAGGTACTGACTGGTCAGCGGTGGAATGATCACCCGGAGTGCCTGCGGGATAATCACCTGACGAAGCGTGACCGGGTTCGGTAAGCCCAGTGAACGTGCCGCTTCGTGTTGTCCATAGGGAACAGACTGGATGCCGGAGCGAATAATCTCGGCGATAAATGCAGAGGTATACACCGATAGCGCAATGGTCAGCGCCGCCAGTTCCGGAATAAGCACCATGCCGCCCCGGAAGTTAAACCCTTGCAAGGCTGGCACTTCCCAGTGCAGTGCCGCACCAAACACCCAGTGCGCTAACAGCGGTAGGGCAATGACCAGTCCCAGCGCTGTCGGCCATGTCCGGCGTAGCTGTCCTGTTTTGGTCTGATGCGCTTTATTAAAGCGGAACAGGCCAACCGAGACGATAATCGCCAGCGCAATAGCGACGATGAATGCCAGCACGCCTTCACCCATTTGTGGTGAAGGAATATATAACCCGCGATTGCTCAGGAAGATAAGATCCATCGCGCTGACCGCCTGGCGGGGACCTGGCAGGTTACGCAGCACGGCAAAGTACCAGAAGAATATTTGCAGCAACGGTGGGATATTACGGAAGGTTTCGATGTAAATCGTCGACAACTTACGCAGCAGCCAGTTTTCCGACAGGCGCGCCAGACCCAGGAAAAAACCCAGAAAAGAGGCAAAAACAATACAGAGCGCGGAGACCAGCAGCGTGTTTAACAGACCGACCAGAAACACGCGGCCATATGTATCGCCCTGTTCATAGTCGATCAGATGTTGAACAATACCAAAACCGGCTGCGCGGTCGAGAAAGGCGAATCCGGAGGTGATCCCGCGATTATCCAGGTTAGTAACGGTGTTGTGTATCAAATAGACTGCGATAACCACCACGGCGACAATCGCAATGATTTGAAACAGCCAGGCACGAACCGCAGGATTTGAAAGGGTGATAGCACCTTTCACGGTTGGGCGGCGATGGGACATAGGGAAAACCTCAGTAACCATGACTCTGGACTGGGCGCTGCATAGGCGCAGCACCCGTTACAGCACTTGCCGATTAGCGTACTGGCGGAGCGTACTGAATGCCGCCGTTGTTCCAGAGATTGTTCTGGCCACGTTTAATTTTCAGCGCGCTCTCAGAACCGACATTACGTTCGAACACTTCAGAGTAGTTACCGACTTTTTTAATGATGTTATAGGCCCATTTATTATCAAGCTTCAGGTCCTTACCGAAGTCGCCTTCTTTGCCCAGCAGGTGCGCCATGTCCGGCGTCGCCGGGTTCGCGACTTTCTCATCGACGTTTTTCGAGGTGATCCCCATTTCTTCCGCATTCAGCATGGCGAACAGAGTCCAGCGCACAATGGCGAACCAGTCGTCATCGCCGCGACGCACCACCGGCCCCAGCGGCTCTTTTGAGATCACTTCTGGCAAGACGATCCACTCAGCCGGATTGCTCAGCTTAATACGCAGCGCATAAAGCTGAGACTGGTCGGAAGCCAGCGTATCGCAACGACCTGACTCCAGCGCTTTTGCCGACTCGTCAGAGCGGTCAAATGTAACCGGTGTGTACTTCATCTTATTGGATTTGAAGTAATCAGCGACATTCAGCTCGGTATCCGTACCCGCCTGAATACAAACGGTTGCGCCATCCAGCTCTTTTGCGCTCTTCAACCCGGCTTTGTTATGTGTCAGGAAGCCAATACCGTCATAATACGTAACGCCAGTAAAAGAGAGGCCCATGCCGCCATCGCGGGAAGAAGTCCAGGTGGTATTGCGGGAGAGCATGTCCACTTCGCCAGATTGCAACGCGGTAAAGCGCTCTTTTGCGGTCAGCGGGGTGTATTTCACTTTGCTATCGTCACCGAACACCGCAGCCGCAACACCGCGACAAACATCCACATCAATACCGGTGAATTTACCGTTGGCATCCGCATAAGAGAAGCCTGGCAGACCGTCGCTGATACCGCACTGTACAAAACCTTTCTTTTTAACGGCATCCAGCGTTGTACCTGCATGCGCCTGATTTGCAACAGCAAACAGCACGCCGGCAGCCGCCAGGCTGGCGATCATCATCTTTTTCATAATGCATCCTGTGTGGCGAAAATTTATCGTTATATAAGGCGTCCGGGAAACGCCTGAACCTGTCTGTGGCTATGGCCGTACTCTTTTAAGCAAAGGTAATGCCAGTTTTGCGGGCGGCGCATTTAGACGAGCCGGACACGCAATATTCAGAGTGTAGTCAGGAAAAAAAACAATAATTGCCCTGCGCTGGTGCAAATTTACAACCTGCGCCACAAAACGGAGCAAAAAAGTGCCTTTTTATCCACTTGTTAGTAAACAAGTTTCTTAGGTGAATATAAGCAATATATTGAATGGCATTACTTTGTGAAATGGCTCACGCCGAATAGCAATAATATCGGCCAACCGGTAGATTCAGCGTGGGGAGGTTTGAGGAAATATTCGCTGCCTTGCTTTTTAATGAGGCTAAACATTCGCGTTGAGAAGAATCTTGCACCATTATAAAGCAAAAGCGCGGATGCCCGCGCTTTTATCAGGTTAACGGGTCAGTGCAACGATACCCAGCGTCAGGCCAGCGAGCGCTGCGGCACCGCCAGCAACCGCCCCTGCGGTTTCCCAGTTATCCTGTGTCGTCCCTTTCATGCAGGTGTTGGTATGCACCAGACGGCCCTGATCGTCATACACCGGTACACAAGGAGAATCGTGCGCACAGCCGGCCAGAACGGCAGAAAGCAGTGCAACAGAAATGAATTTTTTCATGATATTACCTCGAAATAATCACGATCCCCGTCGAGAATCGATGCCGTTATTTTATCATTCGGCAATCGGCTTGCTCAGTCGTAATAATCTCAAAGTATGTGTAATGTAAACATCGTGGAGAGAAGGCTGGGGGATATAAAGAATATTGCAGAAAAAATGAAGAGGATAGCTAAAATATATTCTCCAGCTTCAAAATAGTGGCTTAATTCTATGACCAATAAGGATTTACTTATGTGGCAAGCAAGCAGCATATTAATCTACATCATCAACCTGGTAAAATAAAAAACGCCCGCAGGCGTCTTTTAATCATGCATTATGTACGTCTACTAAAATTATGTTCAGCCGCCGCTTCTTCTGCAGGCAGGTTATTGCCATGCGCGCTAATGGACTCGGCGCTGACCGGTTTGCCCAATAAATAGCCCTGAAGCGTATTACAGCCAAGTTCAGTGAGAAACGCTTGCTGCTCTGGTGTTTCTACGCCTTCCGCAACCACTTTCAGGTTGAGCGTTTTCGCCAGCGCGACAATGGCTGAGACAATCGTGGCATCTTCCCCCTCCTTGGTCAGTTCACGCACGAATGCGCGGTCGATTTTGAGTTCGCAAGCAGGAAGCCGTTTCAAATAGAGCAGGCTCGAGTAACCAGTGCCAAAGTCATCAATCGAGGCCTTAACACCCAGACGGGTCAACTCTGTCAGCACCCGCACACTCTCATCCGGGTTGCTCATGGCCGTGGTTTCTGTGACCTCAAGGATCAGTTTGTTCGGCGGCACGCCATGCTTATTTAGCATATCGACAATCGTATCGACCAGCGCAGGCTGTTCAAACTGTAGCGTCGAGAGGTTGACCGCTATCGACCAGTCGAGATGGCCCTGTTTGCGCCATTCGCTCAATTGTCGGCACGCTTCGTCTACTACCCAGTTGCCCAGCGGGACAATCAGACCTGTTTTTTCGGCCAACGGTAAAAACACATCCGGCGTCAGCAGTCCACGTCGTGGATGTTCCCAGCGCAAAAGCGCCTCGAAACCGACAACCGGCCCGGCAGGCGCTTTAAATTTGGGCTGATACACCAGGCGGAACTCACGATGTTCCAGGGCGTACCACAAATCGTTAAGTAACTGAAGCTGGGTCTGCGCCAGCGTGTTCATGGATGGCTGGAAAAAGTGGTAGCCATTACGCCCCATATGTTTGGTGTGATACATCGCCGCATCGGCGTTAAACATCAGTTCCCGCTCATTTTTACCATCGTGCGGATAAATTGCGATCCCCACACTCAGGGTTACCATCACCTCATAGGGATCGATTTTGAACGGTTTATCAATGACGTGTACCAGCGAGTTAGCGAGGGTGGCTGCCTCTTCAGGAGCGCTAACCTCAACCAGCAGCACAAATTCATCGCCGCCAATACGCGCCAGCGTATATTGACCTTTTAGCTGTTGCGTCAGGCGATCGGTCACCGCGACCAGCAGCTTATCGCCGACATCGTGACCCCAGGCGTCATTGACGGTTTTAAACCCGTCGAGATCCATAAACATCAGCGCAAAGAAGGTTCCTTCGCGCCTGGCCTTGTTGATGACCTGTTCAAGGCGATCTTCCAGTAATACCCGGTTGGGTAAGCGCGTCAGGGTATCGTGCAGGGCCAGTCGTGCCAGTTCTCGGTTCGCCGCGGCCAGCGAGGTAGCCAGTAACGAGGTACGTGCTTGCAAACGCGCATCGAACATCGACACCAGTAAAGTAATGCCCAGCACCGAAAAGGCCATCATGCTGACCAAAATAGCCAGCCAGTTATTGTTAAAGCCGTGATGGCCCATATCGTGCTGCGCAGGAAATTGTGCTGCGACCATCCCGGTATAGTGCATGCCGGCAATCGCGATGCCCATCAGGATGGCGGCGCCAAAGCGCATCAACGCAACCTGGGCGGCTTCATGACGCAGGCGGAAGGTGAGCCATAAGGCTGCAAAAGAGGCGACAAGGGCGATAACAACCGACAGCGATACCCATTTCAAGTCCCAGACGATCGGCGGAGAAACTTGCAGCGCCGCCATCCCGGTGTAATGCATTGCGACAATGCCCAGCCCCATCACCACTGAACCGGGAAGTAAGCGACGAAGGTGCAACTGCGAGGCGCTCACCAGCCACAGCGCGAACAGCGAAGAGCCAATGGCAATGAACATGGATATGACAGTCAGCAGCGGTTCGTAGCGCATGCTCATCGACATATTCATCGCCAGCATGCCGATGAAATGCATCGCCCAGATGCCGATCCCCATCGCGATGCCGCCGCCGGTTAACCAGACCCACGAAGAGGTACCGGTGCTTGTAGAGACGCGGCCAGCCATATTCAGGGCGGTGTAAGAGGCCAGTATGGCGACGATAAAAGAAACAACAATAAGGATATAGTCGTATTGGCTAACCAGCATGATGTCATCAACTCATTCACGAAGATCGTTATGCATTATTACGGCCGTAGGGGCGAAAAAGGCTGAGACAGTATCATCGTCTGGTGATGACTCAAAATGATTTAAATCCCTGCAATAATCTGGATGATGGCGTCGTTTTCACGAATTTTCTCTACCAACAACCACTTATAGATCGTCGCAGTTAACCAGTTTGAGCGGATTTACGGAATTCATATTGCGGCATTTATCCACTTCGGTTGTCAGATACTCAATCCATTGCATGATTAAGACATCCAGCATCAGGATCGACAGAGCGAATGCAACAAGCCACCAATATTTGCGAATCATTCCATGTATCCCTTTCTTACAACCATTTATTGGAATATACACGAGTCTGCGGCGGTGAAACGTTGGGGAAGACCGCGTTTTAGGTGTCATTTCCGGTAATAAAAAAGGCGCTTCCCCATGCCGGTAAGCGCCGTATTGGCGGGGCCAGTATTTCTGCAGGGCTCTATGTGGATGATCAGCAGTGACAAATCACCCTCAGTTATGGCCGGAAGGTGAGACATTTGTCCGCGAGGTGCTGAGACCAACAAACTATGAGCCTTTGCCAGTTTTGGTGACTTACACCGTCCCTCCGTTCGATGTTGTTGTCGCGACGTGGCAGAACACAGACCCGAAAAAGGCGTATCCGCTATTTCGGCAGTTCATCGTTGACTGGGATCAGCAGAAAAGAATAACCGATGACGTTCTTATTAGTTTTCTGATCTTTTTCCCCGGGCTGAGAAAGTGATTTTTGAGGCTTGGGCCGAACACATGAGAGAACGGCTTGCTGTAAGCCTGGCTGTATTCATGCACGAGACAAACTCTATCAATGGAGGCGAGTATGCTTGAACGGGATAACCTCGAAGAAGTAATAAAGGAAATGGCCCGTCAGCAGGGCCGATAAGCTGGAGATACGTTGCCGTGTGGCAGGAACCCTCGCCGCAAAGAAGCGTCACCGCCAGCGCATAATCGCTCCGGAATACCGATGGCGCAAGCCTGCACCCCGAAGATAATCCTTTTTCCTGGCTGATGCTGGTGGCCCTGTAATTTATGCATATCTCGTTTCTATGGGAAAGCAATTGCCAGAACCACCGGCAGGGCGATATCTGGCAATAAGATAGGTTTATTCGCAGGAGGCGTAAAACTCTTCTTTGCTGTATCCATACCACGCAGAACATTTTTTTGCTGTTTCCGGCACCTTTAGAACCAGGGTCTTTTCAGTTCCGGTGTAGTGGCATACAAGATACAGAGGCATATTTTTTTCCCGGGCATAGTCCTGGTAATCTTTTAGTGTCCACTCTGTTTTATCCTGCGTATCTGGCATTAACTCGCCAGGATTTTTCGGCAACCCCTGAAAAAGGCTTACATCGTTAAGCCTGTGCGGCTTGTTATCAATCTGGAGTGAGTCCAGACAGGCGATTTCTTCTGCGCTTGCTACGCCAGAGAACAACATAATCGCAGCACTTAGCAACGCTGCTTTACTCCGCGACATAATAATTTACTCCATTGTTTTCAGCGCGAGGGGATGACCTGAAATATATAGTCCTGGTGAAACTGTGTGTGGAACAGTAATCGGCCTGCCAGGTTTGTCAACATCATGCCCCATCTACTGATCCAGCACCTTAATCCCGGTAGAATCCTGCCCCAAATAAATCGCCGCGCGGCGTTGCCGCTATGTAAGCCATTTCCTTTGTTTCTCTGTGGATTAATGCGCCCATATTCTTTTACATGCCAGATGACAGGCAAGCGGGGGAATGAGTGAGAATGTCCGATTAAGTTCATTCCTGGTCGGCGTCGACACTTAATCCCCTGTCGAATCAGAAATGACGACAGCGGCCAGAGGGCTAATGCGCATAGTTAACCGCGTTGCTAATTCGCAACTCACTGCGCCGTTGGCGCACCCCCTGTACAGCTCGCAGATATCTCACGTTATCGTTCGGTGTAGTTTGTGCTCATATGTAGTCAGTGGTGTAATCAGTTCAATAAAAAAGGCGCTTCCCCATGCCGGTTAGCGCCTTTTTATCAATACAACTCACTGATTAAAAATCAGTTCATGCCGTATTTTTTCAGTTTTTTACGCAGCGTACCGCGGTTGATGCCCATCATCAGCGCCGCGCGGGTCTGATTACCACGGGTGTATTGCATCACCATGTCCAACAGTGGCTGTTCTACTTCAGCCAGTACCAGCTCATACAGGTCATTAACATCCTGACCGTTCAGTTGAGCAAAATAGTTCTTCAGTGCCTGTTTTACCGAGTCACGGAGCGGTTTTTGGGTAACCTGATCCTGAGAGTTAACGGTAGAAACGGTCAGTACGTCAGAATTTACGCGTTGTTCGAACATAGTTCTGTCAGCTCTTTATTTCTGTTTACGCAAAATTTTCGAAGTATGCCTCCAACGCCTCCAGCTGTTCGCTGGCATTCTCAATGGCGTTGAATGTGCGCCGAAACTGGTCATCTGGAGCGTGCTCCTGGAGATACCAGGAGACGTGTTTACGCGCGATTCGGTAACCTTTTGCCTGACCGTAAAAGTCATGCAGTTCCCGAACATGCGCGCAAAGCAAGCGCTTAACCTCTGCCAAAGGCAGCGGGGCCAGCAGCTCCCCAGTGTCCAGATAATGCTGGATTTCCCGAAAGATCCAGGGTCTTCCCTGAGCTGCGCGGCCTATCATCAGGGCATCCGCCCCCGTATAGTCAAGCACAGCTCTGGCTTTAAGCGGGTCAGTAATGTCGCCATTCGCGATGACCGGAATGGAAACTTTCTGCTTAACTGCCCGAATACTGTCGTACTCAGCTTCTCCATTGAACAAACAGGCGCGGGTGCGTCCATGAATGGTCAGAGCCTGGATACCACAATCCTCAGCCAGTTGGGCAATTTCTACGCAGTTACGATGTTCCGGAGCCCAGCCAGTGCGAATTTTCAGCGTGACAGGCACATCCACTGCTGCAACCACCGTGGTCAGGATCGACTTCACCAGATCCGGGTATTGCAACAGGGCGGAGCCTGCAAGCTTGCGATTCACCTTTTTAGCCGGACAGCCCATATTGATATCAATAATCTGGGCGCCGCTTTCCACGTTAATGCGTGCGGCTTCCGCCATTTCATCCGGGTCGCTGCCAGCAATTTGCACGGTGCGAATACCGGGTTCATCAATGTGCACCATCCGCAGTCGGGACTTGTCGCTTTCCCACACTTGCGGGTTAGATGACATCATCTCGGATACGGTTAAACCGGCTCCCATCTCGTAGCACAACGTCCGGAATGGTCTGTCAGTAATGCCAGCCATTGGCGCTGCGATCAGGCGATTTCTGAGCTGGTGGTGTCCGATGCGCATGAGTTAAGAAATGACCATACTGTGACTGCAAGGCGGCGTATATTACGCATTTTTCGCACGAGATGAAAGGCCAAACTTTGAGCAATCCTCTGTTGTAGATCAAGGAATCGCCAGCGATGGCGGGCCTTTTAAATATTAAATCATATATTTCATGAGGTTACTTAAAAGAGAAAAATTTTGCGAAGGCGATAAATTCGCGCAAGTTATCGTTTTTAATGGCGACATAAGCGTCATAATTGCTTATTAATCACGCAAAAAAGGCGGGTTTTGAGAACTCGCTCTCATTTTTTATCCCAACGATTTCTGGGAACATTTAGCAACCTGGCTTCCGCGCAGCAGAGATATCAGGCGGTTTTTGTCGTGTTACTGGTGCCATTTAAACGCGGTAAACCGCGAAGAAACTGTCAGCGGATGTTTCATCTTGCAGGGCTTGCGGCAAAGCACATAAAAATGAAAAAGCGTGGCCGGTTGGCCACGCAGAGGAGGATTACTTTTTCTGGCCAGTGATGCGGCACCACTCTTCTTTCTCAATCACCGGATCGAGCGAGAAGAGATCGGCATAAGCTTCGCAAACGCTGTCAGCCTGGCTGGCAAGGATACCAGAAAGACCAAGCAGACCGCCTTGAACAGGCAGGACGCTGATTAACGGCGCCAGTTCGCGTAACGGGCCTGCCAGGATGTTGGCGACCACGACATCGGCCTGCATGGCGTCTGGCTGATCCTGAGGCAGATAAAGTTCCAGGCGCTCTGAAACCCCATTGCGCTCAGCATTGTCGCGGCTTGCCTGGATCGCCTGAGGATCGATATCAATACCGATCGCTTTCGCTGCGCCCAGTTTCAGCGCGGCGATCGCAAGGATCCCGGAGCCGCAACCGAAGTCGATCACCGTCTTGCCGGCAAGATCCAGCCCGTCAAGCCACTGCAGGCAGAGAGAGGTGGTTGGGTGGGTGCCAGTGCCAAACGCCAGGCCCGGGTCGAGCATGACATTAACCGCATTCACATCCGGCACATCGCGCCAGCTTGGACAGATCCACAGCCGTTCGCCAAAGCGCATCGGGTGGAAGTTATCCATCCATTCGCGCTCCCAGTCTTTATCTTCCAGTTGCTCAATTTTATGGGCGAAACCTTCTCCCAGCAGCGGATGGAAAGCGAGCTGCGCGACGACGGCATTCATTTCCGTTTCAGCATCGAACAGGCCGATCACGTCGGTATCGCCCCACAGACGGGTTTCCCCCGGAAGCGGTTCAAACACCGGCGTATCGTGGGTGTCCTGGAAGGTAATGGACACGGCGCCCGCTTCCATCAGCGCATCGCTCAGATCTTCCGCGTTAGCGCCGGTGGTGTTTAGTTTCAGTTGGATCCATGGCATGACGTAACTCTTTAATGATTAGCAGAGATATTCGGAGCCTGCGGCGCGGGGTGACCAAAACGGTTCCCGGCGACGAAAGCCAGCAAACTTAACAGCAGCGAGGGCACAATCGGATGGAAGCCCAGGTACTGAATATTAAAGGTGGCGAGTACGGCATACAGCACGCCCCCCACAATCATTGCGCTCAGAGCGCCGGTCGCGTTAGCGCGTTCCCAGTAAAGCCCCAGCACCAACGGCCACAGGAACACCGCTTCCAGTCCCCCAAAGGCCAGCAAATTCAGCCAGATGATCATCTCTGGAGGACGCCAGGCCGCCAGCATCATTAATAGGCCGAGAACCAGAGTGGTGATCGTCGAAATACGCTTCAGACGCTGCTCATGACGAATTTTAGTCGGCTGTGCGCTTAACCATAGATCTTTCACGATGGTTGCAGAAGCCTGCAGCAAGTGCGCATTAACGTTAGACATGATGGCCGCCATCGGCGCGGCAAGGAATAAACCCGCCGCCCACGGCGGCAAGACTTCGACCATGAGCGTCGGGATCACCTGATCCGGCACGGCCAGGTGCGGTAACACCGCCCGACCCAGTGCGCCTGCGAGGTGCATACCCAGCATCAGCAACGCGATGACAATCGTGCCGATGATAATGCCGCGATGTACCGACTTGCTATCTTTGTACGAAATACAGCGCACGGCCGTGTGCGGCAGGCCGATTACACCAAAGCAGACCAGCACCCAAAAGGAAGTCATAAATGCGGGTGTCAGAATATCGTGCGCACCTTGCGGGCTGACCAGTTTGGGATCGATATGCTGTAAGGTGTCGACGGCGCTGTGCAGACCGCCTGCGGCATGGATCACACCGACCAGTAATACCAGGGTGCCAATCAGCATCACCATACCTTGCATGGTGTCATTCAGCACGCTGGCCCGAAAGCCGCCAAACGCGGTATAGAGCGCAATCGTAATGCCGAAAATCAGCAGCCCGGTTTCGTATTTAATCCCTGCGGCGGTTTCCAGCAGGCGCGCGCCGCCAATAAACTGCACGGCAATGGCACCAACAAACGCAACCAGCAAACTGATGCTGGCAATCCACACTACCGCCCGGCTCTGATAGCGCGCCATCAACATATCATTGAGGGTGATCGCATTATAACGACGCGCCAGGATAGCAAACTTCTTGCCGAGAATGCCCAGCGAAAGCCAGATTGTCGGGACCTGAATCATCGCCAGCAACACCCAGCCCAGGCCGAATTTATACGCTGCTCCTGGCCCGCCGATAAACGAGCTGGCGCTCACGTAAGTGGCGGTGAGCGTCATGGCCAGCACAAAACCGCCCATTGAACGGCTACCGAGGAAGTACTCGCTCAGGAAGGTGCCACTGCTGCGCTGACGCATGGCGTAGAACGACAGGGCGAACACCACGACCAGGTAGATAACCAGTACGGCAATAATTTCATTCTGCATCACTATCCTCCAGAGAGATATCGCGGAAGATAAAGCGCACCATTGCCCAGCACAGCAGGATAAACGCCAGCGGCGTTAGCAGGCAGGCCATTTCAAACCAGCGAGGCAGCCCGGTAAAGCCCTGCTCAGAGCCTGGTATGTAAGCGCATACTAACCATGCAGCAAGATAGAAAAGGGTCAGCCACAGCGCCCAGCGGGCTTCTTTGTGGGCCTGAACAAAACGGTTGTCCATTTTTTTCCCTTGTGGATGAAGAAAGCGGGGATTGTACCCTATGGGAAAGATGAGGGGAGAGAAAAAGAAAAAAGGCCGGAATGCCCGGCCTTTTGCATCGCATGCAGATTATTTTTCCTGCAAACCGAGTTTTTTCTCCAGATAGTGGATGTTGGTGCCACCGTGCTGGAAGTTCTCGTCGCTCATAATGCGCATCTGCAGATCAACGTTGGTTTTGATACCGTCGATAATCAGTTCTTGCAGCGCATTCTTCATGCGAGAAATAGCCACGTCGCGCGTTTCGCCGTAGCAGATCAGTTTGCCGATCATAGAATCGTAATACGGCGGTACTGTGTAGCCCGCGTAAATATGCGATTCCCAGCGCACACCAAAGCCACCCGGCGCGTGGAAACGGGTGATTTTACCCGGGCTTGGCAGGAAGGTGCTCGGGTCTTCGGCGTTAATACGGCACTCGACCGCATGGCCTTTGACCACGACTTCTTCTTGCTTAATGGACAGCGGCTGACCAGCGGCAATACGCAGCTGCTCTTTGATCAGGTCGACGCCAGTGATCATTTCGGTTACCGGGTGCTCAACCTGAATACGGGTGTTCATCTCAATAAAGTAGAACTCGCCGTTTTCAAACAGGAACTCGAAAGTACCCGCCCCACGATAGCCAATATCGACACAGGCTTTGGCGCAACGTTCGCCGATATAGCGACGCAGTTCCGGGGTAATGCCCGGTGCCGGCGCTTCTTCAACGACTTTCTGATGACGGCGCTGCATAGAACAGTCGCGCTCCGCCAGATAGATAGCATTGCCCTGGCCGTCAGCCAGTACCTGGATCTCGACGTGACGAGGATTTTCCAGGTATTTCTCCATGTACACCATGTCGTTGTTGAAAGCGGCTTTCGCTTCCGCACGGGTCATGCTGATGGATTGCGCCAGGTCTGCATCTTTGCGTACAACGCGCATACCCCGACCACCGCCGCCGCCGGACGCTTTGATGATCACCGGGTAGCCGATGCGTTTAGCATGCGCGCGGTTCACATCCATATCGTCGCCCAGTGGGCCATCGGAGCCAGGTACGGTAGGTACGCCCGCTTTCTTCATTGCAGTGATAGCCGACACTTTGTCGCCCATCAGGCGAATGGTGTCTGCTTTCGGGCCAATGAAGATAAAGCCTGAACGCTCAACCTGCTCAGCAAAGTTGGCATTCTCGGACAGGAAGCCATAGCCCGGGTGAATCGCCACTGCGCCAGTGATTTCGGCGGCAGAGATAATTGCCGGGATGTTCAGGTAACTTTTTACGGACGGTGCCGGACCGATACAGACCGTCTCGTCCGCCAGTAGTACGTGTTTTAAATCGCGATCCGCAGTGGAGTGCACAGCGACAGTCTTAATGCCCAGTTCTTTACAGGCACGAAGAATACGCAGTGCAATCTCGCCGCGGTTGGCGATAACAATTTTATCCAGCATGTGCGCCTCGTTACTCGATGATGACCAGCGGCTCGTCAAATTCTACCGGTTGGCCACTTTCAATCAGAATGGCTTTCACCACGCCTGCTTTATCGGCTTCGATCTGGTTCATCATTTTCATCGCTTCAACGATGCACAGGGTGTCGCCCACGTTGACTTTTTGGCCAACTTCACAGAACGCTTTCGCGTCCGGGCTCGGGGTACGATAGAAAGTCCCGACCATCGGGGAACGTACGACGTGTCCACTGATTTCTGCTGCTGCCGGTGCTTCGATGGCTGGCGCTACTGCCGGTGCTACGGCATTAGACAGCGCGGGTTGCTGCATCATCGGCGCGGCATACGCCTGTTGCATCACCGGGAAACCTGCATTCGGCGCGCTACGACTGATGCGTACTGACTCTTCGCCTTCAGAAATTTCCAGTTCAGAGATGCCTGATTCTTCAACCAGCTCGATCAGTTTTTTAATCTTACGAATATCCATGAGTGGGTTCCGTACTCTTGTTTAGTGTGATTGTGACAAGCGTTTAACCGCTGTCTGTAAAGCGTTTGTATAACCGTCTGCACCCTATTCGCAGATAACGCTAACAGCGATATCAGACTGAGACAAAGGGTGGCGGAACGGCTCCCGCGCATAGGGCTAAGGTGGTTCCCGCTTAACGGGATCGCCACGGTTAGCTGTGCATCGCGGATAGCAACACGGGGGTGCGTAAATGCGGCCGGATTGATCAGGATATAGTCCACGTTCTCTTTAGCCTGATGAATACGGTCGATCATTGCGTACTCCACGTTTGACAGAAAATGTTCAGGCACGTCATTTCACTGCGCTGTTTCCCGCGCAAACCCGTAACATTTTTGCCCTGCGTTTGTGCGCCGCATGTCTTGTGGCTCACGTAAGTTGGGCATATTAAGGTCTGGTGCGTTCAAAAGCAAAATATGCAACTTGCCAGTCATTTGCTGCTATCTTCTGCGATTCGCCGGTAAAAAACAAAATATACCTTCGATGCGCTATTGTCACCTTTTCAGGAGCGAAAATCTCCTGTCAGGAAAAGCAAGGTCGCACATTATAACGATTTCGTAGCATTTGGCAGCTAAATACTGGTCTTATCAGGGAAGATTATCATTCACTGCCAGCGAACTGGCTGTGAATGATAGAAGATCTGCGGGAAACTGCACAGAACGAAACATTAATGCCACCATTGGCGGAACTTCTTATAACGGCATGCTAAAAGCCCCAGTGCGATAACGGCATAGATAACAGGTTGCGGGGAAAGGATCTTCACTGACCAGAGATAGTGTACAGGTGCAAGGATCGCGACCAGATAGACGAAGTTATGCAATTGCTGCCAGCGTTTACCCAGTTTCCGTTGCGCCCACTGCGTAGAGGTGAACGCCAGCGCCAGCAAGATCAGCCAGCTTATTGCCCCCAGTGTTAAATAAGGACGCGAGATTAACTCCTGCCCCAGTAACGCCAGATTATTGATGCCCAGCTCCAGCAGGGTGTAGCTGGTCAGGTGCAGCGAAGCCCAGGCGAAACACCATAACCCCAGCAAGCGCCGGGTGCGGATCAGTAACGGCTGCTTCGCGTAACGCGCCAGCGGAGCCACCAGCAAACTGGCCAGCAGGAACTTTAGCGCCATTCTGCCAGTAAAATGCTGGATATCTTTTGCCGGATCGGCGCTGAAATACCCCTGACTGACCGCCCAGAAGAGCCAGATCAACGGCAGTAAGCCTGCCAGGTGCAGCGCCACCTTCAGCCAGGTGATCTGTTTTGCTGTTAAGCGCACTCAGAAGTTCTCCCTTAAATCCATACCGCGATACAACGACGCGACCTCTTCAGCGTAGCCATTAAAAAGCAAGGTCGGCTGGCGTTTCACATCCAGCGCGCCGCCTGAGCCAATCACGCGTTCTGTCGCCTGCGACCAGCGAGGATGATCGACATGTGGGTTGACGTTAGCAAAAAAACCATACTCGTCGGGGGCCGCCAGGTTCCAGGTAGTGGGGGGGCGTTTACTTGTCAGTTTGATACTGACAATCGACTTAATGCCTTTAAACCCATATTTCCACGGCACTGTCAGGCGTATGGGCGCGCCGTTTTGCGGCGGTAGCGCTTTTCCGTAGACGCCCACTGTTAACAATGTCAGCGGATGCATTGCTTCATCTATACGTAACGCTTCAACGTAAGGATAGGAGAGCCCGCCGCCAATAAAACGATCTTTCTGACCCGGCATCTCATCAGGCGCATAACGGGTTTGAAAAGCGACATATTTGGCGTTACTGGTCGGTTCAACCAGCGCCAACAGTTTATGTAACGGGAAGCCTATCCACGGAACGACCATTGACCATGCCTCAACACAGCGCATTCGATAGATGCGCTCTTCAAGCGGGAAACGTGACGTTAAGGCATCGTGATCGAGGGTGAGCGGCTTTGCGACTTCACCATCAATGGTCAGCGTCCAGGGATCGGTTTTCATTCCCCCCGCGTTGGCGGCAGGATCGGCTTTATCCAGCCCAAATTCGTAGAAGTTATTATATCCCGTGACTTTATCTTCCGGCGTCAGCGCCAGTGGTGCCTGAAACTGTTCAGGCTTCGTAAACTCAAGCGCTTTACCCGCAGGCGCTTTTGGCCGGTCATGGCCTTTAAACCAGTCCAGCAGATCGGCTTTCGCATTGGAAGAAAGGGTGAATGCGGTTGCGCCGATCCCCAACATCTTTAGCACCTGGCGGCGCTTCAACATAAAAATCGCTTCTGCGGTTACGTCGGCTTCAGTCAGTTTTTTCATTAAGACGCCCTCCAGGTATATTGCGTTAAGCATGGTGGAAACAAGACGTTAGTGCGAGTGGGAGTGTGTTACCAAACATTGTAAACTGAACGGCTAATCCATTTATTGGCGTTATTGCTGATTGGAAAATAATTTGTGAGGGCTATACTCGCAATAATGAAATGCAGTGCCGATTTAGTGCTAATACCAGCAGCCCATCTCCTGACCTATTGAGCGCAGAAGTTAGTACTTACTTTATCGACTTTGCCTAAGTCCGGCTCGCCTCGTTCTTTATACAACGGAGTTAACACAAGGATGCGATTAACGACGAAATTCTCAGCATTTGTCACGCTACTGACGGGACTGGCCATCTTCGTCACCCTGATCGGTAGTTCGCTGAGTTTTTATAACGCCATTCAGAATAAAGTGGCAAACCGCGTGGAAGCAGTAGCAGCGGTAATTGATACACGTCTGATCTCCACCTCAGTTCCCCAATTGTTGACGCAGCTTGATGAATTAATGGTGCCGGTGGACATCATCGGTATTGATATCAAGCAGGGCGACCTGACCATCCTTAGTTATACCCGTAAACGCAGCTACCGTCCGGCTGGCAGTAATTATCAATACCTTGAACGGCGCGTCACCTCGGTAAAAAACCCAGGCCTCACCATTACGCTGGTGTATCAGGATCCGATGGCGAACTACTTCCGTTCATTAATGACGACCGCACCACTGACGTTAGCCATCGGTTTTATGGTGATGATTATTTTTCTTTCCGTTCGCTGGTTACGTCGCCAACTGTCCGGTCAGGAACTGCTGGAGACCCGGGCGACACGCATTCTTAATGGCGAGCGCGGTCCGCAGGTTCGCGGCAGCATTTATGAATGGCCATCGCGCACCAGCAGCGCGATGGATGTGTTATTGACCGATATACAGTTCGCCAGCGATCAGCGGAGCCGCATGGATACGCTGATCCGCTCCTATGCCGCCCAGGATACGCGCACCGGGCTTAATAACCGGCTCTTCTTTGATAACCAGCTGGCAACGCTACTGGAGGATCCGGAAAAGGTCGGCTCACATGGCGTGGTGATGATGATCCGCTTGCCGGACTTTGATCTGCTGCGTGACAGTTGGGGGCTTCCGGCTGTTGAAGAGCACCTCTTTGCGCTGATCAACTTGCTCTCTACCTTTATTATGCGTTACCCGGGCGCGTTGCTGGCGCGTTATCACCGTAGCGATTTTGCGGTACTGCTCCCACACCGCACATTAAAAGAAGCAGAAAGTATTGCCGGGCAGATCCTGAACGCCGTTGATGGCTTGCCGCCGAGTAAAATGCTCGCACGGGAAGACATGATGCATATCGGAATTTGCGCCTGGCGTAGCGGCCAGTCGACGGAACAGGTGATGGAACATACCGAAGCGGCAACACGCACTGCGGTTCTGCAGGGGGGCAATAGCTGGTCTGTTTACGATGACACGCTGCCTGAGCAGGGGCGCGGTAACGTGCGCTGGCGTACGCTTATCGAGCAGATGCTCAGTCGGGGCGGGCCGCGTGTATACCAGAAACCGGCCGTGAACCGCGACGGGCTGGTACATCATAGAGAATTGATGTGCCGCATTTTCGATGGCGACCAGGAAGTGATCGCCGAAGAGTTTATGCCGATGGTCCTGCAATTTGGTTTATCGGAAGAGTATGACCGTTTGCAAGTCAGCCGGGTGATCCCTTTCCTTAATTTCTGGCCGGAAGAAAACCTGGCCATACAGGTTACTGTCGAGTCTTTAATTCGCCCGCGTTTTCAGCGTTGGCTGCGCGATACATTAATGCAGTGCGAAAAATCTCAACGCCGACGGATTATTTTTGAACTTGCCGAGGCGGATGTTTGTCAACACATCAGCCGGTTACAGTCGGTTGTGCGTTTAATCAACGCGTTGGGCGCTCGCGTAGTGGTGATTCAGGCGGGGCTGACGTTGGTGAGCACCAGTTGGATTAAAGCGTTGGATGTTGAGTTATTAAAGCTGCATCCGGGGCTGGTCAGGAACATTGAGAAACGCACGCAAAACCAGTTGTTGGTGCAAAGCCTTGTCGAGGCGTGCAAAGGCACGCGAACACGGGTTTTTGCCACCGGGGTTCGTTCCCGTGGCGAATGGCAGACGCTGGTGGAATGTGGTGTCGCGGGCGGTCAGGGCGATTTCTTTGCGTCGTCTCAACCGCTCGATACGAATGTGAAAAAATATTCGCAAAGATATTCGGTTTGAACTGCTGTTTGAGCCGTTTTCACGTAGAATAATGCGCGCTGCCTTGTATGGGGGTGTGCTTGCCTGCCCGCCGGATCGTCGCAGTGAATAAAAAGCCGGTTTGACCTTTGACAGGTTGTGAACGCAGAGTGCTGGAACAGGTGGATTTTATCGCTTCCGGACGAAGTCATGTCGTTTTGCAACAAAGGAAACAAACTGCACTAATTTTCACCGTAGCAGATGATTTTTGCGCCTTGTCGCTGCTGCGTGTGGTTGGTAAAGTAAGCGGATTTTGTTCCGCCCCAGCTTTCAGGATTATCCCTTAGTATGTTGAAAAAATTTCGTGGCATGTTTTCCAATGACCTGTCCATTGACCTGGGTACCGCGAATACCCTGATTTATGTAAAAGGACAAGGCATCGTATTGAATGAGCCTTCCGTGGTGGCCATTCGCCAGGATCGTGCCGGTTCACCGAAAAGTGTGGCCGCTGTCGGCCATGAAGCGAAGCAAATGTTGGGCCGTACTCCGGGCAACATTGCTGCTATCCGCCCGATGAAAGACGGTGTTATTGCCGATTTCTTCGTGACCGAAAAAATGCTGCAACACTTTATTAAACAAGTGCACAGCAACAGCTTCATGCGTCCAAGCCCGCGTGTTCTGGTCTGTGTGCCGGTTGGCGCAACCCAGGTTGAACGTCGCGCTATTCGTGAATCCGCGCAGGGCGCAGGCGCCCGTGAAGTATTCCTGATTGAAGAACCGATGGCAGCCGCAATTGGCGCAGGCTTACCGGTTTCCGAAGCGACCGGCTCCATGGTTGTTGATATCGGTGGTGGTACGACCGAAGTTGCGGTTATCTCTCTGAACGGCGTTGTCTATTCTTCTTCCGTGCGTATCGGTGGTGACCGTTTCGATGAAGCGATTATTAATTATGTGCGCCGTAACTACGGTTCTCTGATTGGTGAAGCGACCGCAGAACGTATTAAACACGAAATCGGTTCAGCCTATCCGGGTGACGAAGTGCGCGAAATCGAAGTCCGTGGCCGTAACCTGGCTGAGGGTGTACCGCGCGGCTTTACCCTGAACTCTAACGAAATTCTGGAAGCGCTGCAGGAACCGCTGACCGGCATCGTCAGCGCTGTGATGGTTGCGCTTGAACAGTGCCCGCCGGAACTGGCGTCCGATATCTCTGAACGCGGCATGGTATTGACCGGTGGTGGCGCATTGCTGCGCAACCTTGACCGCCTGTTGATGGAAGAGACGGGCATTCCTGTTGTAGTTGCAGAAGATCCACTGACTTGCGTAGCGCGCGGCGGCGGCAAGGCGCTGGAAATGATCGATATGCACGGCGGCGACCTGTTCAGCGAAGAATAGTCCGCATCAGCGCTGGAGCGATACGTCGCTCCGGCGCTGTCTGGCCTGAGAATACGCAAAGCCTATGAAGCCAATTTTTAGCCGTGGCCCGTCACTGCAGATTCGCCTTTTCCTGGCGGTTTTGGTGGCGCTTGGAGTCATTATTGCCGACAGCCGCCTCGGTACGTTCAGCCAGATCAGAACGTACATGGATACTGCCGTCAGCCCTTTCTATTTTATTTCCAACGGTCCTCGTGAATTATTAGATAACGTGTCGCAAACACTGGCGTCACGCGATCAACTTGAGCTTGAAAACCGGGCATTGCGTCAGGAACTGCTGCTGAAAAACAGCGAACTGTTGATGTTAGGACAGTACAAGCAGGAGAACGCGCGCCTGCGTGAACTGCTGGGCTCACCGCTGCGTCAGGATGAGCAAAAAATGGTGACCCAGGTGATTTCCACGGTGAACGATCCCTATAGCGATCAGGTGGTAATCGATAAAGGCAGCGTCAACGGCGTGTACGAAGGCCAGCCGGTGATCAGCGACAAAGGCGTGGTCGGTCAGGTGGTTGCGGTTGCAAAACTCACCAGCCGTGTATTGCTGATTTGCGATGCCACCCATGCGCTGCCGATTCAGGTGCTGCGTAATGATATCCGCGTGATTGCCGCTGGCAACGGCTGCACAGATGACCTTCAACTGGAACATCTGCCCGCCAATACCGATATTCGCGTTGGCGATGTACTGGTGACCTCCGGTCTGGGCGGTCGCTTCCCGGAAGGATACCCGGTGGCCGTGGTTTCTTCGGTGAAACTGGATACACAGCGTGCGTACACCGTGATCCAGGCGCGTCCGACGGCGGGGCTGCAACGTCTGCGTTATCTGCTGTTGTTGTGGGGGGCCGATCGTAATGGCACCAATCCGAGAACGCCGGAAGATGTTCATCGCGTGGCCAATGAACGTTTGCTGCAAATGATGCCGCAGGTGTTGCCGTCCCCTGATGCAATGGGGCCACCTGCGCCAATGCCCGCGCCGGCGACCGGAATTACGCAGCCGCCGCCGCAAGTCTCTCCGGGAGGGCAATAGTGGCAAGTTACCGTAGCCAGGGGCGCTGGGTTATCTGGCTCTCGTTTTTCATTGCTCTGTTGCTGCAAATCATGCCCTGGCCGGATGACATTCTCGTCTACCGGCCAAATTGGGTTCTGCTTATTCTGCTCTACTGGATCCTGGCGTTGCCACATCGCGTAAATGTCGGTACGGGTTTCGCGATGGGTGCCATACTGGATCTGATTAGCGGCTCTACACTGGGTGTACGTGCGCTGTCGTTAAGCATCGTTGCCTATCTGGTTGCACTGAAATTTCAGCTTTTCCGGAATCTGGCGCTCTGGCAACAGGCGCTGGTGGTGATGTTATTGTCGTTAGCGACTGAAGTGATTGTCTTCTGGGCGGAATTCCTGGTGATTAACGTCTCGTTCAAGCCAGAAATTTTCTGGAGCAGCCTCGTCAGTGGCGTGCTCTGGCCGTGGCTTTTCCTGTTAATGCGCAAGATCCGCCAGCAGTTCGCGGTGCAATAAGGTTTTTATGAAAGATATCTGGCTTGCTTCCGGTTCCCCCCGTCGTCAGGAACTGCTCACTCAGCTGGGCGTGACTTTCGAGCGCATCATCCCGGGTATAGAAGAACAGCGTCAGGCGCAGGAAACCGCCCGGCAATATGTTACGCGGCTTGCGCGTGAGAAAGCGCAAGCGGGTGTCGCCATGGTTACCCAGGATCTGCCCGTCCTTGGCGCTGACACCATTGTGATATTTAATGGTGAAGTGCTTGAAAAACCGAAAGACTCCTCGCATGCTGCCAGTATGTTGCGTCAACTTTCCGGGCAAACACATCTGGTGATGACGGCAGTGGCGCTGGCAGACCGCCAGTACCTGCTCGATTGTCTGGTGGAAACAGAAGTGACCTTCAGGGCATTATCAGAAGCGGACATTGCCGCTTATGTTGCAAGCAAAGAGCCGCTGGATAAAGCCGGTGCTTATGGTATCCAGGGGTTAGGTGGCTGTTTCGTCAGGAAGATTAACGGTAGCTATCATGCCGTTGTGGGTTTACCGCTGGTGGAAACCTGGGAATTGCTGAGCAATTTTAACGCACTGCGCGAGGGAAGAGATAATCATGACGGCTGAATTACTGGTCAACGTAACACCATCGGAAACACGCGTCGCTTATATTGACGGCGGCATCCTGCAAGAAATTCATATTGAGCGCGAAGCACGGCGCGGGATAGTAGGCAATATCTACAAAGGTCGGGTCAGCCGGGTTCTGCCGGGTATGCAGGCGGCTTTTGTAGATATTGGACTGGAAAAGGCGGCGTTCCTTCACGCCTCCGACATTATGCCGCACACCGAATGCGTTGCCGGGGAAGAGCAGAAGAACTTCACCGTTCGCGATATCTCCGAGCTGGTCCGTCAGGGGCAGGATTTGATGGTACAGGTGGTGAAAGATCCGCTGGGTACCAAAGGCGCGCGCCTCACTACCGACATCACACTGCCTTCGCGTTACCTGGTGTTTATGCCCGGTGCAGCGCACGTTGGCGTTTCGCAGCGTATTGAAAGCGAAGCTGAGCGCGAACGCCTGAAACAAGTGGTCGCGAGCTACTGCGATGAGCAGGGCGGTTTTATTATTCGCACGGCGGCGGAGGGTGTATGTGAAGACGATCTCGCATCTGATGCGGCCTATCTGAAGCGCGTCTGGACAAAAGTGATGGAGCGCAAAAAGCGCCAACAGACGCGTTGCAAATTATACGGCGAACTGGCGCTGGCCCAGCGTGTGCTGCGTGATTTTGCTGATGCTCATCTCGACCGGATCCGCGTGGACTCGCGCCTGACCTTTGAAGCGCTGCTGGAGTTTACCGCCGAGTACATTCCGGAAATGACCAGTAAGCTTGAACATTACAGCGGGCGGCAGCCGATTTTTGATCTGTTTGACGTTGAGAACGAAATTCAGCGTGCGCTGGAGCGTAAAGTCGAGCTGAAATCCGGCGGCTATTTGATCATTGATCAAACCGAAGCGATGACCACGGTGGACATCAACACCGGCGCGTTTGTGGGGCATCGCAATCTTGACGACACCATTTTCAACACCAACATTGAAGCCACTCAGGCGATTGCCCGCCAGTTACGCTTACGTAATCTGGGCGGGATTATCATTATTGATTTCATCGACATGAATAATGAGGATCACCGCCGTCGCGTGCTGCACTCGCTGGAGCAAGCGTTAAGCAAGGATCGGGTGAAAACCAGTATTAATGGTTTCTCCCAGCTTGGGCTGGTGGAAATGACCCGTAAACGCACACGCGAAAGCGTGGAGCATGTACTGTGCAATGAGTGCCCCACTTGTCATGGCCGTGGCACCGTGAAAACGGTCGAAACGGTGTGTTATGAGATCATGCGCGAAATTGTGCGCGTGCATCATGCTTACGACTCTGACCGCTTCCTGGTATATGCCTCTCCTGCCGTTGCCGAGACACTGAAAGGCGAAGAATCGCACGCGCTGGCGGAGGTAGAAATCTTCGTTGGCAAGCAGGTCAAAGTGCAAATCGAACCGCTCTATAATCAGGAGCAGTTCGACGTCGTAATGATGTAATTTCGCTGCGTGCAGCGGCACGAGCGGATTTGTGGGTAGGTTGACAAGGAGAGAGGCGTGAGGCGACTGCCGGGGATATTGCTGCTTACAGGCGCGACGCTGATCGTCATCGTGGCGCTGCTGGTGAGTGGGCTGCGCCTTGTTCTGCCCCATCTGGATAGCTGGCGCCCACAGATCCTGGCGCAAATTGCATCCCACACGGGGGTTCCGGTACAGGCAAGTCAGTTGCAAGCGCGCTGGCAAAACTTTGGCCCTGAACTGGACGTCCGCGATATTCACGCCACGCTAAAAGACGGCGGCGAACTCTCCATTAAGCGCGTTACGCTGGCGCTGGATGTTTGGCAAAGCTTGCTGCACCTGCGCTGGCAGTTCCGCAATCTCACCTTCTGGCAGTTGACCGCGCATTCCAATACACCGCTGCAGCGCAATGACAGCGGCGACGCTATCGAAGCCGATCGTATCAGCGATCTTTTCCTGCGCCAGTTCGATCACTTTGATCTGCGCGACAGTCGTATTAGCTTTTTGACGCTCTCGGGCCAGCGCGCCGAGCTGGCGATCCCGCAACTCACCTGGCTTAACAGTGGCGATCGCCATCGCGCGGAAGGGCAAGTGAGCCTCTCCAGCCTGACCGGGCAACACGGCATTATGCAGGTGCGGATGGATCTGCGGGATGACAATGGGTTGCTGAACAATGGCCGTGTCTGGTTGCAGGCGGACGATATTGACGTTAAACCCTGGCTTGGCCAGTGGATGCAGGACAACGTTGCGTTGCAGAGCGCACGTTTTAGCCTCGAAGGCTGGATGACGCTGAATAAAGGCGTAGTAGAAAGTGGCGATGTCTGGCTCAAGCGTGGTGGTGCCAGCTGGCAAGGGGATAAAGCCCCACACCGTATGACGGTGGATAACCTGACCGCGCATGTTTCACGTCAGCAGCAGGGCTGGCAATTTGATGTACCTGTAACGCGTATTGCCATTGACGATCGCCCCTGGCCGCAAGGTTCATTGAGCTTTGCCTGGGTTCCGGCCCAGGAAGCTGGTGGTGCAGAGGGTGTTCGCAGCGATGAACTGCGCGTGCGCGCCAGTAATCTCGAGCTGCGCGGGCTGGAAGGGTTGCTGCCGATCGCCGAAAAAATCTCGCCGCAGTTGTACAACATCTGGAGCACCATGCAGCCCAGCGGCCTGCTGGAGACGCTGGCGCTGGATATCCCACTGCAGGCCACGGATAAAACCCGTTTCCAGGCTCGCTGGAAAGAGATTGCCTGGAAACAGTGGAAGCTGCTGCCAGGCGTCGAAAACCTGAGTGGAACGCTGGCGGGGAGTATTGGCGACGGGCGGCTGATGATCACGATGGCGCAGGCGAAAATGCCTTACGAATCGGTGTTCCGCGCGCCGCTGGAGATAGAAAAAGGCGATGCCACACTCAGCTGGCAGAAAAATGAGCAGGGTTTCCAGCTGGATGGACGTAACATTGACGTGCAGGCTAATGCGATCCACGCTCATGGCGGGTTCCGCTATCTTCAGCCGCAGGGCGACGAGCCCTGGCTGGGGATCCTGGCCGGGATTAACGTGACCGATGGCGGCCAGGCATGGCGCTATTTCCCGGAGAATCTGATGGGTAAAGCGCTGGTGGATTATCTCAGCGCGGCGATTCAGGGCGGTCAGACCGACAATGCGACGCTGGTCTATGGCGGAAATCCACGGCTCTTCCCTTACAAACACAACGAAGGCCAGTTTGAAGTGCTGGTGCCGCTGCGTAATGCAACCTTCGCTTTCCAGCCAGACTGGCCAGCGCTGAAAAACCTTGATATCCAGCTCGATTTTATTAATGACGGCTTGTGGATGAAGAGTGATAACGTGGCGCTGGGCGGCGTAACCGCCAGCAACCTGACGGCCACTATTCCGGATTATGTCAAAGAGAAGCTGCTGATCGATGCGGATATCAATGGGCCGGGCAAAGAAGTGGGGCCCTACTTTAAGGAGACACCGCTGCATGACTCGCTGGCCAGTGCATTAGATGAGCTGCAAATTGATGGCGACGTCCGCGCGCGTTTACATCTTGATATCCCGCTGGATGGTGAACTGACCACCGCCAAAGGCGATGTGGTGCTGAACAATAACAGTCTGTTTATCAAACCGCTTAACAGTACGCTGAAAAACCTCAGCGGCAAGTTCAGTTTTGTGAACGGCAATTTGCAAAGCGAGCCGTTGCAGGCAAGCTGGTTCAATCAGCCGCTGAATGTGCATTTTTCCACTACCGAGGGCGATAAAGCCTACCAGGTGGCGGTTAATCTGGACGGTAACTGGCAGCCGTCGCGTACTGGCGTGCTACCTTCCCAGCTTAACGATGCCTTGCGGGGCAGTGTGGCGTGGAAGGGGGATGTGGGCATTGAACTGCCGTACCACGCCGGGGCGACCTATAAAGTTAACATTGATGGCGATCTGAATAATCTCGCCAGTACGCTGCCGCCGCCGCTGGATAAGCCGTCGGGTAAAGCGCTACCGCTCAAACTGAAAGTGGAAGGCAATTTACGCAGTTTTGACCTGACGGGCAGTGCCGGAAGCGAAAACCACTTTAATACCCGCTGGCTACTGAATAATAAATTGACCCTCGATCGTGGGATCTGGACGTCAGACAGCCGCACGCTCCCGCCGCTGCCGGAACAGACAGGGCTGGAGCTTAATTTACCGGCGATGAACGGTGCGCAGTGGCTGGCCCTGTTCCGAAAGGGCGTGGCAAATAATGTCAGCTCGTCGACCTCTTTCCCGGAGCGCGTGACGCTGCGTACGCCAGCGCTGACGATGGGCGGCCAGCAATGGAATAACCTGAGCATTGTGTCGCAGCCGCAGACATCCGGTTCGTTGATTGAGGCGCAGGGGCGCGAAATCAGCGGTACACTTACCGTGCGTGAAAATGCTCCCTGGCAGGCAGCTATTCGCTATCTCTATTACAACCCGTCGACGAATGCGCCAGATGATGAGGATATTTCCTCGCCTACGACGCTGTTGCGCGGTAAAACCCGCGTGGACTTCACCGGCTGGCCAGATTTGCAACTGCGCTGTGCGGAATGCTGGTTGTGGGGGCAAAAGTATGGCCGCATTGACGGCGATTTCGACATTCAGGGCGATACGCTGACGCTGAAGAATGGTCTGGTAGACAGCGGATTTGCCCGTCTGAGCGCCGATGGCGAATGGGTAAACCGCGAAGGAGCAGAACGGACATCTATCAAGGGCGTACTGCGTGGCGATAAGCTCGATTCGGCGATGGGCTTCTTCGGCGTGCCGACGCCAGTGCGCGGTTCGTCATTTGATATCAATTACGATCTGCACTGGCGTAACCCGCCCTGGGAGCCGCAGGAGGAGTCGCTAAACGGCATCCTGCGTACCCGGCTGGGTAAGGGGCAAATCACCGATATCAGTACCGGTCATGCCGGGCAGCTATTACGCCTGTTTAGCGTTGATTCGCTGCTGCGTAAATTGCGTTTTGATTTTAGCGACACCTTTAGCAGTGAAGGGTTCTGGTTCGACGCTATTCGCAGTACTGCGTGGATCAAAGATGGCGTGCTGCACAGCGACGATACGCTGGTTGACGGGCTGGAAGCCGATATTGCGATGAAAGGTTCTGTCGATCTGGTGCGGCGTCAACTGGATGTTGAGGCGGTTGTGGCGCCAGAGATTTCGGCCACGGTCGGCGTGGCGGCAGCTTTTGCTGTTAACCCGATCGTCGGCGCGGCGGTGTTCGCCGCCAGTAAAGTGCTGGGGCCGTTATGGAATAAAGTCTCCATTCTGCGTTATCGCATTACCGGGCCGGTGGATCAGCCGCAAATCAACGAAGTCCTGCGCCAGGCGCGTACGGATAAAAAGCAATGATTTGACGGCACCCGCGAATTGCCTCAAGCTCCTTATATCGCACTTTTTTATTGCCCGATGTGGCGGCAACGACGAGTAAATAATGATGAGTCTTAATCTGGTGAGTGAACAACTGCTGGCAGCGAATGGCCTGAACCATCAGGATCTGTTTGCCATTCTTGGCCAACTGACCGCGCGTCGTCTTGACTACGGCGATCTCTATTTCCAGTCGAGCTATCACGAATCCTGGGTCCTGGAAGACAGCATCATTAAAGATGGCTCTTACAATATTGACCAGGGGGTCGGTGTGCGCGCCGTGAGCGGCGAGAAAACCGGTTTTGCCTATGCCGATCAAATCAGCCTGTTAGCGCTGGAACAGAGCGCGCAAGCAGCCCGCACCATCGTGCGTGAGAACGGCGATGGTAAGGTTAAAACCCTCGGTGCGGTAGAGCATCACTCTTTGTATACCAGTATCGATCCGCTGCAGAGCATGAGCCGTGAAGAGAAGCTGGATATTTTGCGCCGCGTAGATAAAGTCGCGCGGGCGGCAGATAAACGTGTGCAGGAAGTTTCCGCCAGCCTGACCGGCGTTTACGAGCTGATTCTGGTTGCGGCCACTGACGGTACGCTGGCGGCAGATGTACGTCCGCTGGTACGCCTGTCGGTGAGTGTGCAGGTTGAAGATGACGGTAAACGTGAGCGCGGATCCAGCGGCGGCGGCGGTCGTTTTGGTTATGACTGGTTCCTGCAAGATGTTGATGGCGACGTGCGCGCCGATGCGTGGGCAAAAGAGGCTGTTCGTATGGCGTTGGTTAATCTGACTGCTGTTGCTGCGCCTGCCGGTACGCTGCCCGTTGTGTTAGGCGCGGGCTGGCCAGGGGTGCTGCTGCATGAGGCGGTCGGTCACGGGCTGGAAGGCGACTTCAACCGTCGCGGCACATCGGTGTTCAGTGGCCAGATGGGGCAACTGGTGGCTTCCGAACTGTGTACCGTGGTGGATGACGGCACCCTTCTCGATCGTCGCGGTTCGGTTGCGATTGATGATGAAGGCACACCCGGTCAGTACAATGTGCTGATCGAAAATGGGGTGCTGAAAGGCTACATGCAGGACAAGATGAACGCGCGACTGATGGGCGTTAAACCGACTGGTAACGGGCGTCGCGAATCGTATGCGCATCTGCCTATGCCGCGTATGACCAACACCTATATGCTGGCGGGGCAATCTACGCCGCAGGAAATTATCGAATCGGTTGATTATGGTATCTATGCCCCGAACTTCGGCGGCGGCCAGGTGGATATCACCTCCGGTAAATTCGTCTTCTCGACTTCTGAAGCCTACCTGATCGAAAAAGGTAAAGTGACCAAAGCGGTGAAAGGCGCGACGTTGATTGGCTCTGGCATTGAAGCTATGCAGCAGATCTCAATGGTGGGTAACGATCTGAAACTGGATAACGGCGTTGGGGTCTGCGGTAAAGAGGGGCAGAGCCTGCCGGTTGGCGTAGGCCAGCCGACGTTGAAAGTGGACAACCTGACCGTCGGCGGTACGGCCTGATTACGGTTTTCTCCTCTCCCTGCGGGGAGAGGAGCCTCACACCCTGCGCCCCTGCATGCCTTTGTAGACCTGCGCAACCTCAATAAAATATTCCGTCAGATAATTAATACAGACCTGCACTTTGAGCGGCAGTTTGTCCTTTTCGGTATACAAGGCGTAGACCGGTCGGGGATCTGACTGATAGCGTGGCAGCAGGATCTCCAGCGCGCCGCTGTTGATCTCATCGATCACCCACATTAAGGGCACAAAGGCGAGGCCTGCGCCAGCGGTCAGCCAGCGGGTCAGCGTCATCGGATCGTTGGTCACAAAGCGCCCTTGTGGGATCAGGCGTGTCGAGAGTCCTTCCGGTGCCACCAGTTCAAACTCATTATCCGGCCGAACGCTATATTCCAGCCATGAGTGGTTGGTCAGGTCGGCGGGTTTTTCCGGCACGCCGTACTGGGAGAGATAACTTTTGGCGGCACACACCACCATCGGCATCGCGCCGAGACGGCGTGAGAAGAGGCTGGAGTCCTGCAACGCG
The DNA here is from genome assembly GCF_032052965.1 of Kosakonia sp. Lineage (GTDB taxonomy): Bacteria > Pseudomonadota > Gammaproteobacteria > Enterobacterales > Enterobacteriaceae > Kosakonia. Next base: position 31,252 of record NZ_DAMBVN010000014.1, read on the forward strand.
CCTACGCGGATCACCACGTCCAACCCGTCGGCAATCAAGTCCGGCGCCGGGATCCCGGTCACCAGGTTGACCGATAACCCCGGATGCTCTCTCAACATATCGGCTGTCATTTTTGCCAGAACATTTTGCGCCATGGTTGAAGAACTGCCAATGCGCAGCGTTCCGATGGGGGTATTGTTAAACGCGTAGAGTTGCTCGTGGACATCCTGTACTTCGTGCAACATTCGGCGGCAGCCTTGATAATAAATCTTTCCGGCTTCGGTAAGCCCGAGGCTGCGCGTGCTGCGGTTCAGCAGCTTAACCTGTAATTCATCTTCCAGTTTCGCCACCGTCTGACTGATGGACGAAACGCTCATTTGTAACTGTCGGGCTGCGGCGGTAAACGATCCCAATTCCACCACTTTGGCAAATACCGACATGCGTTTGAGTCGTTCCATTATTCACTCTGACTTAAAAGTGATTTAGATCACATAATATAGATAACAGCATAACAGTTACGTTAATATACTGTTAGTTGAATAATTACCCACGGGGGCGGTCAAACCACCCTGGGTTAAATAAAACACGTCACTCTCGCCTGGCTTTTCTTGCCCTTACTCCTGCGGTGACGTGAAAAAGAATTGTCACCTGCACGTTCTCTAACCAAGGTCAACATGAGTCTGTTTCCCGTAATCGTGGTGTTCGGTCTGTCGTTCCCACCGATTTTTTTCGAATTAATTTTGTCACTGGCGATCTTCTGGCTGGTGCGCAGGGTGCTGGTCCCGACAGGGATCTACGATTTTGTCTGGCACCCGGCGTTATTTAATACTGCGCTGTATTGCTGCCTTTTTTACCTGCTGTCGCGCCTGTTTGTCTGAGGTAGATGTGAAAACACTAACAAGAAATATCTCTCGCACTGCTATTACTATGGTGCTGGTTGTCCTGGCGTTCATCGCTATTTTTCGCGCCTGGGTTTATTACACAGAATCACCGTGGACGCGTGACGCGCGCTTTAGCGCGGATGTTGTCGCCATTGCGCCGGACGTTACCGGGCTGGTGACGGCGGTCAATGTTCACGACAACCAACTGGTGAAACAGGGCCAAGTGCTGTTCACTGTCGATCAGCCTCGCTACCAAAAAGCGCTGGAACAAGACGAGGCCGATGTCGCGTACTACCAGGCGCTGGTTAACGAGAAGCGTCGTGAAGCCGGTCGCCGTAATCAGCTGGGCGTCCAGGCCATGTCGCGGGAAGAGATCGACCAGGCCAACAATACGCTGCAAACCGAGCTGCATCAATTAGCCAAAGCCGTGGCGACCCGCGATCTGGCAAAACTGGATCTGGAGCGCACGGTTATCCGCGCGCCAGCCGATGGCTGGGTAACTAACCTTAATGTCTACGCAGGGGAGTTTATCACCCGTGGTTCCACCGCCGTCGCGCTGGTGAAGCAGAACTCATTTTATATTCTGGCCTATATGGAAGAGACGAAGCTGGAAGGCGTCAGGCCTGGGTACCGCGCGGAAGTGACACCGCTTGGCAGCAACCTGGTGCTGAAAGGCACGGTTGATAGCGTTGCCGCCGGGGTAACTAACTCAAGCAGCAGCAATGACAGCAAAGGAATGGCGACGGTTGATTCCAACCTTGAGTGGGTGCGTCTGGCTCAGCGCGTGCCGGTGCGGATCCGGCTGGATCAGCAGAAGGGCAACCTGTGGCCGGCCGGGACAACTGCTACCGTGGTGGTTACCGGAAAATCCGATCGTGATGAAAGCCAGGACTCTTTCTTCCGCAAAATGGCGCATCGTCTGCGTGAACTGGGGTAATCGCTATGGGGCTGTTCTCAATTGCCAGCCAGCATCTGCGTTTTGCCTGCAAGCTGGCCTTTGCTGTTGTGCTGGCGCTGTTTGTCGGTTTTCACTTTCAGCTTGAAACCCCGCGTTGGGCGGTGATGACCGCCGCTATTGTCGCTTCCGGCCCGGCGTTTGCCGCCGGGGGTGAACCCTATTCCGGGGCGATTCGCTATCGGGGAATGCTGCGCATTGTCGGCACGTTTATCGGCTGTGTTGCCGGGCTTGCCATCATCATCACCCTGATCCGCACGCCGCTGCTTATGTTGCTGGTGTCTTGCATCTGGGCCGGATTTTGTACCTGGGTCTCTTCGCTGGTGCGTGTCGAAAACTCCTATGCATGGGGTTTATCGGGCTACACGGCGTTAATCATTGTGATCACTATCCAGACAGAGCCGCTGCTGGCACCGCAGTTTGCGGTGGAACGTTGCAGTGAAATTGTAGTGGGGATTATCTGCGCCATTGTTGCCGATCTGCTCTTCTCGCCGCGCTCCATTAAACAGGAAATTGACCGCGAGCTGGACGCGTTACTGGTTGCGCACTACCAGTTGATGCAGCTATGCATTAAGCATGGCGACAGTGAGGAAGTCGATAGCGCCTGGGCTGCGCTGGTACGCCGAACCGCCGCGCTGGACGGCATGCGCAGCAATCTGAAGATTGAATCGTCTCGCTGGGGGCGCGCCAACCGCCGTCTGAAAGCCATAAACACCTTGTCGCTGACGTTAATTACCCAGGCCTGCGAAACCTATCTTATTCAGAACACGCGCCCGGAGCTCATCACCGGTACTTTTCGCGAATTATTCGATGCGCCAGTCGATACCGTGCAGGATGTTCACAGGCAGTTAAAACGGATGCGCCGCGTGATCGCCTGGACGGGTGAGCGGGAAACCCCCGTCACCATTTATAGCTGGGTTGGTTCGGCCACCCGCTATCTGCTGTTAAAGCGTGGGGTAATCGGCAATACAAAAATCAGCGCCGTTGAAGAAGAGGTATTGCAGGGTGAGGCGGTCGTGAAACCCGAATCGGCTGAACGACATCATGCCATGATTAACTTCTGGCGTACCACGTTGTCGTGCATGCTCGGTACGCTGTTCTGGCTGTGGACGGGCTGGACTTCCGGCAGTAGTGCCATGGTGATGATTGCGGTAGTGACCTCGCTGGCGATGCGCTTGCCCAACCCGGTGATGGTAGCCAAAGACTTTATCTACGGTATGTTATGGGCCTTGCCTATTGGCTCGCTCTACTTCCTGATCATTTTGCCGTCAACGCAACAAAGCATGCTGCTGCTCTGTATCAGCCTCGCGGTGCTGGCCTTTTTCATTGGTATCGAGGTGCAAAAACGGCGGCTGGGTTCGCTTGGCACCATGGCGGGCACGATCAATATTCTGGTTCTTGATAACCCGATGACCTTTAAATTCAACCAGTTTCTCGACAGTGCGCTGGGGCAGTTAGTCGGTGTGGTGCTGGCGATGGTGGTGATCCTGCTGGTGCGTGATAACTCGCAAGCGCGTACCGGGCGAGTGCTGTTAAACCAGTTTGTTTCTGCGGCGGTGTCGGCAATGACCACCAATACCGCACGGCGTAAAGAGAACCATCTGCCTGCGCTGTACCAGCAACTGTTCTTATTGTTGAACAAGTTCCCTGGCGACGTGGCGAAATTCCGTCTGGCATTAACGTTGATTATTGCCCACCAGCGCCTGCGCGATGCCCCCGTGCCAGTCAATGACGATCTGTCGGCATTCCATCGCCAGTTACGCCGCACAGCCGGGCAGGTGATTTCCGCAAGTTCCGACAATAAGCGCCGCCGCTACTTTACCCAGTTGCTGGAGGAGCTGGAGATCTACCAGCAAAAGTTGCGCTACTGGGATGCCCCCGCCCAGGTGACGGAGCCGGTGCACAGGCTTACGGGCATGTTGCATAAGTACCAGCACGCACTGACCAGCAGTTGACCCTGCCCCAAACCGACGCCAAAAGCGTCGGTTTTTTTATGGCTATACTTGGTGTGAGCTTTCATAACGCACAGATCAGGAGGACAAATGACCACGCAGGCACTGCAGGACAACGCGCTTTTCCAGACGGGCTATCTGGTTGATGGCGTCTGGAAATCGCTGGATACCACATTTGACGTTCTGAATCCGGCCACCGGAGAGGTAATCGCAAAAGTGGCAAAAGCCGGTAAAAAAGAGACCGAAGAAGCGATTGCTGCGGCGGCCAGGGCGTTTCCCGCGTGGCGGGCAAAAACCGCCAAAGAGCGCTCCACCATCCTCTATCGCTGGTATGAACTGATTATTGAGAATAAACGTTGGTTAGGGCAATTAATGACCACCGAGCAGGGGAAGCCATTGAAAGAGGCCGAAGGCGAGGTGGAGTATGCGGCCAGCTTTATTCAGTGGTTTGCCGAGCAGGCAAAACGCGCTAACGGAGAAATTATCCCGCCGATTAAACCCGGCTCACACATTCTGGCCACCCGCGAACCGGTGGGGGTGGTGGCGGCAATAACACCGTGGAACTTCCCGATGGCAATGCTCACGCGCAAACTCGGCCCTGCGCTGGCGGCGGGTTGTACCGGCGTGATTAAACCGGCAAATAATACACCGCTGAGCGCGTTTGCCCTGCTAACGCTGGCGAAAAAAGCGGGCGTACCGGATGGCGTGCTGAATGCGGTTGCCGGGAACACGTCCGAAATCAGCGACGCAATCATGGCCAGCCACGACGTGCGTAAAATTTCCTTTACCGGTTCGACTGCAGTCGGAAAAACGCTAGTGCGCAATGCCGCCGAGACGATGAAAAAAGTGTCGATGGAGCTGGGCGGCAATGCGCCTTACATTGTTTTTGAGGATGCGGACATCGATGCGGCCGTTCAGGGGGCTATCGCCAATAAATTCCGTAACGCCGGGCAGGTTTGTGTCAGCGTGAACCGCTTCTATATCCATGAATCGGTCTACGACACTTTTACGCAGAAACTGGCGACAGCGGTGAGTGCCTTGAAAGTCGGCAATGGCCTGGAGGAAGGGGTCGTTGTCGGGCCTCTGATTGAGCCTGCGGCCATCGATAAGGTGCGCGAACATGTCGAGGATGCGGTAGCCAAAGGCGCAAAAATTCTGGCGGGCGGTAAACCGCATAGCCTTGGCGGTAACTTCTGGCTACCTACGGTGCTGGGTGATTGCAGCGATGGCATGAAACTGGCGCAGGAAGAGACGTTTGGCCCGGTTGCGGCTTGTTTCCGCTTTACCACCGAAGAGGAGGTGGTGAAACGCGCGAATGCGACGCCATATGGGCTGGCGGCCTATTTCTATACGCAAAACCTGCAACGAGTATTCCGTGTGTCGCAGGCAATCGAAAGCGGCATGATCGGCATTAATGAATGTGCGGTATCTACGGAACTGGGACCATTTGGCGGGGTGAAAGAGTCAGGGCTGGGACGGGAAGGGTCGGTACTTGGCCTGGAGGAATTTCTTGAAGTCAAAACCCTGCATCTTGGTGGATTGTAAACATCCGGGCGGCGTTCGCCGCCCGTCAGGCTGGTGGCGGAGACCATGAATATCTACACCTTTGATTTCAAAAATATTACTGATCAAAGTGCTTTCTATCGCGAATTTTCCCGCCAGTTCGCTATTGAGCGCGAGAAAGTTCACGATCTCGATTCGTTGTGGGATACGGTAATGGAAGGCACGCTACCGATGCCGCTTGAGATCGAGTTCACGCATTTGCCTGAAAGGCAGCGTCGGCGCTTTGGCGCGTTGATTCTGCTCTTCGATGAAGCCGAAGAGGAACTGGAAGGGCAGTTGCGTTTTAACGTGCGTTAAGCGCAAAAAAAGCCCCTGACAGGCAGGGGCAAGTCGTCGGACAGGACGACGAGGGTTTATTTATACAGTTCCGCTGTGACGTGGGTATGATCGCCAGTACGCGCCTCGACAATGCGGTAGCTGCTGGCGCCAGCCTGGTCAGCTTTTGCTGATAATTCCTGACGGATATCCATCGGTACACCTGCGACCTGCGAAACAGAAACGCTGCCCATAGGCTGCAGATTGTTGGCCTGATCGCTATTGATCAGTGTTGCGGCGCTGGCACCAAAAGAGAGTAAAGATGCAAGGCCAAGGGATGCGATGATCAGATTACGTTTCATTGTCTTTCTCCTGAATAGCGTCTCTGCGGCGAGAAGGATTGAACGGCTTTTTTTATACCTGGTGCCGCGAGACGATAATGACATAGGGTTTTATCGGTAAAACTTATTTGTACAGTTCGGCAGTGGCGTGCCACTGGTCACCGGTACGGGCTTCGATAATGCGATAGGCTGAAGCACCCTGCGCATCCGCTTTTTTGTTCAGTTCAGCACGCATATCCATCGGGGAAGAGGCGACTGAGCTTACGGACACGGTACCCAGCGACTGGCGCGATTGCGCTTGATCGGCATTGATTGAATCCGCTGCGAAAGCACCGAATGACAGTGCAGAGAGGATACTCAGTGTTGCTACAGTTGATTTGATATTCATGATATTTACCTCGTCGTATTCTTTGCTTTCATTTTTCCTGGGGTCTTGTTTCGTGACCCTCATCACAAAATCAAGTATACACTAATCACGGAAAGAATTAATACCATGCTAATTATAACTGTGACTTATAGGAATAAAGAGCATGATTTTTTATCGCGTAATGGCATAAAAAAGCGGATGTACTGTGAATATTAGTTAACGATGATTAATAAAATCAGCGAGATAGAAGACTTTGATTTTTTGTGCGATGGGATACGCTGGAACGAGCCTGGAAAGCCATAAATCGCACTAACTGTTAAAGAGTATGGCGGTAGAAAGTGGGGGATGTACCGATAAATACCGGATATTCCCCCGCAGCAAGCTACGGGGGGGAAGCAATCACAGCTCCTGTTCGAACACCAGCAGAATAGCCTCGTACAGCTGTTTAACCGTGAAGTTGCTCGAAGGAGTGGTGAAAATCGTGTCGTCACCTGCAATGGTACCGAGAATGCCTTCCGCTTTCCCTAGCGAGTCCAGCAGGCGTGCAATTAGCTGCGCCGCGCCTGGGCTGGTATGAATCACCACCACGGCATCGTTATAGTCGATATCCAGCACCAGATTTTTCAGTGGGCTGGAGGTCGTCGGAACGCCGAGCTCAATGGGCAGGCAGTAAACCATCTCCATCTTCGCGTTACGTGTGCGCACCGCACCGAATTTCGTCAGCATGCGGGATACTTTAGACTGATTGATATTGTCGAAGCCTTCATCTTGTAAAGCCTGGACAATTTCTCCCTGAGAACTGAATTTCTCTTCTTTAAGCAGCGCCTTAAACGCTTTGACTAATTCTTCTTGTTTTGCCGAGCTTCGCATAAGTCACCCGTATTATGGCCGTGAAAAACAACATTATTATGCATATTGCTGCATTTTTATGCAAATACTCTGCGGAGTAAATACATTAAAAAATGCCGTGAAGGGCGCGGAGTTTATCAAATCCTGTTCTGAAGGACAGAACCCTGTGTTCTGCGTCGCAAATAAGATTCGAAAGTAAATTAATTGTTATAAAGTTGATGTTACTTTGGTGAATAACGCAGCTATATTATAAACTCTCTGTGTTAGTTGCTGAGTTTGTCGATCTGCCGGTCGTATTTACCCGTCACAAGATCTAACAATGTGTCATGCCGCAGAATTTTTGCATGGTCATTGTCATAATTATCAGGGTGAATTAAGGTCGCCGCAACGGAGTAACAAATATTTAGCTAACCATAATAAGGAGTTTAGGATGAAAGTCGCAGTCCTCGGCGCGGCCGGCGGTATCGGTCAGGCGCTCGCCCTACTACTGAAAACACAACTGCCTTCTGGTTCAGAACTCTCCCTTTACGATATTGCTCCTGTCACACCTGGCGTCGCCGTTGACCTCAGCCATATCCCTACCGCGGTTAAGATCCAGGGCTTTGCTGGCGAAGACGCCACGCCTGCGCTGGTGGGTGCCGATATTGTGCTGATTTCCGCAGGTGTTGCGCGTAAACCGGGTATGGATCGCTCCGACCTGTTTAATGTGAATGCCGGTATTGTCAAAAACCTGGTTGCTCAGGTAGCAAAAACGGCGCCGGAAGCCTGCATTGGTATTATTACAAACCCGGTAAACACCACGGTCGCGATTGCGGCGGAAGTGTTGAAAAAAGCCGGTGTGTACAACAAAAACAAGCTGTTTGGCGTAACCACGCTGGACATCATCCGTTCAAATACTTTTGTTGCTGAGCTGAAGAATAAACAGCCTGGCGACATCGAAGTGCCGGTGATTGGCGGCCACTCTGGCGTGACTATTCTGCCGCTGCTCTCCCAGGTCCCGGGTGTTAGCTTCACTGAGCAGGAAGTTGCCGACCTGACCAAACGTATCCAGAACGCGGGTACTGAAGTGGTCGAGGCGAAAGCGGGTGGCGGATCGGCAACGCTTTCTATGGGCCAGGCCGCAGCGCGTTTTGGGCTGTCGTTAGTACGTGCTCTGCAGGGCGAACAAGGGATTGTTGAATGTGCCTATGTTGAAGGTGACGGTGAACACACGCGTTTCTTTGCTCAGCCACTGCTGTTGGGGAAAAAGGGTGTAGAGGAGCGTCACAGCATCGGCGCGCTTAGCGCCTTTGAACAACAGGCGCTGGAAGGTATGATGGACACGCTGAAAAAAGATATTCAACTCGGCGTGGATTTCGTTAACCGCTAAGCGCGGCCGCCAAAAGCATAAACCGGAGCCAGCGTGCTCCGGTTTTTTTATGGTCGTTAGTTGGTTGCCGGGTATTCCTGAATCGTCACTTTAAACGTCAGCTTTTTATCGTCCCGCATTACCTCTACCGGGATTTCCGAACCCGGACGGATCTCGGCCACCTGATCCATGGTTTCAAGCGCAGAGACGGCCGCTTTGCCGTTAACAGAAGTGATCACGTCGTTAACCTGGATCCCCGCGCGTGCTGCCGGGCCATCTGGTGAAACTTCATTGACGACGATCCCCTGGATCGGATCGATGCTGCCACCCTGGGCATGTAACGGAGCGATTTCACGGCCGCCAATGCCTATGTAACCACGGATCACGCGGCCATCGCGGATCAGCTTATCCATGATCTTGGTGGCTAACTGGAACGGAATAGCAAAGCCGATCCCTTCCGGTGTTTCGCCATCGTTACTCTTATCGAAAGAGAGCGTGTTAATGCCCATCAGTTCACCCAGCGAGTTCACCAGCGCACCGCCGGAGTTACCGTGGTTGATGGAGGCATCGGTCTGCAGAAAGTTTTGCCGTCCCGTCGGGTTCAGGCCAATACGCCCCGTCGCGCTGATGATCCCCTGCGTGATCGTCTGCCCGAGGTTATACGGGTTCCCAATGGCCAGCACGACATCACCAATATGCGGCGTGCGTTTGGCATTAATCGGGATCACCGGTAGCCCGCCGGTGGCATTAACCTTCAGTACGGCAAGGTCGGTCAGAGAGTCAGAGCCCACCAGCAATGCCTCGAAAACACGGCCATCCTGTAGAGCCACGATGATCTGATCCGCATCGTTAATAACGTGCTTGTTAGTAATGATATAGCCGCGTTGATCCATGATAACCCCAGATCCGAGCGTGCGAATTTCAAGGCGATCATGCGTGGAGCTATTCAGGCTGCGGTTATAGACATTCACTACTGCCGGGGCGGCACGACGCACCGCCTGGTTGTAGCTGGCAGGGGTTTCATCCGCGCTATCGAACTGGCGCGATGTGAGAGGGTTATTCTGACGTAAAGAGGGCATGGCGGCGATTATCAGGCCACCCGCAACCAGACCGATTGCTACCGAGCGTAAAAGCTTCACATACATGATGGGATAGTCATTAAAAAGGGGAACATCTGCAGCATAACATGAGTTATCCGGACATCACATGCAGCGGTGATGCCCGGATACGGAAATGATCAGCGCAGCAGTAAATAGATGCTGTCGTTGCCGCGTACAATATGCAGCGCCTTCACTGACGGTTTCGCCTCCAGCACTTTGCGCAATTCAGCAATAGATTGCACGCGATCGCGGTTAACGCCAATGATCACGTCATCTTTACGCAGGCCCGCCTGGGCTGCGGCGCTCTCTTTTTCCACATTACCGATGGTGATCCCTTTGGTGCCATCTTTTAACTGACCATCGTTTAATTCCGCGCCTTGCAATGCGGGTGAAATCAGCTCCGCACTGGCGGAAGAAGAGGTGCTTTTGTCCAGTGTGACTTCTACCTCCAGTGGTTTGCCGTCGCGCAGCAGACCCAGTTTCACTTTTGAACCCGGTTCTGTGGTCGCAATGCGCGAGCGCAGTTCGGCAAAACTTGTCAGTGGCTTGCCGTTAAGACTGATAATCACATCGCCAGACTTAACCCCGGCTTTTGCAGAGCCAGAATTTGGCAACACTTCGCTGACAAACGCGCCGCGTTGCACATTGAGATTAAAGGCTTTGGCAATGTCCGCGCTCATTTCGGTGCCTTTAATGCCCAGCAAACCGCGTTTAATCTCGCCAAACTGAATCAGTTGTTTCGACAGGGTTTGAGCCATATTGCTGGGGATCGCAAAGCCGATGCCAACACTACCGCCGCCTGGCGCGAGAATGGCGGTATTAATGCCGATAAGCTCACCGTTGAGATTTAATAACGCACCGCCGGAATTGCCGCGGTTAATTGAGGCATCGGTCTGGATAAAGTTTTCCAGCCCTTCCAGATTAAGGCCGCTGCGGCCAAGGGCGGACACAATCCCGGATGTGGCCGTCTGACCCAGACCAAAGGGGTTGCCCACGGCGATCACGAAATCACCTACGCGCAATGTATCGGAATCGGCAATAGCGATTTGCGTCAGGTTCGAGGCATTTTGCAACTGTAGAAGGGCGATATCGCTCTGGTCGTCGCTGCCGATTAATTTGGCTTCGAATTCGCGCCCGTCGTTGAGCTGAACATTGATTTTCTGCGCCTGATTAACCACGTGGTTATTGGTCAGCACGTAGCCTTTAGCCGCATCAATAATGACCCCGGAACCGAGGCCTTCAAAAGGTTGCGGTTGTTGTTGTTCCGGCATCTCTTCGCCAAAATATTTTTTCAGCTCTTCCGGCACTTTCTGGCCTTGTACAGCGGTCCCTTCTACCTGCACGCTGACCACGGCGGGCAGCACCTTTTCCAGCACCGGTGCAAGGCTTGGCAGCGCACCCTGGCCAGGCACCTGAGATGGCATGGCAGCCATGACCTGAAACGGTGCCGAGAGAGTTAACCCGACACTTAACGCAAATGCACTCAACAGCTGGGTTGGTTTCTTCATTGATGCTGGCTCTCGTAACCTGAAGTGAAAGGAATGTCGCCTCAAAACAATTTGATGTTATTGAAATTTCAACCGCGGAACAATGAGGTGAATGACTAAATAATAGCTGCGATGCAGAAGAAGGGACGGGCACGCAGAGCGCGCCCGTAAAAATTAGGAGACGGAACGATTATTTGCGGTTTGCGCTGCCGCGCAGCAGACCAGAGGCGCCCTCTGAATAGTCGCGAGGGATCTGCACCGGCGCCTGATCGTTGCTGGCTTCGGATTCTGCCAGACGGTTGCGGAACGGATTTTCTTCAGCAGACATTTCCGGCAACAGGCTGCTGGAGCTTTTCGCCATGTGCTGGTACAGCTGACGGTAGTCGTGCGCCATATTATCCAGTAACTCAGCGCTGCGGGCGAAGTGGCTCACCAGTTCCTCACGGTACTCTTCCAGTTCCGCTTTGTTTTTTTCCAGTTCGTACTGCAAGGCCTGTTGTTGGCGCAATTTGCGGTTCCCGAAACGCATACCCACGGCACCAATAATAATGCCGACAACCAAGCCAATTAGCGCATATTCCCAGGTCATGAACTTCTCCCGTTGTTTTGTGATTCCGTAGGGTTCTGGCTGCAAGCTCCTGCCTGCGCCTGATAATGCCACTATAACCGCTAATAGTGCAGAAGTGGAATCCTGACGCAGCATCGCGTAGTGTAGAGCGGCCTTTTTTTCGTCAACCCTGTGGGGGCGGATCGATTTTCAAGGAACAACAATAACACCATGCAAAGCCTTTCCCCGACATCGCGATATTTAAAAGCCCTGAACGAGGGTAGCCATCAGCCGGACGATGTGCAAAAAGAAGCTGTCAACCGGCTGGATGCCATTTACCAGCAACTTATCAACCGCGGTAACGTCGCCGTGCCGCCGGGCACCGGCCTGATGGCGGCGTTCAGTAAACTGCTGGGCAAACGAGAAACCCGCACCGCTGAGCCCGTTCGGGGTCTGTATATGTGGGGGGGGGTAGGCCGGGGGAAAACCTGGTTGATGGATATGTTCTATCAAAGCCTGCCCGGAGAACGTAAACAGCGTCTGCACTTTCACCGTTTTATGTTGCGTGTTCATGAAGAGCTGACCAGCCTGCAGGGGCAAACCGATCCGCTGGAAATCGTGGCCGATCGCTTTAAAGCCGAAACCGATGTGCTGTGCTTCGATGAGTTCTTCGTCTCCGACATTACCGACGCGATGCTGCTTGGCGGGCTCATGAAAGCGCTGTTCGCCAGGGGGATCACACTGGTTGCGACCTCGAACATTCCGCCGGATGAGCTGTATCGTAATGGCTTGCAGCGCGCACGTTTTTTGCCTGCTATCGAAGCAATCAAACAGTTTTGCGACATTATGAATGTCGATGCCGGTGTTGATTACCGTCTGCGCACCCTGACGCAGGCCCATTTGTGGCTGACGCCTCTCAATAGCGATACCGCGCAGCAGATGGATAAGCTCTGGCAAGCGCTGGCGGGGGCTAAAAGGGAACATGCGCCGGAACTGGAAATAAACCATCGCGCCTTACCGACGCTGGGCGTAGAAAATCAAACGCTGGCCGTGTCGTTCTCCACGCTGTGTGTGGATGCGCGAAGCCAGCATGATTACATTGCGCTCTCACGGTTGTTCCACACCGTGATGCTGTTTGATGTTCCGGTAATGACGCCGCTAATGGAGAGCGAAGCACGGCGCTTTATCGCGCTGGTGGATGAGTTTTATGAGCGCCATGTGAAGCTGGTTGTCAGCGCCGCTGCGTCACTGCATGAGATTTACCAGGGGGAACGGCTGAAGTTTGAGTTTCAGCGCTGTTTATCACGGTTGCAGGAGATGCAAAGCGAAGAGTACCTCAAGCGAACGCATATGCCGTGATGCGGTTGGCTCCGGTCTGGTAAAGAAGTCTGTGGGCTGCACAAAACCCAATCGGAATCACAAAAAGGGGTCGATCTTTGACCCCGACTTCTCTATAATCCTGCGACCCCACGTTACAACAAGGTTTTTTTCCCGAAACACTTGTGTGCCGGTTAAACATATCCGAAGGGGTGGGTTTACTGGACAATGTCGTGTGAACCTCACTTGTATTTAAGCGTTTGGGTGTTCACCAACGTGTAACTAATTTATTTGGGTAAGCTTTTAATGAAAACTTTTACAGCTAAACCAGAAACCGTAAAACGCGACTGGTATGTTGTTGACGCGACCGGTAAAACTCTGGGCCGTCTGGCTTCTGAACTGGCTCGTCGCCTGCGCGGTAAGCATAAAGCGGAATACACTCCGCACGTTGATACTGGTGATTACATCATCGTTCTGAACGCAGAAAAAGTTGCTGTAACCGGCAACAAGCGCGAAGACAAAATGTACTACCACCACACCGGCCACATCGGTGGTATCAAAGAAGCGACCTTTGAAGAGATGATTGCCCGCCGTCCTGAGCGTGTGATTGAAATCGCGGTTAAAGGCATGCTGCCAAAAGGCCCGCTGGGTCGTGCTATGTACCGTAAACTGAAAGTTTACGCAGGTAACGAGCACAACCACGCGGCACAGCAACCGCAAGTTCTTGACATCTAATCGGGATTATAGGCAATGGCTGAAAATCAATACTACGGCACTGGTCGCCGCAAAAGTTCCGCCGCTCGCGTGTTTATCAAACCGGGCAACGGTAAAATCGTTATCAACCAGCGTTCTCTGGAACAGTACTTCGGTCGCGAAACTGCCCGCATGGTAGTTCGCCAGCCGCTGGAACTGGTTGATATGGTAGAAAAACTGGATCTGTACATCACCGTTAAAGGTGGTGGTATCTCCGGTCAGGCAGGTGCGATCCGTCACGGTATCACCCGCGCTCTGATGGAGTACGACGAGTCCCTGCGTTCCGAACTGCGTAAAGCTGGCTTCGTCACTCGTGACGCTCGTCAGGTTGAACGTAAAAAAGTCGGTCTGCGCAAAGCACGTCGTCGTCCGCAGTTCTCCAAACGTTAATTGTTTTCTGCTTCGGCAGAACGATTGGCGAAAAAACCCGGTGCAAACCGGGTTTTTTTATGGATAAAAATCATGTTATCCACAGTAATTGGTTGATTATCTCTTCTTTTTCAGCATTTCCAGAATCCCCTCACCACAAAGCCCGCAAAATCTGGTAAACTATCATCCAATTTTCTGCCCAAATGGCTGGGATTGTTCATTTTTTGTTTGATCGTTAAACGAGAGTGACAGTACGCGCGGGTGGTTAACTCAACATCTGACCGGTCGATTTGGTCCGGTAGTAGTAAATACTGAATATACCTGGAGGTTTTCATGGCTGTCGCTGCCAACAAACGTTCGGTAATGACGCTGTTTTCTGGTCCTGTGGACATCTATAGCCATCAGGTCCGTATCGTGCTGGCCGAAAAAGGTGTCAGCTTCGAAATTGAGCACGTGGAAAAGGATAATCCTCCTCAGGATCTGATTGACCTCAACCCGAATCAAAGCGTACCGACACTCGTAGATCGTGAACTCACATTGTGGGAATCACGTATTATTATGGAATATCTGGATGAGCGTTTTCCGCATCCGCCGCTGATGCCGGTTTACCCGGTTGCGCGTGGTGAGAGCCGCCTGTACATGCACCGCATTGAAAAGGACTGGTATTCTCTAATGAATATCATCCAGAACAACAGCGGCGCACAGGCTGATGCAGCGCGCAAGCAACTGCGTGAAGAACTGCTGGCGATTGGCCCGCTGTTCACTCAGAAGCCGTACTTCCTGAACGACGAGTTCAGCCTGGTGGATTGCTACCTTGCTCCGCTGCTGTGGCGTCTGCCGGTGTTGGGCATTGAGCTGAGCGGTACTGGCGCGAAAGAGCTGAAAGGCTATATGACGCGTGTGTTTGAACGTGATTCCTTCCTCGCTTCTCTGACTGAACCTGAGCGCGAGATGCGCCTGGGCCGGGGTTAATTGCATGGATTTGTCACAACTGTCTCCACGCCGTCCGTATTTACTGCGGGCTTTTTACGAATGGCTGCTGGATAACCAGCTAACGCCGCATCTGGTTGTTGATGTGACGATGCCGGGCGTACGCGTGCCGATGGAGTATGCGCGTGACGGGCAAATCGTGTTAAACATCGCGCCACGCGCGGTCGGTAACCTGGAACTGGCGAACGACGAAGTGCGCTTCAACGCCCGCTTCGGTGGTGTGCCGCGCCAGGTTGCAGTACCCCTGGCCGCTGTACTGGCTATTTATGCCCGTGAAAACGGTGCCGGAACGATGTTTGAGCCGGAAGCCGCATACGATGAAGACGTCGTCAGTCTGAACGATGACGATGACGCTTCCGTGCAGGAAAACGAGACGGTGATGTCGGTTATCGACGGTGATAAACCCGACCACGCAGAGGATCAGGATAACGGCCATGACGACGATCCGCCGCCACGCGGTGGTCGCCCGTCACTACGGGTCGTGAAGTGATCGCACAAACAGGGCCAGCAGGCCCTGTTTTTTTATGCATGCAGAGATAACATCCATAAAAAAGGAGGCCGGGGCCTCCTTTTTGGCGCTACGAGGATATTACACTTCAAGGAAATTCATAATGCCTTCCGCCGCCTTGCGGCCCTCGGCAATTGCCGTGACCACTAAGTCGGAGCCACGCACGATATCGCCGCCAGCAAAGATTTTCGGATTGCTGGTCTGGAACGCGTTCTCACTACCTTCTGGCGCAATAACACGGCCCTGGCTGTCCAGCTCAACGCTGTGCTTCGCCAGCCACTCCATGCTGTGCGGGCGGAAACCAAATGCCATGACCACAGCATCTGCCGGAACCACATGCTCAGAGCCTGCGACGATCTCTGCACGGCGGCGGCCTTTTGCGTCCGGAGCGCCCATTTCTGTGCGCGCCATTTTCACACCGCAGACTTTGCCATTGGCATTGACTTCAATGCCCAGTGGCTGCACGTTGAACTGGAATTCAACGCCCTCTTCACGCGCGTTTTTCACTTCGCGTTTTGAGCCAGGCATATTCTCTTCGTCACGACGATAGGCGCAAATAACGTGCGTTGCGCCCTGGCGTACCGACGTGCGAACGCAGTCCATTGCGGTATCGCCACCGCCGAGCACCACCACACGTTTGCCCTGCATACTAATGTACGGCTCGTCCGGCGTTTCGCCATAGCCCATAAGCTGCTTTGTGTTGGCAATGAGGAACGGCAGCGCATCGTAAACGCCCTGTGCATCTTCATTTTCCAGCCCGCCGCGCATCGACTGATAAGTCCCCACGCCGAGGAATACGGAGTCGTACTCTTTTAACAAATCTTCCAGCTGTACATCACGGCCCACTTCGGTATTGAGTTTGAACTCAATGCCCATACCGGTGAAGATTTCGCGACGGCGGGTCATAACCTCTTTCTCCAGCTTAAAGGCCGGAATACCAAATGTCAGCAGGCCGCCAATCTCCGGATGTCGATCAAAAACGACCGCTTTCACGCCGTTGCGGGTCAGCACATCGGCACAGGCCAGCCCTGCCGGACCGGCACCAATAATGGCTACGCGTTTGTCGGTCTGCTTTACGCCCGTTAAGTCCGGACGCCAGCCCATCTCGAACGCTTTATCGTTGATATAGCGCTCAATGTTGCCGATGGTGACGGCACCGAACTCGTCGTTCAGCGTACAGGAACCTTCACACAGACGGTCCTGCGGGCAGACGCGCCCGCAAACTTCCGGCAGCGTATTGGTCTGGTGCGACAGCTCTGCCGCCTCAAAAATACGCCCTTCATTGGCCAGCTTCAGCCAGTTTGGAATGTAGTTATGAACCGGACATTTCCATTCACAGTACGGGTTGCCGCAAGAGAGGCAGCGATCTGCCTGCGCTTTGGCCTGGCCTTCAGAAAAGGGCTCGTAAATCTCAACAAATTCAATTTTGCGCAGTTTCAGCGGTTTTTTTGCCGGATCGACACGCTGTAAGTCGATAAATTGGTAAACATTCTGACTCATCTGAATTCCTTACTGCGCCTGCACGCGCAACTCTGCCGCGCTACGACTACGGTGACCTAACAGGGCTTTCACATCGCTGGACTTCGGCTTAACCAGGGCGAATTTCGCCGCAAATGCCGGCCAGTTAGCGAGGATCTCTTCGCCGCGTTGCGAACCCGTATGCTGAACATGCTCGGTGATCAGGCCGCGCAGATGCTCTTCGTGAATAGCGAGGTCATCCACACTCAGCACTTCGACCAGTTCCGGGTTTACGCGTTTACGGAATTCACCGTCTTCATCCAGTACATAGCCGAAGCCGCCTGTCATCCCCGCGCCGAAGTTAACGCCAGTTTTACCCAGTACGCACACGATCCCACCGGTCATATATTCACAACCGTTATCACCAATGCCTTCCACCACGGTGATGGCACCGGAGTTACGCACGGCAAAACGCTCACCTGCGCGGCCCGCAGCGTACAGACGACCTCCGGTTGCGCCATACAGGCAGGTGTTACCAATAATGCTTGCTTCATGGCTACGGTAAGCGGAACCGACCGGAGGACGGATAGCCAGCAAGCCGCCCGCCATACCTTTACCCACATAGTCGTTAGCATCGCCCGTCAGATAAAGCTCTACGCCGCCTGCGTTCCAGACACCGAAGCTCTGGCCTGCGGTACCACTGAAATGGGCTTTAATTGGATCGGCTGCAAGGCCTTGATCGCCATGCGTTTGCGCAATGTAGCCAGACAGCGAAGCACCCACGGAACGATCGGTGTTGCGGATATCAAACCAGAAGGTTTTGCTCTGTCGCTCATCCACATACGGTTTGGCCTGCTGCAGCAATTGTGCATTCAGCACGCCATTATCAAACGGCGGGTTGTTTTCCGTGCAGTACAGTGCCTTACCTTCATGCGGCTCGGCGGTTTCCAGCAGTTTGGACAGATCCAGCTTCTGCTGTTTGGCGGTAAACCCGTCCAGCTCTTTAAGCAGGTCTGTGCGGCCAATCAGGTCGACCAGGCGTTTCACGCCCAGTTGCGCCATCAACTCACGCGTTTCACGTGCAATGAATTCAAAGTAATTCGTCACTTTGAACGGCAGGCCGTGATAGTGGTTCTTACGCAGTTTGTCGTCCTGAGTCGCAACGCCGGTTGCACAGTTGTTCAGATGGCAAATGCGCAGATATTTACATCCCAGTGCCACCATCGGGCCGGTGCCAAAACCAAAGCTTTCTGCGCCCAGAATGGCCGCTTTGATGATGTCCTGGCCGGTTTTCAGGCCACCATCCACCTGAAGGCGGATTTTGTGACGCAAACCGTTCGCCACCAGCGCCTGCTGGGTTTCGACCAGGCCCAGTTCCCACGGACAGCCGGCATATTTCACCGAGGAGAGCGGGCTGGCACCTGTACCGCCGTCATAACCGGCGATGGTGATCAAATCGGCATATGCTTTGGCAACACCGGTTGCGATGGTACCGACGCCCGGTTCGGAAACCAGCTTCACGGAGATCATCGCTTTCGGGTTAACCTGCTTCAGATCAAAAATCAGCTGCGCCAGATCCTCGATAGAGTAAATATCGTGGTGTGGCGGTGGTGAAATCAGTGTGACGCCGGGCACGGAATAGCGCAATTTGGCGATGTACGGCGTGACTTTATCACCTGGCAACTGACCGCCTTCACCAGGTTTCGCGCCCTGGGCAACTTTAATCTGGATCACATCCGCATTGACCAGGTAGGCCGGCGTAACACCGAAGCGACCAGACGCGACCTGTTTAATGCGCGACACTTTATTGGTGCCATAGCGCGCCGGATCTTCACCACCCTCACCAGAGTTGGAGAAGCCGCCGAGGCTGTTCATGGCCTCGGCCAGCGCTTCGTGCGCTTCCGGGCTCAGCGCGCCAATAGACATCGCTGCCGTGTCGAAGCGTTTAAACAGTTCGCTGGCGGGTTCAACATCTTTCAGGCTTACCGCTTCCCCGTTCGGGGTGATAGCCAGCAGATCGCGCAGCGTTGCCGCCGGACGCTCGTTAACCAGCTTCGCGTATTCCTGATAGTCGCTGTACTCGCCACTTTGTACGGCCTGTTGCAGCGTGCGCACCACGTCCGGGTTGTAAGCGTGGTATTCGCCGCCGTGGACATATTTCAGCAGGCCGCCCTGTGTGAGCGGTTTACGGGCCAGCCATGCGAGTTTGGAAAGGTTCAGCAGATCCTGTTGGAAGTCTGAGAAACCTGCGCCACCGATACGGCTGATAACCCCCTGGAAGCATAAATCGGCAACGTCGTCATGCAGACCCACGGCTTCAAAGAGTTTTGAACAGCGGTAAGATGCGATAGTCGAGATGCCCATTTTGGACATGATCTTGTACAGCCCTTTATTGATGCCGTTACGATAGTTCAGCATCACCGTGCGGTAGTTCTTCTCAATCGCTTTGTTGTCTACCAGTTTCGCCAGCGTTTCATATGCCAGATACGGGTAGATTGCCGTTGCGCCAAATCCCAGCAGGACAGCGAAGTGGTGCGGGTCGCGGGCGCTGGCCGTTTCAACAATAATGTTGGCGTCGCAGCGCAGGCTCTTATCAACCAGACGAGTCTGGATGGCACCAACGGCCATCGGCGCCGGAACCGGCAGCCGGTTTTTAGCGATGTTGCGGTCAGAAAGCACCAGCAGGACGGTGCCGTCACGTACCATCTGTTCAGCTTTGTCGCACAGCGCTTTGACCGTCTCTTCCAGCGTCTCTTCGGTGACGTCGAATGTGATATCCAGCGTATCCGCGCGGTAGTGCTCCTCTTTCATCGTCGTCAGCTGTTTGAAATCTGAATACAACAGGATCGGCGATTTAAAACTCAGACGGTGCGCCTGGCCTTCGGCTTCGCAGAAGACGTTCATCTCGCGGCCGATGCTGGTGGCCAGAGACATAACGTGCGCTTCACGCAGCGGATCGATAGGCGGGTTTGTGACCTGCGCAAACTGCTGGCGGAAGTAATCATAAATAATGCGCGGCTGGCTGGAGAGCACGGCGAATGGGGTATCATCGCCCATTGAGCCGACCGCCTCCTGGCCGTTTTCACCCAGCACGCGGATAACGGAATCCAGCTCTTCAAAGCTGTAGTTAAACTGTTTCTGGTAGCTGGCGAGCAGGTCATCGTCCATTTCACGGGTGCCGACTTCTTCATCCGGGAGATCTTCAAACGGCACCAGACGACGGACGTTTTTCTCCATCCATTCTTTATACGGGTGGCGGCTTTTCAGATCGTCATCGGTTTCTGCCGAGTGCAGAATGCGCCCGCCACGGGTATCGATAACCATCAGCTCGCCCGGACCAACACGCCCTTTTTCCACCACTTCATCCGGCTGGTAATCCCAGATGCCCACTTCGGAAGCACAGGTGATCAGTTTGTCTTTGGTGATGACGTAGCGCGCCGGACGGAGACCGTTACGGTCGAGGTTACAGGCGGCGAAACGGCCGTCGGACATGACAATGCCCGCCGGGCCGTCCCACGGTTCCATATGCATGGAGTTGAAGTCGAAAAAGCTGCGCAGATCCGGATCCATATCCGGGTTGTTCTGCCACGCTGGCGGAACCAGCAAACGCATGGCGCGTACAATGTCCATACCGCCAGCCAGCAGCAGTTCCAGCATGTTATCCATGGAACTGGAGTCGGAGCCGGTTTCGTTGACGAACGGCGCGGCATCATGCAAATCCGGAATCAGCGGCGTCTGGAATTTATAGGTACGCGCGCGTGCCCACTGACGGTTACCAGTAATGGTGTTGATTTCACCGTTGTGTGCCAGGTAGCGGAACGGCTGCGCCAGCGGCCAGCGCGGTACGGTATTGGTAGAGAAGCGCTGGTGGAACAGGCAAATGGCCGATTCCAGACGCAAGTCAGCCAGGTCCAGGTAGAAGCGCGGCAGATCTGCCGGCATACACAGACCTTTATAAATGTTTACCAGATTAGAGAGGCTACAGACGTAGAACTCTTTATCTTCCTGCAGCCGTTTTTCAATACGGCGACGGGCAATAAACAGACGGCGCTCCATATCGCGCGGGCGCCAGCCAGCAGGGGCGTTAACAAAAATTTGCTCAATACGAGGCAGCGAGGAGAGGGCGATTTCACCGAGTACCCCTTCGTTGGTGGGCACATCGCGCCAGCCGACGATAGAGAGTGTTTCACGTTGAAGTTCTTCTTCCACGATACGACGCGACGCGCTGGCTTTTTCTGGATCCTGGTTCAGGAACAGCATGCCCACAGCGTAGTTTTTGGCTAAACGCCAGCCGCGCTCTTCTGCCACAATTCGGAAGAAACGATCGGGTTTTTGCAACAGCAGGCCACAACCGTCACCGGTTTTACCATCGGCGAGGATTGCACCACGGTGCTGCATTCTGGCCAGTGCGTGAATAGCGGTACGCACTACCTTGTGGCTAGGTTCGCCTTCTATGTGGGCGATCAGGCCGAAACCACAGTTATCCCTCTCAAGGGATTTATCGTACAACATATCAGTGAACCTCCCCAGGCTCTACGGGACGCCCTCCAGAACGATGCGCACAGGCACAAAAAGAGCATGGCGACGGGGCATTTGCCTCGCATGTCGCCCTCTTTAATTTCCTTTTCGCATCGATACACAAGTGTTGAGGACTTGCTTAAGAGGGAATCTCAATAACTGCATAAATATGATGAGCAGACTGCTCATCCAGAAAGCTTCCAGCGGATTTCCAACTTATCGGGAATCCGTACACAGGTCAAATGCCGAGCTTATTTATGCAGAAATGTGCTAAAACATACATAACAGCATGATTTTATTTGATATTTAAGGTTTTTTACATTGCGCGGAGGCGAGACAACGTGGCCGTAATGTGTGATCTGACTCACTATCCAAAAGCGCTGTTTCTAACGTACTGTTCTGATTACATGTTTAATGGCAGCTTTTTATTCTGCTATGAGGGGCAGGCTTGCATAAAGTCACTGTTTTTCACCCGTGACAGTATTTCTGCAAAATATCGCAGCAACATAAGGAAAAGTAATTGCCTGTAGTGTGAATGAAATTGCGATTATATTGACTGTTTATTCAATAGATAAAAGGCTTCCCTGACGCTTGATCCAGGTCATCGTCGATGAAAGCTAAAAGTGGCAGGCTACGCCCTTTCATCAGGGCGGCCTTTCAGATTATGCAGTTACAAAAATTAGTCAATATGTTTGGTGGGGATCTTGCCCGGCGGTATGGGCAAAAAGTCCATAAACTGACCTTGCATGGCGGTTTTAGCTGCCCGAACCGCGATGGCACCCTGGGGCGCGGGGGCTGTACTTTCTGTAATGTGGCCTCCTTTGCTGATGAAGCGCAGCAACACCGCTCCATTGCGGAACAGCTTGCCCTCCAGGCGCAACGGGTGAATCGTGCAAGTCGTTATCTGGCCTATTTTCAGGCCTACACCAGCACCTGGGCCGAAGTACAAGTGCTACGTTCGATGTATCAACAGGCGGTTAGCCAGGCGAGTATTGTCGGGCTGTGCGTCGGCACACGGCCGGACTGTGTTCCGCAAGCGGTGCTGGATCTGCTATGTGAATACCATCAGCAAGGCTATGAAGTGTGGCTGGAGCTGGGATTACAAACCGCGCATGATAAAACGCTGCACCGCATTAATCGCGGGCATGATTTCGCCTGCTATCAGAAAACAACGCAACTGGCCCGTGAACGGGGCCTGAAAGTCTGTACACACCTGATCGTCGGGTTACCAGGAGAACGCCGCGCGGACTGCCTGGAAACGATAGCGCGAGTGACAGAAACCGGTGTCGACGGTATTAAGCTGCATCCGCTGCATATTGTGAAAGGCAGCATTATGGCAAAAGCCTGGGAGGCCGGGCGCCTCAACGGAATCGGGCTTGACGAGTACACTGTCATTGCCGGCGAGATGATCCGTCATACGCCACCGGAGGTGATTTATCATCGTGTCTCTGCCAGCGCCCGCCGCCCGACACTGTTGGCGCCGTTATGGTGCGAAAACCGCTGGACGGGCATGGTAGAACTGGATCGCTATCTGACAGAGCAGGGCGCGCAAGGCTCTGCGTTGGGGCGCAGCTGGCAAATGGTCAGCTAACGCAGCACGGCCTTTTTATGACCATAATGCACATCATCACTGCATTTTTCGCACAAGCTTCAACCCCTTGCTCATAATTGAGTATTATTGACGGAATTGTTCGAGGGGATCTCTATGAAGCAAATCCGTTTACTGGCGCAATATTATGTCGACCTGATGATGAAGTTGGGTCTGGTGCGTTTTTCCATCTTATTGGCGCTGGCGCTGGTGGTAACCGCGATAGTGGTGCAAATGGCCGTGACCATGGTGTTGCAGGGCCGGGTCGAGAGCATCGATGTTATCCGCTCCATCTTTTTTGGTCTGCTGATCACGCCCTGGGCGGTTTATTTCCTGTCGGTGGTGGTTGAGCAACTTGAAGAGTCGCGCCAGCGCTTATCGCGGCTGGTTGATAAACTCGAAGAGATGCGTAACCGCGATCTGAAACTCAATGTGCAATTGAAAGACAACATTACCCAGCTTAATCAGGTGATCAGCGACCGCGAAAAAGCCGAAGCTGAGCGCCAGGCCACGTTTGAACAGCTGAAAATTGAGATGCAGGAGCGCGCGCAAACGCAGATCCAGCTTGAACAACAATCTTCCTTCCTGCGCTCATTCCTTGATGCATCACCCGATCTTGTGTTCTATCGTAATGAAGACAAAGAATTTTCCGGCTGTAACCGGGCGATGGAGCTGCTGACAGGCAAAAGCGAGAAGCAACTGATCAACCTCAAGCCGCAGGATGTTTATGCGCCGGAGGCAGCGGAGAAGGTGAACGAAACCGATGAAAAAGTTTTCCGCCATAACGTCTCGCTGACTTACGAGCAGTGGCTCGACTATCCGGACGGACGCAAAGCCTGTTTTGAAATCCGCAAAGTGCCTTATTACGACCGGGTGGGTAAACGCCACGGGCTAATGGGCTTTGGCCGTGATATTACCGAGCGTAAACGTTACCAGGATGCGCTGGAGCGCGCCAGCCGGGACAAAACCACCTTTATCTCAACTATCAGCCACGAATTACGCACACCGCTTAACGGCATTGTCGGTTTAAGCCGCATTCTGCTTGATACAGAACTGACAGAAGAGCAGGAAAAGTACCTAAAAACGATCCATGTTTCTGCGGTGACGCTGGGGAATATTTTCAACGATATTATAGACATGGATAAAATGGAGCGCCGTAAAGTGCAGCTGGATAACCAGCCTATCGACTTTACCGGCTTCCTGGCGGATCTGGAAAACCTGTCGGGATTGCAGGCACACCAGAAAGGGCTGCGCTTTGTACTGGAGCCAACGCTGCCGTTGCCGCATCAGGTCATTACGGACGGTACCCGGTTGCGGCAAATTCTGTGGAATCTTATCAGTAATGCCGTCAAATTCACCCGCGAAGGGCAGGTTACCGTACGTGTGCGTTACGCTGCCGGCGATATGCTGCACTTTGAAGTGCAGGACTCCGGGATCGGTATTCCGCGCGACGAGCAGGACAAGATTTTCGCCATGTACTATCAGGTCAAAGATAGCCACGGTGGGAAACCGGCCACCGGGACAGGCATTGGTCTGGCGGTATCGCGACGTCTGGCAAAAAGTATGGGCGGCGACATTACCGTTAGCAGTGAGCCTGGCGCTGGCTCTGTGTTTACCTTAACCGTCAATGCGCCTGCAGTGGCCGAGGAAGTCGAAGACGCATTTGCTGGTGACGATATGCCGCTACCGGCGTTGCATGTGTTGCTGGTCGAAGACATTGAACTGAACGTTATTGTTGCACGTTCTGTGCTGGAAAAACTTGGTTGCAGTGTGGATGTAGCAATGACCGGAACCGCTGCGCTGGAGATGTTTACACCTGGTGAATACGACCTGCTGCTGTTGGATATCCAGTTGCCGGACATGACCGGGTTGGATATTTCGCGGGCACTGACCAGCCGTTATACGCGAGAAGATTTGCCGCCACTGGTTGCTCTCACCGCTAACGTGCTGAAAGACAAGCAGGAGTATCTGGATGCAGGTATGGATGATGTATTGAGCAAACCGCTGGCAGTCCCGGCATTAACTGCCATGATTAAAAAGTTCTGGGATGCAGGCGATGAGGAGGATGTGCAAATGACAACCACAGACCACAGCAAAGTACAGACACTGCTGGATGTTGCCATGCTTGAGCAGTATCTCGAGCTGGTCGGTCCGAAACTGATCACCGACGGACTGGCGGTGTTTGAGAAAATGATGCCGGGGTATCTGAGTGTGCTGGAGTCCAATCTTACCGCGCGCGATCAGAAAGGGATCGTGGAAGAGGGGCACAAAATTAAAGGCGCAGCCGGATCGGTCGGTTTACGTCATTTGCAGCAACTGGGCCAGCAGATCCAGTCGCCTGATCTTCCCGCATGGTGGGATAATGTTGGCGAATGGGTCGAAGAGATGAAACTGGAGTGGCGCAACGATGTGGCGGTACTGAAAGCCTGGGTGGCAGACGCCGGAAAAAAATGACCCCGGATTAACCGGGGTGCGCGAATACTGCGCCAACACCAGGGAAATCGTGGCTGCGCCGTAATTTTTTTGATTTTTTTGCAAGGGCGCAGTCTAAAAAACTGGACCGCACGCACATAAGATAGCAAATCTTAAATGGTTTGTTACATCAATCGGTGAAATGTGTGAAGCACGGCGCTGTTATCAAAATTTTTAATTATCGACAGTAAGTTGCGTAAGGGATGAGCAAAATGAAAAAAGTGGGCGTTATTCTCAGTGGCGCAGGTGTCTATGACGGCTCAGAAATCCACGAAGCTGTGATCACACTGCTGGCGCTTGCCCGCAACGGTGCGCAAGCAGTGTGCTTCGCCCCTGATAAAATCCAGAATGATGTGGTCAATCACCTGACGGGTGACGCGCTGGCGGAGAGCCGTAATGTCCTGATCGAATCCGCCCGTATTGCGCGTGGCGCTGTGCAGGATCTGACGCAGGCATCAGCAAACGATCTGGATGCGCTGATCGTTCCTGGCGGGTTTGGCGCGGCGAAAAACCTGAGCAATTTTGCCAGCCACGGTAGCGAGTGCGTAGTGGATAGCACCCTCAAACAGCTGGTGCTGGCGATGCATCAGGCCGGTAAACCGCTGGGTTTTATGTGTATTGCCCCTGCGATGTTGCCGAAGATTTTCGATTTCCCGCTGCGGTTGACCATTGGTACCGATATCGATACCGCAGAGCTTGTGGAAGCGATGGGCGCGGAGCATGTGCCATGCCCGGTGGATGACATTGTGATCGACGAAGAGAACAAAGTGGTGACCACCCCGGCGTACATGCTGGCGGAGGACATTGCCCAGGCGGCGACGGGCATTGAAAAACTGGTTTCGCGAGTACTGGTGCTGGCCGAATGAAAGGAATGTTTCGCGGCCCGCTGAAAGCCTTGTTCAAACGATTGTTGCTGCGGGTTTTGTTGGTGCTGGCCGTCTTCTGGGGCGGCAGCATTGTGCTTTTCAGTTTCCTGCCGGTGCCTTTTTCCGCTGTGATGGCAGAACGGCAATTGGGGGCATGGTTAAGCGGTGATTTCGGCTATGTGGCGCATTCTGACTGGGTCAGTATGGATGACATTTCCCCGGCAATGGCGCTGGCGGTGATTGCTGCGGAAGATCAACGATTTCCCGATCATTGGGGGCTGGATCTACCGGCGATCCAAAAGGCGCTTTCCCATAATGAACGACATGAAAACCGGATCCGCGGTGCATCGACGCTCTCTCAGCAGACGGTGAAGAACCTGCTTCTGTGGGATGGAAAAAGCTGGGTGCGCAAGGGACTGGAGGCCGGGCTGACGCTGGTTATGGAGACCGTCTGGAGTAAGCGGCGGATCCTCACCGTGTATTTGAACATTGCGGAGTTCGGCGAGGGGATTTTTGGCGTGGAAGAGGCAGCACAACGCTACTTCCATAAACCTGCAAGCCGGCTTTCCGCTTCGGAGGCGGCGCTACTGGCCGCTGTATTACCTAACCCGATACGGTTTAATGCAGGCGCGCCTTCGGGCTATGTACGCAGCCGACAGGCCTGGATTATGCGGCAGATGCGCCAGCTCGGCGGCGACGAGTTTTTGCAGCGTAACGCGCTACATTAATTCAGTCTTCGTCAAAACCGGCGTTAAACAGCGCGATCACTGCAGCCAGCGCTTCGACTTCCTGTGGACCGTTGGCTTCAATCTCTATCTGCCGTCCTTTGGCGGAGTCCAGCATCAGCAAAGCAATCACGCTGCTGGCTTCCGCTTCGGTTCCTTCGTCGTTGCGTAACAGGACCTCGGCATCAAAGCCCTGTACCAGTTCAAACAGTTTCATCGCCGGGCGAGCATGCATACCCAGCTTATTGGTTATCTCAACGGTCTGTTTTACGGTCATGTTTTGCGTTTTTCCAGCGTACGGTGACGGGACTGAACGTTTTTACCGCGTGAACGGAAATAATCCGCCAGCTGTTCGGCGACGTAGACAGAGCGGTGTTTACCGCCGGTACAGCCGATAGCCACGGTCAGATAACTGCGGTTGTTGGTTTCCAGCATCGGTAGCCACAGTTCAAGATAGCTACGGGTCTGGTAAATAAAGTTATGCACTTCGGTGTGCCGGTCAAGGAACGCTGCGACAGGTTTATCGAGACCGGTCATGGGGCGCAGTTTGGGGTCCCAGTGTGGGTTAGGCAGGAAGCGTACGTCAAAAACGTAATCGGCATCGATCGGAATGCCATGTTTGAAGCCGAAGGATTCAAACACCATTGTCAGCTCACGCTCGCGTTTGCCCAGCAGGCGCGTGCGCAGCATTTCTGCCAGCTCGTGCACCGACATTTCTGAGGTATCGACGATCAAATCTGCCCGGGAGCGCAGCGGCTCGAGCAGGTTGCTCTCTTCGTCTATTGCGCTTTCCAGCGACAGATTTTTACTGGAGAGCGGGTGAAGACGGCGGGTGTCGCTATAGCGGCGAATCAGCGTGTTGCGATCGGCGTCCAGAAACAGCAGTTGCGGGGAAAACGAGTCCGGCAGATTATTCATCGCCTGTTCGAATATTTCCGGAGATTCCGGCATATTGCGCACATCAATACTGACAGCGGCTGATGTCTGGCGATCGGCAAGCGTGCGTGCCAGATCCGGCAGCAGAACGACCGGGAGGTTATCGACGCAATAAAAACCCATATCTTCCAGGGCGCGGAGCGCCACTGATTTGCCTGAACCCGAACGACCACTTACGATCATCAGGACCATGGATCATCTCTCCTCAAAGCGACGGATAAAAAAGCAGTCTGTCCGTTACGCATCGTCACTGTCGCCTTCTGTTTGCGTGATGATCTGATACAGTTCTTCATCACTTTGCGCGCTGCGTAAGCGTCGGCAGATAGTTTTATCCGCCAGGCGTTTGGCGACCAGCGAGAGTGTATGCAAATGCGTTTTGGTTTGATCTGCCGGCACCAGTAACGCAAAGAGCAGATCGACAGGCTGATTATCGATAGCGTCGAAAGCAATGGGCGTCTCGAGTTGTACAAAAACGCCAACGGCGCGAAGCGTGTCTTCTTCGAGCTTACCGTGAGGAATGGCGATACCGTTACCAATACCGGTACTGCCCATTTTCTCACGTGTCAGAATCGCTTCGAAAACGACCTGCGGCGGCAGGCCCAACTGTTTTGCCGCCAGCTCACTGATGATTTCCAGAGCGCGTTTTTTGCTCTGACAGTGAACGCCGCTACGGGTACATTCCTGGTTAAGGACATTGCTCAACTGAAGAGCGGAATCGTTGTTCATCATAATTTCACCTAAGCGACGCCAGTGCAGACACCCTGCCGGGTTGCGGCAGGGTGCAACGCGCCAAACGGACGCCCGGACAATTAGTGTTGTTTCAGTTTATCTTTATGCTTCGTGAGCTGCCTCGCCAGTTTATCAATTAAACCGTCGATTGCAGCATACATATCCTGCCCTTCCGCACTGGCATGAAGCTCCCCTCCATTTACATGGAGCGTCGCATCCGAAGTGTGAGTCACTTTCTCCACTTTCAACACAATATAGACCTGATTAATCCTGTCGAAATACTGTTCAAGTTTAGCGAATTTGCTGTTTACAAAATCGCGAAGTGCATCAGTGATCTCGACGTTCTGTCCTGTGATGTTAAGCTGCATAGTGTCTTCCTTATCGGTTTGGTCAAACCAGTTGTTTGCGCTGGTTAGACGGCGGAATGGATAAAGACTCTCGATACTTTGCAACGGTACGCCGCGCCACCATGATTCCCTGATCGGAAAGGAGGGTGGTCAGCTTACTGTCACTCAGTGGTTTCGCAGGGTTTTCTGCGGCGATTAACTTCTTCACCAGTGCGCGAATCGCCGTCGACGAGGCTTCGCCACCGCCTTCGGTGCTTACGTGACTGGAGAAGAAATATTTAAGTTCAAAAATGCCGCGTGGACTATGAAGGTACTTCTGGGTTGTCACACGAGAAATCGTGGATTCATGCATTTCGACGGCCTGCGCGATATCCGCCAGCACCATCGGTTTCATAAACTCTTCGCCTTGCTCAAAGAAAGCCTGTTGCTGTTCAACAATACAGCGGCTAACGCGCAGCAGTGTATCGTTACGGCTTTCCAGGCTTTTAATCAGCCATTTCGCTTCCTGCAGATTACTGCGGATAAACTGGCTATCGGCGTCGTTACGCACACCGCCGCACATGGAGGCATAATGCTGGTTAATTTGCAGACGCGGAATGCTGTCGGTGTTCAGTTCGACTGCCCAGCGACCATTGTGCTTACGCACCAGCACATCCGGAATAACATATTCCGGTTCCCCGGTCTGGATTGACTGGCCCGGACGAGGATCCAGCGACTGGATCAGATTGACGGCTTCCTTCAGCACATCTTCTTTCAGTCGCGTTACGCGCATCAGCGAGCGGAAATCGTGATTAGCAAGCAGATCGAGATGTTCGCTAATGATAAGCCGGGCCTCTTCACACCACGGGGTGTCTTTAGCAAACTGAGAGAGTTGGATCAGCAAGCAATCGCGCAGATCCCGTGCCGCAACACCGACAGGGTCAAAGCGTTGGATACGTTTCAGCACGGCTTCGACTTCATCCAGCCCGACCTCTTCGTTGCCCATGCTTTCCAGGATATCTTCCAGCGACACGGTCAGATAACCGGTGTCGTCAACGGCATCAACAATGGAGGTCGCGATAGCGCGATCGGTATCGGAAAACGGCGTCAGTTCCACCTGCCACATAAGGTAGTCTTGCAGGGACTGCGTGGTTTCACCCTGATAAATCGGCAGTTCGTCATCAACGTAATCGTTACTGCTACCGGATGGGGTACCCGCGGTGTAGATCTCATCCCAGCTCGCATCCAGCGGCAGTTCGTCAGGCATCTCTTTTTGTTCGAGAGCATCGACGCTATCCAGTCCTTCGTTATCCTGGCTTTGTTGGGTATCCACTTCTTCATGAAGATCGGTTTGTTCCAGCAATGGATTACTCTCCAGCGCTTGCTGAAGTTCCTGCTGAAGTTCCAACGTGGACAACTGCAATAGACGGATAGCCTGTTGCAGTTGTGGCGTCATGGCCAGCTGTTGGCTGAGCCTAAGTTGCAAACCTTGCTTCATATT
This sequence comes from Kosakonia sp., assembly GCF_032052965.1. Lineage (GTDB taxonomy): Bacteria > Pseudomonadota > Gammaproteobacteria > Enterobacterales > Enterobacteriaceae > Kosakonia. The sequence goes on from NZ_DAMBVN010000014.1 coordinate 61,932, forward strand.
CAGAGCAGCACTCTCCGACAAAATACGTCAATAAACTCTACCCTATCAGAGTCTGAAGTCTTCCCCAAGATATACGCGCTTAACGTGTTCGTCTTCAAGGATTTGCTGCGGTGTTCCATGCGCAATTAAATGCCCCTGGCTGACGATGTAAGCACGTTCGCATACTGCCAGCGTTTCGCGGACATTATGGTCGGTGATCAGGACACCCAACCCGCTGTCACGCAGGTGTTCGATGATGCGCTTAATATCAATAACCGAAATGGGGTCAACGCCGGCAAACGGCTCATCAAGTAAAATGAATTTGGGATTCGCCGCCAGCGCGCGGGCAATTTCCACGCGTCGACGTTCGCCGCCGGACAGCGCCTGGCCCATGCTGTCGCGCAGGTGCTCAATATGGAACTCTTCCATCAGCTCTTTAGCGCGATCGTCACGCTGCTCGGCCGTCAAATCGTCACGTATTTGCAGCACTGCCATCAGGTTGTCGTAGACGCTCAAACGGCGAAAAATTGACGCTTCCTGCGGTAAATAACCAATACCGCGACGCGCGCGTGCATGCAGCGGCAGCAAGCTAATGTCTTCGTCATCAATGATGATATTACCGGCGTCACGCGGCACGATACCCACAACCATATAAAAGGTGGTGGTTTTCCCTGCGCCGTTAGGACCGAGAAGGCCGACGATTTCGCCAGAGTTCACCGTCAGGCTGACATCTTCAACAACACGACGGCCTTTATAAGCCTTGGCGAGATTCTTTGCAGTTAAGGTTGCCATAACGAATTAGTTACTCTTTTTTTGCGCCGGAGCCGGGGTTTTGTTGCCGTTTTTATCCTGCAACTGCGAAGGCACCAGTACGGTAGTTACGCGTTTACCTTTCTCACTGAATGCCTGCATTTTCTGCTCTTTGACCAGATAGGTGATTTTGTCACCCTTGATATTGCTATCCAGTTGTTCGAGGTAAGCATTGCCAGTTAACACCACGAAGTCGTTAGCCAGTTCGTAATGCATCTGCGAGGCGTGGCCTTTTACGGGTTTACCGTTATCCTGCATCTGGTAGAAGGTGGCCGGGTTGCCATAGCCATCGATGATCTCTTTGCCCTGCTCACCGCCCGGGCGGGTAACCACGACTTTATCGGCATTAATTTTGATTGTCCCTTGTGTGACCACAACATTGCCAGTGAACGTCACAATGTTGCCTTGCATATCCAGTGACTGCTGATCGGAGTCGATATGGATCGGCTGCTCGGTGTCACCCGTGACGGCAAGCGCCGGAAGCGCAGCGGCAAAAAGCGTACTGGCCAGGATAAGATTAAGGCTGAGTTTGTTTGTTTTGGATTTCATAGGAGCTTTTAACCTTTTCAATCAGCTCGGCGTTTTTGCTGCGTAAATTGCCGCGCATTTTCAGGCCGGTGGAATTAAATGTTGTACCGTACAACGTGACCTGATCATCGGAGGTAACATCCTGCGTTACCAGGTTGATCTGGGCGTTATCCGTGGTGATTTTTCGTAACTGTGCGTCCGCTGTCAGGGCGTTGACCTCAACATGTCCGTAAAGATAAAGCATTCTGTTATCGGTCAGCTTTGCTTTATCCGCCTTGATTGACCAGGTCGGGACCTTATCCTTATCAAAGGTGGTCAGTAGCGGCTGAGCGAACCAGCTCACACCCTCAGCGGAAAAATATTCTACATTTTGCGCGATCAAGCGGTAGTTCAGCGCCCCTTCCGGGCTGTAGGCCACTGAGTCGGTATGCTGGCTCTTATAAGTCGGCTCGTTACTGTTAGTCGCAACCGGCTCTGGTGCATCCTGAGTCGTCAGGTTGATACCAATTAGCACCAGTACCGCCAGCGACAGCAGAATGATGACCCAACGTCTGGTTTTACTCATATTGATTGCCCTTTGGCCTCATCCAGCTTGCCCTGCGCCAGCAGCAACAAATCACAGACTTCCCGAACAGCGCCGCGCCCGCCGTTAATACGGGTGACATAGTCTGCACGCGGGACGAGTAACGGGTGCGCATCCGCCACGGCGACGCTTAAACCTATTTCTGCCATCACAGGCCAGTCGATCAGGTCATCACCAATATAAGCGACCTGATCCGGCGCCAGATCCAGCTTCGTCAATAATTCACGATAAGCCAGCAGCTTATCGGATTGTCCCTGATACAGGTGTGTGATGCCAAGTGTCTCGCAACGATCTTCTACCAGTTTAGCTTTTCGTCCGGTAATAATGGCGATCTCAATGCCGGAGGTGAGCGCGCTACGGATGCCGTAGCCGTCACGGACGTTAAACGCTTTTAATTCTTCGCCGTTGTTGCCCATATAAATGAGCCCATCGGACAACACACCGTCGACATCCAGGATTAACAGCCGGACGTTACGGGCTTTTGCCATGACTTCCGCGCTTACCGGCCCGTAGCAGGTTGCAAGCGACGCGTCAGCGTTACTCATTCTCGTGTCCTTCTTTACACTACGCCTGCGCGCAGCAGATCATGCATATGTAACACACCCAGCAACTGGTCGCCATCGGCAACCATAACGGAGGTAATATGCCGGGATTGCATCAGGTTAAGGGCATCGACGGCCAGCGTGTTCGGACGTACGCGAACACCTCCCATCGTCATCACATCTGCAATACCTAAGTTGCGTACGTCGCCGCCCATATCGAACACGCGGCGCAAGTCACCATCGGTAAAAATGCCTTCAATCTTCATGAGGTCGTCGCAAATCACCGTCATGCCGAGATTTTTGCGCGTAATTTCCAGCAGGGCATCGCGCAGGCTGGCGCTTTTGCTCACATGCGGGATCTCGTCGCCAGTATGCATAATATCGTTGACCCGCAGCAGTAGCTTCCGACCCAGCGCGCCGCCAGGATGCGACAGCGCAAAATCTTCGGCAGTAAAGCCGCGGGCTTTCAGCAAGGCGACAGCCAGCGCATCGCCCATCACCAGCGCTGCTGTGGTACTGGATGTCGGTGCCAGACCCAGAGGGCAGGCCTCTTTTGGCACTTTTACGCAGAGATGGATATCCGCCGCGCGCGCCATGCTGCTTTCCGGGCGGCTGGTCATGCAGATCAAGAAGACTTTCAGTCGTTTCAGTACCGGGATCAGCGCAAGGATCTCATTCGATTCGCCGGAGTTCGACAGCGCAATAACCACATCCTGTGGGCTGACCATGCCCAAATCACCGTGCGCGGCTTCTCCGGGATGCACGAAGAAAGAAGACGTGCCGGTACTGGCAAAAGTGGCGGCCATTTTTCTGCCAATGTGGCCGGATTTGCCCATGCCCATGACGACCACTTTACCTGCGCAATAGAACATCTTCTCGCACGCCTGTGCGAACGCCTCATTGATGTATTGATCCAGCTCAGCGAGGCCTTCACGTTCAATCTCCAGGACCTCTTTTCCTGCCTGTTGAAAGTCAAAACCCGGCTGCAAATCTCTCTGCGACATAATGCGTATCCGATTATCCAGTCAAAAGCGGCGACAGCCAGTAAAGCAGCGCCAGCCATACGATAAACCCGCTGAACAATAGCGCGCCTACGCCCCGGGTGATTTGCTTACGCTTCCAGCAAATAAGGGCAAAAATGGCGCTGACCAGCAACATCACGCCGTAATCACGCGTGAAGGCCATTGGGTTGAAACTGCCCGGCGCAATCAGCGCAGGCAGGCCCAGCACAATGGCGATGTTAAAAATGTTTGAGCCGATAATATTGCCAATGGCGATATCATCCTCACCTTTACGCGCGCCGGCGATGGCTGTTGCCAGCTCCGGCAACCCGGTACCGATGGCGATGACCGTCAGACCAATGGTGAGTTCGCTGATGTCAAAATAGTTCGCCACCACGGTGGCGTTATCCACCACCATGCGTGTTGCCATCGGCATAATAATTAATGCTACGCCAAGCCACAGGCAGGCTACCGAGAGACTTCCTTCTCGCGGTAATTCGGCGAGTTGCTCGCGGGTCAGGCTGTCGTTACCCTGTCGTTCGGCCAGGCGGGCGATTTTAACAATGAACACCAGCCATAGCACAGCTAATATCAGTAAAATAATGCCGTCGAAGCGGCTGAGTTCCCCATCATACAGCACGGCGCCCGCCAGCAGGCTGGCAACTAAGGTTAGTGGCAATTCACGGCGCAGAATATCGGAATGCACGGTAAAAGGGTGAAGCAGAGCGGCAACACCGAGAATCAGCAGAATATTCGTGATGTTGGAGCCGATAGCGGTACCGATAGCCAAATCCAGTTGGCCGTGAAGCGATGCGGCGACAGAGGTGATAATTTCTGGCAGGGACGTCCCGATGCTGACCACCGTCATCCCGATAATTAATGGCGGAATGCCGAGTGCCCGGCAGAAGATGGAGGCGGCAAAAACCAGACGATCGGCGCTGTAGACCACCAAGAGTAAACCAATTATCAATAGCGCCGTCGCTAAAAGCATCTAACGTCCTTTCTTCAGGTATAATCGCCGGTTCGCAGGCTGCCATGCCGGAGGATACCGGGTGTTCCGCGTAGCGTAATGATTCCTAATTTTGACTTTATGCGGCTCAAAAGTAAAACAAATGCCAGCTTTCGCTAACCTCTGCGGGTAATATTCTGTAAAAATGTTGTGTTTGTAGTGTTATCCGGCGTCATGCTTACACCCGGTAAGGCTTATAAGGAAAAGTCAATGAGCCAGAATGTGGCGAATTTGGTCGATGTTCGTGGCGTCAGCTTCTCCCGTGGCAGCCGCCCCATCTTTGACAATATTTCACTCACGGTGCCGCGCGGTAAAATCACCGCCATTATGGGGCCGTCGGGGATCGGTAAAACAACGTTGCTGCGCCTTATTGGCGGGCAGATCCCGCCGGATAGCGGCGAAATTCTGTTCGATGGCGAAAATGTGCCGGAGATGACCCGTTCGCGCCTGTTCACCGTGCGTAAAAGAATGAGCATGCTGTTTCAGTCTGGCGCTCTGTTTACCGATATGAACGTGTTTGACAATGTTGCTTATCCCTTGCGCGAACATACGCAGTTATCTGAGTCGCTGTTGCACACCACCGTCATGATGAAGCTGGAAGCGGTGGGGCTGCGCGGCGCGGCAAAATTGATGCCTTCTGAGCTTTCCGGCGGCATGGCGCGCCGTGCGGCACTGGCCCGCTCGATTGCGCTGGAGCCGGACCTGATTATGTTCGATGAGCCGTTTGTCGGTCAGGATCCGATCACCATGGGTGTGCTGGTGAAACTGATTTCGGAACTCAATAGCGCATTAGGCGTCACATGTATCGTTGTTTCCCACGATGTACCGGAAGTGCTGAGCATCGCCGATTATGCCTACATTGTGGCGGACAGAAAGATCGTAGCCCATGGCAGTGCGCAAGGATTGCAGGAGAATAGCGATCCCCGGGTACGTCAGTTTCTTGATGGTATTGCCGACGGACCGGTTCCATTCCGTTATCCTGCCGGCGACTATCAGCTCGATTTATTAGAAACAGGGAGTTAAGTACTCATGCTGTTAAATGCACTGGCATCGCTTGGGCATCGCGGGATCAAAACGATCGCGACGTTCGGGCGCGCCGGTTTGATGCTCTTCAACGCGGTGGTCGGTAAGCCCGAGTTCCGCAAGCATGCGCCGTTGCTGGTACGCCAACTCTATAATGTCGGCGTATTGTCGATGCTCATCATTATTGTCTCCGGCGTGTTCATTGGCATGGTGCTGGGCCTGCAAGGGTACCTGGTGTTGACCACATACAGCGCGGAAACAAGCCTTGGCATGCTGGTGGCCCTGTCGCTGTTGCGTGAGTTAGGACCCGTTGTCGCCGCACTGCTGTTTGCCGGGCGCGCCGGATCGGCGTTGACCGCCGAAATCGGTTTGATGCGCGCAACAGAGCAGCTTTCAAGCCTTGAAATGATGGCGGTAGACCCGCTGCGTCGCGTGATTTCTCCGCGCTTTTGGGCCGGGGTTATCTCGCTGCCGCTGCTGACGATCATCTTTGTGGCCGTTGGTATTTGGGGCGGTTCCCTGGTGGGCGTTAACTGGAAAGGCATTGATACCGGCTTCTTCTGGACTGCGATGCAAAACGCCGTTGACTGGCGTATGGATCTGGTCAACTGTCTGGTCAAAAGTGTGGTGTTTGCCATCACCGTGACCTGGATTGCGCTGTTTAACGGTTATGACGCGATCCCGACGTCCGCCGGGATCAGCCGTGCGACAACACGTACCGTTGTGCACTCCTCGCTGGCCGTCCTTGGCCTTGATTTTGTGCTCACCGCATTGATGTTTGGGAATTGAGTTCATGCAAACGAAAAAAAGTGAAATTTGGGTAGGCGTTTTTCTGTTGCTGGCGCTGCTGGCTGCACTGTTTATCTGCCTGAAAGCGGCAGATGTCGCCTCAATGCGTACCGAGCCCACTTACCGTGTCTACGCCACGTTCGACAATATTGGTGGTCTGAAAGCCCATTCGCCAGTACGTATCGGCGGGGTAGTGATTGGCCGTGTGGCGGATATTACCCTCGATCCTAAAACCTATTTGCCGCGTGTGGCGCTGGATATTGAAGAGCGCTACAACCAAATACCCGATACCAGTTCGCTTGCGATTCGCACGTCTGGTCTGCTTGGCGAGCAATACCTGGCATTAAATGTCGGGTTTGATGACCCTGAGCTGGGAACTTCTATGCTTAAAGAAGGCAGCACCATTCAGGATACAAAATCCGCCATGGTGCTTGAGGATCTGATAGGACAATTCCTTTACAACAGTAAAGGCAGCGACAATAAGAATTCAGGCGATGCGGCGGCGCAAAGCGAAGCAAATACTCAAGCCGCACCGTCTGCAGGTCAGACGAAATAACGAGGAGAAGCGACGCATGTTCAAACGTTTATTAATGGTTGCCCTGCTGGTAGTTGCACCGCTGGGCGCGGCCGTTGCCGCCGACCAAAGCAACCCTTACGCAGCCATGAAAGAAGCAGCGCAGAAAACATTCGATCGCCTGAAAAGCGAACAACCCAAGATTCGCGCCAATCCCGATTACCTGCGCGATGTGGTTGATCAGGAATTGTTGCCATATGTACAGGTGAAATACGCTGGTGCACTGGTCCTGGGGCGTTACTACAAAGATGCTACCCCTGCACAGCGTGAAGCCTATTTTGCCGCTTTCCGTGAATACCTGAAGCAGGCTTACGGCCAGGCACTGGCAATGTACCACGGTCAGACTTACCAGATTGCGCCGGAACAACCGCTTGGCGATGCCACGATCGTGCCGATCCGCGTCACTATCATTGATCCTAATGGTCGCCCGCCGGTACGTCTCGACTTCCAGTGGCGTAAAAATACCCAGAGCGGCAACTGGCAGGCATACGACATGATCGCCGAAGGCGTAAGTATGATCACCACCAAGCAGAATGAGTGGAGCGACCTGCTGCGCACAAAAGGGATTGATGGCCTGACAGCGCAACTGCAATCTATTTCCCGCCAGAAAATTACTCTGGACGAGAAAAAGCAATGACCCCTCAGTTGAGCTGGTCGCGCGATGGAGCACGATTGACGTTGCTGGGCGAGCTGGATCAGGATGTGCTCAACCCACTGTGGGATGCGCGCGTGCAGGCGATGAAAGGGGTGACCTGCATTGATTTGCACGGATTATCGCGCGTCGACACGGCAGGCATCGCGCTACTGGTTCACCTCGTGGCGCTGGGTAAAAAGCAGGGTCTGAGCGTGCAGCTTGATGGTGTGAGCGAGAATGTCGCCACGCTGGCAGCGCTCTACAATTTGCCCCTGGATGTATTGCCCCGTTAACTTTTTCAATACGTTACTACCTAAAGCCCCATCCTTTATATTGATGGGGCTTTTTGCTTGTTTAAGCCTGCGTCACTTTCCTCTAAGATGTGTGACTGTTTTCACTATCAGATGATATTTACGCCCATGGAAAATCATGAAATTCAGGCAGTGCTCATGAAAGCACTCCCTCTCGAGGAAGCCCACGTCACTGGCGATGGCAGTCACTTTCAGGTTATTGCTGTGGGTGAAATTTTTGATGGCATGAGTCGGGTCAAGAAGCAGCAGACCATTTATGGCCCATTGATGGAATACATTGCGGATAATCGTATTCATGCCCTGTCGATCAAAGCATACACTCCTGCGGAGTGGGCACGGGATCGCAAACTTAACGGCTTTTGAGCGCTGGGGGGATACTCCTTAGCGCGTGTGAATTCTTAACAGAGATCAGATTAATGGATAAGTTTCGTGTACAGGGGCCGACGCGCCTCCAGGGCGAGGTGACAATTTCAGGCGCGAAAAACGCTGCGCTGCCGATCCTTTTTGCCGCATTGCTGGCGGAAGAGCCGGTTGAAATTCGTAACGTTCCGAAACTGAAAGATATCGACACCACCATGAAGCTGCTCAGTCAGCTGGGCACCAAGGTGGAGCGCAATGGTTCCGTGTGGATCGATGCGAGCAATGTCAATGTGTTCTGCGCACCCTATGAACTGGTGAAAACCATGCGTGCCTCGATTTGGGCGCTGGGTCCGCTGGTGGCGCGTTTCGGTCAGGGTCAGGTTTCCCTGCCTGGCGGCTGCGCTATTGGCGCGCGTCCGGTGGATCTCCACATCACCGGCCTGGAACAATTGGGCGCAGAGATCACCCTCGAAGAGGGTTACGTTAAGGCTTCTGTTAATGGCCGCCTGAAAGGCGCGCATATCGTAATGGATAAAGTGAGCGTTGGCGCCACGGTTACCATTATGTCTGCGGCCACGCTGGCTGAAGGCACCACAATTATTGAGAACGCGGCGCGTGAGCCGGAAATTGTTGATACGGCGAACTTCCTTAATACCCTTGGTGCGAAAATCACCGGTATGGGAACCGACCGTATAACCATCGAAGGGGTGGCGCGTCTGGGCGGCGGTGTGTACCGCGTTCTGCCGGACCGTATCGAAACCGGTACCTTCCTGGTGGCGGCGGCGATCTCTGGTGGTAAGATTGTTTGCCGTAATGCACAGCCAGATACGCTGGATGCTGTGCTGGCAAAACTGCGTGATGCAGGGGCTGACATTGAAGTTGGCGATGACTGGATCAGCCTGGATATGCATGGTAAACGTCCGAAAGCCGTTAACGTGCGCACCGCTCCGCACCCGGGATTCCCGACAGACATGCAGGCGCAGTTTACGCTGCTGAACCTGGTGGCTGAAGGGACCGGCGTGATAACGGAAACCATCTTCGAAAACCGTTTCATGCACATTCCTGAGCTGATCCGTATGGGGGCTCATGCCGAAATCGAAAGTAATACTGCTATCTGTCACGGTGTGGAGAAACTGTCCGGTGCTCAGGTAATGGCAACCGATCTGCGTGCCTCCGCAAGCCTTGTACTGGCGGGCTGTATTGCCGAAGGGACCACTTTTGTCGATCGTATTTATCACATCGACCGTGGTTACGAACGTATTGAAGACAAGCTCAGCGCCCTCGGGGCTCATATCGAGCGAGTTAAGGGCGAATAAGTTTTACCCGCGTAAAAGGGAGCTAAAGCTCCCTTTTTTATGGGCTTACTGAAAGGATGCCAGGCTAATGACGACTGCACCGTTTAGCGGTTTTGACCTCAGCGAATTCTGGAACGATAGCAAATACGCGCATGAGGCTTATATTAATGCCCCGTTTAGCGACGAGGAACTGGCTGCGATTGAAACCGCGCTTGGATACCGTTTGCCGGCTTCGTATGTCTGGTTAATGAAGCAGCACAATGGCGGCATCCCTCACAAACAGAATTTCCCAACCTGTGAGGCGACCAGTTGGGCGGAGGATCATATTGCCATTACTGGCATTTTTGGCATCGGCAGTAAACGTTACTCGCTTGGCAGTGACTTCGGCAGCCGTTTCTGGATCGAGCACTGGGGTTACCCGGATATTGGTATTGCAATTTGCGACTGTCCCTCCGCAGGGCACGATATGGTCTTTCTTGATTACCGGCATTGCCGGACACCGGAAGATGAGCCCGCCGTCGTGCATATTGATCAGGAATCTGATTACCAGATCGTGCATCTCGCGGATAATTTTGAAGCCTTTATACGTGGTCTGGTCGATGATGATGCTTTTGATATGTAGCCGGTCATTTGTGGCTCGCACCGTTCTCTGATCCCGCCCGTATAGCCCCTTGCGAAGAGACGCAAGGGGGATTGCTGCTTGATACGCTACCGCCTTACTTCGTGGTTCGCTTCTTTCTCATCAGCTTTGTTTTATCGATAAATTCATGGGTGATTGGATCGTGATAGCGCGAGGGCCAGATAACCCAGGGATCGGTGTCCAGTGCCTGGGCGATGATCCATTCCCCTTTAGGCCATGAGCGGGTTAATGCATTGGCAAGCGTCGAAGAGCTAAGGCCGTTCTTGCGTGATTCCGCCGCAAGCGATGTGCCTTTCTTGCGCAAGCCGGCAATAATATCGGCCTGGTGCCAGTCGGTAAATTTCGTTTCCATACTACCTCCCTGAGAATAAAACGCTCTGTACTTAAGTTGCGTAATGGCACTTACTATACGCATACAAGTGCATATGCTCTAAAAGGTTCATGTAGTGATGGCGCGTTTTAGGATTACGCCAGGGAGCGTAGTATAAGGTTGTGGGTGTTTTTTGATTTTTTATATGAACTTATTGGAGCTTTCCCGCAACAATATGCGGGAAAGTAAAGCGGCTTAGCGGTCGCGCTGAACTGCGATATGGGCAAGGCCAATCAGTGCTTCGCGCCAGGGGGTATCCGGCAGAACCTGTAAAGCTGCAATGGCTTTATCCGCCTCTTCTTCCGCACGACGACGTGTCCACTCCAGTGAGCCGCACGCGGCCATAGCTTCCAGAACTGGCTCCAAAAGGTGCCGGCCATTACCTTGTTCAATAGCATTGCGGATCATCAAGGACTGCTCAGGGCTACCATGGTGCATTGCATGCAGCAGAGGCAGGGTTGGTTTGCCTTCGTTGAGATCATCGCCGGTATTTTTCCCAAGCGTTTCGCCGTCAGCACTGTAGTCCAGCAAGTCGTCAATCAGCTGGAAAGCAGTGCCAAGATAACGGCCATAATCCTGCAACCCTTTCTCCTGCGCTTCGCTGCATCCAGCAAGAAGACCCGAGCATTGTGCCGCCGCTTCAAACAGACGTGCTGTTTTGCTGTAGATCACGCGCATGTAATTTTCTTCGGTGATGTTCGGATCGTTGACGTTCATCAACTGCAGTACTTCGCCTTCTGCAATAACGTTCACGGCTTCTGACATCACTTCCAGCACTTTCAGCGAGCCCAGGCTGGTCATCATCTGGAAGGCGCGGGTGTAAATGAAATCGCCAACCAGAACGCTTGCAGCATTGCCAAACGCCGCATTGGCCGTCGCCTTGCCGCGTCGCATATCTGACTCATCCACAACGTCATCATGCAGAAGCGTAGCTGTATGAATAAATTCGATTAACGCGGCGATAGTGACATGCGAGTTGCCTTCATAACCTACGGCGCGAGCCGCCAGTACGGCAATCATGGGGCGGATACGTTTTCCGCCGCCGCTAACGATGTAATAACCCAACTGGTTGATTAACTGAACGTCCGAGTTGAGTTGGTTCAGGATCGTCGCATTCACACCCGCCATGTCTTGCGCGGTTAACTCATTGATTTTTTCTAAATTCATCGCAAAAGCCGGGCTTTCAGTCCTGTTTACCACATATCAAAATGGGATAACGAAGGGTTACGGGTTAGAATAGTATCGCTGATTGTACTGAAAAAACGCGCCAGATAAACGTTACCTTACATGTTGTGTTTTTTTTCTTCATGGATCGCTGATCGCTCTTGTCAAAGGCTCACGACTTGCGTAATATTCGCGCCCTATTGTGAATATTTTTAGCGCGCTCTGAATCATTCAGAAGAAGTGCGCGGAAGCGGAGTTTTATATGTACGCGGTTTTCCAAAGTGGTGGTAAACAACACCGAGTAAGCGAAGGTCAGACCGTTCGCCTGGAAAAGCTGGACATCGCAACTGGCGAATCTGTTGAATTCGCAGAAGTTCTGATGATCGCAAACGGTGAAGAAGTCAAAATCGGCGTTCCTTTCGTTGATGGCGGCGTAATCAAAGCTGAAGTTGTTGCTCATGGTCGTGGCGAGAAAGTTAAAATCGTTAAGTTTCGTCGTCGTAAACACTACCGTAAGCAGCAGGGTCACCGTCAGTGGTTCACTGATGTGAAAATCACTGGCATCAGCGCCTAAGACCTGAGGAGAGATTTAAATGGCACATAAAAAGGCTGGCGGCTCAACTCGTAACGGTCGCGATTCAGAAGCTAAACGTCTGGGCGTAAAACGCTTTGGCGGCGAAGCAGTTCTGGCAGGTAGCATCATCGTTCGTCAGCGTGGCACCAAGTTCCACGCCGGCTCTAACGTTGGTTGCGGCAAAGATCATACTCTGTTCGCTTTGACTGACGGTAAAGTTAAGTTCGAAGTTAAAGGCCCGAAAAACCGTAAATTCATCAGCATCGTTGCTGAATAAGTTTTTCGAGTCCCGGTAACGGAAGAAAGCCCCGCAACACGTTGCGGGGCTTTTTACATTAGAAGTCCGGAAAAATTCTGGCAGGGAATACGGGCATGAAACAGCAGGCTGGCATCGGTATCCTCCTGGCGCTCACTACCGCGATGTGCTGGGGTGCGCTACCCATTGCGATGAAGCAGGTGCTGGAAGTGATGGAGCCGCCGACGGTGGTATTTTATCGCTTTTTAATGGCAAGTATCGGCCTCGGTCTGATCCTTGTCTGGAAAAGAAAGCTTCCGCCTGTGCGTATTTTTCGCAAGCCACGCTGGCTAATTCTGCTTGCTATTGCGACAGGGGGGCTGTTCGGGAATTTCATTCTGTTCAGCTCTTCCTTGCAATATGTCAGCCCTACGGCTTCCCAGGTGATTGGGCAGCTTTCACCAGTGGGGATGATGGTTGCCAGTGTCTTTATTTTGAAAGAGAAGATGCGCGCGACGCAGGTCGTGGGTGCCCTGATGCTGATTAGCGGGCTGGTGATGTTCTTTAATACCAGTCTGGTGGAGATTTTTACCCGGCTCACGGATTACACCTGGGGCGTAATTTTTGGCGTAGGCGCTGCCACCGTGTGGGTCAGTTATGGCGTGGCGCAAAAAGTATTATTGCGGCGACTGGCGTCCCAGCAAATTCTCTTTTTGCTGTACACTTTATGTACAATTGCATTGCTGCCGCTGGCGAAGCCAGCCGTAATATTGCAGTTAAGTGACTGGCAACTGGCATGCCTGATATTTTGCGGGCTGAATACGTTGGTCGGTTATGGCGCGCTGGCGGAAGCCATGGCGCGTTGGCAGGCGGCGCAGGTCAGTGCGTTAATCACGCTGACACCGCTGTTTACCCTGCTATTTTCAGATGTGTTATCAATGGCCTGGCCCGATGTTTTCGCCAGACCGATGTTAAACCTTGTAGGTTATCTCGGTGCGTTTGTCGTGGTTGCGGGCGCGATGTTTTCCGCTATTGGCCATCGTCTTTTGGGACGCTGGCGCAGTCGTGAAGTGGTCGCCACTGTGCCCCGCTCAGGCGAATGAGTTACGGAGAGTAAAATGAAGTTTGTTGATGAAGCTACAATCCTGGTTGTAGCGGGTGATGGCGGTAACGGTTGTGTAAGCTTCCGCCGCGAGAAGTATATTCCGAAAGGCGGCCCTGATGGCGGTGACGGCGGTGACGGCGGTGATGTCTGGCTGGAAGCCGACGAGAACCTGAATACCCTGATCGACTACCGTTTTGAAAAATCTTTCCGCGCTGAACGCGGCCAGAATGGTCAGAGCCGTGATTGCACCGGTAAACGTGGTAAAGATATCACGGTAAAAGTCCCTGTCGGTACGCGTGTCATTGACCAGGGTACGGGCGAAACCATGGGGGATATGACCAAACATGGTCAGCGCCTGCTGGTTGCAAAAGGCGGCTGGCACGGTTTGGGTAATACCCGTTTCAAATCTTCAGTTAACCGTACTCCGCGTCAAAAAACGATGGGCACGCCAGGCGATAAGCGCGATCTGCAACTGGAACTGATGTTGCTGGCAGATGTCGGTATGCTCGGTATGCCGAACGCCGGTAAATCGACATTTATTCGTGCGGTTTCTGCTGCAAAACCGAAAGTGGCGGATTACCCGTTTACGACGCTGGTACCCAGCCTTGGCGTTGTGCGTATGGACAACGAAAAGAGCTTTGTGGTTGCCGACATTCCGGGCCTGATTGAAGGCGCAGCGGATGGCGCAGGCCTTGGCATTCGCTTCCTGAAGCACCTGGAACGCTGCCGTGTGCTGCTGCATCTCATCGATATTGATCCAATCGACGGTTCCGATCCCGTTGAGAACGCGCGCATTATCGTGGGTGAGCTGGAGAAATACAGCGATAAGCTTGCGGCTAAGCCACGCTGGCTGGTGTTCAACAAAATTGACCTGATGGATAAAGCCGTAGCGGAAGAAAAAGCGCAGGCCATCGCGCAGGCGCTGGGTTGGGAAGAGAAATACTACCTGATTTCCGCCGCCAGCCAGCAGGGGGTTAAAGACCTGTGCTGGGACGTAATGACCTTTATCATCGAAAACCCTGTCGCACAGGCGGAAGAAGATAAACAGCCTGAGAAAGTCGAGTTTATGTGGGATGATTACCATCGCCAGCAGCTCGAAGAAGCGGTAGAGGAAGACGACGAAGAGTGGGATGACGACTGGGACGAAGACGACGAAGAAGGCGTCGAGTTCATTTACAAGCGTTAATTCCGCTATCTCCCCGCTCAGCCGGGGAGTGTGCCGCTAAAATGCCGGGTCAGCTTTTTTGCTCCCCGGCATTTTTGTTAGTTGTTTTGGTAAATGTCTTTGTAGAGACGGCTCTCAAAACGTACCAGCGGGATACGGCGGTTACGCTGATCTGCTGGCTCCACAGCATAGCCTGAAAGGTACTGTACAAACGCCATCCGCTGACCGCTGGCAGTGGTAATAAAGCCCGCCAGATTATACACGCCCTGCAGCGAACCCGTTTTCGCAGAGACTTTGCCATCGACACCAGCCTGATGTAGTCCCGCGCGATATTGCAATGAGCCGTCATAGCCCGCTAATGGCAACATTGAGATAAAGTTAAGCTCCGTATCATGCTGTGCGATGTATTGCAGCACCTGCATCATGGTTGCTGGTGCCAGCAAGTTATGTCGCGACAGGCCGGAACCGTCGGCAATGATCGTATTGCCGAGATCTACACCGGCTTGCTGACGCAGGATCTGACGCACCGCATCTGAGCCGGCGCGCCATGTTCCGGGGACGCCAAATCGCGCATGGCCGATCATGCGAAAGACGGTGTCGGCAATCATATTGTCTGACTTTTTCAGCATGATCTTCAGCAGATCGTGTAACGGCGCTGATTGTTTGCTGGCAATCACTGTGCCTGGCTGGTTCTCTTGCGTCTGGCGGAGCAGCGTGCCGGTGTAAGTTATTCCCGCGTCTTTCAGCTCATCTTTAAGAATGGCACCAGCGTAACTGGCGCCGTCCTGGATAGCGAAAGCCAGCGGCAGCGGATCGGCTCGTTGGGGCAGGCAACCCGTTAAGGTAAAGCGGTTGAGGTCCCCTGGCACCACATCCAGCTCGCAGTATTGCGCATCAGACGATCCCCGGGCGAGGGTACGCACCTGACTGAACATGTTGACCGGATAATAGGAAGCGACACGGATGTACGCCAGGTCGCCAGGTTTCTGCGCGCTGTACAGTGAAATTGAGAAGCAGTTGCGGTCCACGATCGCCGCAGCAGGTGGCGCGCTAAAGCACTGCGTCATATCGTTCCACGGCCAACCAGGCGCTTTATCATGGCTGGCGAAAATGGAGGTATCGACAAATACATTGCCGTCGATCTTCTGCACGCCTGACTTTTTCAATGCTGCGACCATGTTGCGAAGATCCTGACGTTTAAATGTCGGATCGCCGCCAAATCGCGCAATTAAGTCGCCTTTTAATGTGCCATTGTCGACGGAGCCTTTGCTTTCCAGCGTTGTGGTAAAGCGAAAGTCTGGCCCAAGTTGTAGCAGTGCCGCCAGTGCAGTAATCACTTTCTGGGTACTCGCAGGCAGCGCCATTTGCTGACCGTGATAGTCGATTTCTGGCGCTTGTGCTCCCACTTTTTGCACCATCAATGCCAGGTTCGCCCCATCCGGAAGCTGGTTAATGTATTCGTCGACATTCGCGGCCTGAACATTCAAGGCTATACTGGTGGTCAATCCGATGATAAAGCTGGAAAATCGCATAATCTCGCGCTAAGAACCTGGAAACAAGACGCCATACTACGGCGCATCGCCCTCGAAAGTAAACGATGACCCATAGTGAACTTCCGGGTAAAATACGTATCAAATTGAAAAATTGCTGCTGACCTGGGGCTTTGTCTCCGGGTCAGTTTTCTTTTGCTTCTGCCCGGCGGTATGCGCCTGTAATCGGGCAGGTAGAGCTGTCGGGGCGGGGCAACTGCTCCTTACAGGAATGTTCAAGAGGTATAAAAAATGCAAGCTATTCCGATGACCTTACGTGGTGCTGAAAAACTGCGCGAAGAACTGGAGTTTCTGAAATCCGTTCGTCGCCCTGAAATTATCGCCGCTATCGCAGAAGCCCGCGAACATGGCGATCTGAAAGAGAACGCGGAATATCACGCGGCGCGCGAGCAACAAGGCTTTTGCGAAGGCCGGATTAAAGACATTGAAGCAAAACTGTCTAATGCGCAGGTTATCGATATTTCTAAGATGCCGAAGAGCGGACGTGTCATTTTTGGTTCGACGGTTACCGTGCTGAATCTGGATAACGACGAAGAGCAAACCTACCGCATTGTGGGCGACGATGAAGCTGATTTTAAACAGAACCTCATCTCGGTGAATTCACCCATCGCGCGCGGTCTGGTCGGTAAAGAGCAGGATGATGTGGTGGTGATCCGCACGCCTGGCGGCGAAGTGGAATACGAAATCATTAAAGTAGAGTATTTGTAATTACGCTGCGGACTTAGTTGTTGACGCATTGTAAAGAAAAGAAAAAGGCCGCATTGCGGCCTTTTAACAACTTCAGGAGCGTGGCATTTTGCACGTCTGCTGGCGGAAAACCCCTCGTTTTACACAGATTTTGTGTTCAATTCAGGATATTCTTAGCGTGGCAGCGAGATTTTACGCTCTGCGGTTGGGCGATAAAGCACCAGCGTTTTCCCGATGACCTGTACGTTACAGGCGCCGGTTTCGCGAACGATAGCTTCCACAATCAAGGTTTTAGTTTCTCTGTCTTCAGAGGCGATCTTCACCTTGATAAGTTCATGGTGTTCTAACGCTTGTTCAATCTCGGCCAGTACCCCTTCGGTCAAACCATTGTTGCCAAGCATAACTACTGGCTTGAGCGGATGTGCCAGACCTTTCAGGTGCTGTTTTTGTTTAGTACTCAGATTCATCGTATATTTTGCTTACGTTGGGATTGAAAACGGTTCATTCTACCGCCATCTCCTCTGTATCGCCAAATTGCGCGTCGAAATTTATCGATGTCTACGATGAACCCGGATGGAAAGTTAAATGACAGGTAAAAAGCGTTCTGCCAGCTCAAGCCGCTGGCTCCAGGAACACTTTAGCGATAAATATGTTCAACAAGCGCAGAAAAAAGGGTTACGTTCCCGTGCCTGGTTTAAACTTGATGAAATACAGCAAAGTGACAAACTTTTTAAACCAGGGATGACGGTTGTTGACCTGGGTGCCGCACCCGGTGGGTGGTCGCAATATGCGGTCACGCAAATCGGTGGCAATGGTCGTATTATCGCTTGCGACCTTTTGCCGATGGATCCAATCGTCGGCGTTGACTTCCTTCAGGGCGATTTTCGTGATGAATTAGTCCTGAAAGCATTACTGGAACGCGTCGGCGACAGTAAAGTGCAAGTTGTCATGTCAGATATGGCGCCAAACATGAGTGGAACGCCAGCGGTAGATATCCCTCGCTCTATGTATCTGGTAGAGCTGGCGCTGGATATGTGCCGTGATGTATTGGCGCCTGGCGGTAGTTTTTTAGTGAAGGTGTTCCAGGGCGAAGGTTTCGATGAGTACCTGACGGAAATTCGCTCCCTGTTTACGAAGGTGAAAGTTCGTAAACCGGACTCTTCGCGTGCACGTTCTCGCGAAGTGTATATTGTAGCGACCGGGCGAAAATGATACCCCGTTGACTTCGGCCTTTGGTTTGAATGAGATGGGATATGTTGTATCCTGACGCTGTTTTTAACACAGTTGTAATATGAGGTTAATCCCTTGAGTGACATGGCGAAAAACCTAATACTCTGGCTGGTCATTGCCGTCGTGCTGATGTCAGTATTCCAGAGCTTTGGGCCCAGCGAGTCTAATGGCCGTAAGGTGGATTACTCTACCTTCCTGCAAGAGGTCAACCAGGACCAGGTTCGCGAAGCGCGTATCAACGGACGTGAGATCAACGTTACCAAGAAAGATAGTAACCGTTACACGACTTACATCCCGGTCAACGATCCGAAACTGCTCGACAACCTGCTGACGAAAAGCGTCAAGGTTGTAGGCGAACCCCCTGAAGAGCCGAGCCTGCTGGCTAACATCTTCATTTCCTGGTTCCCGATGCTGCTGTTGATTGGGGTCTGGATTTTCTTTATGCGCCAGATGCAGGGCGGCGGTGGCAAAGGTGCCATGTCGTTCGGCAAGAGCAAGGCGCGCATGCTTACGGAAGATCAGATCAAAACCACCTTCGCCGATGTTGCTGGCTGTGACGAAGCAAAAGAAGAAGTTGGCGAACTGGTCGAATATTTGCGTGAGCCGAGCCGTTTCCAGAAACTGGGCGGTAAAATCCCGAAAGGCGTCCTGATGGTCGGGCCTCCGGGTACCGGTAAAACGCTGCTGGCGAAAGCTATCGCGGGTGAAGCAAAAGTACCGTTCTTTACTATTTCTGGTTCTGACTTCGTGGAAATGTTCGTAGGTGTGGGTGCATCTCGTGTGCGCGACATGTTCGAGCAGGCCAAGAAAGCTGCACCGTGCATTATCTTTATCGATGAAATCGATGCCGTTGGCCGTCAACGTGGCGCCGGTCTCGGCGGTGGTCATGATGAACGTGAACAGACCCTGAACCAGATGCTGGTTGAGATGGACGGGTTCGAAGGTAACGAAGGTATCATCGTTATCGCCGCGACTAACCGCCCTGACGTGCTTGACCCTGCGTTGCTGCGTCCTGGTCGTTTTGACCGTCAGGTTGTGGTCGGTCTGCCGGATGTGCGTGGTCGCGAGCAAATACTGAAAGTGCATATGCGTCGCGTACCGCTGTCTCCGGACATTGATGCGGCGATCATTGCGCGTGGTACGCCAGGCTTCTCAGGTGCCGATTTGGCTAACCTGGTGAACGAAGCAGCGCTTTTCGCCGCGCGCGGTAACAAACGCGTTGTTTCTATGGTGGAATTCGAAAAAGCGAAAGACAAAATCATGATGGGCGCGGAACGCCGCTCTATGGTGATGACAGAAGCGCAAAAAGAATCCACGGCATACCATGAAGCAGGCCACGCGATCATTGGCCGTCTGGTTCCGGAACACGATCCAGTGCATAAAGTGACGATCATTCCTCGTGGACGTGCGTTGGGTGTGACGTTCTTCTTGCCAGAAGGCGATGCTATTAGCGCCAGCCGTCAGAAACTGGAAAGTCAGATTTCAACCCTGTACGGTGGTCGCCTGGCTGAAGAGATTATTTACGGCGTCGAGCATGTCTCTACTGGTGCGTCGAACGACATTAAAGTCGCGACCAACCTGGCGAGAAACATGGTCACTCAGTGGGGCTTCTCCGACAAGCTGGGCCCGTTGCTGTATGCGGAAGAAGAAGGCGAAGTATTCCTTGGCCGTTCCGTGGCAAAAGCGAAACATATGTCGGATGAAACGGCACGTATCATCGATCAGGAAGTGAAAGCATTGATTGAGCGTAACTACAATCGTGCGCGTCAGCTCCTGAATGAGAATATGGACATCCTTCACGCCATGAAAGATGCGTTGATGAAGTATGAAACCATCGATGCGCCGCAGATTGATGACCTGATGTCACGTCGTGATGTACGTCCGCCGGCGGGCTGGGAAGAGCCGGGTACGAACAATTCTGACAATAATGGTACGCCTCGTGCGCCACGTCCGGTTGATGAACCACGTACGCCGAATCCGGGCAACACCATGTCAGAACAGCTGGGCGACAAATAAGTTATCCGCTGTGTGGAACCTGTTCTTCTTTGAAACCCCGGGGCTTGCTCCGGGGTTTTTCTTTACCGATTAACTGCAATAATTTCAGGGATTTTAGTCATGAAACTTCATGCTCAGGGCTCAATGCTCGATCTCTCTCATCCTCATGTGATGGGGATCCTCAATGTCACGCCAGATTCGTTCTCTGACGGCGGCACGCACAATACACTGATTGAAGCCGTCAAACATGCCAATCTGATGATCAATGCTGGTGCGACAATTGTGGATATCGGCGGCGAGTCAACGCGGCCAGGTGCAGCGGATGTGAGCGTCGAAGAAGAACTGCAGCGAGTTATTCCGGTGGTCGAAGCCATTGCCCAGCGCTTTGAAGTGTGGATTTCAGTCGATACGTCAAAACCGGAAGTCATTCGCGAGTCGGCGCGCGTTGGGGCGCATATTATCAATGATATTCGCTCGCTTACCGAGCCGGGGGCACTGGAAGCCGCAGCAGAAACGGGCCTGCCCGTCTGCCTGATGCATATGCAAGGTCAGCCGAAAACCATGCAGGAAGCACCAAAATATGATGATGTGTTTGCTGATGTGAATCGCTTTTTTGCGCAGCATATCGCGCGGTGTGAGGAGGCAGGCATCGCAAAAGATAAATTGTTACTCGACCCGGGATTCGGTTTCGGTAAAAATCTCTCCCACAATTATGCGCTGCTTGCCCGGTTGGCTGAATTTCATCACTTTGGGCTGCCGTTGCTGGTGGGAATGTCCCGCAAGTCTATGGTCGGTCAGCTATTAAATGTCGGTCCTTCCGAACGGTTAAGCGGCAGTCTGGCCTGTGCGGTGATTGCCGCCATGCAGGGTGCGCAGATTATTCGTGTTCACGATGTGAAAGAAACAGTAGAGGCTATGCGGGTGGTGGAAGCCACGCTGTCAGCGAAGGAAAATAAGCGTTATGAGTAATCGTAAATATTTTGGCACCGATGGCATTCGTGGCCGTGTTGGCGACGCACCTATCACCCCTGATTTTGTTTTGAAACTGGGCTGGGCTGCGGGTAAGGTTCTCGCCCGTCACGGTTCGCGTAAAATTATTATTGGTAAAGATACGCGAATCTCTGGCTATATGCTGGAATCAGCGCTCGAAGCGGGCCTCGCCGCTGCCGGTCTTTCCGCATCGTTCACTGGTCCAATGCCGACACCGGCGGTTGCTTACCTGACGCGCACTTTCCGTGCGGAAGCGGGTATTGTCATTTCTGCCTCGCATAACCCTTTCTATGATAATGGCATTAAATTCTTTTCGATTGATGGCACGAAATTGCCGGATGCCGTAGAAGAGGCCATTGAAGCTGAAATGGAAAAAGAGCTGACATGCGTCGATTCTGCTGAATTGGGGAAAGCCAGCCGCATTGTTGACGCCGCAGGCCGTTATATCGAGTTCTGTAAGGCGACGTTCCCTAATGAACTGAGCCTTAATGCACTGAAAATTGTTGTTGATTGCGCTAATGGCGCAACTTATCACATTGCGCCTAGTGTTTTCCGCGAGCTGGGGGCGAAAGTCATCGCGATGGGTTGTGATCCTGACGGGGTCAACATTAATGAAAAATGTGGTGCCACGGATGTTGCCGCGCTGCAGCAGCGAGTGCTGGCTGAAAAGGCCGACCTGGGCATTGCATTTGATGGTGACGGCGATCGGGTCATTATGGTTGACCACCAGGGCAATAAAGTCGATGGCGATCAGATCATGTATATCATTGCGCGTGAGGGGCTACGCCAGGGGCAACTGCGCGGTGGCGCGGTGGGCACGCTGATGAGCAACATGGGATTAGAAGTGGCCCTCAAGCAACTGGGTATTCCTTTTGCCCGCGCGAAAGTGGGCGATCGCTATGTGCTGGAAAAAATGCAGGAAAAAGGCTGGCGCATTGGTGCGGAAAACTCCGGGCATGTGATCCTGCTTGATAAAACTACCACCGGGGATGGGATCGTGGCGGCATTGCAAGTTGTGGCAGCGATGGTGCGCAATCATATGAATCTGCACGATCTGTGCAGTGGTATGAAAATGTTCCCGCAGGTGCTGGTGAATGTGCGCTTTACGGCTGGCAATGGCGATCCGCTCGAAGACGAAACGGTTAAAGCGGTAACGGCGGAAGTGGAGTCGACACTGGGCAACCGTGGCCGCGTACTGCTGCGTAAGTCGGGTACTGAGCCGCTGATCCGCGTAATGGTGGAAGGCGAGGATGAAGCACAGGTCACGGCGCTGGCGAATCGCATTGCAGATGCGGTAAAAGCGGTATAAGTGCATGTTAAGTGCTTAAAAAGGCGGCTATTGATACCTTTTTTGTGGACAGATATCGCAGTTTTGCTGTTTTTTTCCGCACTTGATAAAATGCGCTGAAATTGCCCTTGCGAAGGTCATTCGCTTTAGTTAGTATTCACACCCGCTTCAGTGGGAAAGCAAGAAAAGTCCCGCGTTTATTGGTTTGAAGCATTGGCTGCGGCAACCCCGCAAGGAACAGGTTGATTATGTACGAAGCTCTTTTAGTTATTTTCCTTATTGTAGCGCTGGCTCTGGTGGGTCTGATTATGCTGCAGCAAGGTAAAGGCGCTGACATGGGAGCCTCTTTTGGCGCTGGCGCGTCCGGTACACTGTTCGGTTCAAGTGGTTCTGGTAACTTCATGACCCGCATGACCGCAGTACTGGCAACTCTGTTTTTTATCATTAGCCTGGTGTTGGGTAATATCAACAGCAATAAAACCAATAAAGGAAGCGAGTGGGAAAATTTGAGTGCTCCGGCTAAAACCGAGCAAACTCAGCCAGCAGCGCCGGCGCAGCCGAGCAGCGATATCCCGCGCTAATCAGTAAGTCGTGCCGAGGTGGTGGAATTGGTAGACACGCTACCTTGAGGTGGTAGTGCCCGATTGGGCTTACGGGTTCAAGTCCCGTCCTCGGTACCAATATTCCGGAAAAAAGACATCGAAAGATGTCTTTTTTTTCGTCTGTAATCCGGGCGCTGAAATTCACTGGGTGTATTTGACTGTCAGAAACAAATAAACGCGTTTATCATAAGTGGCATGATTGAGACCCTTGCGAACCTGCCCCCCTAAAAATAAGCCCTGCCTGTTCTGTCAGTTTTCACTTTAAACTCGCCATACCTGTTGCTTACCGCGCCCATGGGCGTGCTACTTAACTGGCAACAAAAAGGCGCCTTTCGGCGCCTTTTTCTATTCACATTCGCGATTACTTTTTATCATTGTGTTCCAGGTTTTCTACCTGCGGCAGGCCATTGCCGGAGGTGGTAGAGATCAAACCTGTCTGTACGTAGTTAAACAGTTTCTCACGCGTATCGGTAATATCCAGGTTCCGCATTGTTAACTGGCCAATACGATCGTCCGGGGAGAAGACGGACTCTCCTTTTTCCATGGTCAGGCGCTCTGCTTTATAGGTCAGGTTGTCAGACACGGTATTCAGGATGGAGTAATCGTTACCGCGACGCAGTTCCAGTGTGACTTCACCGGTAATGGAGCTTGCAACCCAACGTTGCAACGCATCACGCAGCATCAGCGCCTGCGGATCAAACCAGCGGCCCTGATACAACAACCGACCCAGCTGGCGACCATGCGCATGGTACTGCTCGATGGTATCTTCGTTATGAATACCGGTCAAAAGGCGTTCGTAAGCGATATGCAGCAGCGCCATGCCCGGTGCTTCGTAAATGCCGCGGCTTTTTGCTTCAATGATACGGTTTTCTATTTGGTCGCTCATACCCAGGCCGTGACGGCCACCAATGCGGTTGGCTTCCAGCATCAACTCTACATCATCAGTAAATGTTTTACCGTTCAGCGCCACCGGGTGACCACGTTCAAAACGCACTGTCACTTCTTCAGCCGAAATTTTGATGTTCTCATCCCAGAACTTAACACCCATAATCGGGTTGACGATTTTCACACTCGAATTAAGGAACTCAAGATCCTTCGCTTCGTGTGTTGCGCCCAACATATTGGAGTCAGTTGAGTAGGCTTTTTCTGCCGACATTTTGTAGTCAAAACCGGAAGCGGTCATGAATTCGGACATTTCCTGACGGCCGCCCAGCTCATCAATAAAATCGGTATCCAGCCACGGCTTATAGATTTTCAGTTCGGCGTTGGTCAGCAGACCGTAACGATAGAAGCGCTCAATATCATTACCTTTATAGGTGCTTCCATCACCCCAGATGTTTACGCCGTCTTCTTTCATCGCAGCAACCAGCATCGTACCGGTTACGGCACGGCCGAGCGGCGTGGTATTGAAATAGGTCAGGCCGCCAGTAGTATTGTGGAATGCGCCGCACTGAATCGCCGCAATACCTTCAGCAACGAGCTGTTTCCGGCAGTCGATCAGCCGGGCATTTTCCGCACCGTATTCTTTCGCGCGACGGGGAATCGCTTCATAGTCATCCTCATCCGGTTGGCCCAGATTTGCCGTATAGGCATAAGGAACCGCGCCTTTTTGGCGCATCCACAACAGCGCCGCGCTGGTATCCAGACCGCCAGAGAAAGCGATGCCAATACGTTGACCTGCGGGAAGATGCTTGAGAATCGTCGTCATAAAAAAATCCCTGCTTGATAGACCTATGGAGAAAGACTTTACAGCCACGCCACCACGTTTGTGCCATTCATTTGAGTTTCTTAATGAATGGTTATGCAAAATAAATGAGTTTTCATTTAATCATCTTTTGATGATGACCGGAAGAGAAGAGTGCAATTTTCATCGTAATATTGCCGTGATACCTCGACTGACCACGTTAAAATTTTGGGGGACTCTATGCATACTTCCAGGCGCACGGGATGCTAACGCTGTGAGGTTGACAGATAGTTATGTTTTTCAATATACTGCAAGCCGATTTTACGTCCCGTCTTCGGTACCAAATCCCAGCATTATTTGCAAATTCGCTCTCGAACGAGTAGAATTTGCCACGTTTCAGGCGCGGGGTGGAGCAGCCTGGTAGCTCGTCGGGCTCATAACCCGAAGGTCGTCGGTTCAAATCCGGCCCCCGCAACCACTTTCCCTAAGTGTTCTTTTTCAAATATACTATGAGGACTTAACGCCTTCGTAGCTGGATTTGAAAAAAACACTCATGGAAGGTTCTCCAGACCGCATTTGCGGTTATAGGGTTCAGTTATTTAAAGCCCCGATTTATCGGGGTTTTTTGTTATCTGACTACGGAATAACTGGGCTATAGGCCCTTTTTTTATGTCTTGGGGGTGGACTTGTCCACATTAGAGCAAAAGTTAACTGAGATGATTACGGCGCCGGTTGAAGCACTGGGCTATGAACTGGTCGGTATTGAGTTTGTACGTGGGCGTACATCCACGCTGCGCATCTATATTGATAGTGAAGATGGCATCAATGTTGATGATTGCGCTGATGTTAGCCACCAGGTCAGTGCGGTATTGGACGTTGAAGATCCGATTACCGTAGCTTACAACCTGGAAGTTTCTTCTCCAGGTCTTGAGCGTCCTTTGTTTACGGCTGAGCACTATACGCGTTTTAAGGGCGAAGAAGTCTCGCTGGTGCTGCGTATGGCGGTACAGAATCGTCGTAAGTGGCAGGGCATCATTAAAGATGTCGATGGCGAGATGATCACCGTTACGGTCGAAGGTAAAGATGAAGTGTTCGCATTGAGCAATATTCAGAAAGCGAACCTGGTCCCCCACTTTTAACAGTCTGAATTGAGGTGAAAGGCCCCCGATGAACAAAGAAATTTTGGCTGTTGTTGAAGCTGTTTCTAACGAAAAATCGCTTCCGCGTGAAAAAATCTTTGAAGCGCTGGAAAGTGCTCTGGCTACAGCAACCAAGAAAAAATATGAACAAGAGATCGATGTGCGTGTAAGTATCGATCGTAAAAGCGGTGATTTCGATACATTCCGTCGCTGGCTCGTTGTTGAAGAAGTAACGCAGCCGACGCGTGAAATCACTCTGGAAGCGGCACGTTACGAAGATGAGAGCCTGAACGTTGACGATTACGTCGAAGATCAGATCGAATCCGTCACCTTCGACCGCATCACTACGCAAACTGCGAAGCAAGTTATCGTACAGAAAGTACGTGAAGCTGAACGCGCCATGGTGGTAGACCAATTCCGCGAGCATGAAGGCGAAATCATCACCGGCGTTGTGAAAAAAGTGAACCGCGACAATATCACGCTTGATCTTGGCAACAATGCGGAAGCTGTGATCCTGCGTGAAGATATGCTCCCGCGTGAAAACTTCCGCCCAGGCGATCGCATCCGTGGTGTACTGTACGCAGTGCGTCCGGAAGCCCGGGGTGCGCAGCTGTTTGTGACCCGTTCCAAACCGGAAATGTTGGTCGAGCTGTTCCGCATTGAAGTGCCGGAAATTGGCGAAGAAGTGATTGAAATTAAAGCTGCGGCTCGCGATCCGGGTTCACGCGCTAAAATCGCGGTGAAAACGAACGACAAGCGTATCGATCCGGTCGGTGCTTGCGTTGGTATGCGTGGCGCGCGTGTTCAGGCGGTTTCAACGGAACTTGGCGGTGAACGCATTGATATCGTGCTGTGGGACGACAACCCGGCACAGTTTGTTATCAACGCGATGGCACCGGCTGACGTTGCCTCAATCGTGGTGGATGAAGACAAACACACGATGGATATCGCAGTAGAAGCGGGCAACCTGGCGCAAGCGATCGGCCGTAATGGGCAGAACGTGCGTCTCGCGTCTCAACTGAGCGGCTGGGAACTCAACGTAATGACCGTTGAAGACCTGCAGTCTAAGCATCAGGCTGAAGCGCATGCGGCGATTGATACCTTCACTCGTTACCTGGACATCGACGAAGATTTCGCTACCGTTCTGGTCGAAGAAGGTTTCTCTACGCTGGAAGAACTGGCCTATGTGCCAATCAAAGAGCTGCTGGAAATTGACGGTCTGGATGAAGATACCGTTGAAGCCCTGCGCGATCGTGCGAAAAATGCGCTGACCACTCTGGCGCTGGCACAGGAAGAAAGTCTGGGCAATAAAGAACCCGCTGAAGACTTACTTAACCTGGAAGGGCTGGATCGCGCACTGGCATTTAAACTGGCTGCTCGTGGTGTTTGTACGCTTGAAGACCTCGCCGAACAAGGCGTGGACGACCTGAGCGATATCGAAGGGTTAACCGACGAGAAAGCAGGTGAGCTCATCATGGCCGCACGTAATATTTGCTGGTTTGGTGACGAAGCGTAATAAACTGTAGCAGGAAGGAACAGCATGACAGATGTAACCGTAAAAACGCTGGCCGCTGAGATTCAAACCTCTGTGGACCGCCTGGTACAGCAATTTGCTGATGCAGGGATCCGCAAGTCTGCTGAAGACTCAGTAACAGCGCAAGAAAAGCAGACGCTATTAGCGCACCTGAACCGTGAACATGGCTCAGGTCCTGATAAGCTGACGCTGCAGCGTAAAACGCGCAGCACATTAAGTATTCAGGGCACCGGTGGTAAAAGTAAATCGGTGCAGATCGAAGTCCGTAAAAAGCGCACCTTTGTAAAACGCGATCCACAAGAGGCTGAACGTCTCGCTGCGGAAGAAGAGGCGATGCGCGAAGCGGAAGAGAAGGCCCGTCGTGAAGCACAGGAACTTGCTGAGCGCGAAGCCGAAGAAAAAGCAAAGCGTGACGCCGAAAGCCGTGTGAAACGTGAAGCCGAAGAAAAAGCTAAACGCGAACATGCTGAAAATGCAAAACGTGAGGCTGCGGAAAATAGCAAAGTGAGCAATCAACAATCTGACGAAATGACCAGGACTGCCCAGGCGGAAAAAGCCCGCCGTGAATCCGAAGCGCAAGAACTCAAGCGCAAAGCGGAAGAAGAGGCTCGTCGTAAACTGGAAGAAAACGCACGTCGCGTAGCGGAAGAAGCTCGTCGTATGGCAGAACAGAATGAAAATGGCTGGAAAGCCGGCGAAGAAGAAGAAACTGTCGGTGATTATCACGTAACCACTTCCCAGCACGCGCGTCAGGCTGAAGATGACAATGACCGCGAAGTTGAAGGTGGTCGTGGTCGTGGCCGCACCGCAAAAGCGCCGCGTCCGAAAAAAGGTAACAAACACGCTGAAAGCAAAGCCGACCGTGAAGAAGCGCGTGCTGCGGTTCGTGGCGGTAAAGGTGGGCGCCAGCGTAAAGGTTCTACTCTGCAACAGGGCTTCCAGAAGCCGGCGCAGGCGGTTAACCGTGATGTTGTGATTGGCGAAACCCTGACTGTTGGCGAACTGGCCAACAAGATGGCGGTGAAAGGTTCTCAGGTCATCAAAGCGATGATGAAACTGGGCGCAATGGCCACCATCAACCAGGTGATCGACCAGGAAACGGCACAACTGGTTGCCGAAGAAATGGGCCACAAAGTTATCCTGCGTCGTGAAAACGAGCTGGAAGAAGCAGTAATGAGCGACCGTGATACTGGCGCTGCCGCTGAACCGCGTGCACCGGTTGTGACCATTATGGGTCACGTTGACCACGGTAAAACCTCTCTGCTCGACTACATTCGTTCTACGAAAGTGGCTTCTGGCGAAGCGGGCGGCATTACTCAGCATATCGGTGCTTACCACGTTGAAACTGACAACGGGATGATCACCTTCCTGGATACCCCAGGCCACGCCGCGTTTACCGCAATGCGTGCCCGTGGTGCGCAGGCAACAGATATCGTGGTATTGGTTGTTGCTGCAGACGACGGCGTAATGCCGCAAACTATTGAGGCTATCCAGCACGCGAAAGCGGCGCAGGTGCCAGTGGTAGTTGCAGTAAACAAAATTGATAAGCCGGAAGCTGATCCGGACCGTGTGAAGAATGAACTGACTCAGTACGGGATCATTCCGGAAGAGTGGGGCGGCGAAAGCCAGTTCGTCCACGTATCTGCTAAAGCGGGTACCGGCATTGATGAACTGCTCGACGCGATTCTGCTGCAGGCGGAAGTTCTGGAGCTGAAAGCGGTTCGTAAAGGTATGGCAAGTGGCGTCGTTATCGAATCCTTCCTGGATAAAGGTCGTGGTCCGGTAGCAACGGTTCTGGTGCGTGAAGGTACGCTGCATAAAGGCGATATCGTACTGTGTGGTTTTGAGTACGGTCGCGTGCGTGCGATGCGTGATGAACTGGGTCGTGAAGTGACCGAAGCGGGTCCGTCCATTCCGGTGGAAATTCTCGGTATGTCCGGTGTCCCTGCAGCGGGTGACGAAGCGACAGTCGTCCGTGACGAGAAAAAAGCGCGTGAAGTGGCGCTGTATCGTCAGGGTAAATTCCGCGAAGTCAAACTGGCACGTCAGCAGAAATCCAAACTGGAAAACATGTTTGCCAACATGACCGAAGGCGAAGTTCACGAAGTGAACATCGTCATGAAGGCCGACGTTCAGGGTTCTGTGGAAGCGATTGCCGACTCTCTGCTGAAATTGTCTACCGACGAAGTCAAAGTGAAGATCGTGGGCTCTGGCGTAGGTGGTATCACCGAAACCGACGCAACACTGGCTGCGGCTTCGAATGCGATTCTGGTGGGCTTCAACGTTCGTGCTGATGCGTCTGCGCGCCGCGTTATCGAGGCGGAAAGCCTGGATCTGCGTTACTACTCGGTCATTTATAACCTGATCGACGAAGTGAAAGCAGCGATGAGCGGTATGCTTTCTCCGGAACTGAAACAGCAGATCATCGGTCTGGCTGAAGTTCGCGACGTCTTCAAATCGCCGAAATTTGGCGCGATCGCAGGCTGTATGGTTACCGAAGGTGTGGTTAAACGTCACAACCCAATCCGTGTCCTGCGCGACAACGTGGTTATCTATGAAGGCGAGCTGGAATCCCTGCGTCGCTTCAAAGATGACGTCAACGAAGTTCGTAACGGTATGGAGTGTGGTATCGGCGTGAAGAACTACAATGACGTACGTACTGGCGATATGATCGAAGTGTTCGAAATTATCGAGATCCAGCGTACCATCGAGTAATCAACGCGATAGTGCAATGTAGGCCGGGGAAGCGCAGCGCCACCCGGCAAGAAATATCAAAAGGGGCTACGGCCCCTTTTTAGTCTGGAGAATTATTATGGCGAAAGAATTTGGTCGCCCTCAGCGCGTCGCTCAGGAACTGCAAAAAGAGATTGCGATTATCCTGCAGCGCGAGATCAAAGATCCGCGTTTGGGTATGATGACCACGGTTTCCGGTGTTGAGGTGTCCCGCGATCTGGCGTATGCCAAAGTGTTTGTCACCTTCCTCAACGATAAAGATGAAGCCTCGATTAAAGCAGGCATCAAAGCGTTGCATGATGCATCCGGTTTTATTCGTACCCTGTTGGGCAAAGCGATGCGTCTGCGTATTGTGCCGGAACTGACCTTCTTCTATGACAATTCGCTGGTCGAAGGGATGCGTATGTCCAATCTCGTCACCAGCGTGGTGAAACACGATGACGAGCGTCGTGTGAACCCGGACGACAACAAGGAGGACTGATGAGTCGTCCTCGTCGTCGCGGTCGCGATGTGCATGGCGTACTGCTGTTGGATAAACAGCAAGGTGCGTCCAGTAATGATGTACTGCAGAAAGTAAAACGTCTCTATAATGCCAACCGCGCTGGGCATACCGGCGCGTTGGATCCGCTGGCTACCGGCATGCTGCCGATTTGCCTCGGAGAAGCGACGAAATTCTCCCAGTATCTGCTTGATTCTGATAAACGTTACCGGGTCATTGCCCGCCTCGGGCAGCGTACCGATACATCGGATGCGGATGGGCAGGTTGTGGAAGAACGCCCGTTGACCTTCACCGCCGATCAATTGACGGTGGCACTGGAGAGTTTCCGCGGCGATACACAGCAAGTGCCTTCGATGTACTCTGCATTGAAATATCAGGGGAAGAAACTCTACGAATATGCGCGCCAGGGGATAGATGTCCCCCGTGAGGCACGCCCAATTACCGTTTATGAACTGTTGTTCATTCGCCATGAAGGTAACGAACTGGAGCTTGAAATCCACTGTTCGAAGGGCACCTATATCCGCACTATCATTGATGATCTGGGCGAAAAACTGGGCTGTGGCGCGCACGTTATCTATTTGCGCCGCCTGGCGGTCAGCAAATATCCCGTTGAACGCATGGTAACGCTGGAACAGCTGCAGGAACGTGTAACGCAGGCTGAACAACAAGGTATCCCGGCGGCGCAACTGTTGGATCCTCTGTTGATGCCGATGGATAGCCCGGCTTCAGATTTCCCGGTGGTGAATATCCCTTCTGTTGTGGCGGCGTACTTTAAAAACGGTCAGCCAGTGCGTGCCTCAGCCGCGCCAAAAGATGGCCTGGTTCGCGTCACGGAAGGTGAAGACGAGACGTTTATCGGGATGGGCGAAATTGATGGTGAGGGGCGTGTTGCTCCCCGTCGTCTTGTGGTCGAATATCCTGCTGTATAACGGGCCTGGCTTGCGGGAATCCGTGACTACGAGTAGAATATTGCCGCTTAATGTCTGGCTTAGTGGTTAACTGGGTCTGGCGTTAAACCTGGGGTCGCTGAATTAGAGATCGGCACCCTTTCCTTTTTTTATCACTGGAGTTCAAAATGTCTCTAAGCGTTGAAGCTAAAGCAAAAATCGTTTCCGAGTTTGGTCGTGGTTCTAACGACAGCGGTTCTACCGAAGTTCAGGTTGCGCTGCTGACTGCTCAGATTAACCACCTGCAGGGTCACTTTGCAGAGCACAAAAAAGATCACCACAGCCGTCGTGGTCTGCTGCGCATGGTTTCTCAGCGTCGTAAACTGCTCGACTACCTGAAACGTAAAGACGTTGCACGCTACACCGCGCTGATCGAGCGTCTGGGTCTGCGTCGCTAAGTCTGGCGAGTTTCAAGAAGGGGCCTACAAGGCCCCTTTTTTCAACCAGGCGGCAGCAATTGGCAGTAAACTAATGTATTGTTGCCATGTATGATCTTCTCTGCAGAGGTTCGCGCGGCTAATGAGAGCCTTTATCCGCAATGGGGCGGGTCAGGATTGTCATTAGTCGCGAGGATGCAAGAAGGTCCTGTTAAATAATCAGCACGCCTGAGGTGTGCTGATCTTCATTAAGAAAGGATAGAATTTTGCTGAATCCGATCATTCGTAAATTCCAGTATGGTCAACATACCGTCACGCTGGAAACCGGCATGATGGCGCGTCAGGCCACTGCTGCCGTAATGGTAAGCATGGATGACACCGCTGTATTTGTGACCGTTGTTGGCCAGAAAAAAGCTAAACCGGGTCAGGACTTTTTCCCACTGACCGTTAACTACCAGGAGCGTACCTACGCTGCCGGTAAAATCCCGGGCGGTTTCTTCCGCCGCGAAGGCCGTCCGAGCGAAGGCGAAACCCTGATTGCTCGTCTGATTGACCGTCCGGTTCGTCCGCTGTTCCCGGAAGGTTTCGTTAACGAAGTGCAGGTTATTGCGACCGTTGTTTCCGTTAACCCACAGGTTAACCCGGACATCGTTGCAATGATCGGTGCGTCTGCTGCGCTGTCACTGTCCGGTATTCCGTTCAACGGCCCGATCGGTGCTGCTCGTGTGGGTTATATTAATGACCAGTACGTACTGAACCCGACCCAAGAAGAGCTGAAAGAAAGCAAGCTGGATCTGGTGGTTGCTGGTACCGAAGCTGCGGTGCTGATGGTTGAGTCTGAAGCAGAACTGCTGAGCGAAGATCAGATGTTAGGTGCAGTGGTATATGGCCACGACCAGCAGCAGGTTGTTATCCAGAACATCAACGATCTGGTGAAAGAAGCGGGTAAACCGCGTTGGGACTGGCAGCCAGAAGCCGTGAACGAAGCGCTGAACGCGCGCGTTGCTGCACTGGCTGAATCACGTCTGAGCGATGCTTACCGCATCACCGACAAACAAGAGCGTTATGCTCAGGTTGATGTTATCAAATCTGAAACCATCGCGACGTTGGTTGCCGAAGACGAAACGCTGGACGCTAACGAGCTGGGCGAAATCCTGCACGCTATCGAGAAAAATGTCGTTCGTAGTCGCGTGTTGGCTGGCGAACCGCGTATCGATGGCCGTGAAAAAGACATGATCCGTGGTCTGGACGTCCGTACCGGCGTTCTGCCGCGTACCCACGGTTCTGCTCTGTTCACCCGTGGTGAAACTCAGGCGCTGGTAACGGCGACGCTGGGTACCGCGCGTGATGCTCAGATCATCGACGAACTGATGGGTGAGCGTACTGACTCCTTCCTGTTCCATTACAACTTCCCTCCGTACTCCGTAGGTGAAACCGGGATGGTAGGTTCGCCGAAACGTCGTGAAATTGGTCACGGCCGCCTGGCAAAACGCGGTGTACTGGCTGTCATGCCGGATGCAGATAAATTCCCGTACACCGTACGTGTTGTTTCTGAAATCACTGAATCCAATGGTTCTTCTTCCATGGCTTCTGTGTGTGGCGCATCTCTGGCGCTGATGGATGCCGGTGTTCCGGTGAAAGCTGCCGTTGCGGGTATCGCAATGGGCCTGGTGAAAGAAGGCGAAAACTTCGTCGTGCTGTCTGACATCCTGGGTGATGAAGACCACCTGGGCGATATGGACTTCAAAGTAGCGGGTTCCCGCGACGGTATCTCTGCTCTGCAGATGGATATCAAAATTGAAGGCATCACCAAAGAGATCATGCAGGTTGCGCTGAACCAGGCGAAAGGTGCACGTTTGCATATTCTGGGCGTGATGGAGCAGGCGATTAACGCGCCGCGTGGTGATATTTCAGAATTCGCACCGCGTATTCACACCATTAAGATCAATCCGGACAAAATCAAAGATGTGATCGGTAAAGGCGGCTCCGTAATCCGTGCGCTGACCGAAGAAACCGGCACGACCATTGAAATCGAAGATGACGGTACTGTGAAAATTGCAGCGACCGATGGCGATAAAGCGAAACATGCTATTCGTCGTATCGAAGAGATCACGGCTGAGATCGAAGTGGGCCGCATCTACAACGGTAAAGTGACCCGTATCGTCGACTTTGGCGCGTTTGTTGCCATTGGTGGCGGTAAAGAAGGTCTGGTACACATTTCTCAGATCGCTGACAAGCGTGTAGAGAAAGTGACTGACTACCTGCAGATGGGTCAGGAAGTGCCGGTTAAAGTTCTGGAAGTTGACCGCCAGGGCCGTATCCGTCTGAGCATTAAAGAAGCAACTGAGCAAACTCAGCCTGCAGAAGCGGTAGAAGCGCCGCAAGCAGAGCAGGGCGAGTAAGTCAGGTTGCCTTTGCCCTCCGCATTAGCGGAGGGCTTATTAGCAGGCAGGACGCCATGTTTGCAGCCGGGGGACAGGACGTTCATCCAATTGTTGTCTTCGGGAGTGGGAAATGAAGCCTTTTTTGCGCTGGTGTTTCGTTGCGACAGCTTTAACGCTGGCAGGATGCAGCAACTCTGCCTGGCGTAAGAGCGAAGTCCTCGCGGTGCCATTGCAACCGACTTTGCAGCAAGAAGTGATTCTGGCACGTATGGAACAAATTCTTGCCAGTCGGGCTTTAACCGATGATGAACGCGCACAGCTTTTATATGAGCGCGGAGTATTGTATGATAGCCTCGGTTTGAGAGCCTTAGCGCGAAATGATTTCTCACAAGCGCTGGCGATTCGACCTGATATGCCTGAAGTATTCAATTACTTAGGCATTTATTTAACGCAGGCAGGCAATTTTGATGCTGCCTATGAAGCGTTTGATTCTGTACTTGAGCTTGATCCAACTTACAACTACGCGCACTTAAATCGCGGTATCGCATTACATTACGGCGGCCGTAATAAGTTAGCGCAAGATGATCTGCTGGCGTTTTATCAAGACGATCCTAATGATCCTTTCCGGAGTCTGTGGCTTTATATCGTTGAGCGGAAGCTCGATGAGAAGCAGGCTAAAGAAGCACTGAAACAGCGCTTCGAAAAATCGGATAAGGAACAGTGGGGATGGAACATTGTCGAGTTCTACCTCGGTGACATCAGTGAAGCAACGCTGATGGATCGCCTGAAGGCGGACGCAACGGATAACACCTCGCTCGCTGAGCATCTCAGTGAAACCAACTTCTATTTAGGTAAGTACTACCTAAGTCTGGGGGATAAGGACAGCGCCACGGCACTGTTCAAACTAGCGGTTGCCAACAACGTCCATAATTTTGTTGAGCACCGTTACGCATTGTTGGAATTAGCGCTCTTGGGCCAGGAGCACGACGACCTGGCAGAATCGGACCAGCAATAGCTGACGAACATATCAGCCCGTAATCTCTTTTGATTGCCATCATCTTCGCGGGTGAGGGCTTTATTGTTCGTTAATTAACCTACTTTGAGCCGGTTCACACTTTTCAATGAAAATTGCTAATTTTTTTCACGATGAGTTATGTAGACTGGCCGCCAATGACATAGAGGCACTTGTACTACATGGCTGAATTCGAAACCACTTTTGCAGATCTGGGCCTGAAGGCTCCTATCCTTGAAGCCCTTAACGATCTCGGTTACGAAAAACCATCTCCGATCCAGGCTGAGTGCATTCCGCACCTGCTTTCTGGTCGTGACGTGCTGGGTATGGCCCAGACTGGTAGCGGTAAAACCGCAGCGTTTTCCCTGCCACTGCTTAACAACATCGATCCAGACCTGCGTGCGCCGCAGATCCTCGTGCTTGCTCCGACCCGCGAACTGGCGGTTCAGGTTGCTGAAGCCATGACCGATTTCTCTAAACATATGCGCGGCGTAAGCGTGGTTGCCCTGTACGGTGGCCAGCGTTATGACGTGCAATTACGCGCCCTGCGCCAGGGGCCGCAGATCGTCGTCGGTACGCCGGGTCGTCTGCTGGATCACCTGAAACGCGGCACGCTGGATCTCTCTAAACTGAGCGGTCTGGTGCTGGATGAAGCAGACGAAATGCTGCGCATGGGCTTTATCGAAGACGTTGAAACCATTATGGCGCAGATCCCGGAAGGTCATCAGACCGCTCTGTTCTCTGCAACCATGCCGGAAGCCATTCGTCGCATCACCCGTCGCTTTATGAAAGAGCCGCAGGAAGTGCGCATTCAATCCAGCGTGACCACACGCCCGGACATCAGCCAGAGCTACTGGACGGTGTACGGCATGCGCAAAAACGAAGCGCTGGTGCGTTTCCTGGAAGCGGAAGATTTTGATGCGGCGATCATTTTCGTCCGTACCAAAAACGCAACGCTGGAAGTGGCTGAAGCGCTGGAGCGCAACGGCTACAACAGCGCCGCGCTGAACGGTGACATGAACCAGGCGCTGCGTGAGCAAACGCTGGAACGTCTGAAAGATGGTCGTCTGGATATTCTGATCGCAACCGACGTTGCTGCACGTGGTCTGGACGTTGAACGTATCAGCCTGGTCGTTAACTACGACATCCCGATGGATTCTGAATCCTACGTTCACCGTATTGGCCGTACCGGTCGTGCGGGTCGCGCCGGCCGCGCACTGCTGTTTGTTGAGAACCGCGAACGTCGTCTGCTGCGCAACATCGAACGTACGATGAAGCTGACCATTCCGGAAGTGGAACTGCCGAACGCAGAACTGCTGGGCAAACGCCGTCTGGAAAAATTCGCCGCTAAAGTTCAGCAGCAGCTGGAAAGCAGCGATCTGGATCAGTACCGTGCACTGCTGGCAAAAATCCAGCCTGCTTCCGAAGAAGAGATGGATATCGAAACGCTGGCCGCTGCACTGCTGAAAATGGCTCAGGGCGAACGTCCACTGATCCTGCCGCCGGATGCGCCGATGCGTCCGCGTCGCGAGTTCCGTGAGCGTGATGAGCGTTTCGAACGCCGCGGCGACCGTAACGATCGTGGCCCGCGTGGCGACCGTCCGGAACGTGCTGGTGAAGACCGTCCGCGCCGTGAGCGTCGTGATGTTGGCGAAATGGAACTGTACCGTATTGAAGTGGGCCGTGATGACGGTGTTGAAGTTCGTCATATCGTTGGCGCCATCGCGAACGAAGGTGACATTAGCAGCCGTTACATCGGTAACATCAAACTGTTCGGTACCCACTCCACTATCGAACTGCCGAAAGGCATGCCGGGCGAAGTTCTGCAGCACTTTACCCGTACGCGTATTCTGAACAAGCCGATGAATATGCAACTGCTGGGCGATGCACAGCCGCGTGAGCGTAGCGAACGTCGCGGTGGCGGTGAGCGCCGTGGTGGTGGTTTCGGTGGCGAACGTCGTGAAGGCGGTCGCGGTGGTGAAGGCCGCCGTTTTAGCGGTGAGCGTCAGGAAGGTCGTGGTTTCGGCGGTGAACGTCGTGCCCCGCGCCGCGATCGTGACGACAGCGCCCCACGTCGCCGTAACGACGCATAATTCGCGTTACATAGCGTAAAGAAATAGATACAGCCCCGATCGAAATGATTGGGGCTTTTTTTATCTGTAATGTACTCCTGTACTGGTACAATGTGGCGTTTTCACTTTCCGGCATTGACCATCACAGGAGAATTTTTCAGATGTCGACACTGACAACCACTCAGGCTTCCCCTTCGCTGTTCGGCGGGGTGGTGATTATCGGCGGCACGATCATTGGCGCAGGCATGTTTTCGCTGCCCGTGGTGATGTCCGGCGCGTGGTTCTTCTGGTCGCTGCTGGCACTGGTTTTTACCTGGTTTTGCATGTTGCACTCCGGGCTGATGATCCTTGAGGCGAACCTGAACTATCGCAGCGGCGCGAGCTTTGACACCATCACTAAAGATCTGCTCGGCAAAGGCTGGAACCTGGTCAACGGCGCCTCCATTGCCTTTGTTCTCTATATTCTGACTTATGCCTATATTTCAGCGAGCGGCTCCATTCTGCATCACACCTTTGCGGAAATGTCGCTGAATGTGCCAGCTCGTCTGGCAGGCTTTGTCTTTGCGCTGGCGGTGGCGTTTATCGTCTGGCTCTCCACCCACGCAGTGAGCCGTATGACAGCGATTGTCCTCGGCGCGAAAGTGATCACCTTTTTTCTCACTTTCGGCAGTCTGCTGGGGCACGTACAGCCCGCCACGCTGTTCAATGTGGCGCAAAGCAATGCGTCCTACACGCCCTATTTGTTAATGACGCTGCCGTTCTGTCTGGCATCGTTCGGGTACCACGGTAATGTCCCTAGTCTGATGAAATATTACGGCAAAGACCCCCGCACCATCATCCGTTGCCTGGTTTACGGCACGCTGCTGGCGTTGGGGTTGTATGTTGTCTGGCTGCTGGTGACGATGGGCAATATTCCGCGCCCTGCATTTATTGAGATCGCAGCGAAAGGCGGCAACATTGATGTGCTGGTACAGGCGTTAAGCGGCGTGCTGAACAGTCGCAGCCTGGATCTGCTACTGGTCATTTTCTCTAACTTTGCGGTTGCCAGTTCCTTCCTGGGCGTCACGTTGGGGCTGTTTGATTACCTTGCGGATCTGTTTGGTTTTGATGATTCGCCGCGCGGGCGTTTTAAAACGGCACTGCTGACATTCATCCCGCCGGTTATCGGTGGAGTGCTCTGGCCGAACGGTTTTTTATACGCCATTGGTTATGCGGGCCTGGCAGCGACCATATGGGCAGCCATTGTTCCGGCGCTGCTGGCAAACGCTTCCCGTAAACGCTTTGGCAGCCCGGCGTTTCGCGTCTGGGGCGGGAAAGCGATGATTGCCCTGATCCTGCTCTTTGGCGCAGGTAACGCCGTCGTACATCTGCTGTCC
Organism: Kosakonia sp.; assembly: GCF_032052965.1. GTDB lineage: Bacteria > Pseudomonadota > Gammaproteobacteria > Enterobacterales > Enterobacteriaceae > Kosakonia. The sequence goes on from NZ_DAMBVN010000014.1 coordinate 100,722, forward strand.
AGCTTTAACCTGTTACCCGTTTACCAGTAACGTCTGACACTTTGCCCGGCCCGCAAATCGTGCGGGCCGGGCAAAGAACGGTTTACCCCAATAGTTCTTCTTTCACCTGCATTGCCAACTCAAACGAGTAGAGCCGTGCCTGGTGATCAAAAATCTGCCCGTTCACCATGATCTCGTCGGCTCCAGTTTCACGCAGGATGGATTCGAGGCCGTGGCGCACTTTCGCTTTGTCCCCCACCAGCGACATACTCAATGCCTGCTGCACGCCATACTGCTCCGACGGCGACCAGAACTTATCCATATTCTCGATAGGTGGCGGCAGTTGCGCACTTTCACCACGACGCAGCCGGACAAACGCCTGCTGCATAGAGGTAAACAGAAACTCCGCATCGCGATTACTGTCGGCGGCAACAATATTAATGCACACCATCGCGTAGGGTTTTTCCAGCCGTTCGGAGGGTTTGAATTGCGTACGGTAAAGGTGCAGCGCCTGGAACAGCATATCCGGAGCAAAATGCGAGGCGAAAGCAAAGGGCAAGCCGAGTTGCGCCGCCAGTTGCGCACTGTACAGGCTTGAGCCTAACAGCCACACCGGGATCTTTTCACCATAACCCGGTACGGGGCGTACAGGCGGGTTCGGATCGCGCGCGTCAAACCAGTTCACCAGTTCCGCCACGTCGCGCGGGAAGTTATCAATATCGCCACTCATATGGCGACGTAACGCCATCATGGTGCGCTGATCGCTGCCTGGCGCACGGCCAAGCCCAAGATCGATACGGCCAGGATAGAGTGTATTCAACGTGCCGAACTGCTCAGCGATCACCAGCGGTGAGTGGTTAGGGAGCATCACGCCGCCAGAACCCAGGTGCAGGGTTTGTGTGTTCGCCGCCAGATAACCAATCAGCACCGACGTCGCCGCGCTGGCGATGCCGGTCATATTGTGGTGTTCTGCCAGCCAGTAACGATGATAACCGCGCTTTTCGGCAAGTTTCGCCAGATCCAGCGAATGGGTGAATGCCTCGCGGGCACTGGAATGTTGCGGGATCGGTGCCAGATCGAGCACCGAAAAAGGAATGGCTTTCTCAGACATAAAAGACTCACTTTGCTACAGCATCGTCATCAGATTGAAGGTCTTCTTCCAGCCTGGCGCAAAGTGCTGCACCCGGCCAGAAAAGCTGCAACTTTCATACTGCATGAGGATCGGTATATTGCTGTTAACAAAGTGAGCTATTTATTTACAACTGCAACGCAAGGCCAGGTAATCTGCGCCAGTAGCCATTACAATCGCTATTTGCTGCCAGCGGTAGCGGCGCTGCGCCGGTTTCATTTGCGCGAAAGGCATCAAGCATGGCAAACGTGTCATTACCCATCGGCGACAGACGCACCATATCAACGATCCCTTTCATGGACGCCAGTTCATTACCAAGGTTATACACATAACCGCTCATGGTCTGGATACCGTTCAGGACGAATACCTGCTGATTTTCCTGCGACAACATGCTGCGCCCGTTCGGGTATTTAATACAGCACGTTTCACATTCATCTTTCGGTCTGTCTTCCGAGCGGGCGGTAAAGCAGCGCGCGGAGTAGGCCAGCGGCAGGTGCCCGTAGCTCAACACTTCCACTTCAAAGTGCTGGCGAATGCCCAGGCTTTCACACTGCTCAAGCAGGTTGACAAGCCAGTCGCGGGAAAGCTCCACCGGCATGCACCAACGTACCATGCCCTGTTTTTGCAGCAGGCGCAGGGTAACCGCGTTATAGCAGTTAAGCGCATGGCCTGCGACGAACGGTAATTTACGTTCCGCACACAGGTTCACCACGCCTAAGTCGCTGGCTTCCAACAGGAAGTCGCCGTTATCGACATAGCGCTTAAGCTCATTCAGCTCGGAAGAGGCCTGCACAAGAGCCAGCGTGGAAAGCACCACCTGTTTGCCGCTGCCAGCCAGTGTTTTCGCCATATCCAGCCAGTCGCCCACTTTGGTCGCACGGCGTTTGCTGCACACGGTTTCGCCAAGATAAATCACGTCGGCAGCGCTGCCGGCGGCCTGCTGGTAAAAATCCTCCAGCGTCTCTTTTGCCCAGTAGTAAAGCACTGGCCCTAATGAATATTTCATTTTCTTCCTACTGCCATTTACGGTGGTATGCGCCGAGGGTGGTTTGAGTGCCTTCCGACATTGAGCCCAGCGTATCCATCCATGCGGGCTGCGGCACAAAGTTTTGCGGCGAGGCCATACAGCGATCGATGGCCTGACGCCACACTTTTGCCACCTGGCTAACATAGGCCGGGCTACGCTGACGACCTTCAATTTTTACCGACGCAATATTGGCTGCCAGCAGTTCCGGCAGCAGTTCCAGCGTATTGAGACTGGTGGGCTCTTCCAGCGCGTGGTAACGCTCGCCGTCGACCAGATAACGCCCTTTACATAAGGTGGGATAACCGGCGTTTTCCCCATCCTGGTAGCGGTCGATTAACACATCATTAAGACGTGACTCCAGCCCCTGCGGCGTTTGCTGCCAGCGTACAAACCGCGCAGGTGAGCAGGCTCCAACGGTATTCGGTGACTCACCCGTCAGGTAAGAGGAGAGGTAGCAGCGACCCTCCGCCATAATGCACAAACTGCCAAAGGCGAAGACCTCCAGCGGTACCGGTGTAACGCGCGCCAGCTGTTTAACCTGGTGAATGGATAACACTCGTGGCAGTACCACCCGCGCGACGTCAAAATGGCGATGATAAAAGCGAATCGCTTCTTCGTTGGTAGCGGAGGCCTGCACCGAGACGTGACGTTCAATGTGCGGATAGCGCGCAGCGGCATATTCCAGCATCGCCAAATCGGCGAGGATCAACGCGTCGGCGCCAATTTGCGCCGCCATGTCTACCGCGCGTTCCCAGCGCTGGTAACCGTCCGGGTGCGCAAAGGTATTGATGGCGATATGCAACTTGCGGCGGTGCTGATGGACAAAATTGACCGCTTCCTGGAGTTTCTTCTCCGTAAAATTGAGTCCGGCAAAATGACGGGCGTTGGTGTCATCTTTCAGGCCGATATACACAGCATCGGCGCCGTTTTCAATGGCCGCCTTCAACGCCGGAAGATTTCCGGCAGGGCAGAGCAACTCCATAGTGTATCCTGCTGTCTGGGGCCGCTGTGGCCCGGTCGAACCCCTAAGGGTGCTAAGTTGTTAATGAACTGGGATTTTAGTTAACCTGCCTGCGACAATTTTTGATTTGAGGCAGTTAAATGTGCATTGGCGAGGCCAATAATTGCGGCCTGTTTATTGTGTAATTGTTGATTTGCGCCGCTATGCAAGGGCGCTAATGTGGCAGAATAGCCCCCATTATCATTTCAGGGAGTAAAGCTCGTGTTGGAAAAATTGCGCTCACATCTTGTTCACTTCGGTCCGTCGATACTGAGTGTGCCGGTTAAGTTGACGCCTTTCGCCATTAAGCGCCAGGTACTGGAGCAGGTGCTGCGCTGGCAGTTCCAACAGGCTCTGGCGGACGGAGAGCTTGAGTTTCTTGAAGGCCGCTGGTTAAGTATTCAGGTACGTGATATCGGCCTGACGTGGTATACCTCTGTTGAGGATGAACAGCTTATTGTGCGCGAGTCGGCAGAGGCCGATGTGAGTTTCAGCGCCGATGCCAGCGACCTGTTGATGATTGCGGCACGCAAACAGGATCCCGATACACTCTTCTTCCAGCGCCGTCTGGTTATTGAAGGTGACACGGAGCTGGGGCTGTACGTTAAGAATTTGATGGATGCGATTGAACTGGAGCAGATGCCAAAGCCCCTGCGGGTGATGCTGCTGCAGTTGGCGGAATTTGTTGAGGCGGGTCTGCAAGCACCGCCTCTAACGACACAACCTTCTGTAGGTGAGCCATGCTGATAAGAGTTGAAATTCCCATTGATGCGCCGGGTATCGACGCGTTACTCCGTCGCAGCTTCGGCGGCGAAGGCGAAGCCCGGCTGGTACACGATCTGCGTGAAGAGGGGTTGATTACCCTGGGATTTGTCGCGACGGATGATGAAGGGCAGGTCATCGGCTACGTTGCTTTTAGCCCGGTCACGGTCGAAGGTGAAGAACTGCAATGGGTCGGGCTTGCGCCGCTGGCCGTGGACGACCAATACCGCGGGCAGGGCATTGCCCGCCAGTTAGTGTACGAAGGGCTGGATTCGCTCAATGAATTTGGCTATGCGGCAGTAGTGACGCTGGGGGATCCCGCGTTTTATGGTCGTCTCGGTTTTGAAAAAGCCGCGCAGTATGCGCTGCGCTGCCGCTGGCCGGACAGCGCCGATGCTTTTCTGGTGCATCGTCTGGCTGATGACGCTTTTAACGGCGTTAGCGGCCTGGTGGAGTATTCCGATCACTTCAATCGCCTGTAACCCCAGGCGATAACAAACTTTCCCGCAGCGCTTCGAATGAGCCATCTCCGGCAACGAGGCGCTCTTTCTGGCGCTTGTTAAGTTGTTTAATGCGGTATTCCAGCCGCAGCGCCAGCGATCTTTCGCCGACCGGCGCTGAAAAGACCAGCTCCAGTGCGCCTTTCCCCCGTAATGCTTTGGCCCCTTTTCCGCTTTGATGCTGCATAAAGCGGCGGGCAACATCAGTTGTAATACCGGTATAAAGCGTATTGTCGTTGGTGCGAATAAGATAGAGAAACCAGGGCGTCATGACAGCGTTCAGTATGTTAATGTCGACGAAAAATAACACGAGGAAGAGCAAAAATGGAAACTCTTGCAGCCATTAATCGCTGGCTGGCGAAGCAGCATGTGGTGACATGGTGTGTCGCAAACCGGGGAGAGTTATGGTGCGCGAATGCGTTTTATATTTATGATCCGCAGAGAGTGGCGTTTTACGTTCTCAGCGAAGATCAGACCCGGCATGCCCAGATGACAGGGTTGCATGCACCGGTGGCGGGCACGGTCAACGGCCAGCCTAAAACTGTTGCGCTGATCCGCGGCGTGCAGTTTAGCGGTGAGATCCGCCGTCTCGAAGGAGAGGAAAGCGCGGCACCGCGTGCGCAGTACAACCGACGCTTTCCTGTCGCCCGCATGTTGTCAGCCCCCATGTGGGAAATTCAGCTTAACGAGGTGAAATTCACCGACAACACGCTGGGGTTTGGCAAAAAACTTCACTGGCTTCGGGCATCAGGCACCCAGTAAGCGCAGCGCTTCGCGGTTAAATGCCGGTAAATCATCGGGGGTGCGGCTGGTCACTAACTGGTCTTGATCCACGACCACTTCCTGGTCATAGAATTCGCCCCCGGCGTTTTTCACATCGATGACAATCGGTTTGACCGCAGTGAGTTTACGCCCGCGTATCGCATCAGCGCTAATCAACAGTTGTGGCCCATGGCAGATGGCGAACACCGGTTTCCCACTGCTGATAAAATCTCGCGTAAAGGTGACAAAACGATCGTCGCCGCGCAGATGATCGGGCGAATGTCCTCCGGGCAGCAACAGGGCGTCGAAGTCTGCCGGGCGAACCTCATCAATCGCCTTATCGATGACCACATCGGCGTCGCCTTGCTTGCCGTGCACGGTTTTTCCCGCCTGCTTCTCAATGGTGATAACTTCATGTCCGGCCTGACGGAACTCCTGTGCCGGGGAAGTGAATTCTGAATCTTCGAACTCGTCGGTGATCAAGACAGCGATTTTCTTGCTCATAATTCCTCCGTTGTTTTGGCTTCAGAGTGGAGAGTTAACCATACTAATAACTCGCCAGAACAGTAAGCCTGGTTCAGCAGGCGGACAATGCAACACGGATTCATCTGCAAAGGAGGAGAAATGCGACGTGTATTACTGACCGGAGCGACAGGCCTGGTAGGCGGTCACTTACTGCGCCTGCTGATGACCGAACCGCGCGTCACTGCCATTGCCGCACCAACGCGGCGCCCGCTGAGCAATGCGCCCGGCGTCTTCAATCCTCACGATCCGCAGCTTACCGATGCGTTGCTACAGGTGACAGAGCCGGTGGATACCGTCTTTTGCTGCCTGGGAACGACGCAGCGCGAAGCGGGAAGTAAAGAGGCGTTTATTCATGCCGACTATACGTTAGTGGTCGACACGGCGATAACCGGCCTGCGGCTGGGGGCGAAACAGATGCTGGTGGTCAGCTCGCTGAGCGCCAGTCCGCGATCGCCTTTTTTCTATAGTCGGGTGAAAGGTGAAATGGAAAATGCGCTGATAGCGCAGGAGTGGCCTTCGCTAATCATCGCCCGTCCGTCGATGTTGCTGGGCGATCGGCAGAGACCGCGGTTGAATGAATCTTTCCTTGCGCCGCTTTTCCGCTGGCTACCGGGTAACTGGCGTGCAATCGCCGCACAGGATGTTGCCCGCGCATTGTTGGCGTTGTCTCTGTCTTCTGATGAAAGGGGGGTGCAAATCATCAGGTCGGCACAGTTACGTGAGATCGCAGCCAGGGACGCGTTTGCAAAATAATTTTTCAGGCGTACTATTCGCAGGCTTAAAATTCCATTATCCCCGGTGAATGTTATGACTGGTCAGTCTTCATCTCAGGCGGCACCCCGTTTTCAGTGGTGGAAACCCGCACTGTTCTTTCTTGTTGTTATTGTTGGTCTTTGGTACGTGAAATGGCAGCCTTATTATGGCAAAGCCTTCACGGCTGCCGAAACACACAGCATAGGTAAATCCATTCTTGCCCAGGCGGATGCCAGCCCTATAAAAGCGGCGATCGATTACGCCATGGTCTATTTTCACGCCGTCTGGAAAGCCGCCGTGCTTGGCGTGCTGCTTGGTTCATTGATTCAGGTGTTGATCCCGCGCGACTGGTTACTCAGAACGCTGGGGCAGCAACGTTTTAGCGGCACGCTGTTCGGCACTCTGTTCGCGTTGCCGGGCATGATGTGCTCCTGCTGTGCAGCGCCTGTGGCTGCAGGAATGCGCCGTCAGCGCGTTTCAATGGGCGGTGCGCTGGCATTCTGGATGGGGAACCCGCTGCTTAACCCGGCCACGCTAGTATTTATGGGCTTTGTGCTCGGCTGGCATTTTGCCGTCATTCGCCTGGTGGCGGGGCTGGTGACGGTAACGGGTGTGGCGATGCTGGTGCAGGCGCTGGTGAAAGAGAACCTGCAGCAGGCAGACGCAATTGATATTACCTTGCCGGAACCGCAGGGCAGCTTTATGGCGCGCTGGGGTAGGGCACTGTGGCAGCTGTTCTGGAGCACCATTCCGGTGTATATCCTGGCCGTGCTGGTGCTGGGGGCTGCGCGCGTCTGGTTATTCCCACATGCAGAGGGGGCTATCGATAACACCTTACTGTGGGTGATTGCGATGGCGATTGTGGGTTGTCTGTTCGTGATCCCGACTGCGGCGGAAATTCCCATCGTGCAAACTATGATGCTGGCCGGTATGGGCATGGCGCCCGCGCTGGCGTTGTTAATCACTCTGCCAGCGGTCAGCCTGCCGTCACTGATCATGCTGCGTAAGTCATTCCCGGCAAAAGCCCTTTGGCTGACAGCGCTGCTGGTGGCGTTATGTGGAGTGATCACCGGCGCGATGGCGTTGTGGTGATAAAACAGAAAAGTGTTAGCCCGGCCAGTGCGCCGGGCTTTTTATTACTTGAGGATCGTAAAGGCTGTCGTGACGTGTTTTACACCGCTAACGCGGCTGGCGATATCTGCCGCCGCACGGCCTTCACGCTCGGTGACCAGCCCCATCAGGAACACTTCGCCGTTCTCGGTGGTGACTTTCACGTTGGAGGATTTTACCTGATCGCTGCCCAGCAACTGGGAACGTACTTTTGTCGTTATCCAGGTATCTGTGGAGGCCGTGCCCAGACCAATCGGCTGGCCCTGACGGATCTCGTTGAACACTTCGACCGTGCCTTCTACGCCAACGGCAATTTGTTTCGCCCGCGAGGAGAGATCGGTCGTCGGCGCCTGGCCGGTTAACAGGACTTTACCCTGATAGGCGGTGACATTCACACGCGCTTCTTTCTTGATCTGTTCGTCTTTCGACAACGCGCTGTTTACGCGCAATTCCAGTGTACTGTCGTCGACCTGAGTGCCAACAGTACGGGGATCTGTTGCGGCTTTGGTGCCCACGGCTGCGGAACCAACCACCACTGCGCCAACACAACCCTGTAACAGCAGCGCGGAAATAAGGACTGCGAGGGGCGTAAATGCCTTCATGTGTACTCCTTAATCATCCTGGTGAGGAAAAAGCGTGTTATCAATCAGATCGCATAAGCAATTTACCGTCAGCATGTGCATTTCCTGGATGCGTGCGCTGCGGTGGGAAGGAATACGAATTTCGACATCCTGCGGCCCCAGCAGACCCGCCAGCTCACCACCGTCATAGCCCGTCAGCGCGATAATAGACATGTCACGCGTCACCGCTGCTTCCACGGCTTTCACGATATCGCGACTGTTGCCCCGCGTAGAAATGGCGAGCAGAATATCGCCCGTATGGCCGAGTGCGCGAACCTGCTTGGCATAAATCTCATCATGCAGACGATCGTTTGCGATCGCGGTTAAGACCACATTATCGGTATTAAGTGCAATGGCAGGTAAACTGGGACGTTCTGTTTCAAAACGGTTGATCATGCTGGCAGCAAAATGCTGTGCGTTGGCGGCGGAGGTACCATTACCACAACAGAGGATTTTGTTGCCGTTCAGCAGGGAGTGAACCATTGTCATGGCGGCACGTGAAATTGCATCAGGCAGGGCTTCTGCCGCCGCAATTTGAGTTTGAATGCTTTCCGTAAAGCAGACTTTAATTCGTTCGAGCACGGTAATCCCTATAATTCAGCAATTATGAGTGGTCATTAAACGCGTTTTGTATCCACTCAACCTCATTTCCGGTGAAGGCTACCACATCAAACCGGCAATCCACAGTATCAAAACTCCCATTGTGCCGGGCCAGCCACAAACGGGCGGTGTGCAGCAGTTTCACTTGCTTGGCATGGGTAACGCTACTTAATGCGCCACCGAAATTGGCCGACTTGCGATAACGTACTTCGATAAAGACGGTGCAGTGACGGTGACGCATGATCAAATCGATTTCGCCGCCGCGCTCATGCACATTGGCGGCGATAAATTGCAGTCCTTTGCTCTCTAGCCAGCGACGCGCTTTGGCTTCCCACGCATCGCCGGTCTGTTTGCGGCTTAGTTTGCCGGGACGATTTGCCCCTGCTGGTATTTGAGCCATGACAACTTCCTGTTGATCACGCAATCCTGATTCGCGGTTAAATCGCCCGTGTTGCCGTTGAGTTCAAACCCAGGCACCTGACGCATTTGGGTAAAGTTATTCGCCAGTGACCAGGCATCCGCACCCATGGCATACAGCCGCGCCAGCGAGTAATCGTTATTTACGCTTTTCAGCGCCTGCTGCATGAGCGACGGATTAGCGCCCGCCAGCATCGGAATGTCGTTAAACTGCAACCCTTCCATTTCGAGGCGGAAGTCCGGGCCAGCACCGCCCTGAGCGCTGCGCGAGCTGGCATACAGCATGACGCCGCTCTGGCTGCCGGTGCGCATGGTGATCATCGGTTTGATCAGCGCAATTTCATCCTGCGTGGCCACAATATAGGCTGCGTCAACATTGCCGCCGCTGGTGATTTGCGCATCGCTCGGGGCCGCCGGAATGTTCAGACCACCAATGGTCACGCCCTGCTGTTTCGGCAGACTGGCAACAACCGGACTGCCGGTCATGGCAATACCTGAGCCGCTGTTGATGCCCATGCGCAGTTCGGCGGTAGAGCCAAATTTTTGCGCCAGCACTACACCGCCGCCCAGTTTTTGCCACTCCTGCGCAAAGGCGTTGCTGATACGATCGCCCAGCGCGCTGCGCGGGATAAGGAGTAGCGGCGTATGGCGCCCCTGTTCATGGATATGACGTGCGGCATCACGTGCTTCATCTTCTGGCGACAGCGCGAAGTAACAGATGTTGGCCCGGTTCTCGATGTTTTCTGGCTGATTAAGCGCCAGCACATTCAGCGTGGTGTGGCTGCGCATCAGTTCTTCTACGTGGTTTTTCAACAGCGGCCCGACCACAATGCTGGCACCATCCTGCTGCACCTGGTTAAGGATCTGATCCATCGGCTGTGAACTGGTGTCATAGACTTTCAGCTCCGCAGACGGGTTGGCAGGCGTTGCGGCCACTGCCGGTGCGGTGACAGGTTGAGCAACATTGGCCTCTGCTGGCTGGGCGGTGTTATCGGTCCCGGCTTCATCAGACGTTGCTGCTGCCGTTTGCGCTGCGCTATCCGGTGCCTGTGCCTGTTGTGCATCCGGCGCGACGGCAGTCTGTTGAGCGGACGGATTTGTTAAATCGCTCACGCTGGTTTGCGATGGGCTGACCACCGTGCTGGCGGCCTGGGCTACCTGTTGCGGTACGGCCGGACCCGATACCGGGGATGCGCCATTTTTCGCGGCTTCAAAACCTTGCTGAATCGCACGGCCAAACACCGCTGCCTGACCGTTTAACGGCAGTAAAAGCGCGACTTTGTTTGTTGAGGCCGGTTTGAAATTCTGCAAATTTGCCAGCTGCGTAGGCAGCATTTTCGCGCCCGGGTTCTGCGGGTAGCGGGTCTGCCAGTCGGCGATCCCGGCTTTCAGCATGGTCGGATCGTTGCGATTGTCGAACCAGACACGCTGTAAATCGAGCCATCCCTGCAGGGTGACTTCATCAGCATTGATCACAAAGGTTTTCGCCTGGTCCTGGGTAATGGAGGACAGCGCTTGCCAGGTCGCATCAATATTTTTCTGTTTCAGATCTGCTGCCGTTAACAGCGGCTCTTGTGCAACCAGCGCTCGAAGCAGTGTCAATGAGGGTTTGCCTTGTGCGGCAGTGATGCCAATCTGCCAGTAACGTGCTTGCTGGTTTTGCTCGAGGTCAGCAGGATCGATCTTACCCAGCAGCGCCTGGGCGCCGGCTAAATCCTGCTGCGCCAGTTTCATTTCAGCAGCCAGTAGTGCGTACTCTTTACGCTGATTGTCGTTCAAATCCTGCGGCAGTTGCGCGAACAGCTCGCTTGCCTGCTGGGTTTTCCCCTCTTTCAGCAGTGCACGAATGGCGAGTAATTGCCAGTTGGTCTTGCTATCATCTGTGCTTTGCTGCATCTGCTGCAGGTAAAAACTGGAGTCAGCCTGCGCCGAGCCCTGCATATGTGTGCTGCTCTGGTCGGTAGACTGTGTGCCGCAGCCAGCAAACAGCAGGGCGGCCAGCACCACAGGCAGGCAGCGTGTGGCTTTCGAACGTAGATATCTTGACGGTAGCATACTGTATCCAGTGATATTTTTTACGCAATGCTCAATATTAAATCGGCAATACGGATGAAACAATGAAACAACACGAATCGGCGGAGAATTCTCAAGGTCAGCTCTATATTGTACCCACTCCTATCGGGAATTTGGCTGATATTACGCAACGTGCGCTGACTGTGTTGCAAGCCGTTGATTTAATAGCAGCGGAAGACACCCGTCACACCGGTTTACTGCTCCAGCACTTTGCCATTAATGCCCGGTTGTTTGCGTTGCACGATCACAATGAGCAACAAAAAGCCGAAACGCTGGTGGCCAAACTGCGGGAGGGGCAGAACATTGCGCTTGTCTCTGATGCCGGCACGCCGTTGATTAACGATCCTGGTTACCATCTGGTGCGTACCTGCCGCGAGGCCGGAATTCGCGTTGTGCCGCTGCCCGGTCCTTGCGCGGCGATTGCGGCGCTCAGTGCCGCCGGTTTACCGTCGGACCGTTTCTGCTATGAAGGTTTTCTGCCTGCAAAATCTAAAGGTCGCCGCGACACGCTAAAAGCGCTGGAAACCGAAAGCCGCACGCTGATTTTTTATGAATCAACCCACCGTTTGCTGGAAAGTCTGGAAGATATGGTCGCCGTCTGGGGCGAATCCCGGTATGTGGTGCTGGCGCGAGAACTGACCAAAACCTGGGAAACCATTCAGGGTTTGCCGGTTGGCGAACTGCTGGCCTGGGTCAAAGAAGACGAAAACCGCCGTAAAGGCGAAATGGTGCTGATCGTCGAGGGCCACAAAGCGCAGGAGGACGAACTGCCCGCCGATGCGTTGCGTACCCTGGCGTTGCTACAAGCGGAGCTGCCGTTGAAAAAAGCAGCGGCACTGGCCGCAGAAATCCACGGCGTGAAGAAAAATGCGCTGTATAAGTACGCGCTGGATAAACAAGAGCAGTAATGCGCAAAAAAAAAGCATGGCCGGAGCCATGCTTAACGTGAGGTTTACTGCTTTCTTATAAAATCAGGTCACCGGAGCCGGGTTAAACACCGCCAGCTGGTTGTGAAGGCCCCATTGATCGGAGAAGGTTTTCTTCCGACCGCTGGCCACATCAAGGATAAAGTGGAACAACTTCCAGCCTACATCCTCAATCGTTTCTTCACCTGTGGCGATGGTACCGGCGTTGATATCCATCAGATCAAACCAACGGTTTGCCAGTTCAGTACGGGTCGCCATTTTGATAACCGGTACGGCAACCAGACCGTAAGGCGTACCGCGACCGGTGGTGAACACCTGAACGGTAATGCCGGAAGCCACCTGCTGCGTACCACAAACAAAATCGCTCGCCGGCGTTGCAGCGTAAATCAGACCGCGTTTGGTCGGACGCTGGCCCGGAGAGAGCACTTCCGAAATGGCGCTCTTACCGGATTTGGCAATAGAACCCAGCGCTTTTTCCACCACGTTTGCCAGGCCGCCTTTTTTGTTCCCCGGCGACGGGTTGGCGCTGCGGTCGGTCTGGCCCATGTCCAGGTAATTGTCGTACCAGGCCATCTCTTCCAGCAGGCGTTTGCCCACTTCTTCGTTGATGGCACGCGGGGTCAGCAGGTGGATCGCATCGCGAACTTCCGTGACTTCAGAGAACATTACTGTGCCGCCGCAGCGAATAATCAGGTCAGAGGCATACCCCACTGCCGGGTTTGCCGTGACGCCGGAAAAGGCGTCACTACCGCCACACTGCATTCCTACCACCAGTTCAGAGGCCGGGCAGGTTTCGCGTTTACGCTGATTGAGCTTCGCCAGATGGCGCTCAGCAACCTGCAGAATATCATCGACCATCGAGCGGAAACCCACATGGTGCTCATCCTGCAGACGCACAATGCTGGCGCTGTCCACCGGGATCGCCTGCACATCTTCCGTGCCTTGCAGCAGGCGCTCCGGTTGTAATTTTTCACACCCCAGGCCAATCACCATCACTTCGCCGCCGAAGTTCGGGTTAAGGGAAATATTGTGAATGGTGCGGATCGGGATCACCGCTGCCGGCGCGTTGATCGCCACGCCGCAGCCGTAGAGGTGGTTCAGGCCGACTACGCCATCAACGTTAGGGTATTTTGGCAGCAGGTCGCGTTCGATGATCTTCACGACGTAATCCACTACGCCGGCAACGCAATGGACGCTGGTGGTAATGCCGAGCAGATTTTTGGTACCGACACTGCCGTCTGCATTGCGGTAACCTTCGAAGGTGTAACCTTCCAGCGGCGGCAGCGGCTCAGGTACTTTGGTGGCCAGCGGCAAGGTATTCAACGGCGGTGCTTTTGGCAGCTCGACCATCGATTCATCAATCCAGCTACCGCGTGGGATATCGCGCACGGCGTAACCAATGACTTCACCATAACGCACGATTTCGCCCTGATGCGGAATATCGACAAGGGCGACTTTATGGCCCTGTGGAATGTGCTCAACCAGCTCGAGACCGTCCGGAAAACGCGTCCCCGCTTTTAAGCCATTGTCATTAACGATGATAGCGACATTATCAGTGTCGTGTACCTTAATATAAAACGCCCCAGGCGATTGCTGTCTAATTTCAATGTCGGACATTGTTAAGTAATCTCCAGCTAACTGTACGATGCATTACTCAATAAGAGGAACCAATTCTTTATTCTGGAATTAACATCAGAAATAAAAAGTGTGTATCTTGTTTGCTGAAATAAGAATGTCAGGAGTTCAAATATTAAAATGTGATCTAAATCACCTAATGCCGCGATTCGCCAGCTGTCGGGGCTGGTTAATGCAAGATATGTGCATTAGCGCCCAGACTTATGTGCATATGCTTAAAATAATCTTCCCGCAAAATACTAAAATTGAGCAATTCAACAGTGTACGACCTCACTACGCCGATTATACTGAGGGCTATAAAGTCGAATTACCAATTATCTGATATTAAGTTTCGAGTGTTTAAATAAAAGAAAATAGTAAATCTCGCGATAATTATATTCTAAAATTAGCGGTGCCCGAGGAAATTAAAATGGCTATTGAAAATACCGTTGAGGTTAAACGGAACTTCCCCACACGTTATTTGATTCTGTTAATAATATTTATTGTAACCGCAGTTAACTACGCTGACCGTGCCACCCTTTCGATTGCCGGAACGGATGTCGCCAAAGAGCTGCAGCTTGATTCTGTGTCGATGGGCTACATTTTTTCAGCGTTCGGCTGGGCCTATCTGCTGATGCAAATCCCTGGTGGCTGGTTGCTGGACCGCTTCGGCTCGAAAAAAGTTTATACCTACAGTTTGTTTTTCTGGTCGCTGTTCACGTTCTTGCAAGGCTTTGTCGACGTCTTCCCGATTGCCTGGGCTGGCGTGTCGATGTTTTTCATGCGCTTTATGCTGGGCTTCTCTGAAGCGCCATCCTTCCCGGCGAACGCCCGTATCGTGGCGGCATGGTTCCCGGCGAAAGAGCGTGGTACCGCGTCGGCAATTTTTAACTCTGCACAATACTTCTCGCTCGCGCTGTTCTCACCGTTATTGGGCTGGCTAACGTTTGCCTGGGGCTGGGAACATGTATTTACCGTTATGGGCGCGATCGGTTTTGTACTGACTTTCGCCTGGGTTAAGTTTGTTCATAATCCGACCGACCATCCTCGTATGACCCGCGAAGAGCTGGAGTACATCGAGAAGAATGGCGCAGTCGTGGATATGGATCACAAGAAAACCGACGACAGCAAAAAAGCCGGTCCGAAAATGGATTACATCAAGCAGTTGCTGTGCAACCGCATGATGCTCGGCGTGTTCTTCGGGCAATATTTCCTGAATACCATTACCTGGTTCTTCCTGACGTGGTTCCCTATTTATCTGGTGCAGGAAAAGGGCATGTCGATTTTGAAGGTCGGGTTTGTCGCATCCATTCCGGCGCTTTGCGGCTTTGCGGGTGGCGTGCTGGGCGGGTTGTTCTCCGATTATCTCATCAAACGTGGCTCAACCCTGACGGTTGCGCGTAAATTCCCTATCGTGGTGGGAATGTTACTGGCGTCCAGCATCATTCTCTGTAACTACACCGATAGCACCCCGCTGGTTGTGGCCCTGATGGCGCTCGCATTCTTCGGTAAAGGGTTTGGCGCTTTGGGGTGGCCGGTTATCTCCGACGTCGCGCCAAAAGAGATTGTCGGACTGTGCGGCGGTGTATTCAACGTATTCGGTAACGTGGCGTCTATCGTAACGCCGCTGGTCATCGGGTACATGGTTAAAGAGTTGCATTCTTTCAACGGTGCACTGGTGTTCGTCGGCTGTTCAGCGCTGATGATGATGGTTTGCTACCTGTTCGTGGTTGGCGACATCAAACGTATGGAACTGAAGAAATAAGCAACAACTCATTAAGGTACAAAAGATGAATAACGATATCTTCCCAAACAAATTCAAGGCTGCGCTGGCAGCCCAACAGATTCAAATTGGTTGTTGGTCTGCGCTGGGTAGTCATATCAGCACTGAAGTTCTGGGGCTAGCGGGCTTTGACTGGCTGCTTCTGGACGGCGAACACGCCCCTAACGACGTGCTCACTTTTGTACCGCAATTAATGGCGTTGAAAGGCAGCGTCAGCGCACCGGTAGTACGCGTACCCACTAACGATCCGGTGATTATCAAACGCCTGCTGGATATTGGGTTTTACAACTTTCTGATCCCGTTTGTCGAAACAGAAGAAGAAGCTGTGAATGCGGTAGCAGCAACGCGGTATCCGCCGGAAGGCATTCGCGGCGTTTCGGTTTCTCACCGCGCCAATATGTTTGGCACCGTACCAGATTACTTCCGCCAGTCTAACGCTAACATCACCATTCTGGTGCAGATCGAAAGCCAGGCGGGCGTGGACAACCTGGACGCCATTCTCGCGACCGATGGGGTAGACGGTGTGTTTGTTGGTCCAAGCGATCTGGCCGCGACCCTGGGGTATATCGGCAATGCCGCACACCCGGAAGTCCAGCGTACCATTCAACACATTTTTGCCCGCGCCAAAGCGCACAACAAACCGAGCGGCATTCTGGCGCCGGTGGAAGCGGACGCGCGTCGTTACCTCGAATGGGGAGCGACTGTGGTGGCCGTCGGCAGCGATTTGGGCGTGTTCCGTTCGGCTACGCAGAAACTGGCCGACACCTTTAAAAAATAACCAAACCACCATTAAACAGAGAGAGACGCAATTATGACGATGAAAGTTGGTTTCATTGGCCTGGGCATCATGGGTAAACCAATGAGTAAAAACCTCATTAAAGCAGGTTACTCACTGGTGGTCGTGGACCGTAACCAGGACGCCGTTGCTGAAGTGATTGCTGCAGGTGCCGAAGCGGCTACCAGCGCGAAAGACGTAGCCGAACAGTGTGATGTGATCATCACCATGTTGCCGAACTCCCCGCATGTAAAAGACGTGGCGTTGGGTGAAGGCGGCATTATTGAGGGCGCAAAGGCGGGCACTGTACTGATCGACATGAGCTCTATTGCGCCGCTGGCAAGCCGTGAAATCAGCGAAGCACTGAAAGCCAAAGGCATTGAAATGCTGGACGCCCCGGTCAGCGGCGGCGAACCGAAAGCTATCGACGGCACCCTGTCTGTGATGGTTGGCGGCGAAAAAGCGATTTTCGATAAATATTACGATCTGCTGAAAGCCATGGCCGGCTCGGTGGTGCACACCGGTGATATCGGCGCAGGTAACGTAACCAAGCTGGCGAACCAGGTGATCGTTGCGCTGAACATTGCTGCTATGTCTGAAGCACTGACGCTGGCGACCAAAGCGGGTGTGAACCCGGATCTGGTATTCCAGGCGATTCGTGGCGGCCTGGCGGGCAGCACCGTGCTGGAAGCAAAAGCACCGATGGTGATGGATCGTAACTTCAAGCCGGGTTTCCGTATCGATCTGCATATTAAAGATCTGGCTAACGCACTGGATACCTCTCATGGCGTGGGCGCACAACTGCCGCTGACGGCGGCTGTGATGGAAATGATGCAAGCACTGCGTGCGGATGGCCTGGGCAATGCCGACCACAGCGCACTTGCGTGCTATTACGAGAAACTGGCGAAAATCGAAGTTTCCCGTTAACAAGAAGGGCGCAGACCTGCGCCCTTGATTTCTCTTTATTAACATCTTTCAGGCTGCTGGCGGGCTTCCTGTTGCCTGAGCCTGAAGGATGAAGTGGCCAGTCGCGCGGCACTTTCAGGCTGACAATTATGAAAATCGTAATCGCCCCAGACTCTTATAAAGAAAGCCTTTCTGCTACCGAAGTAGCTCAGGCGATAGAAAAAGGATTTCGGGAAATTTTTCCCGATGCTCAGTACGTTTCCGTTCCGGTCGCGGACGGCGGTGAAGGGACGGTTGAAGCCATGATTGCCGCCACACAAGGCACTGTTCACAAGGC
The DNA here is from genome assembly GCF_032052965.1 of Kosakonia sp. Taxonomy (GTDB): domain Bacteria; phylum Pseudomonadota; class Gammaproteobacteria; order Enterobacterales; family Enterobacteriaceae; genus Kosakonia. The sequence continues at coordinate 118,320 of NZ_DAMBVN010000014.1, forward strand.
GCACGTTGTCGGCCCGCTGGGAGAAAATGTCGAAGCGTGCTGGGGGATGTCCGGCGACGGTAAAACAGCCTTTATTGAAATGGCCGCAGCAAGTGGACTGGCGCTTGTTCCGCCTGAATTACGTAACCCTTTGATTACCACTTCGCGCGGCACCGGGGAGCTTATTTTGCATGCGCTGGAGCACGGGGCGACAAATATCATCATTGGGATTGGCGGCAGCGCCACCAATGACGGCGGTGCGGGTATGGTTCAGGCGCTGGGCGCTAAGCTGACCGATGCTAACGGTACGGAAATCGGCTACGGCGGCGGCAGCCTGATAAGCCTGAATACGATTGATATTTCCGGGTTGGATCCGCGGCTGCAACACTGCACTCTTCGTGTCGCGTGCGACGTGACAAACCCGCTAACAGGCGAGAAAGGTGCCTCGCGTATTTTTGGACCACAAAAAGGCGCAACGGAAACGGTGATCGTTGAACTGGATCGTAACCTCGGCCACTTTGCCGATGTGATCAAAAAATGTCTGCATGTCGACGTGAAAAATGTTCCGGGTTCCGGTGCCGCAGGCGGCATGGGGGCCGCGTTGATGGCATTTTTAGGGGCTGAACTGCGCAGCGGCGTTGAAATTGTGACTCAGGCGCTAAACCTCGAAGAACATATTCATGATTGCACGCTGGTGGTCACTGGCGAAGGCCGTATCGACAGTCAGAGCGTTCACGGTAAGGTGCCCGTCGGTGTGGCGCAGGTGGCAAAAAAGTATCACAAACCGGTTATCGGCATTGCGGGCAGCCTGACCAGTGATGTGGGTGTGGTGCATCAATATGGTATTGATGCGGTGTTCAGTGTGCTCACCAGCATCGGTACGCTGGAAGAAGCGTTTCGCGGAGCGTTTGACAATATTTATCGCGCGTCGCGCAATATCGCGGCTACCTTGCAGGTAGGAATGTTGACGGAAGGGTGACAGTCGCGCGCAAACCCTCTATACTGCGCGCCGAAGCTGACCAGACAGTCGCCGCTTCGTTGCAGTCCTCCTTCGGGGGAGACGAACGGAGGGGAGGAAAGTCCGGGCTCCATAGGGCAGGGTGCCAGGTAACGCCTGGGAGGCGCAAGCCTACGACCAGTGCAACAGAGAGCAAACCGCCGATGGCCCGCGCAAGCGGGATCAGGTAAGGGTGAAAGGGTGCGGTAAGAGCGCACCGCGCGTCTGGCAACAGTTCGCGGCACGGTAAACTCCACCCGGAGCAAGGCCAAATAGGGGTTCATAAGGTACGGCCCGTACTGAACCCGGGTAGGCTGCTTGAGCCAGTGAGCGATTGCTGGCCTAGATGAATGACTGTCCACGACAGAACCCGGCTTATCGGTCAGTTTCGACTTTTCAGGTAAAAACCCGCTTCGGCGGGTTTTTGCTTTTGTGCGCCCGGGCAGATGAATG